>JASGDN010000021.1:0-65676 GCA_049841275.1 Thermomicrobiales bacterium
ATCTGGCGCTCGTCGCGACGGCCCTTTCCACCGTCTGCCGCCAGCTCGATCAGCCTCAACAGGTCGCTGATTACGCCGTGAAGGCGCTGGATATCCTCGATGCGTTGGGCGACGAAGCGACGAAGCGTACTCCCCTTCTCAATCTCGCCGAACTGGCCCATGACGTCGGACGGCCCAGCGACGCGGTGAAGCTGCTTGCCCACGCGGTCTCCCTGCCCCAGGTGTTCGATCGCCAGCAAGAGGAGGAAACCCAACTTCGCCGTTTCCGCGCCACCCTCCCGGAACCGGACTTCGCACGAGTTTGGGACGAGGGCATCCGGCTTGGCTCGGCTGAGATCCGGTCCATTGCCGAGCATATTGCGGCCGACAGTCGTCGAACACCTGCCTCCACAGCAGTCCGGCTCACTCCACGAGAGGAAGAGGTTCTCCACCTGCTGGTTGCGGGGCGGACCTATCGTGCTATCGGAGAAGAACTCTTTATCAGTAGGCGCACTGCCGAGAAGCATGCCGTCCGCATCATGGAAAAACTGGGCCTCACCACGCGTGCCGGACTGATCGCTTGGGCGGTTCGCAACGGCATGGACCGAGGCTAGGGATGGAGTTCACGAGGCTGCTCCGAAGTGAGGGGGCGCCTGATTCAGGTCGAGGACGTAGAGGGTCGCTGGATGGAGTGGGGCCGTGGGGATATTACCTGGGAACGGACAAAGGTGGGTAACGCATGCATTTTCGAAGGGAGGAGTTGGGGTCACGGTTTCCGATTCTATCGTTCGTCGAAGGGGGCGCTGTTCCTGCCAGAGCTCAGGGAATGCGGGCTCATGCGTGGTCGTCGACTGTACCTCGATTGCGCCGGACAGGGTGGTCCTCACCTCGGCGAAAGCGCCTGTCACAGTGACCACAGAATCACATTCGGAATACGGTTTCGAACGCTGCCAATCCAGGTTGCGAAACCAGCTCGCAGCACTGCCACAAGCGAAACACGTCATCGCATAGGTGGTCGGGACCTCAATTTCTCAGATTCAAGCCTGAGCTTGCTGATCCCGTGTTCGAGTAAGGCCATCTTCGTATGCCGTTGATACCCCAGGCAGGATTCGAACCTGCGACCGTCCGCTTAGAAGGCGGGCGCTCTATCCGCTGAGCTACTGGGGCGTACGGCGGCGCAAGGCCGCACTCGACAGTCTCACGCGCCCGAAGTGTACCCCACGTGACATGGTCGGCTTCCCGGTCGGCTAACCTGAAAACGATCTTCAGAAAGGAACCATTCGAACGCATCCGGCGTAGCTCCTCCTGACGGCGACTCCGGTCGATCGGGCACGTCCGGCCATCGGTCCTGTGTAGCCAGTACTAGGAGAACGGCCCAGGACTTTTGTGCTATGATGGTGAAGGCAAAGGTTGGCATTGCGACATGGTGATCCTGCTCATCCGGTCGCAATCCTGGCGTCCGGTCTGAATTCCAGCAAAGCATTCCCTCGCCCGCGGACGGGTTCGAGGACAGGAAAGGTCAAGACGACATGGCGGCTCGGTTGTTGGGCGAGATTCAGCACGGTCCGGCGTATGCGGAAGGAAACGGCGCTCCGCTGAGCATCGCGATCACCGGTGCGTTGCTGGCGATGCTTGGGCTTCTCCTGCGGGCGACGGCGAAGCCACGCTGATCGTCCGATGCATCCGGATGGGACAGCACAAGGCGGCGGCACCCTGAATCGGTGCCGTCGCCTTGTGCTGTCTCGCGATCGGGAATCGATGCGTCTCCGCACACCGCTCAGGACGAAATCGGCGTGCGCCGGGCGCGGAGTTCCCCATAGAAGTCCTTCATCGCAGGTCCCAGCCGTTCGCCAGCGGCATCGAGCGTGACCAGCGTCACGCCTGGCTTGCCGACGTCGGCGCGAGCGGTGATCTCACCGGTGACGCGCGGCAGAATGCCTTCGGCCTTGCCCATCACGAATACCTGGTTCGGCCGTCCCGTGCGGGCGGCGCGGTAGCCGCGTTCGGTGAAGAATGCGATGGCAAGGTCGAGCACGTCCTTCGCCGGCAGACGCGAGACCGCCTTGCGCTGGAAGGCGGTTCGCTGCATCTCGGTGGTGAAACGCTCGCGGTCGGAGGCGGGCAACGAGCCGGGATCGCTCATCCTACAACTCCGCCGACTCGCCCGGTGCAAGCGGCAGCACGCGGGAGGCCGTCTGTGATTCCACGCTCTCCTTGAACGCGTTCGCGTCCTGCTGGATCGCCGGGAAAGTGTTGTAGTGGCAAGGGATGACCGTTCCCGCGCGGAGGATGCCGGCGGCACGGGCGGCGTCCTTCGGACCCATCGTGAAGCAGTCGCCGATCGGAAGCACGGCGACGTCGAGATTTTCCTCGGCGATCAACTGCATGTCGAGGAAGAGGCAGGTGTCCCCCGCAAAGTAGATCGTCTTGCCGCCGAAGCGCACGACGAGGCCCGCCGGCACACCCGGCGCAACCGTGCCGTCTGCCGACTCGTAGCTTGACGTGTGCCAGGCGGGGACGAATTTCACGGTGCCGCCCGGAAAGGCGATGGTGCCGCCGTGATTGGCCGGCGAGACGTGCTCGACGCCCTGCGTGCCGATCCACGTTGCGATCTCGAAGGTGCCGATGACGGTGGCGCCAGTCCGCGTCGCGATGGGGACCGTGTCGCCAACGTGGTCATTGTGGGCGTGCGTGAGCAAGATGGCGTCGGCGGTGAGGTCGTCGGCCTTGATGGTGGCCGCCGGATTGCCGGTCACGAAGGGATCGATGAGGATGGTTTTGCCGTCCGCCTGGAGCATGAAGGCGGAATGGCCGATGTAGGTGAGTTTCATTGCGTCGTCCTTTCGCGCGGGTCAGGAGCGCTGGTGGACCACGGCGCCATCCTGGATCGTGGCGTCCACCATTGCCGCATGAATCGTCGTCGGCTCGACTGTGCGCAGGTCGCGGTTGAACACGGTGATATCGGCCAGGTAGCCCGGCTTCAGTGCGCCCTTGATCGTCTCTTCATGGGAGGCAAAGGCTGCATTGACCGTGTAGGCGCGAATCGCCTCCTCGACCGGGATGCGTTCCTCCGTCCAGGCATCGGCACCGGTGCGATCGAGGCGCGTGACCATCGTTTCGATGCCGAGCAGGGGATCGACGGGGACCACCGGCGCATCGCTGCTCGCTGCAGCGACGATGCCACGCTCGGCGAAGGTCTTCATCGCGTAGGCGTAGCGGAAGCGGTCGCGTCCGAGATTCTGTTCGTAGGCCGGGCGCGTGTAATGGAGGAAGGTGGTGCCCGGAATCGGCACGATCTTCTCGTTGGCAATCCGCTCGATCAGCGGCAGGTCGACGATGGAGCAGTGCTCGATCCGGTGGCGGATATCCGGACGCGGCAGCACGTTCTGCGCCTCGGCGTAGGCGTCGAGGATCAGTTCGATAGCGGCGTCGCCGATGGCGTGGATGCCGATCTGGAACCCGGCGAGATGGGCGCGCAGGACCTTTGCCTTGATCTCGTCCGGCGAGATCATCCAGATGCCGTAGTTGTTCGGTTCGCCTTCGTACGGCTGGCGCATGCGGGCGGTGCGGCCGCCGATGGAGCCATCCGAGAAGAGCTTCGCATTTCCGATGCGGAGCCAGTCGTCGCCGAAACCTGTGCGAAGGCCGAGCGCGACCAGCGCGTCCAACGTATCGTCGATGATCATCATGAGGTAAGTGCGAAGGGGAAGGTTGCCGCGTTCTGCGAGCCTCTGATACGCGCGCATCTGCTCCGGCAGCCGGATGCCGGCCTCGGCGGCGCTGGTGACCCCGTGCGCGCGGAAGGAGTTGCCTCCGGCTACGATCGCGTCGGCGATCTGGTCCTCGGATGGCTCCGGCATGGCGTCGGAGACGAGGCCTACCGCCGCCTCGCGCAGCACGCCGGTCGGTTCGCCTGATTCGTCACGATCGATCCGGCCGTCACCGGGGTCGTCGGTCGCGGTGGAGACGCCGCCCGCGCGGAGCGCCGCGGAGTTGGCCACGGCGATATGGTGGCAGGACCGCCAGAGGAGTACGGGGTGATCGGGCGCGACGGTATCGAGGTCGGCGCGGGTCGGATGACGCTGCTCGACGAGCGATGCCTGGTCGTATCCCTGCCCGACGATCCACGTTTCGGCCGGGACGCGGCCAGCCGCCTCCGCGACGAGGCGCTGGATGTCTACGATGGATGGAGCGGACTCCGCAGAGAGGTCGAGTTCGTTCAGGGCGAATCCGGTCATCATGACGTGGCAGTGCGCGTCGTAGAGTCCCGGCGTGGCGAGGCGGTCGCCGAGGTCGAAGGACTCGGCCTGCGGGACGAGGGCGCGAACATCGGCGAGCGAACCGGCGGCGGCGATCCGGTTACCGACGATTCCGACGGCTTCCACCTCTGGGTTGGCCGGATCCATCGTCAGGATCGGACCGCCGTGAACGATCAGGCGCGAGGGCGTCATACGCTCCTACCTCTCTACCGTGCGCGGAATGCGGGAGAGCCACCATGCCGCCAGTTCCGATCCGCGCGGAATCCACACATCACCGGCGCCGATCGCCTCGTCGAGGAAGCGCGAGATCGCTTCCAGGAAGCCAGGTCGTCCGCAGAGGTGAGGGTGCAGCACCACGGTCATGAGCTGACCGCTCGCCCGGACCGATTGCAGTCCTTGCGACCACGTCTCGAGGAGCGCGGATGGTGGGGATGGGCGATCGGGATCGAACCAGGTCGCATCGGTCCAGAACGGCGAGGTCGGGATCGAGACGACGCCTTCACCGACGAGGACCGGGAGGTCGCCGCCACGATCGGTGATCGTCCAGGCCAGGTTGCCGGGATCGGAATCGCCGGCCGTCATTGCACCAGCGGGGGCCTCTCCGGTGAGGCGGGTGATCAGGTCCCGGCCGGCGGCTGCTCCAGATGCGGGGATCACGTCGTGACCCTCGTCGAGCGCGCGGCGGGCGAGTTGTGGCGAGGTCGCCAGTGCCTGCTCGCTCCAGGCGGTCGTGGCGGCAACGTCGAGGTCGGCGAGTGTTTGCAGGAGGTGCTGGAAACCGGTTGCGGCGTAGTCGAGGCCCCGGATGGGGATCGCCGGATTGCCATCTTCGGCAGCGGCAAGATTGACGACGACCAGCAGGGCGGCGCGATGACCGGCAGGCCAGCGTTCGGTGGGGTAGGCGTTCTCCATGCGGGGCATGCTCCATTCGAGGGTAATTAGCGGCTGCGTCCGGTGGCGGCGGTGAGGGCGACATCGAGGTCGGCGAGGACGTCGTCGAGACCTTCGATGCCGACAGAGAGGCGGACGAGGCCGTCACCGATGCCGATCGCGTGCCGTTGCTCAGGCGTATAGCCGCGATGCGACGAGATCGCGGGGTAGAGCGAGAGCGTGTAGACATCGCCCAGGGTTGTCGCCGACTGGATCAGCGAAAGGTTGTCCAGAAAGGCGAAGACCTGGTTGCGTCCGGCGTCGAGAATGTCGAAGGAAAGCATCGCACCGTGCAGACCATCGAGAAACTGCCCATGTGGCAATGGCTCGTGCAGGCCGGGGTAGTTGACGTGCACCACGCGTGGGTCGCCGACGAGCCAGGTGGCGACGGCGGCAGCGTTCCGGCAGTGCTCGCGCATGCGGAGCGGCAGGGTCTTGATGCCGCGCAGGGAGAGCCAGGAGTCGAACGGACTGGGAATTGCGCCGGAGAGGCGGTTCTCCTCGCGGATTGCGGGCGTGCGTTGTTTGGACGTGACAATCACGCCGCCGGTGACATCGCCATGTCCGGAGATGAACTTCGTCGTCGAGTGGACGACGAGGTCTGCCCCAAGGTCGATTGGGCGCGTCACGACTGGCGTGGCGAACGTGTTGTCGACAATCAGGAGCGCATCGACATCGTGCGCGATCGTTGCGATGGTGGCGATATCAGCCACGCGCAGGAGCGGATTGGAGATGCTTTCGAGCAGGATCGCCTTCGGCTTACATTCGGCGGCTTTTGCGCGGACGGTGTCGAGATCGAGGATATCGACGAATTCGGAGTGGATTCCGTATTTCCGGAAATGCGTATTCAGCGTTGCGTAGACGGCGCCGTAGATATCCCGGGACGCGAGGATCGTATCGCCGGGAGCGGCAGCATGGGTGATCGCGGCGTTGATCGCCGCCATGCCCGACCCATACGCGACCGCGCCCCCGCCATGCTCCAGCGTGGCGATTGCCTCTTCGAGGGCCTGGACGTTCGGGCTGCCGTGGCGTGAGTAGACATATCCCTTACGCGGGTCGGAGAACACGTCGTCCAGTTCGGCGGTGTCGGGATAGCTGAAGGCGGTACTGAGCTGGATCGCGTTGACCGTCGGCGTGGCGTTGCCAACGGTCGTGCGCTCGCCGGCGTGGACGGCCTGTGTCTCGACGCTCGCGGCCGAGAGGTCAATCGGGGATGATGGCATGTGGCGGAGTCTCCGGCGACGTCGGAACTGCGCGGGCACGTGCCTGCGGTTCCGGAGCGATGGTCTCTGCGGCGAGTCTAGGTTTCGCGACGTTCGGCGTCAACGACGGCATTCCGCCATTGACATGCGGAAACTCGCCTCATACGGTGTGTCGGACGATGGCACGATGGTGCCGTACATTCCTCGTCCTACCGGGAGTTCCTTCATGCCGACAATCTCTCCGTGGGTGGCGACCAGTCCCGACTATCGCCCTGACCGCTACTACCGCTATCAAGACCTCACCGACCTGCTTCGAAAATGGAGCGAGGACTATCAGCACCTCGTGACGATGGCGAGCATCGGCAAGTCCTACGAGGGGCGCGACATCTGGGCGCTGACGATCACCAACGCCGAAACCGGTCCGGATACCGAGAAGCCGGCCTATTTCGTGGATGCCAACATCCACGCTGGCGAGGTGACCGGCTGCGCGACGACCCTCAAGTTGATCCACCTGCTGCTGACGGGATATGGCAGCGATGAGGCGATTACCCGGCTGCTGGATACGGCGGCCTTCTACATCGTGCCGGCGATCATGGTCGATGGCATGGATCGCTATCTCAGCACCCCCGATCGCATGCGCTCCTCGATGCGCCCCTATCCCAAGGCCGAACAGAAGGATGGCATCATCCGCTCGGACCTCGATGGCAACGGCATCTCCGCCACCATGCGCGTCAAGGACCCGAACGGCCCGTGGAAACCGGCGGCCGACGATCCTCGCGTCATGGTGAAGCGCGGACCGGACGAGTTCGGCGGCGACTATTACTTCGTGCTCCCGGAGGGACTGATTGCCGACTGGGATGGCGGCGCGATCAAGGTTGCGTCGGACCTGTGGGGGCTCGATCTCAACCGCAACTTTCCCTATGACTGGGCGCCGGAGTGGAAGCAGAAGGGCGCCGGGGAGATTCCCCTCTCCGATCCGGAGACGCGGGCGTTGATCGAGTTCATCGTCAAGCATCCTAATATCTGCGGCTCCCAGCACTTCCACACCTGGTCGGCGGTGATCTTGCGTACCAGCGCGATCCTGCCGGACAGCGACATGAACAAGTTCGACCTCGAGACGTACAAGACCATCGGGAAGATGGGTGAGGAAGAGACAGGGTATCCCTGTGTCTCCATCCACGACGGGTTCGCCTACGACAAGAAGCAGCCGATCAATGGGTCGCTGCTCGACTGGATGTACACCACGCTCGGCGCGTACACCTACGCGACCGAACTCTGGAGCCTGCCACGCAAGGCAGGTGTTGAGGTAACGGATTTCATCGCCTGGGGGCAGGATCACCCTGAGGCCGATGACGTGGCGATGGTGCGTGCGCTGGACGAGCTCGTGCCGGAACACGGCTTCCTGCCGTGGACGCCGTTCGAGCATCCGCAGCTTGGCTCCGTGGAGATCGGCGGATTCGACTTCAAGTTCCACCTCCAGAACCCGCCGGGACCGCTCCTGGACGAGGTGAGCGAGGGGAATGCGCGCTTCGTCTTGCGCGCTGCGCAGACGTTGCCGAGGATCTCCTTCTCGAGCACTGGCGCCGAATCGCTCGGCGGCGACATCTACCGGGTCTCGGCGCTCGTCCAGAACGCCGGCTTCCTGCCGACCTATCTGACCGAGGTCGGGCGCGCGACCGGCCAGATCGAGCCGCCGACGGTGACCATCACGGTGCCGGAGGGGGCTGAGGTGGTGTCCGGCAAGGTCGAGCAGAAGCTGGACCATCTCGATGGCCGCGCGAACCAGTACGGCGCGATGCCCTCCACGCCTGTCTATGGAAATCGCTCGCGGGCGAAGGCAGAGTGGATCATCCGGGCGCCGGGTGGCGGGTTGGTGGAACTCCTCGTCACCTCCACGAAGGCTGGCGCTGACCGCGCGATGATCGAGCTGTCCGGGGAGGCCGCCTGATGGCGCGAGCGACCGAGGACCAGTTCATCGGCGCGCTGCTCGGCCTGGCGATCGGTGACGCGCTCGGGCGGCCGCTGATCGGCCTCACGCAGGAAGAGGTCGCTGCCCGCTTCGGGGCGATCGAGGGGTATGTGGCGGATGACGCTGGGCGTGAGGGCGCGCCAACCGGTGTCATCACTGACGAGACGGAGGTCACGCTCTGCATCGTCGAGTCCCTGACTACAAATGACGGGCTGATCGACCCCGAGAACATCAATACGCGTCTCGGCTTCCTTCTGCGAGGCGATTCCCGTCGCTGGCTGCCGGAGTCGGTAATCGCCGGAGTCGAGCGCGCGGAAGCGGCGGATGGACTCGTTCCCGAGGATAACGACGACTCCGTCGATCTTTCCGTGGCCGTGCGCGGTGTGCCGGTTGGACTGTTGCATGCCGTCGACATCGACGATGACGTGAGCCTGGACGCCGACGCCCGGCTCATCACGCGGCTCAGTCATGGCGGTGCGCGTCAGGCGGCGCTTACCGCGACGGTCGCGCGGGCGGTGCGAGCCGCCGTCCGGGAAGAGACGATGCCGGAGATGCCGCCCGCTGGAACCGGCACGTCGGTGGAGGCCGGTCTGGCAGGGTTGATCGCCGAGGCGTTCGCATCTGCCCGCTTCGAGGATGCGCTCTTCGCCCGGGTTGCCCAGGGCGGAGCCGCCGACACAGCTGGCGCGATTGTGGGAGCGATCGCCGGCGTGCGATTCGGGGCCAGCGGTATTCCGCAGCCGCTGATCGACGACCTGGATGCGCGGATGTACCTGTCGCTGGCGGCTCCGCTCTTTTACCGAACGGCGCGTCGCCGGCGGGGGACCGTCATCGACCTGCGCAAGGTGAACTGATCGTGGTTTGTGGAGCAACTCCTTTGCGTCGTCCTGACGCAATCTGGCACTCGTCCCACCTGAGTGCCAGATTGCTGGCTTCATGGTTCCGGGAACGCTATACTCGGATGATGGGACAGTGACGTCCTCATCGCTTCCACGCCGCGGCCGCACTCCTCATGCATCGCTTCGACGACCGGCCGCTCTCACGCGACAAGATGACTCATGGCTGAAAAACGCGACTACTACGTGGTGCTCGGGGTCGAACGCTCGGCAAGCGAGCAGGAGATCAAGCGTGCCTATCGCAATCTGGCACGCAAATACCATCCCGATGTCAACAAGGATCACGACGCCGAGGACCGCTTCAAGGAACTGAACGAGGCGTACGAGGTGCTCTCCAACGCCGACCGCCGCGCGGCATACGATCGCTTCGGACATGCGGCGGCCAATGGAGGCGGCTTCAATGCCGATCCGTTCGGGTTTGGTGGCGCCGGTTCACCGTTCGCCGACATCTTCGAGAGCTTCTTCGGTGGCGCCCAGCAGAGTGCTGGCGGCCGCCGGTCGGCGGCGCCCCCGCGTGGTGCCGACATCCAGGTCACTATCGATCTTGCCTTCGAGGAAGCCGTCTTCGGGGCCGAGAGGACCGTCGAGGTCGATCGCCTGGAGACGTGCGAAGCCTGCCACGGTACCCGCATGCGGGACGGCAAGACGCCGCCATCGTGCTCCACGTGCGGCGGCAGCGGCGAGGTCCGGCGAGTCCAGCAGACGATCCTCGGCCAGTTCATGACGTCCACCACCTGTCCGACCTGCCAGGGCGAGGGCGTGAATATCACTGAGCCGTGCGAGGTCTGCCGGGGGCGCGGCCGCACGCGCCACACGCGCACCATCGCCGTCACCGTTCCGGCCGGGGTTGACGACAATGCGACGTTGCGCCTGAGCGGCCAGGGCGAGGACGGGCCGAACAACGGTCCGGCTGGCAATCTCTACGTGAAGGTCCGGGTGGAGCCGCACAAGTTCTTCGAGCGGCACGGCAAGGCCATTCACAGCCAGGTCGGGATCAACGTCGCCCAGGCCGCGCTCGGGGACGAGGTCGCGATCGACACGCTCGATGGCGAGGTGGTCTTCAAGATTCCGTCCGGCACACAGTCGGGCCAGCAGTTCCGGTTGCGTGGCAAGGGGGTTCCCGATCTGCGCGGCGGTGATCGTGGCGACCAGATCGTGACGATCCAGGTTGTCGTGCCGAAGAAGCTGACGGAAGAGCAGCGCGAGCTTTTCGAGTCGCTGGCGGCCAGCCTCGGGAGCGAAGTCCAGCAGCATCCGAACAATCGTGGGTTCTTCGATCGGGTGAAGGATGCGCTAGGCGTCTAGCGCTCACGGCGTGATACGAGAATGCAACGTGGCCCCTGTCGGATGACAGGGGCCGTTGACGTGCGCCCGGATACCATTCGTCCTGACATCCGGCGGAACGAGCCGCCGTCCGGACGATGGATGAGGGCGCTGGAGGCAGGATTGTGACAAACCCCGTTCGCATTGTGATGGCACGCGCCAGGTATGGAGGCGCACGCGACGACCTCTCGATCGAGCGGGCGGTGATCGCACGGTATCCCGATCTCGATGTCGAGCTTGAACTCCGCGACATTCACACGCCGGAGGACATCCTCGCGGCCGGAAAAAACGCCGATGCCGTCATGCTCAGCCTGCGTCATGCGTTGCCGAAATCGACGCTCGACCGGTACGCCGTCGATGGCGTGAAGGTTGTCGGACGATACGGCACGGGGCTCGATAACGTCGATCTCGACGCGGCGGCGAGCCTGGGAATCGTCGTGACGCACTTCCCTGCCTATTGCACGAACGAGGTGGCCGATCACACGGTGGCGCTGGTCCTTGCCATGAACCGGCGCATCGTGGAATTGGATCAGGACGTTCGTGCGGGTGTCTGGGCGCGTGAGGGCGCGAACACCGACGCGCTGGTGCGCGGGCCGATCGCTGCCATGGGCGATCTGACGGTCGGCATCGTGGCGATGGGCGCGATCGGGCGGGCGATCGTCGAGCGCCTGCACGTCTTTGGGGCGAGGATACTTGGGCACGATCCATACGTTCCGGAGGAGGCGTTCGCTCGGTTGGGCGTCGAGCGGGTCGGGTTCGACGACCTCCTCTGCCGTTCCGATGTGATCGTCCTGATGAGTCCGCTGCTCCCATCCACGCGCGGCATGATCGGGGCGGCGCAGTTCGCGATGATGAAGCCGGATGCGATGCTCGTGAACACCTCTCGAGGGGCGATCATCGACGAGGCAGCCATGATCGCTCATTTGCGAGCGACACCGGCTTTCCGGGTCGGGCTGGATGTTTTCGAGCAGGAACCGCTGCCGACAGATTCGTCGCTGCTGGACCTGCCGAATGTGATCGTGTCACCGCATGCTGGCTTCTATTCGACGCGGTCGACCGAGACGATCCTGCGGGAGACCATGGCTGCGGTGCTGGATGTCCTGAGTGGACGGCGGCCGGCAGTCGTCGCGAATCCGAAGGTCCTGGAAATGGTGTCACTCGCCGGGTAGCCGCCTCGGTCCGTCATCCCCATGAAGCACGTGGCCAAGCCGATGACGCGCGGAACTCCATCTATCCGGGGCAGTCGTACGCGTGTGGGATGTCGCAGTCTCGATGGGCATGGTGCTCGAGGCCGACCTTCAGCGCATGGCGTGAATTTGCGAACCTGCATCGCGTACCGTGCCGTCTTGTACGGTCTCTGGATTGGTCTATACTGGTCTATATCCTGCCCGACGAGGTCGCATGATGACAAGATGATCCAACTGGACCGCGAAACATCAACGCCACTCTATCTTCAGGTTAAGACCTGGATGCTCGACCAGATCGATGCTGGGGCCTTCCGGCCACACCGTCGCGTTCCATCCGAGCGCGCGCTAAGCGAACGGTTTGGGATCAGCCGCATGACCGTTCGCCAGGCGTTGCTGGAGCTCATCCAGGAAGGGCGTCTCTATTCGCGCGTTGGAAAGGGGACGTTCATCGCGGACCTTCCGATCTCCCAGCCGATCCGGGGATTGACCGGTTTCAGCGAGGACATGCGTTCGCGCGGGATCGTGCCATCGAGCCGTGTCCTGCGTGTGGACATCGGGTCGGTGCCGGCGGAGAGCCGTCACGCGCTGCGACTGCGAACGGACGACCGTGCGTTGATCCTGCAGCGCTTGCGCCTGGCGGACGGACAGCCGCTGACGATCGAAACTGCCCACCTTGCCTTTTCCGGGATCGAACGCCTTGGGGCGATGGATCTGTCACGATCGCTCTACGATACGCTTCGTTCCGAGTTTTCGATCGTTCCGGCATCTGCTGAAATGGAGGCGGTCGCGCGGCGGGCACGTCCCCAGGAGATCGCATTACTCGACATGCCGGGTGATATCGCGGTCCTCGCGCTCGAACGCACGACGTACGATCTCAATGGGACTCCATTCGAGCATACGACATCGGTCTTCCGTGGAGACCGCTATCGTTTCTCGATGCACCTCGATCTCGAGCAACGCGAGTGATCTGTGAAGATACCAGTCCGAGAGGGCAGTGGCCGGTCCGATGTGCTCACCGAACGATGTGATATTGACGGATAACGAGCAGGCCGGTAAATGAAGCGACTCGCCGGTATGGCGATCGCGACGGATCGGGCCAATTCGATTACCCTGAACGGCTCTCTCCATCGGCGGAAGCAACGCGGCGATGCGATCCGCGAGGAGCTCGAAAAGACTGTCGTTGCAACGCCTGGGTCTTGATCGTCTGGAACCGGGGATTCGTCCGGAAGGAAACGTTGGTCGGTATGGGAGTGGTTGTGGGGAATGTGGTGATCCGGCCCTATGGGCCGGACGACGAGGCTGGTGTTGTACGCGCCTGGAATCGCGCGATGTGGTGCGATCCCATTTCGTTGGAGACCTGGCGGGCGAAGGTCCTGCTCGATCCGAATTTCGCGCCGGAGACCTGCATGGTCGCGACGTTCGGTGGGGAGCCGGTTGGATTTGCGCTGGCGCTAACACGGCAGGTGCCCTTTTTCAATGAGGGACTCGATCCGACGCTGGCATGGATTTCGGCGTTCGGGGTCGATCCTGCCGTCCAGCGTCAGGGCATCGGCGGCGAACTGCTGGCGAGGACAATCGACCAGTTGCGCGATCTGGGGCGTGCGCGGGTGCTGCTCGGTCCCTATGTCCCGAATTACGTCATCCCCGGTGTCGATGTGGCGGCCTATGCCGCGGCCATACCGTTCTTCGAGCATCGCGGCTTTGCGGTGACCTCGCGCCTCCTGAGTATGCGGGCGATCTTGACCGGATACCGGGTTCCGGAAGCGGTCGCGTCCGCCTACACGCGGATAGCGGAACACGGCATCGCGGTACGGCCTGCCACCTCGGCGGATATCGTGCCGGTGCTCCAGTTCGTGCGCGATCACTTCTCCTGGGACTGGCATCGGGAGGCGATCGGCGTCTTCCAGGAACTCTTTGCGGGAATGGGCGATCCCCGCCAGGTCGGGCTCTGGGTTGCCGAGAAGGATGGGCAGATCCTGGGTTACGCACAGCATCGTGGCGAGCGATTCGGTCCCTTTGGCGTACGCGAGGATCGGCGGAGCCAGGGGATCGGGCGGGTCCTGCTTGCGGAGATCCTGCTGGGGATGCGTGCGAAGAACTACCACACCGCCTGGTTCCTGTGGACGAGCGATCAAGCGGCACGGCTCTACGCGCAATGCGGCTTCGCAGAGGCGCGGCGGTTCGCCGTGATGGCGCGGGACCTTGCGTAGATCTCGTACGGAAACCAGGACTGGAATCGTCTGTCAGATTGCATAGGGGAGCCTTCATGAGGACCGGACTCGAAATCCTTGCTGAGGGCGGGTCGAACGTACTGCATGGCGCCCGGGTCGGGCTTGTGACGAACCCGAATGGTGTCGATCGGACCTTCCGGAGTGCGGTGGATATCCTGAACGACAATCCAGCGGTGGACTTGCGCGCCCTTTTCGGCCCGGAGCATGGTGTCCGGGGCGACGCGCAGGCGGGCGACCGTGTGGAGTCGGCGACCGATTGGAGGACGGGCGTGCCCGTTCACAGCCTGCATGGCGATACGCGGCGTCCGACGCCGGAGATGCTCGATGGGCTGGATGCGTTCGTGATCGACATGCAGGACATGGCGAGCCGATACACCACGTATCTCTCCACCCAGCTGGAGGTGCAAGCCGCGGCGAACGAGGCGGGCATGCCTGTTGTGATTCTCGATCGGCCAAACCCGCTAGCGGATATCCGGCTCGAAGGGAACCTGCTCGATCCGGTATTTCAGTCGTTCGTGGGTGCGCATACCATCACGATCCGGCACGGGATGACGGCGGGCGAGCTGGGGTTGCTCGTGGCAGCGGAGCGCGGCTGGAGTGCGCCGACCGTGATTCCCGCCGAGGGATGGGTGCGCTCGCAGTGGTACGACGAGACCAGCTTGCCGTGGATCCTGCCGTCGCCGAATATGCCGAACCTCGAAACGCTGACGCTCTACAACGGCACCTGTCTCGTCGAGGGCACGAACCTCTCCGAGGGGCGCGGCACGACGATGCCGTTCCAGTTCGTTGGCTCCCCGACCCTGGATGCCGATGCGCTCGTCGACGATCTGCGTGGGCGGATGCTGGCCGGCCTCGCATTCCGGCGCGTCTCCTTCACGCCGATGTTCTCGAAGCACGCCGGGTCGCTCTGCCACGGCATGCAGGCGTACGTGACCGACCGCGATGCGCTCGATGCCGCCACATTCGGTATCCACCTGTTGCATGCCCTGAAACGGCACGATCCGGACTTCGCCTGGGTCCAGCCGGATCACGATGACGCCCACCGGCCGTTCTTCATCGACCTCCTGCTGGGTTCGGACCGGCCACGCACGTTGCTGGAAGCGGGAGCTTCGCCAACGGACGTGACAGCGACGTGGGAGGACGAGCAGGCGGCGTTCATGAAGCGGCGCGCGCCCTTCCTGCTCTACGTGTAGGGGAGACCTGCCCAAACGGACGATGCGATACGGGCTTTCGCGATCGTGACAGATCGCAGAAAGCCCGTATAATCGTGTCAACAATTCAGCCTTCGGGGTTTGGTGAGGGTGTCGGGCTATGGCATCCAAGTCCTGACCGGCGGTAGAGCCCGCAAGCGTGAGTGGGAGCACGAACGCACGATCCGGTGGAACTCCGGAGCCGACGGTAAAGTCCGGATGGGAGAAGGCGCACGACGAAGCCAGCCACTGCTGGTGATGGTCGATGCTCCCTGCCACAGACCCGAGGGCCTCCTGCCCCCGGGTCGTTTCGCGTCCGGGATACCGCACGGAGGCACCCGGACTGGCAGGACGACGGACTGGGGCGGCGTAGGCCGCTCCGGGCGACGCCGTCCGCCACACCCTCGGTGCCCGCAAGGGTGACCATGTTCCTCGATCAGCTCGTTCGCCGGATCGCTCAACTTATCCTCACGGTCGTCGCGACATCGACCGTGATCTTCGTGCTGATCCATGCCGCCGGCGATCCCACGCAGGGTTTCCTGCAACCGGGGGCGTCGCCGACGGCGCGCGCGCAGGTGCGGGCACGCCTCGAACTCGATGCGCCCATCTGGCAGCAGTACCTGTCGTTCCTCGGACGGACCTTCCGGTTTGATTTCGGCAATTCCTGGCGCGACCGTCAGCCCGCGCTCGATGCCGTCATGCAACGGCTGCCATCGACCCTCTTGCTGGCAGCAATGGCGACCGTATTGGCGGTGACGATCGGGACCGCCCTCGCGCTGGCCGTGAGTTCGTTGCGCCACCCGATCCTCCGGCGGTTGATCGATCTCGGCGGACTGCTGGCACAAGGCATCCCGGCATTCTGGCTGGGCACGATTCTCATCATCGTCTTCGCCGTACGCCTGCAATGGCTCCCCGCTTCTGGTAACGATGGCATGCGCTCGCTCGCGCTGCCCGCCGCGACGCTTGCGGCCTATCCCGCCTCCATCGTCTATCGTCTGCTGGCGACCGAACTGGCATTGGTCGAGCGGCGTCCCTACATCGTGACGGCACGAAGCAAGGGATTGCCGGAGCGTATCGTTCGCTTCCGGCACGCGTTGCCGAACGCGGCGACGCCCGCGCTGGCATACATCGGCGTCCAGTTGGGATTCCTGGTTGGCGGGACGGTGGTGGTGGAGTCCATCTTCGCCTATCCCGGCGTGGGGAGGCTTGCGTTGCAGGCCGCCTCCGAGCGCGACCTGCCCGTCGTCCATGCATTCACGGTGATTGTGGCGATCCTCATCGTGGCTATCGGGGTCGGTATCGACGTGCTTGCGGCGGCGCTCGATCCGCGTGCGAGCCGGACGGGCGAGGAGCGGTTCTCATGACCGATCATGCCTCGCCGCTCGCCAGCGCTCAGGCCAGGCGGAGGGAGGAAGCCCCCTCGCTGCCCCCGGGAGGCCCTGCGCGGCCTTCATGGCTGAGGCGCGATCTGTTCCTGTTCGTACCCATTGCCCTTTTCCTGGTTGCGGCGTTCATCCTGCCGCTCGTCTATCGTGGCAGCGCGACGGCGCAGGACCTTCCCGCTCGGCTGGAACCGCCGATCTTCCTGTCCGGTGGTTCGTGGACGCATCCGCTGGGGACGGACAGTCTCGGACGGGATGTGCTCGCGCGGACGTTGAGTGCGATGTCGCTTTCCCTGCGAATCGGCCTGGTGGCGGCGTTTGGTGCGTCGGCGATCGGGATCGTGCTGGGGCTGGTTGCCGCGACCGGGCGTCGCCTCGCCGATGCCGCCGTCACGATGGGCGCCGATGTCGTGCTGACCGTCCCGTTTGTCGTCGTCGGCATCGTGGTCACGGCGATCCTGGGGCAGGGGTTGCCGAATGTGATTGCCATCCTGGTGCTCACCGGCTGGGTCTCCTACACCCGCATTGTGCGGCTCCAGGCGCGGGCCATCGCTGCCAGCGACTACGTGACCGCCGCTCGCGCGCTTGGGGGGACGCGAGAGCACATTGCACGTGTTCACATCCTTCCGAACCTCGCGCCGGTGTTGGTGTTCCTGATTTTCCAGCAGGTCGCCGCCATGATGCTCTACGAAGCATCG
Organism: Thermomicrobiales bacterium; assembly: GCA_049841275.1. Classification (GTDB taxonomy): domain Bacteria; phylum Chloroflexota; class Chloroflexia; order Thermomicrobiales; family UBA6265; genus JASGDN01. The sequence goes on from JASGDN010000021.1 coordinate 17,247, forward strand.
CTGACCTATCTCGGCATTGGACTGCCCATCGAGCGCCTGTCGTTGGGCGGGCTCGTGCAGGCCGGACAGGAGCAGATCTTCAAGGCGTGGTGGATCGGATTCATGCCGGGAATGGTGCTCGCGGTGGCGGTTGTCGGGATGAACCTGGCTGCCGAGTGGTTCCAGCGCCGCATGCGAGCGAGGGAAGGATGATGTTCATGCCGCCGATAGTGGAATTGCAGTCCGGGGAGGATTGTGTGGAGCAGAGGCATTCGATGAAGGGGATGATCGGGCGGCGGACGTTGTTGCGCGGTGTCGCTGTGACCGGCGCCGGCATTGCTGCCGGGATGCCGGCCGGTATGCTGATGGCGCAGGGAGCAGCGCCGCCGGACGCATCGCCCGCGGCCTCGCCGACGGTTTCGCGATTGCCGGATCTCGCCATCGACCTCGATCGCGGCCCGGACAATCTCGATCCGGCACTGGCCTATTCGTCACGCGACTGGTCGATCGTCCATGCGATCTACGACTCGCTGCTGCACTTCGCGGCGGATGGCGAGATCGTGCCGCTGGCGGCGGAGTCCTTCACCAGCGATGACGCGAAGACCTTTCACGTCGTATTGCGGGAGGGGCTGACCTATCACGATGGTACGCCCGTGAAGGCAGAGGCGATCGCCCGCTCGGTGACGCATATCCAGGAGTCGGATTCCCAGATCGCCGCCCTCTTCCAGGGCATCGAGTCGGTGGAGGTTGTGGACGACCGGACGGCAATCCTGCATTGTACGGAGCCGTCGGCGTGGCTGCCATCGCAGATCGCCGTGTGGCTGGTGCTCTACCCGGAAGGGATGGACGAGCGGACCTGGTGGACGGCGCCAGTGGGGACCGGTCCCTATCGCTTCGCGTCATATGAAGCGGGATCTCAGGTGACGCTCGAACGGAACAAGGCCTATACGTGGGGCAGCCCGAAGGGAGAGCCGCTGGCCGATCGCGTCACGTATCGGTTCGTGCCTGAGGCGGCGACGCGCATCGCCGACCTCTCGACCGGTGCGGCCCGGATCGTCACATCGGTGCCGCTCGATCAGCGCGACGCCATTTCCGATGCAGGGGCCGAACCCGTGATCGAGCCGATCCTGGGTACATCCTTTCTGCGTATCGCGACCGACGCGAAGCCGTTCGACGATCCCCGGGTTTGCCAGGCGCTCAATTACGCCATCGATGTCGAGACCATCGCCGCGACACTGGTGGCGCCGGAATCGCACCGGTTGGCCGCGCTCTATCCCGATCCGCGCGGCCTCGGCTTCGATCCCGATCTTGCGCCATTCGCCTACGACCCCGACAAGGCGCGTGCGTTGTTGAGCGAGGCAGGGCTAGCGGACGGATTTGCCACGACGCTGCAATTTGCGGCGACGGAGAAGGCCGACGCGCTGGAAGCGATCGCATCCTACCTGGGGGATGTCGGCATTCACGTGACGCTGGAGGCGGTGGAGCTGGCTGCATTCAACCAGGCGTGGCCGGATACATCGGCGCCGCCCATCCGCTATGCATCCTGGCGTCCGCTCTACGATCCGCATTCCCTGCTGAGCCTGATGTATCTCAGTACTGGCTATCTCTCCCGTTACAACAACCCGGCGGTGGACAAGCTCATCCTTGCGGCTGCTGCGGAGCCAAACGTCCAGGCGCGGACGGACCTGTATCGCCAACTGGGCAGGGAAATGCAGGTGTCGCCGGGGGCAGTCTATCTCTGGAATATCGTCTCGGGTTACGGGGTTGCACCGGATGCGCTCGCGTGGAGTCCGCGCGGCGACGATTACACCATCGCGATGGCGAACGCTCGGTAGGGTACCCAGACCGGGGACCGCCTTCGTTCGTGGGAGGACAGGATATGAACGACGTAACGACGGGAAAGCGGAGCAACTCCGGCCCTTCGTTCGACCGGCGGACAGCGGTAAAGGGGGGAATGGGACTCGCGTTGGGGGTAGCGGGTGCTGCGTTGGCGCTTCCTGTTTCACAGGCCGCGGCCCAGGCAACGCCTGCTGCTTCGCCCGCGGCGGACCTCCTCGACGTGATGATGATCGACCTCTCGGGTGAACCGCAGAGTCTGGATCCGGCGCTGGCCGAATCCTCGCGCGATTGGTCGATCGTGCATGCGATCTACGACTCGCCATTGCAATGGGGAGAGACCGGGAACATCGAGCCGCTGGCGGCCGAGTCCTTCCGCTTCGTCGATTCCACGACGATCGAGATCGTGCTGCGCCAGGGGTTGACGTTCCACAACGGGACCCCGGTGACATCGGCCGCGATCTCGCGGGCGGTAAGCCACCTGCAGGACCCCAACTCCGGTTCGCAGGTGACCGATCTCTTTGCGCCGATCGCGAGCGTGAAGGAAGTCGATGACCGCACCGTTCATCTTCTCACGCAGAGTCCGGCTCCGGGGCTGCTCGCCCAGATCGTGACCTGGCTCGTCCTGTTGCCGGAAGGAGCGACGGCCGATTCGCTGGCGAAGACGCCGGTAGGCTCGGGGCCATTCATCTTCGACTCGTACGAGGCAGGCAACCAGATCGTCCTGAAGCAGAATCCGGCGTACATCTGGGGAAGTCCGAAAGGACTGCCCATGACGGAACGGGCGACCTATCGCTTCGTCCCGGAGGCGACGACGCGGATAGCCGATCTTTCGTCCGGTGCGACGGACATCATCGGTGATATTCCGATCGATCAGGAGGGCCAGCTCTCCGCCAATGGCGCGACAGCGCGTGACGTCCCCCTTGTTGGAACGTCGTTCGTGCGCCTCGTCGCCGACCAGGTGCCATTCGACAACGCCTCGGTACGCCAGGCGATGTTGCATGCCGTGGATGTCGAGTCGATTGCCCAGGCGTTGGTGTCACCGAATGCGCACCGCCTGGCGAGCATCTATCCGGACAAGCGGGCGATGGGGTTCGATGCATCGCTGGCGCCCCATGCCTTCGATCCCGATCTGGCGAAATCGTTGCTGAGCGATGCTGGTCTCGGGGATGGCATCGACGTGGACTTCGATATCACGACGACCGGGCGTCAGGATGTGGCGGAGGCGATCGCCTCGCAACTGGGTGATGTCGGCATTCGCTGCACGATCAAGGCGCTGGAATACGCTCAATTCAACCAGACCTGGAAAGAGGGGACGGCTCCGCTGCGGATGGTCACGTGGAGCCCGCTCTACGACCCGTCGACCTTGCTCGGTCTCGTCTTCGCGAAGGATGGCTATCTCTCGCGCTACCCAAATGCCCAGGCGGACGACCTCATCGCGCAGGCGGCATCCGTGACCGATGCCGGGAAGCGGATAGCGCTCTACCAGCAGCTTGGCAAGGTGATGTACGATGATCCGGCTGCGATCTACCTGTGGAACCTGACCGGCATCTACGGGGTGTCGGCCCAGGCGCAGACATGGACTGCGCGTGGCGACGAGATCATCCTGCCCGTGACGGGTGGGACGGCCGGATGACCGAAAACCTGCAGCGAGCACAGGACCTGTTTGCCGCGATTCGCGAACGATCATCGGTGCGCTCGTTCCGTTCGGATCCGATACCGCTGGACCTCGTTCGTCAGGCGATCGAAGCGGCGGGATGGGCGCCCTCACCGCATGGGACGCAGCCATGGCGGTTCGCCGTAATCGTCTCGCAATCATCGCGGGAGCGGCTGTCCAGCGCGATGGCGGAAGTCTGGCGCGCCCAACTCCGGCTCGATGGCGCACCGGAGACCGTGGTGGAGCACCGTCTGGCGCGGAGCCGGGAGCGGTTGGAGACAGCTCCGGTCGTAGTCGTGCTCTGTCTCTATCTGGGCGATGCGCACGCGTATCCGGATGCGGACCGGCAGGATGCCGAGGTGACGATGGCCATTCAGAGCTTGGGGGCGGCAGCGCAGAACTTCCTGCTGGCCCTCCATGCGCTCGGCCTGGATGCTGGGTGGATGTGCGCACCACTCTTCAACCCGGATACGGTGCGGACGGCACTCAGGCTGGATGAGTCGTTGATTCCGCACGCGATGTTTCCCGTCGGGATCATGGACAATCCGCCAAAGCGGCGTCCGCGTCGTCCGGTGGACACGCTCATCGCCCTGTGGGACGAGGCCGAGGAAGCCGGCTAGAACACGAGCCACCCGGCGAGGAGCAGGATGCCAAGGATCGCAAGGGCGATGCTTGCGATGCCAAGGCCGGTCAGCCAGACGAGCAGGACCGAGATCACGACCACCGCGAGGAGCAGGATCAGATAGTTCCGTTGCAGCGGCGTGAACGGCATCGCGGGATTGTTCACGACCCACGGATCGGGGGAAGGACGTACGGCGTCGCCAGCGAGCACTTGCCGTGCCGATTGCAGGCGCTCACGGAGGTCATTGGTGCGGTTGGTCGGGTTGTCGCTCATGATCCTGTCCCTTCGATCATCGCACGGACTGTTGCGATCGCTTATGGAGCTGGGGTTGGCGTGTAGTCGTTGGCGCCGAGCCCGGCGACGCGGGTCCAGATGAGAACGACCGCGACCTTCACCGCCCCGGCGACGATGCCCATGAGTCCGATGAGCTGCCAGAGGGCGTCCTGCATGATGACACCCGCTACGATAGCGCCCACGCCCACGAGGAGCAGCGTGATGGATGCTGCCATCAGCCACGTGAGCGGTCGGATGGTGCATAAGGTCATCGGGATATCTCCCCCTCGGCGATGACGATGATCCGGTCCGAATCGTCCGTCAGCGGAGCCAGGTCGTATCCACCGTAGACATGCCACCGCGAGAAGCCTGCCAGCTCCAGCATCAGTTCGAGCTCGTTTGGGGTGACATAACGCAAGGTGAATTGCGTCCGCGCTCGCTGGATCGAACCGTTGGGTGATGTGCGATCGTAGTAGAGCACGGTGTCGATGGTCTGATCCACGCTCAGCAGATCCCGATGCGACCACTTGTCGACCACCGAGCCATCTTCCAGCTCCCAGGTGCCTTCGAGGTGATTACGGCCGGTCAGGTGCGCCAATTGCTCGTGCGTCGGGTTCATCGTGTCGATGACGGTGATACCGCCCGGTTTCATCGCCTTGCGGGTCGCTCCCACTGCTGCCCGTTGCGCCTCCGGCGTATCGAGGTGCATCAGGGCGTTGAGCGAGAAGGCGACGAGGCCGAACGGGCCGCCGGGTGCATCAGCCGCGTCCTCCATGCGTCCCTCGTGAAGGCGAACTTTCTTGCCCGACCCGGCCTCGGCCAGGCGCGCCCGTGCGCGGTCGAGCATCGGGCGGGAGGCATCGACGCCAGTGACCGCGTATCCGGCCTCGGCGAGTGGTGCGAGCAGGCGGCCCGAACCGGCACCCATCTCGAGGACCGGCCCGCCGACGTTGTCGAGCAGACCGAGATAGAGTTCCAGGTCTTCGTCGAACTCGTCGTGTTCGAGGTCGTACAACTCGGCGATGTCGGCGTATGGATCGAAGGCAGGTGCGTCGTTCATGGTCGAAGTCTAGTCGATTGGCGACGGATGGGGAGAGCCACGAACCACATGGATCGTGGCTCTCCCTCATCGTTCATTTGGAACGCGCAGCGTTGAATGCGGCGCCGCATTCAACCCACCGTTGCGTCAGTGCGCGCCTTCCTGGCCCCACCGTTCGGCGACCCGGATGACAAGTTCGGTGGAGCGGGACATGTCCTGCACGCTCACGAACTCGCAGGGACCATGGATCGCGGCCATCCCGGTGAAGAGATTCGGCGTCGGGACGCCGAGTTCGGTCAGGCGGGAACCATCGGTGCCGCCGCGCGTCGGCGTGGACGAATGCGCGATCCCGAGGTCGTTGGCGGCGGCGCGGGCGATGTCCACCGGCCGCATGTCGTTTTCGAGCCAGTAGCGCATGTTCCGGTAGCTTGGCGTGATCCGGCAGGCGATCCTGGCGCGGGGCTCGGTTGCCTGGATCGTCGCACAGACCTGTTGCAGCAGATTGTCCAGCGCCTCCAGCTCGTCCAGCTCGAAGGCGCGGATGATGAAGTGCAGGTCGGCGTGTGCGGCGTTGCCATTCAGTGTGTGAACGTGCAGGAATCCCTGACGTTCGTCCGTGGTGTCTGGAGTGCGTGTGACGTGCGGCAGCGTGTCGATGATCTTCGCGGCGAGATGCAGGGCATTGACCATCTGGTCCTTCGCCTGTCCGGGATGGATGGACACGCCGTCGATCGTCACGAGCGCGGCATCGGCGGAAAAGGTCTCGTAGACGATTTCTCCGAGCGGGCCGCCATCGAGGGTGTAGGCGACATCGGCGGCGAGGTCCCTCGGAAAGTCCGGATGCACGCCGCGGCCGATCTCCTCGTCCGGGGTGAAGCCGAGGCGGATCGTGCCGTGCGGGATCGCCGGATTCGCCAGGAGGTGGGCGGCGGCGGTCATCGCGATCGCGACACCGGCCTTGTCGTCGGCGCCGAGCAGCGTGTTGCCGCTGGCCGTCACGATGTCATCGCCGATCTTCTCGGCGAGATACGGGAACTCGGACGAGGAGAGGGCGAGATCCGGATTGTCCGGGAAGCGAATATCCGTCCCATCGAAGGATCGATGCACCACCGGCTTCACGTTGGCGCCACTGATTGCATCCGACGTATCGACGTGGGCGAGGAAGGCGATCACCGGGACGTCACCTTCGATCGTCGCGGGAATAGTGGCGGTCAGCGCCCCGTATTCGGTGAGAACGATGTCCTGCGCGCCAATCGCCTTCAGTTCGTCCTGAAGGATGTGCTGGAGGTCGAGCTCACGGGCGGCGCTCGGCGTCGTCGCGGAGGCAGCGTCGGCCTCGGTGTTCACCTGAACGTATCGGATGAGCCGGTCCTCGACGGCCTGCTCGAATGTGGTGGCGTTGCTGCTCATCGGGTGTGTTCCCCAGTCGGTGCGAACGAGATCTCGGCGGACGGATGCACGAGTGTTTCAGGGTAGCCGATGGCGGTCGCGCTGTCGTGGCTGTGTCGCTCTGGAGGCGAGCCTCGAAGCGGATCGTATGGAGAAAGCCAGTGGGAAAGCGCGTGGTTGACGGGCCAGAGAGCGACCTCCTATAGTGACCGGCATGGCCAGAAAGCATCAGGGTGCTGGCAACGAGTCACCGCGTGGCGATCGGGTGGTGACGCAGAACCGGCGCGCCTTTCACGACTATTTCATCGAAGAGCAACTCGAAGCCGGGATCGCCTTGACCGGCTCGGAGATCAAGTCGATCCGTGACGGCAAGATCACGATCGGCGAGGCGTATGTGCGCGTCTCCGGCGGGGAGCTGTGGTTGGTGGGCGCGCACATCACGCCATTCACCCACGGCGGCTATGCGAATCACGATCCGGATCGCATCCGGAAGCTGCTCGTCCACCGGAGGCAGATCGCCGATTTGCGGGAGGCGACCGAGCGCAAGGGGTTGACGATTGTCCCGTTGCGCGTCCGGATCAAGGATGGCCGCGCCAAGGTGGACATCGGTGTGGCGCGCGGCAAGAAGCTCTACGACAAGCGGCAATCCGAGAAGGAACGGGACGCCCGGCGCGACATGCAGCAGGCGGCGTGGGACCGCTCGTGATCCGCACATGCGTGCTATACTGATGCCAGCGGCGGGAAACCGTCGGCTTGGGGATGTCCGGTTTCGACAGGGTCAGTCGTCAGGCCATTGCACGTCGAGGTCGCCCGAGGCCTCGTAAAAAACGGGCAACCATGTAGCTGCGAACAACAACCAGCTCGCCTACGCTGCCTAAGTCTTCGACCTCTAGGTAGCGCGTCCTTCCGGTTCTCCCTCCATCGGGACCGGGTCCGGGCGTCACCAAGATGGAGTGCGGCGATCTAGTCCGCCGGAGCGCGGTCGTCCAAGGCAGTCTGGCTAACCGTTCGGGAACCCTGTCGGTGGGGGTCCTGGACGGCACGAAAAACATCGACTAAACGTGTAGTAGATGTCCGGCAGTTGGTTCTGGACGGGGGTTCGATTCCCCCCATCTCCACCAGCGATGAGGCGGCTCTGGTCCACCTGGACCGGAGTCGTCTTGTATTTTGCGGCCGATTTGGTGCTCGTGCGTTGATCGTCTGGCGATTTGCGGAGATACTGACGCCACATTTCGGAACGGTACTCATTGTCTTGTAGACATCGGAGGGTGGCGCGTGGACAGCGATCAGGTCTTGCAGGCGTTGCAGCGCATCGTCGGTGCGGACTACGTTCGCGCGCGGCCAGTCGACCTGATGGTCTACGAATACGATGGCTCCGTGGACGGGGCGGTCGACACGGCCCGGCCGTTTGCTGTCGTCCTGCCGAAGACGGCGGAGGACGTCGCAGCGGTCGTGAAGGTAGCCTACGATGCTGGCCTGCCAGTCGTCGCGCGCGGAGCCGGGACCGGTCTCTCCGGCGGCGCGGTGGCGCAGCAGGGGGGCATCATCGTGGCGCTCACCCGCATGGACCGCATCCTGGAGGTCGATACGATCGACCGCACCGCACTGGTGGAACCGGGTGTCATCAACCTTGAGCTGTCGGAGGCCGTGCAGCATCTCGGACTCTTCTTTGCGCCGGATCCTTCCAGCCAGAAGGCCTGCACTATCGGCGGCAATGTCTCCGAGAATGCGGGCGGACCGCATTGCCTCAAGTATGGCGTCACCACCAACCACATCCTCGGCCTGGAACTGGTGCTTCCGGACGGATCGGTGATCTGGACGGACCGCGCCCGTGATGGCTACGGCGGCCTCGATCTGACCTCCATCGTTGTCGGCTCCGAGGGCATGCTCGGGATCGTGACGAAGGTGCTGGTGAAGCTGACGCCGATCCCGGCATCAACCGGCGTCTACCTTGCGGCGTTCCCGACGATGGATGCCGCCTCCGATGCGGTAACAGCGATCATCGCGCACGGCACGCTGCCGGCGGCGTTGGAGATGGTCGATAACCTGACGATCCAGGCGGTGGAGCCGGTCTATCACGCGGGGTACCCCATGGATGCTGGCGCCGTGCTACTGATCGAGCTGGATGGCCAGGAATCCGAGGTCATGGAAACTGGGCTCGAGATGGAGCGCCTGTGCCAGCATGGTGGCGCATCGCTCGTACGCGCCGCTACCGGCGCGGCCGAACGCGCGCAACTGTGGAAGGGTCGCAAGATGGCGTTGGCGGCGATGGGCCGCCTGGCGCCGAACTACTACCTTCACGACACGGTCGTCCCCCGGACGCAACTGACGAAGACGCTTGCCGAGGTGAACCGGATCTCCGCCGAGTTCGACCTGCGGATCGCGAACGTCTTCCACGCCGGCGACGGCAACCTGCATCCGCTCATGCTCTTCGACCGGCGCGCGCCGGGTGAGATGGACCGCGTGCTGGAGGCCAGTCACGCAATCATCGAGACATGCATAGGATTCGGCGGTACGCTGTCCGGCGAGCACGGGATTGGCACCGAGAAGCGGAAGTACATGCCGATGGTCTACAGCCAGGACGATCTGAAGGCGATGGCCGGGGTGAAGAACGCGTTCGATCCCGGCGGACGGTTCAACCCCGAGAAGGTGTTTCCCAAGGGATATATGTGCGGCGACGTGCTCGCGCTCGCGACGCAGTTCGAGGCGCATGCGGCAGTGCATGGCATCCATCCGATGTAGGTCCGACGGGTTCGTCTTTCACGATCGAAGGGTTTGCATGCTTGAGTTCGATGGAGTCAGTCCCGATCGGATCGTACAGGTGGCATCGGCCGGCGAGGTCGCGGACGTGCTCGGTGCGGAGGCTGCGGCCAGCGGGTCGGTGCCCCGGACGGTCGTCCCCATCGGCGGTGGGACCGCGATGGGCGTGGGCAATGTGGTCGATCGGGTCGATCTTGCGATTGACTTGAGCGGTATGCGTGGCGTCGAAAACTACAATCCGTCGGACCTTACGCTGACCGCCCGCGCCGGTACGACGCTGGAGGAATTGCAGGGAGAATTGGCCCTGCACGGCCAGGAGCTTCCGATCGAGGCGCCGCTCGCCGACCGCGCGACGGTGGGTGGCCTGATCGCGACCGCGTTCGCAGGGCCGCGCCGCTATGGTTTCGGGACGCTGAAGGATGCGCTGATCGGCGCATCCTTCGTGCGGGGGGATGGATTGGCCGCGAAGGCCGGCGGCCTGGTGGTGAAGAACGTCAGCGGGTTCGAGATATCGCGTTTCCTGCATGGTTCGTGGGGGACGCTGGCGGTGATTACCTCGGCGAACTTCAAGGTCACGCCGATCCCCAAGGCGGACCGGACGCTGTCGATCCCGTTCGGCACCGCGAAGGAGGCCATCGCAGCATTCCGGCAACTGATCGACGCCGGTGTTCGCCCGGCCGCCGCTGAGATCGAGGTGAGTGCCGATGAGTCGATGCTGCACGTCCGGTTGTTGGGAGCGTTGGCGGGCGTGCAATCCCAGGATGCCATGGCCGAGCGAGCCCTCGTCCGGCTGCCGCAACTGCGACGCGATGGAGATGAGGGGAAGGCTTTCTGGCGCACGCTGGGTGAGACGTGGGCTTCGACTCCGGCGGACATCGTCCAGGTCGTCGTCGGTGTGCGGCCGCGCGATGTCGGCGAGACGACCGTTCTCCTGACCGCCCAAGGCACGGGAATCGGCGCGGAGACGTTGCTCGTTTCACCCGGCACTGGGACGATTCGGGCACGGTTCGCGGCGAACCGTCTGACGCCGACCGACCTTTGGGCGCGGCTGTCTCCGCTCCGGGTGAAGACAGCGGGAGCGGCCATCGTGGAGTTTGCCCCGACGGCCTGGCGGCGCCAGGTCGATGTGTGGGGACCGCCGCCGTCGTCGATTTCCATGATGAGGACCCTGAAGCGCGAATTCGATCCGACCGGCGTGCTCAACCGTGGGCGGATGATGGTCTAGGCAACCGGTCCCGGTCCGGGCGTCCCGACGCCGGGAAACGGACGTACGAGGAAAGAGTCGTCATGGCGGTTTCGCTCCAGTCACTTCTGAAGAATCCGGAAACGATCCATACGTTTTCTGGCGAGGACATGCCGGACGACCAACTCCTGCGCGATTGCGTTCACTGCGGTATGTGCCTGCCCACCTGCCCCACCTACCGGATGACTGGCCAGGAGGCATCGTCGCCGCGCGGTCGCCTCTGGCTCATGAAGTCCGTGATGGACGGGCGTCTGGATCTGTTCGACCCCGAGTTCGAAGAGCAGATGTATCAGTGCCTCAACTGTCGTGCCTGCGAGGCCGTATGCCCTTCCGGCGTCCAGTACGGCCCGCTGGTGGAGGCATCCCGCGCCCAGCTGGAGGAACACCGGAAACGGCCGCTTGTCCAGCGGGTTGGCCGCAAGCTCGGCATGGAATGGCCGTTTGGCGAGGTGAAACGTTTTCGTGCCATGGTCTCGACGCTGCGCTTCTATCAGCGAAGCGGTCTGGCGGCGTTTGCGCGCAAGACCGGCATGCTGCGTCTGCTGCGGTTGGAGACGCTGGAAGCAATGCTGCCGCCGATCCGAGAGAAGGCGCTCGTCTCCGGTTCCGAAGCGTGGGCTCCCCGGCACGTCGAGGCCAATGTGCATCTCTTCAATGGCTGCATCATGAGCACGGTGTTCGCCGGAACGAACCGGGCGGCCGGGCGGGTGCTGGCGCACAATGGGTGTTCCTGTGACGTGCCGGAGGGGCAGCAGTGTTGCGGTGCGCTCCAGATCCACAGCGGCATGATGGACGAGGCGCGCCGGCTGGCCCGCATTAACATCGAATCGTTCGAGCGCTTCGGGACCGATCCAGTCATCGTGACAGCGGCCGGATGCGGCGCGGCGCTGAAGGAATACGGTCATTTGTTGAAGGACGATCCGGAGTTCCACGATCGTGCCGAGGCATTCAGCCATCGGGTGAAAGACGTGTCGGAATTCCTCGCGTCGCGGCCAGTGCAGCCGCCGCGCAACAAGGAAGCCATGACCGTCACGTATCAGGAGCCCTGCCATCTGGCGCATGCCCAACGCATCAGTGAGCAGCCGCGCGAGTTGTTGCGGCAGGTACCCGGTCTCAAGCTCGTGGAGATGCGTGAGTCGTCGTTCTGTTGTGGCAGCGCCGGGATCTACAACGTGATCCGGCGCGAGATGGCCGACGACCTCGGCGATCGCAAGGCCGAGAACGTCATCGCGACGAAGGCCGATCAGGTGGTGACGGCGAATCCTGGTTGCGCGATGCAACTGCGGACCTCGCTCAAGCGGAACGGATCGTCGATGCCGGTCCGGCACGTCGTCGACGTGCTCGACGAGGCGTATGGCGGCGCGAAGGCGGCGACAGCCGGGACCTGGGCCATCGACCGGGAGCGCACATCCGCGCACTGACCAGGCTTCCGGAGGTGAACGGGGAGAGGACCTCATTCATCTCCCCGTTACGCGGCTGTAGAATCGCCGGATCTATCAGCCGTCCCAGCCGTCGTCCACGATCGGGAAACGCATCAGGGCTGTCGTGCCCTTCGCATCCGAGTGGATGGTGAAGGTTCCCTTGAGGTCGGAAACGACCAGCCGTTGCGTGATCCGCATGCCGAGGCCGTCGGAGAGCGCTGGGTCGAACCCTTCCGGCACCTTGTGCCCGTCGTTGAAGACCTCCACATTTGCGAGTCCCTGGTCGTCTTCCCATGCCCGGATACGCACGTAGCCTTCGCCGCGATTGCGAAAGCCGTGGTTGATCGCGTTCGCGGTCAGTTCGTTGATGAGCAACGAGAGGATGGTTGCCTGGCGTGAGGCGACCGTGAGGTTCGACGGCTGGATATCGAAGCGGACCCGGAGATGGGGAGGGATGAGTGTGCTGTGCGCGTCTTCCGCCACCATGCGGGCGATCACGTCCACCGTCGTCCCGGCGAGTCGTTTCTCGTCGCTCAGCAGGTCATGGACGGCGGCGATGGACTGGATGCGGCTAATGGCTTCCCGAATCTCGGTTGCCCACGGAGCATCCTCCGCCGAGCGCAGTTGCAATGAGAGGAGCGCTGCGACTGTCTGCAGGTTGTTGCGGACGCGATGGTGCATCTCCTGGACCAACGCGCTCTGGGTCGTGATGCTGTGCATCGCGTCCTGGTACAGCTGCGCATTCTCGATCGCGATTGCGGCCGAATCGGAGAACGCCTGCAGGATGCCGAGCGAATCCTCGTCGATCTGCGTGCCGGCGCGGAGGCGGAAGCAGATCGCGCCGACCGAGTCGCGGGCGGAACGGAGCGGCAGGCAGAAGAGCGGGTTGGTGCCATCCTCGTATTCCAGCTCGTCGCGTTGGGCTGTGCCCGTCTTCATCACGGTCGTCACGATGCGGTTCAGGTCTTCACGGTTCACGGGATCCCGCTCGTTGCCGACGCGGTACTGGATGTCCGGCACGGCCTCTTCCTGCCGCCCTGAAGATGACTTGCGGAATTGAAAGATGGATGCTGCCTCCGCATGGACGAGTTCCACGGCCTGCTCGGCGATAAGCCGGAGCACGTCGCCGAGATCGAGCGTGGACGCCAGCAAACGGCTTACGCGCTGGAGCGTGCCAAGCTGGGCGATCTTCTCGCGTAGCCGCTCGTCGGTCTCGATATGCCGGCGGGCATTCTCGATGCGGATCGCGAGTTCGTCGGCGACGGTCTGCAGGAACTCGAGTTCGTCGTCCGTGAACTCGCGCCGGCGTATGGAGTTGACGTTCAGCATGCCAACCAGCTTGCCCACGCTCTTCGAGATCAGCGGGACGGAAACCTGCGAGGTATAGATTTCCTCGCCGATACCTGGTTGGGAGAGATAGGTCTCGTGGAGATGGGCGTCCGGCGCGGGGATCAGCCGGCCTTCCTGGGCCGCCCGTCCGGTGATGCCCGCTCCAAGCCGGATCGTCGCCGATCCGATCGACGACGAGTTCAATCCGGTTGCCGCGCGCAACGTGAGAAGCTCGGTGCCGTCGTCGAACAGGAAGATCGCGCACGAATCGGACGCAACGCCTTCCGCCACAGCCCCCACGATATGCTGCAGGAACTCCCCGAGCTGGATGTCCGCCGAGGCGGCGCGATTGACCTCGTACAGCACGGAGAGCCGGAGCATCTGCTTGGCCGTCATCGCCGGATCGGCCGAAACCGGCGTGTCCTCCTCGGGTCGCGCGTAAACACGCGCGACGGCGGCGATAGCGACCGCCGCACCCCGGATCGTGCCCTCTTCGGTGCCCGATCCACCGGCGAGATCGGTCAGGTACTGCACCGCCTGGAGGCTGGCGGCCATCACGTCTTCGAGCGAGACATGCGCCGTATGCGCCCATATGGCGAAGGTCTCGAAGGCGGTGACCAGCGCGTCACCACCGAGCGCCGGGGCGGTTGCGCGGGGACCGTACTGCTCGGCGAGGTTGGATTTGAGCTCCTGAAGCCGATCGGCAAGGGTAGGGCGGGCGTTCATTTGGCTACCGCCCCTTGTCGAGGTGGGAGTCGAACCAGCCGATCATGTGATGCAGGCGGGCCAGGCGGCGGCTTGGTGTGCCGTTGCGGGAGAGGCCGTGGCTCTCGCCCGGAATGCGGACGAAGGCGACCTCGCGGCCGAGGAATTTCAGTGCGGTGTACATCTGCTCGGCCTGTTCGATCGGGCAGCGGAAATCGAGCTCGTTGTGGACGATCAGGAGCGGCGTTTCGATCTTGTCCACATAGGTGATCGGCGAGTATTTCAGCAGTTTCTCGGCATTGGCCCATGGCGTGCCATCGAACTCGAAGAGACCGAAGTCGAAGCCGATGTCGCTGGTGCCGAAGAAGGAGTAGAAGTTCGAAACGCACCGCTGGGTGACGGCTGCCTTGAACCGCGTATCGTGCCCCACGATCCAGTTCGTGAGGTAGCCGCCGTAGGAACCACCCGTGACGCCGAGATTCGCCGTATCGATCCATGCGTGATCGGCGAGCGCCTGCTCCAGCACGGCGATCACGTCCGGCATGTCGCTCTCGCCCCAGCGGCCGCGTGTGATCCCGGTGAATTCCTCACCATATCCGGACGAGCCACGCGGATTGCAGAAGAGCACGGCGTAGCCTTTGGCCGCCATCAACTGCATCTCATGGAACATCGCATAGGCATACATGGCGTGCGGTCCGCCGTGTATCTGCAGGATGAGCGGATGGCTGCCCGGATTCTCCGGATCGAATCCCGCCGGCGGGATAAGCCAGCCCTGAATCGACTTGCCATCCGGCGCGGTGGCGGTGATATCGATGGCCTCGGGAAGGTCGACGGATGCGATGAACTCCGCGTTGACGGAGGTAACCTGCCGCTCGTTCGCGCCATCGGCATCGGCGACATGAAGTTCGAACGGCTCGTGGATCGCGCCGAACGTGAATGCGACCCCGTTTCCGGTCACGGCGAAGGATGAGACCCGGCGCGGACCGGACGCCGTGACCTGGCGCGGTTCCGCGGCATCGAGCGTATACGCCCATACGCGCGTCTCGCCATGCGTGGATGCGAGGAAGAGCACCTCACCGTTGCCGCGCCAACGCAGGCCGGTTGAGCCGTCACCGACGACATCGCTCATCCCGGCATCGCCAAGCGAGATGTCCCAGGTCTGCGTCCGGTTCAGCAGGCCGGAGCCATCCGGTTTCACAGTCCACAGGCGGCTGTTCAGCGCACCGCCGCCACGCGCATCGAGGTGCCCCTCGAACGCGATCAGGGAGCCGTCCGGCGCCCACGCGGGCGAACTGAACTGGGCGTCGTCCGGGGCGATGACGGACGGTTCGCCGCCGTCCGGCGAGATCGTGAGGATCGTGCTCGCACCGAGACGCTTGCGGTCGTCACGCCGGTTTCCGGTGAACGCAATCAGGTCGCCGTTCGGCGACCAGGCAGGTTCGCCGTCGTTCACATCGCCGTCGGTGAGCTGGCTCATCTTGGTCGTACCGAGATCGACGATCCAGATATGCGCGTACTTCTCCAGCCATCCCCGCGCATCGAAGCGGTAGCGGAGGTCGTTCACGACGCGCTCGTCGGCGACCGGACCCACGGATGTCGGCGGCAGGAAGGCCGCGTCCTTGGCAACATCGTCCTGTGCGACGAAGGCGATACGGTTTCCGTCCGGAGACCAACTGGGGGCCGATGCGCCGTTCGGATGTGCGGTCGCTTGCGTGGCTTCGCCGCCGTCAGCCGCGATCACCCAGATCTGGGGCGTCGGCTTCGGGGCGTCGGCCTTCTTCGCGTCCTTGCCGGGCTTCTTCGATGCGGCATCGTCCTCTTCGTCGGTGTTCGCTGGTTTTGGCGTCCGCGCGACGGGGCGGTTGGAGACGAAGGCGATCCGGGCGCCATCCGGCGACCAGGCTGGCGTGGTGTCGCGGTCGGTGCCGGTGGTCAGTTGGCGGGCGTTTCCGCCGTCCGCATCGGCGATCCAGATTGCGGAGCGATAGCGGTCCTGCTCCTTGTCGAGCGTGACCACGCTCCAGGCGATGCGGTCTCCGTCGGGGGAAGCCTGGACATCGCCGACGAGGCGGATGGCGAAGAGGTCGTCCGGGACGAGGTGGCGTTTTGCGATCTGGTTGGACATGGAAGGCTCCCAGTGATGCGAGCATGACGTTCGACGCACGCAGGATACTCCACGATCCAGCGATGGCCTACCGTTGAGGCCAGAACGCTGGGGAAGGGCCGTGTGGCGCATTCCCGGCGGAGGGGAAGAATGGCTGGCTCGCCTATACTAGCCACGCGCCGGGCGATCCCTGCACCGTCTTGTCCTGCCCCGGCGATCGAAACCGATGTTCGCGGCCGTCGCCGCGGCCGTGGAGTCTGCCGTTCACGTGCCCACCCCGTATCCCTACGAACCGTCGGAACGAGAATCCGGTCTTGGCAAGCTGCCTCCTCTCCGTGAGGAGACGCCGCCGGGCATGGCTGCGCGGTCTGCGCAGGCTGCGGCGAGCTGGCTGCTGGACATGCTCGATTGGCAACGGCGGCATCGGGACATCACCCGCTTCCTCCTGTCGCTCCTGCTGCTCGTGGGCGGACTGGGACTTGGCGGCGCCGCTGCGACGATCGACAACTACCTGCATCGTGGTGTCGAAACCGGTGTGGAGATTCCGTACGTCGTGCAGCCGACCGGGAAGGAGCTTGCGACGAATGTTGATCTGAGGCTCTTTCCGAACGAGGAAATCGGCGGTGTCGCAACGGAATTCCGGGACAGCGGATTTCGCTACGTCCGGCAGGAGTTTGCCTGGAGCCAGATCGAGTCGGCTGAGGGAACCTTCGACTGGGAGGAGTACGACCTGATCGTGCAGGCGCTTTCCCAGAACGGGATCCAGGTCATCGCCGTGGTGAAGGACGCGCCGGCATGGGCGCGCGGCTCGGATAGCGGCCAGGACGGGCCTCCGTCCGACCCCGCGACCTTCCAGACTTTCATGCAGGAACTCACGACTCACTATGGCTCCCGCGTGCCGTTCGTGCAGATCTGGGACCAGCCGAATCTCGCAAGTCAGTGGGGCGGCACACCTGCCGACGCCGACGCGTTCATTCCGCTGCTCGCGGCCGGGTTCAACGGGGCGCGGGCCGGGAATGCCGAAGTGAAAATCATCACGCCCGAACTGGCGGTCACGCCGGACGCTGCTTCAGGCCAGGATGACCTCACGTTCCTGGCCTCGTTGTTCGATCTCGACGCCGCGCCGTTCTTCGACATTGTCGGTGTCCAGCTCGATGGTGGAACGCTCTCCCCGGACGATCGGCGAGTGGCGCCCGATCGCATCAATGTCTCGCGCGCCATCCTCTACCGGGATATCGTGGTGCGGGCCGGTCACGCCGCCACCCCGATCTGGGCGACATCGTTCGGGTGGTCCGCGAGCGGCACCGTCACGCGGGACCGGCAGGCCGACTTCGTGATGCGGGCGATGAACCGCAGTTGGGCGGAGTGGCCGTGGATGGGCCTGATGGTGCAATGGGACTTTATCGATCCCGACGCTACCTCGCGAAACGCAACGTATTCGGTGGTGCTGCCGGATGGACACGCCACACCGCTCTTCCGCGCGCTCTCGAGCACGGCGACGCGGGACCAGGCATCGTTGGCAAACACGGGCTTTGCACCGATGGACTCGGTCGCTTTCTCCTATGCCGGCTCGTGGCAGGACCAGCACCTCGAGGGGCGTACGTTCAAGACGACGAGCGAACAGGGCTCGTCCGTAACGATCCGCTTCCGCGGAACCGGCGTCATTGCCTACATCCGCTCAGGGCCGCAGTCGGGACGTCTCCAGCTCACCCTGGATGGGAACGTGATTTCTGGTGGTTACGGGGACGACGGCACAGAGTGGAGTTTCCGCTCGACGCTGGGGACAGATGACCTGCCGCAGCAGCTTCTGAGCGGGTTGGACGATGACGACCACGTTCTGACGATCACCTTGGCCGGGAATGGAGAGTTGACGGTTGGAGGCGTCATCATCCAGCGCGATGCGCCGTTCCTCTGGCCGATCGTGTTGTTGACCGTTGGGGCGCTGATCCTCATCTTCATGGGTGTGCGCTCGCTTGCCTACCTGGTTGCCGTACGCACCGGACACCTGACGCGCAAGGAGCTGTACGATCCCGCCGCGCAGCTGCAACGGATGCCGGACTGGCGTCCGGCGCGACGGGCCTAGATTCGCGCAGGGTTCCTTCCCAGGGCGGAAGCCGGGGGCGCATCCATCGTCGTGGGAAGATCGCAACGAGTACACTGCCCCGTGGCGATGCGCAGTGCCGATCATCGGCAGTCGATACGCCGATGATGTTCCGCGCAGGACGTCCGGGGCTGGTTGTTTCCCCGGCCCGTAGGAATGATTTCAATGACGATCGATTCTTCGACGCCGGCATCTGCAGGGCAGGTGTCGCGGATTGCCGGCGAGCGCGAGGCCGTCGAACCGACTTCCACCGCCGTGGACGTTGGCGACCGGGATGAGGGGCCGGAGGCCGGTCCTCCCGAGAATCTCGGCAAGCGCATGTTGGAGCCGCGAACGCTCGCGTCGTTCGCGTTTGCCGTGCTCATCCTTGTCTTCACCTTCCGAAGCCTCAAGATCGATCCCGCCGAGGTCTGGTCGAAACTTCGGCAGGCGAATCTCGGCTACCTGGCCGTGTCGTTCCTCATGTACTACGGCGCACTCTTCGTCCGTGGTCTCCGCTGGAAGAACATGCTCGGGCGCGTCGAGGTTGATGATGCGCATGGGTATCCCATGCCAGGCCCGTTCGGGATGTTCCACATCATCGTGCTCTCCTGGTTTGCAAACTGCGTGCTGCCTGCCCGGCTTGGCGATGCCTACCGCTCGTACCTGCTCAAGCAGAAGAATGGCGCGTCGTTTGGGCGATCGCTGGGCACCATCCTTGCCGAGCGCCTGATCGACCTTGTCTGCCTGGTACTCGTGCTGACCGTTTCCGGCGCGATCGTCTTCGGGACGAAGGTGCCGCATCGGGCGGAGCAGGCGTTCCTGCTCGGCGTCGGCGTGGTTGCGCTCGGCGTGATTGGCGCGGTATTCCTCTGGTTGGCGCGGGATCGTATGGAGCGATGGCTGCCCGAACGCGTCTCATCGCACTACCAGCGGCTGCACGACGGGATCTTCAATATCCTTCGCCGCCCGCTGCCATATACGGCCATCGGACTGGTGCTCTGGATGACCGATGGATTGCGCCTGTTCTTTGTCGCGAAATCGCTGGGACTTTCGCTGACATTGCCGGAAGCAACCCTGGTGGCGTTGCTCAGTGCGCTGGTGACGATTGTGCCGATCACGCCGGCGGGACTCGGTGTGGTTGAAGGATTCATGATCTGGCTTCTGCAGTTGAAGCAATTCGGGATTCCCGAGGATGCGGCAGCGGCGATAGCCCTGCTCGACCGCTTCGTCACCTACTTCAGCGTCATCATCATCGGGATTCCGCTGTACATTGCTGCCTTCCGCTCGACGGTGGTTGTGAAGGATGCCCAGCCGGATGATGCGATAGAGGACAGGCATGCGGATGCGATGACGACGAGTTGATGGGGTTGGCGACGGCATGAACGATCGACAGGCGGGAACCGGACTGGATGAGGAGGCGTTGGCCTCTCGGGTGGCGATCTCCGTTGACGACACGATGTCCGAGGCCATGACACCTGACGAACAACCGGCATCCGAATCCACGTCGATGATCCGGATCTCGCCGAAATGGCAGTTGATCCTCATCGGGGGTGGGATGATCGCCATCAACGTCATCCTCGCGATCGTTTTGCTGGTAGCCCTCGCGCTGCGACACTGAACGTCCGGACCGGCGTCTACCCGACATGGAGACGAATCATGACCGATTCCGAGCTTTCCCCCTCAGCATTCCGCCAGACAACCCAGGCGTTGGAGGATGAGATCGCCAAGGTCATTGTTGGGCAGGCGGTTGTCGTGCGGCATGTCGTCGTCGCGCTGGTCGCGGGTGGCCACGTCCTGCTGGAGGGTGTGCCCGGTCTCGGGAAGACTCTCCTGGTCCGCACCCTGGCCGATGCGCTGTCGCTCCGGTTCTCCCGCATCCAGTTCACTCCGGACCTGATGCCGGCCGACATCACCGGCACCAACATCATCGAGGAGTCGGAGAGCGGAAAGCGGTTCTTCGCCTTCCGCGAGGGACCCGTCTTCTCCAATCTCGTACTGGCGGACGAGATCAACCGGGCCACGCCCAAGACGCAGTCCGCCTTGCTGGAGGCGATGCAGGAGGGTACCTGCACGGTTGCGAACCAGGTCTACACCCTGCCGAAGCCGTTCCTCGTGATGGCGACCCAGAATCCGCTGGAGATGGAAGGGACCTACCCCCTGCCCGAAGCGCAGCTCGACCGCTTCTTCTTCAAGCTCACGGTGCCATTCCCCGGCGCGGAAGAACTGCGCCGGATCGTGACGCGCACCACATCGGTGGAGGCGCCGTCGGCGACGCCGGTCGCAGATGGTCCGACGATCGAGCGGATGCGCGACCTGGCTCGCCAGGTGCCGATCACGAGCGCGGTGGCCGACTATGCCGTGCGCCTGGTGCTGGCCACCCATCCCGAATACGAACTCTCGCCGGGGATGACGCGTTCCTATGTGCGGTACGGAGCAAGTCCCCGAGGTGCGCAGACGCTGGTCGCCGCGGCGAAGATTCGCGCCTTGCTGGAAAGCCGCATGAACGTCGCCTACGAGGATGTGCAGGCGATGGTGATGCCAGCGTTGCGGCACCGCATCATGCTCAACTTCGACGCCGAGGCGACCGGCATCTCCGCCGACTCGGTGATCGCCCGCGTGATCGAGGCAGTGCCGACGACCGGGTTCTAGGACCTCTTACCCGGGAGCGATTCCATCGTCGCAACCCATTCCCGGACGAAACGCGCTCCGTCGGCTTTGAGCGCGACGCGCGCATTCGCCTTTGCCGGATCGGCCCATGCACGCAGGTCGGCAATCGTCGAGCCGCGGGTGACGGCGCCGTCCAGCTCGACGGAGACATGCGCCATCGGAGCGTCCACGAGCAGCGATTCGTCCACTGCGATCCCGAGTGCGAGCGCATCGTGCATCGGGCACTGGCGTTCGTCCGAGCCGTAGCGCCCGGTATAGATGTTCAGGTAGCCGTCGCTGATGCGCTGGAGATGCACCGTGCTCGGGTTTCCGGTGGCTGCGAGGTCGCGCAGCATGCTCTCAGTGACGCGCGCTTGCTCCGTCACATCCAGTCCGACGATGGTGAGGGGCCAACCCGCCTCCATCACCATCTGGGCGGCTTCCGGATCGTGCCAGATGTTCGCCTCGCCAGTCGGGGAGACGTTGCCCGGCACCTGAAAGGCGCCGCCCATCAGGACCACGCGCTTGAGGCGGCCCGCAATGCCGGGATCGAGCGAGAGGGCGATCGCGAGGTTGGTCATTGGACCGACGGCAACGAGGGTGAGTTCACCGGGACGTTCATTGGCGAGGCGGACGATCTGCGCGGCGGCAGTTTCTTCCGCGGCCGCAGCCGTCGGGGGATCGAGGTCGACATCGCCCTGGCCGTTCCGGCCGTGGACGCCGTTCTCGAACGACGGTTCCGGACCGAGGAGCGGCTTGCGCGCGCCCTTCGCGACGGGGATATCCGGCCGGCCGCCGATTTCGAGCAGGCGCAGGGCGTTCCCGGTCGTGAGATCGACGCTGACATTGCCCCAGACGGTGCCGATGGCGACGATGTCGATGCGTGGATCGGCGAGGCCCCAGAGCAGCGCCATGGCATCGTCCACGCCTGGATCGCAATCGAAGATGATCGGCACTGCCTCGTGTTGTTCCAGCGTCGTCCCCACGCAGATTCCCCTTCGTTCGCGCTCGTCTGGCCATTCTGGCCCGAGAATAATAGCCGGGCGTTCGTCCTCGATGCACCCTGTCCGGTCTGCGCGAATGGAGGGGATTCGGTCGACGGGGGAGCGGTGCGAATGGTATGCTTCGCAAGCGTTGGAGGCGTGGTGTAGTGGCCTAACATGCAGCCCTGTCAAGGCTGAGACCGCGGGTTCGAATCCCGTCGCTTCCGCCAGTGAATGCCGTTCGGGATACGATTCCCGGGCGGCTTTTTCATGTCTGGTGTCATCCTCGGCCGGCATCCACTTGCGGATCTTCTCAACCGTCTTACCGACCGTCAGGTCGTCGTCGTTGATACGGAGAAAGCGGCAATCATCATCGGCGCTGGCAAACGTGATGTCTTCCGGGTCGATTGCATCGACGTGGTTCCCCTCTATTCTTGGCCCATCGCCATGGCACATCCTCCCTGCTCCCGCATCAGCGCACGTGAGCGGTTCGTTCGGGAAGGGCGACGCTTCTGGCATAGCGGTTGTCCAGGGTGTAGGCGGCGCGATGTCGATTGGCGAGTTCGTTCGCACCATCTGGCTTGACGCACCCGGCCGGCGATGGTACTCTTCGTTCCCGCTGGAGGCGTGGTGTAGTGGCCTAACATGCAGCCCTGTCAAGGCTGAGACCGCGGGTTCGAATCCCGTCGCTTCCGCCAGTTTGTCCAGAAAAACGCCGCCGGAGATGGCTCTGGCGGCGTTTTTGTGCATCTATCCGTACGAGTCCTATCGTTCGGCAAGCCAGGCCCGGGCCGCTTCGAGCTCCACCGGGGTGACGGTGTGGCCGCCATCGAACGAGATAAGGGTGACGTCCGCACCGGCGCGTTCGAGGATAGTGGCCAACTCCTCTACTTGCGCGAACGGCACCAGCGGATCGTGGAGGCCGGCGCCGATGAAGATGCCCACACCGTTCAGCACGGGCGCATTGTCCGGAACGAACGGCAGCATCGGACTGAGCAGGATCGCGGCGTCGAGCGGAGAATCGCCGCGCAGGAGCATGCTTGCGGCGAGATTCGCTCCGTTCGAGAAGCCCAGCGCCACAAGCGTGCGGTCCGTCAGGTCATGCTTGCGGATGGCCTCACGGACAAACGCGTTCATCTCGCGGGTGCGGAAGCGAAGGTCGTCCTGATCGAGGTCACCCTCGGCGAAGCGCCGGAAGAACCGGAGCGCATTGCCTTCCTTCACTTTGCCGCGCGGACTGATCGTTGCCACGCCGGGCGCGATTGCAGCCGTGAGGGGAAGCAGGGATCGTTCGTTACCTCCGGTGCCGTGCAACAGGAGCAGCACCGACGATCCATCGCTGCCGCCCTCGTAGACGTAGTCGTACGGTGCGTATCGCTCGCTGGAGGGATCGCCGTCCTCGTTGGCGAGGTGGGCGAACCACGACGTGGATGGTATGGCGCCAGGCACGACGAAATGTGGCAGCTTCGCGACGATGGTTTCTCGCTCGGATTCCCACTCGGCGGGCAGCGTCAGCGTTATGCCGAGGGTGTCGAGATCCTCATCCACCGTGAACCCCGGTTCGGTGGTCGCAAACTCGTGGAGGATCTCGCTGCCATCCCGCGCGTAGATCGACGTAAAGTAGTGTCTATCTACGACGCCGCCGACCGCCACCCGATTGGCTGCCAGG
Organism: Thermomicrobiales bacterium; assembly: GCA_049841275.1. GTDB lineage: Bacteria > Chloroflexota > Chloroflexia > Thermomicrobiales > UBA6265 > JASGDN01. The sequence continues at coordinate 40,985 of JASGDN010000021.1, forward strand.
TTCACGTCGAGCTCACCGAGGCTGTTGCCTTCGACGGCCCACGCGACGTGATCCACCCCGCCCGTACCAGGGCGCGCGTCCACGAAACCGCCGATGGCCCGAACATCGACGATCCGCCCGGAACCCCCTTCGCCGAGGACGAACCGGTGCGTCGTGCCGTCCACGCCATCCGGGACGAACCCGAGGGTACTGGTCAGGAGTGGCGCGACCTGGTCGAGGCGGTCGACCCATAGCGTGACGCTGTGAAGGCCGCGTATCGCGTGCTCGCCAAGCTCACTGGCAGCGTCCGGCGGACTGGCTGTCGGCGACACGACAAGTTCCAGCATGAGACCGTCCGGGTCTCGCAACGAGAGCAGGTATTCCGTCGAGCCACTGCCGATCTGCCGCGTCGTTGGTCCCTCGAACGGGATACCCCGTTGCACGAGCCGCTCGATCCAGAAACCCAGCGAATGCGGTCCGATTGCGAAGGACGTGACCGCGACTTCGCCAACGCCGTGCTGGGCGGGATTGCCATCCGGCCAGACGAAGAACGTGATGACGCTGCCCGGCCCGCCGGTGCGGTTACCGTAGAAGAGATGGAGCTGGTCTGGATCCGCGCCGTTGACCGTCTGCTTGACGAGGCGCAGCCCAAGCACGCCGACGTAGAAATCGAGGTTGCGTTGGGCATTGGCCGCAATCGCGGTGACGTGATGAAGCCCCGCGATCGGGAGCTGGACCGGGATAGCCCGATCAGGCATCGCGGTCCCGCTCTCCGAAGTAGACACTGTATTCAAGGCCGCGATCGAGCGGAATCGTGAATGTCGAGAAGTCTGGCGATGCGCGCACGAACTCCTGGTAGACGTGGCAATCGTGGGAGATCACATTGTCGGTGAGGATCACGGTTCCCGGCGCGAGATAGGGAACGATCGCCTGCAGATGCGGCAGGTAATCGTCCTTCTCGGCATCGAGGAAAACGAAGTTCCACGTCCGCGCATGGACCTCGTCTGACGTGCGGTGGTCTGCGCCAATGACGTGAGCGACGGCGGAGAGTCCTGCCTCCTCGAGTTGGCGGTTGTTCTGCTCGACGCGCTCCGGAATGAGTTCCGTGCCGAGCACGGTCGCGCCGACGCGGGCCGCCGCGCTCGCGAGGATCATCGTGGAGAGACCGTTCGACGATCCGATCTCCAGGATTGCGTGAGGATGATGCGCGACGACGGCCTGCCAGAGAAACGCGCCTGTCTCCGGTGTCACGTTGCGCGTGCGCGCCTCGACTGGGAGACCCGCCTCGCGTTGGGCGTGGTCCTCTGCCTGGAGACGGTCGATGACGGCCTTCTCCTGGGAGCGGAACGGGATCGACCAGGTGTCAGTCATGGCCAACGATCTCCTGGGTCAGCGCCGGAAGATCGGCGAAGACATAGTCGGGCAGGACCTCCGACGCTTCGAGATCCTCGCGTTGGGAGACTCCCGTCAGGACGAGGGCGGTCATCGCCCCCGCACGATTCCCGGCGAGGATGTCCGTATCGAGGCGATCGCCCACCATCACGACCTCGTGCGGCTGCAGACCGAGTTGTTCGATCCCCTTCTCCATCATCAGCACTTCCGGCTTGCCGACGACAACCGGCTTTACGCCAGCGGCGGTCGAGATCGCCGCGACGATGCTTCCCGCTCCCGGCTGAACGCCCCCCTCGTGCGGCAGGGTCGCGTCGGCGTTGGTGGCGACGAATGTCGCGCCGGCGCGGACGGCATCGGAGGCGCGGCGGAGTTTGGCGTAGGTGAATTCGAGGTCGAGACCGACGACCACGGCGTCGATGTCCTCCGGAGCTGTCTCGTCGGTGGGTGGTGTGAAGCCGGTGCCGTCGAACATCAGCTCACTGAGGGCTGGCATGCCGACGACGAGCAGCGTCGCGCCCGCTTCCAGGGTATCGCGCAGGTAGTCGCGGGTCGCGGTCGCGGAGGTCTGGATCTGGCTCTCATTGACCGCGACATCCTGATCGGCCATGCGCTGGACGTAGCCGGAGGGAAGCGCCATCGAATTGTTCGTGGCAAGCAGGATCTTGATGCCACGGAGCGTGAGCGCATCGAAGAGCGTCTGGACGCCGGGAAGCGGCTGCTTGCCGCGATAGAGCACACCGTCCATGTCGAAGATGAAGCCCTTGGCGGCCTTCAACCCGGATGGCGCATCGGCGGGTACGGGGACGTCGGCGGCGATCGGCGCGTCATCGACGGTGGACGTGGCGGTGGTTGGGTCGGTCATGGAGGTCCTTTCGGCAGCGGTGAACGAGCGCGCGTGTTTCTGCGTCGATGCTACCACCTGATTCCCGAGAACCATCACCAATCAACTGGGCAGACAGGCACAGCGCCCGGACGGCTAAACCGTCCGGGCGCCGTTCATCGTGTCTGGCCGTGCTGGATCAGGAGATCGCCTTCACGATCGCCTCATTGAAGACCGGCAGGTCATCGGGAATGCGGGAGGTGATGAGGTTGCTGTCGGTTACCAGCGGTTCGTCCACGTAGATACCGCCCGCATTGGCCACGTCGTCACGAATCTTGTTGACGGCGGTCAATTTCTTTCCGGCGAGGACCTTGGCCGAGATGAGGAGTTGCGCGCCGTGGCAGATCGCCGCGACCGGGCGTCCGCTTTCGACGAACGCGCGGGTGAAGGACACCGCGCCGTCGTCGATGCGCAGGTTCTCCGGCGAGCCGCCGCCAGGAATGAGGAGGAGATCGAAGTCCTGCGGGCTGACGGTCTGGAACGTCTCCGTGGCCTCCGTGGAACCGCCCTTCTTGCCTTCAATGGCCCCCTTTTCGATGCCGATGACCGTCACGTCTGCACCGGCGGCCTTTAGCGCCTCGATGGGAGCGTCCGATTCGATGTCCTCGTAGTTTCGAGCCAAGGCCACTGCAACCCGTTTGGCCGATGCCATGTGTCATGCCTTTCACGAAGCGGTGAATGCGTCGTCCGATTCGTCGTCGAGTATGCATGCTGCGGGCCATCGTGGAACGCGCTTGACCGATCGCAAAGGTACGCGGATGATCGCGTCGATGACCGTTTGGTGCTATGGAGGACGCGAGCGATGACCGACCAGCGAGATGACCTGTCCGACGTGTATGCCTACGTCGATGCCCATGCCGATGCATACATCGAGAGTTTGCAGGACCTGTTGCGGCAACCGAGCGTGGCTGCCCAGAACGTCGGGATGACGGAAACCGCGGAGATGGTGCGCGGCCAGCTGGATGCCCTCGGGTTCTCGCCGCGGCTGGTGGATACGCGTGGCGGGTACGCGGTCGTCTATGGAGAGAAACGGGGCACAACCGACCGTACGCTGAGCTTCTACGATCATTACGACGTGCAGCCGGCCGAGCCACTCGACCAGTGGGAGAGCGATCCCTGGGCGGCGGAGATTCGCGACGGACGGATCTGGGCGCGTGGTGTTTCCGACAACAAGGGCAACATCGCCGCCCGCTTTGCCGCGATCGATGCGTGGGAGAATGTGCGCGGGCCGTTGCCCGTGAACGTCAAGTTCATCATCGAGGGCGAGGAGGAGATCGGCTCTCCCCATCTCTATAATTTCGCCGAGGACCATCCGGAGCTTTGCAAGGCAGATGCCTGCATCTGGGAGTTCGGTGGCCGCGACATCGACGGGCTGCCGCAGATCCACCTTGGGCTGAAGGGCATCTGCTACGTCGAGCTGCGGGCGAAGGGCGCCCGTCTGGACTGGCACTCCTCGGTGGCGACGTCGGTGCCGAATCCGGCCTGGCGGCTGGTCTGGGCGCTGTCGACCCTGAAGGACCGGGACGAGCAGATCCTCATTCCGGGCTTCTACGACGATGTCATCCCGCCGACCGACAAGGAGCTGGCCGCACTCGCGGCGCTGCCGGATACCGAACTGGAGCGGCTGGAGGACCTTGGAATCGACCAGTTCCTCGGTGGCCTGACGGGATTAGAGCTGGCGAAGCGTGACTACTTCCAGCCGACCTGCACGATCTCGGGCATCATCTCCGGCTACACCGGGGCGGGCAGCAAGACGGTCCTGCCATCGACCGCGATGGCCAAGCTGGATATGCGGCTCTGTGCCAACCAGGACCCGTTCAAGATCTACCAGGCGCTGCGCGACTACCTCGATGCGCAGGGCTTCACCGACATCGAGACGGAGTTACTCGGACCAGGTTATCCGGCGCGGACCAGCCTGAACGCCCCGATTGCCCGCGTCGTAGCCGAGACGTACAAGGAACTCTACGGACAGGATCCGTCGATCTATCCGACCTCGTCCGGATCGGGACCGTGGTACCAGCTCTGTTCCCAGTTCGGGATCGATGCCTGCACATCCGGCGTCGGGCATGGGCGCTCGCAGGCGCACGCCCCGAACGAGAACATCTACGTGGACGACTACATCCTGGAGATCAAGCATATCGCACTGATCATGCAGCGCTTCGCGGAATATCCGGAGACTCCGCTCGCCTGACGGAAGCCATATCCGTCGCGACAGGAAGGACCTGGGGATGCGTTCCTCCAGGCCCCTCCCGTCTTTCCATCGCCAAAGATCCGCATCGGTCCCTGTGACACAAGGCACAATTGCTCATTGGGTGTGATATGTTGTGTACGTACATATCTGGAAGGGGCAGGTGCAGCGCGTTCGGCTTGGGGAAGGGCTGGATGCGAAGGATCGAAGGGGTGATTGCATGTGCGGAGGGGGACACGGAACGCATGGGTTGGCATGCGTCCGGACGCAACGAATGAACGAGCCGGGATTCAGCCGGCGTGTCGTGTTACGGGCCGCAGCCGGGCTTGCGGCATTCGCAGCAGGGGCGTCGAGTGTGCGGCCGGTGGCGGTCGCGGCCCAGGAGGCCGGAGGCACGCGCGCTGGTCGCTGGACGCCGGAGGTCAGCATCGACGCGAAGGCTGGTGAGACGGACACCGCGGGGTTCCGCTCGTTTACCGCCGATTACCCGTTCTACGCACTCGGCGCGAGCTGGGACGGCGATGTCGGGACCTGGCCGGTGATCGAGGTCGAAACGAGCGTCGACGGGACGACTTGGTCGGATACGCAGCAACTCGTCGCGGCCACGACAGACGGCGGGCGCCCGTCGCGAGAGGGCAGGCTGTTCACGGCGCTGACGTTCGCGGATGGCGCGACGCAGGTTCGCTTCCGGACCGTCGACGCCAACGGGAACCTCGGCTCGGTGGACGGGCTCTCGTTCGTGTACATCGACGCGTCGGATGGTCCCTGGGAATACGATGTCACGCCGGAATCCGCCGCATCCGATGCGCAGACCGATGGCGTCGACACGCTCGTTCCGCCGAAGTTGCTGACGCGCGAGGCGTGGGGCGCCGACGAATCCTATCGCTTTGACGGCACCGTAACCTGGGCTCCCGAATACCAGGAAGTGCGTCACGTCATCATCCACCACACGGAGACACCGACCGAGCAAGACCCGCTCGTGGCGATCCGCTCGATCTACTACTACCACGCGATCGAGCAGGGGTGGGGAGACATCGGCTACAACTACCTCGTAGACCGCAACGGCACCATTTATGAAGGGCGGTACGGCGGCCAGAATGTGGTCGGTGGCCACTCCTACGAATATGCCTACGGCAGTTCCGGAATCTGCATCATCGGCGATTACCAGGAGCATGCCGAGAGCGATGCGGCCCGGGCCGGTCTCGTCCAGATCGCGGCGTGGACGGCACGTCACCTCGACCCGCTCGGGGTGGAGGACTTTCATGAAGTTCCGGATTTGCCGACGATCTGCGCCCACCGCGACGTGAACGCGACAGCGTGCCCCGGCGACGCGCTCTATGCCGATGTTCCGTATATCCGTAGCCTCGTAGCCCAGACGCTGGAGAGCGGCGCGCTGGACTCGGGGGCGCCCGGTGGGATCGCGGTGCGCGATCGTGTGGTGGTACAGACGGACGACGGATCGGCATTGAACATCCGGGCCGATGCGGGAACCGATGCCGCGATTGTCGATGTGTTACCGGTCGGATTTGTCGCTCAGGTGGTCGAAGGACCGGTCGCTTCCGGTGGGGAGAACTGGTATTGCCTCTCGTGGGACAGCAGCACAGGGTGGACGATCGCGCGGTACCTGATCGTTACGCCGCCGGCTGCCGTGGATGACGGTGACTTTGATTTTGGGGCGAACCTGGTCCTGAACGACTCCGCGAATTTCCGTTCCGACAACACGACGACGGCATCGGTGATTGCGGAGTTGCAGGCAGGCGACTGGGGGTATGTCAGCGAGGGGCCGATCTGGAACGACGGGCATACCTGGTATCGTGTCGGGACGGAACATCTTGGCAAGGGCTGGGTTGCGGCGGAGTTCCTCTCGTCAGCACCGATCGACGCGAATCCGCCTGCCCGGTATGCGGTAGGGGACAAGGTGGTCACGAACGACTCGGCCAACCTGCGGCCGCGTCCCGGTCTCGCACAGACCGTGGCAGCTGTCCTCCCTGCTGGAACCCCGATGGCGATCTCCGTCGCCGCCTACGGGGTCACTGGCGAGGTCTGGTATGGCGTTCATGGGGATTTTGGCGGCGGCTGGATCGCTGAGGTATCGCTCGACCCGGCCGGATAGCGCCGCCGGGTCGGTCCGATCGGGGAAAGGCGGGCGCCGTCTGGCGCCCGCCTCCCGAACTGCCTGCGTGGCAGGGACGCTCAGCCCGCCGCCTGAATGCGCACCGTGTTGCCAGCGGGATCGCGGAAGACGCAGTCCCGCGTTCCCCAGCCCTCATCCTTGATCTCCTGGATGACCGTGGCTCCGCTCTCCTTGAGTTTCGAGAACGTGGCGTCGAGGTCCGTGGACGCGAGAATCACCGTTGCATAGGTGCCTTTCTCCATCATCGACGTAATGGCGGCGCGTTCCTCGTCGGAGTAGTCGCCCCCGATGGCGGCCGGGGTCAGGACCATGGCGGTATCGGGCTGGTTCGCCGGTCCGATCGTGAGCCAGCGCATCGTGCCCTGCCCGACATCCATGCGTAGGTCGAATCCGAGGCCATCGCGCCAGAACGCCAGGGATGCCTCCGGGTCCGTGTGTGGAAGGAAGGTAGTATGAATGGTGACGGTTGCCTGGGACACGATGTCCTCCTTATGGTGAACCTGACTGCGACGGGTCTCGGTTGCCCGTCATCGACCTGACGGATCGCACGACAGGAATGTGACAGGTGACGGAAGCCCGCGCACAAGCCGAACGGTTCGAGACGTACCGGCCACACTTGCAGGCCGTGGCGACGCGGTTGCTGGGGTCGGCGACGGAGGCCGAGGACGCCGTGCAGGAGGCGTGGCTCCGTCTCGAACGCACGGGAGACGAAGGGATCGCGAATCTGGGAGGCTGGTTGACGACCGTCGTCAGCCGCATCTGCCTCGATCATCTCCGCGCGCGTTCTACACGCGCGGAGGAACCGGCGGACGAGGGTGCGCCCGACATCGACGAGGCCGATCCCGGCCCGGAGGACGCAGCGATCCTGAACGAGGCTACCGCGGAAGCCTTGGCGCACGTTCTCGATACCCTTGCCCCGATCGAACGGGTCACGTTTGTCCTGCACGATGTGTTCGATGTGCCGTTCGAGGAGATCGCACTGGTCGTGGACCGCACGCTTGCTGCGACGCGCCAGATCGCGAGCCGGGCGCGGCGGAAGGTGCGAGCGGTACGTCCCGAACCCGGCCGTGCGGCGAAGCTCCAGCGGGAACTGGTGGCTGCCTTCTTCACGGCATCGCGGGAAGGACGGTTGAGCGACCTCATCCGGTTGCTGGCGCCGGATGTCGTCCTCCGGCCCGACCTGGCCGCCGTGCAGATGGGTTCCGATCCGGAGGTGCGCGGAGCGGATGCGGTTGCGAGAACCTTTTCCGGACGTGCGCAGGCAGCACGCATGGCGGTCGTCGACGGGTTGGCGGGGATGGTCTGGGCGCCAGGCGGCAAGCCGCGTGTGGTCTTCCGCTTCACGGTGGATGGGGAAGCCATCGTCGGTATCGACCTGATCGCCGAGCCCGACACGATCGCTTCGCTGCATGTCGTCCCGGAAAAGCCGGCCGCGCTCCGGAAAGCACGATGAATGCCGGTCCGCCGGGCGTATTGCCGGGCCTGATACTGCCCTGGCGATCGGGGCAGATCCTCTATTCGAACACGAACACCGACCAGCAGATGTCGTTTCGTTTCCGCTGATCGTCGAAGACGAGGTCGCGGATTGCCTCCGGAAGCTGCTCGCGCTGCCATTGGCACTCCAGCCGTCCCGTGCATTCCTGTTCCCCCATGGGCGCGGCGGTGCGTACGGTCTTGATCGCGTAGGCGGCCGCACCGAGTTCGTGCGCGGCGACGTGCGCGACCACTGCGGCCTGGGCAGCGGCATACGCGGCGTATCTTGGGGCTCCCTTCAGATCCCTGGCCGCTGCGTTCGCGTGACCCGCCGCCGTGCGGGCCCCGGTCATCGTGACCTCACCGCGCGTCCATGCCCGCGCCATCTCGATGGCGTGGCACGGCCTTGCGTCCGTTGGCCTGGCGACTTCGAACAGGCCGAGAACGTGTTCCGCGCAGGTTGCCGCCCACAGGGCGAGCAGGCGGTGGTCTGCATCGGTGAGTGTTCCGCCACGCCGGATGGTGATGAAGCGAGGATCGCGCTCTTTGGGAAGGATCATGTCGTTGTTCTTCCGATCGGGTGACGTGGGTGTGACACCGGGCCATTCTGGCACGAACGAGCGGCGCTGGACCTCTTTTGCGTTTTCCCGATTCCGGCTATCCTCGGGCGTCGGGTCCGGCGGTATCGCGACCTGCCGGAACATTCAGCTTCATGTATTCCAGAGAGGGAGGATTCCGTGGCCAAACACGATCCGGTGCTCGATGTCCTTGCCTACGCACCGAAATGGCTGGCGTTCCAGCAGACCTACATGCCATACGTTGGCGCGCAGGTGGCTGTCCGCCGTGACGGCGAACTCCTTTTCAACGAGGCATACGGCTATGCGGACCTCGCGGAGAAGACGCCCCTCACGGTCGATCATCTCTTCCGTATCGCCTCGCATTCCAAGACCTTCACCGCTGTCGCCTGCATGCAACTGGTGGAGGCCGGCAAGCTCCGGCTGGACGATACCGCCGAGACGTATGTGCCGGAACTGAAGGACGCGCCGATGGGCGGCGTCACCGTGCGCGCATTGCTGGGTCACCTCTCGGGTATGACGCGCGACGGAGACGACTGCGGGTTCTGGTCGCTCGAGTTTTCGTTCCCGGATCGCCAGGAGCTTCTGGAGACGATCCAGAACCATGGCAAGGTGTTGGAGCCGAACGAGCACTTCAAGTATTCCAACATCGGCTACTCGCTGCTTGGCCTCATCGTCGAGGGCGCATCCGGCCAGCCGTATCGCGAGTATGTGACCGCGTCCATCGTCGACGCGCTCGGATTGAAGAACACCGGCCCGGACCTCGATTTCGATCGTCTCGATGATTACGCGAAGGGCTACACGAGCCGCATCCACGGCCCGGAGCAGATCGAGATCGAGCATATCGATACGTTCGCGGAGAGCGCGGCGACCGGCTTCTACTCGACGGCGGCGGAATTGACCGACTATTTCCAGGCGCACCTCGACGGCGACGACCGTATCCTGACGGATGGATCCAAGCGCCAGATGCGGCAAGTGCAGTGCCAGGTGACGCCGGAAGGTGCCTACGGGCTCGGCCTCATAATCTCTACCATCGGTGGGCGCACCTACTACGGGCACAGCGGTGGGTATCCGGGCCATATCACGGTGTCGCACCTCGATCTGCAGCGGCGGCTCTCGATCTCGGTGTTGACGAACGAGGGGAATGGTCCCGCCGGTACGCTGGCGACGGGCATCCTGAACCTGATCGCTCTTGCCGCGAACGACAAGCACAAGGCGAAGACCGAGCCGCGTGACGCCGGGGAACTGAAGCGCTTCGAGGGGCGGTTCGCGGTCCTCTGGGGGCTCACCGATGTTGTCAACCTCGGCGGGCGCCTCTATTTGCTTTCGCCGAGCGCGCCAGATCCGTCCGCGATGGCAACCGAAGTGGAGGTCATCTCCGATACGGAGCTGAAGGTTGTCGGCGACGAAGGCTGGGGCGGCTACGGCGAGGTGATGCGCTACACCTTCAGTGCCGATGGTGAGATCGAATCGATCCGGGGCGGCAGCGGCATGACCATGGTGCCGATCGAGAAGTTCGTGATCCCGAAGAAGCTCAAGCGCCCAACCCGGTAGTGATGAGAAGCGAGGACCAAGGAGCGAGAGAGACTCTTGCCTTTGCTTCGGTTCGCTCGGGACTTTCTCGCATTGGTCGTTCGTTTGTAGGGGCCGACCGTGTGTCGGCCCGCCAAACACACGCCATTCAACCGGATTTCGTAAAGGAAACGAGGAGCGAGAGAGGGCGAACAGCCTCCCTCACTTCTCGCTCCTTTCTCCTCGTTAGCGCGGCACCTGCAAGTCGAGCGACTTGGTCTCGACCACCGGCAGCACGAGGTCCAGGAACTCCTGGACCGTCTTCGTACCGAGATCCTCGCCGGAGCGGAGCCGGACGGCGACCGAATCGGCTTCCGCCTCGCGCTTGCCGATCACCAGCATGTACGGAATCTTCTGCAGCTGGGCATTGCGGATCTTCGCCTGCATGCGCCCGCTCGATTCGTCCACGTCTACGCGCAGGCCGGCATCCTTCAGCCGCTGTTCGACGGCATGGGCGAACGGGACCTGGTCGTCCGTGATCGGCACGATCGCCACCTGTTGCGGCGCCAGCCAGGCCGGGAATGCCCCGGCGTAGTGTTCTACGAGACCGCCGACGAAGCGCTCCATCGAGCCGAGCAGCGTGCGGTGGATCATAGCAACGCGGTGACGCCCGCCATCCTCCGCAACGTAGTTGACATCGAAGCGCTCTGGCAGGTTGAAGTCAACCTGGATCGTCGGTCCCGTCCACGCGCGGCCAAGGGCATCGAGCCACTTGATGTCGATCTTCGGCCCATAGAAGGCGCCTTCGCCCTCATCCAGCACGAAGTCGAGTCCGCGCGAACTCAGCGCCGCCTTCAGGGCGTTCGTCGCCTCATCCCAGACCTCCTCGCTGCCGATCGCCTTTTCCGGCCGCGTGCCGAGGTAGGCTTGGAAGCGATAGCCGAAGATGTCTGCCATGTGGATGGCGAGGTCGATGACCCCGGCGACTTCCTCCACGACCTGATCGTGCGTGCAGAAGATGTGCGAATCATCCTGCGTGAATCCGCGCACGCGCAGCATGCCGTGAAGCGTGCCCGACCGCTCGTAACGGTAGACCGTGCCGAGTTCGGCGAGGCGGATCGGCAGCTCGCGATAGGAGTGGACCGAGTTCTTGTAGATCATGATGTGGCCGGGGCAGTTCATCGGCTTGACATAGTAGTCAATCTCGTCGATCTGCATCGGCGAATACATGTTCTCGGCGTACGTCTCGAGATGACCGGATGTCTTGTAGATCTTCTCGGACGCGATGTGCGGCGTGTAGACGAGGTCGTAGCCGCGCTTCAGTTGTTCCTGCTGCTCGAACTGTTCGACCAGGTAGCGGATCATGGCGCCCTTCGGATGCCAGAGGATCAGGCCTGGACCGATCTCGTCGTTGACCGAGAAGAGGTCGAGCTCACGGCCCAGCTTGCGGTGGTCGCGGCGAGCTGCTTCTTCCAGCTTGTGGAGATAGTCGTCCAATTCTTCCTGCGTGTTCCACGCTGTCGCGTAGATGCGCTGGAGCATCGGGCGCTTTTCGTCACCGCGCCAGTAGGCACCGGCCACGCTCTGCAACTTGAACGGTCCGATCTCCTTCGTGCTCTTGACGTGCGGGCCGCGGCAGAGATCGAGGAAGCTGCCCTGCTGGTATGTCGTGATCGTCTCCCCGGCGGGGAAGTTCTCGATCAGCTCAACCTTGTAGGGATTGTCCTTGAAGATCTCCAGCGCTTCTTCCCGGGAGACCTCCTTGACCTCGAAGACCTCGTTCTTGTTCCGGTGCTGGCGCATCCGGAGTTCGATCTCGGCGAGATCTTCCGGCGTCAGCGAGCGGGGAAGGTCGAAGTCGTAATAGAAGCCGTTCTCGATCGCCGGACCGATCCCGAACTTCGCATCCGGGAAGATCTCCTGCACGGCCTCCGCCATCAGGTGCGCGGCGGAGTGACGCATCCGCGCGAGCTCGTACTCGCGCGAGTTTTCGGGGGAGACGTCGATGTCCATGTGCTCGACGTCCTGGACCTGGGGTGGCATGGCGGTTCCTCCTACCATGTGGGACAGAAAGCGGCCCGGCATCCGTAAGGGACGCCGGGCCGACGTGGTTCCACCCTTCTTTCGGCCGTCTGCGGGAGGACGCAGATCGACCGCTCGATTGGCCCGGTACCGGGGGCAAACCGGAATTAGCTACTGACGGAGAAACCCGCGTTGGTAATCCCGCTCACAGGGGGTATCGCATCGACTGGCGGAGATCCGGCTTGCACCTGGCCCGGATTCGCTGGCTTGCCTGGTCGCGCGACATGACCTGATCGTCGCGTGAGCATCTTCAACTGTCTGGCTCATTCTCGTTTCTCGGCCGGGGCGTGTCAACGCCGCCCCGATGGGCATGCCGTAGCCGGTAGGTGATTCCCACCGTCAGGGCGATGAGCACGAAGGCAACGATGACGACCCAGATAGGTCCCGAGTCGACGGCGGACGTCTGGTGGTCGCCATTCGCATCCTGCGGCAGCGCTGCCTGGGTACGGGTCTGGTCCGTCACGGGGTCGAGCGGGGTGGAGGTCATTGCCGCGGCGGAGTTCGGCGTGCTGCCCGCCGGAGCCAGGTCGGTGCCGGATTGGGTCGAGCGGGCCAGTTGCGCGGCGGATGGATCGGTGAAGCCGATGGTCGTGCCGGAGAACGGGGTACCTGCCGTGTCCAGGGCTGTTTGCTGCTCGAAACCGTAGTCGAGCAGCACGGTGTTGTCGTCGTACCAGTCGTCCGGAGCGACGCCGTCGAGGGTCACGGCGATCATGCGCGTGTCCCCTTCCTGCGCGAGATTGACGAGGCACCAGCCGGCATCGTCGTCGTAGCCCGTCTTGCCGCCAATCAGATTGGCGTAGGTGTTGATCATCTTGTTCGACTGCGTGACGGTGATATACCCGTTCGAAGTCGTATAGGATGCCGTGCCGATGATTTTCACGAACTCCGGGAATCCGATGGCGTACTTGAAGAACGCGGCCACATCGGCGGCTGAGGAGTAGTGTCCGGGAACGCCCCAGCCGTCCGGACGGACGAGATGGGTGTGCTTCAGGCCCATATCCTGGATGCGCTGGTTGACGAGCGCCATGAAGCGGTCGACTGCCTGGTCCGGCGTGTCGCCGGGCTGCGCGCCCAACGACCGCGCGATAGCGTGCGCGGCATCGTTGCCGGATGGGAGAAGCATGCCGTAGAGCATGTCCTCCAGGGTGTAGGTCTCGCCCGCGCCGAATCCCATCGTCGTGGCGTCGGAACTCATGAGGTCCGATTCGTCGGTGGTGATTGGTGTATCGAGCGGGGCGAGTTCCAACGCCTCGATTGCCGTGAAGATCTTAGTGACACTGGCGATGGCGACCTGGTTATCCGCGCCTCGTTGGGCGAAGACATCACCGGTGTCGGCGTTCATCAGGACGTAGTATTTGGAGGTGATCTGGAGTTGTGCCGCTTCCTGCGCACTCACGATACCGGGTAATACCGGCATCGCCATGATGACGATTGCCAGCATGAACGCGCCGAACGTCCTGGACATGTGGATGAGGCGACGGGAGGGACTGGGTTGGCGCACTGCGGGGGACATCACCGTGATGGCATTCCTGTTCTCATCGGCCGAGGGTACGGACCGTTCGGTCCGCGTGGAATAGTAGCCGACGGTGCAACCTCGGTCCGTGCAACATAAGCTGGCCTGGCATTGGCTCACCGCTGGGATGATATGGCGGTTGTCGAGCCGGGCAGCGAAACGCCCCGCGGCTGATGGGCTGCGGGGCGTTTTTGATGGTGGGCCGAGTAGACAGACACTCGAACAAGTCGGTACTGGTGCCGCCGACCCCTGGTGAATTGATGAGGCTTGCCGAGCAATCGCGGGCGATGCAAACGCCGATCGCCCCTGCCGAGAAGCGGGGAGCCGCAGTCAGAAGCCTTCGACGGCGTCTTTCGCCCTGGGAGATCGAGGAGCTGGTCGCTCGATACAACGCTGGCGAGGATACCCCGGGCCTCAGCCAAGCATATGGCATTTCGCGAGGCGGGCTTCGGAAATTGCTCTTGGCTGAGGGCGTGTCCTTTCGGCAGCAGCCCATGACACCCGAGGATGTCGAGCGGGCGATCCAACTTTACGAGCGTGGGTTGTCGATCACGCAGGTGGTGAAACAGGTTGGCTATTGCTTCAGCACAGTCCGCCGGATGCTCCACGTGAATGGTGTTGCCGTACGCGAGCGAGGCGGCCGAGTTGGTGATCGTCACCAGCGATAGGGGAGAGGGGTGGACAGCTCCCGGTCATGGGAGAAGAGCTCGAGCAGCAGAACCAAAACCAACCCAGCTTCTCTCGCGTAGCGCCAACGGAGCGTGAGCGGGGACGTCTGGTGCCTCGACATATCCGAGCACCAACACCAAGCCCAATTCAGTAGAATCTTGCTGATGAAAATGGAATGGCTGTTTCGACCAGCTATGAGACGCACGCGTGAGGAGTCACCATGCCCAGCGGATACGCCGGCCGCATCATCCATGGAGTCCCACGGCAGGCGCGTGCCCATGCCGAGCATCCTGTGCTGCGGGTGGATGGTCTCGTCGCCCATCCGTGCCAGCTTGCGCCGGCAGAATTTGGCGCGCTTCCTCATGTTTCGTACAACGGATCGGTCAGTTGCCTGGAGGGAGGCGAGCGTCCTACCCGGGATTGGTCCGGCGTGCGGCTTTCCGACATCATCGCTGTCGCGGAGCCTTTATCGGATGCATGCTATCTCCGGATCAGCGCCGGCCCGTATGCCGTTCCCGTGGCGATCGAGGACGCCGGGACGGTGTTGCTGTGCGATCGTCTGGCGGGAGAACTGGTTGACGTGGAGCGGGGCGGTCCTTGGCGCCTGGTTGTCCCTGGCCGACTTCAGTACACCAGTGTCAAATGGGTGGATCGCATCGAAGTGACGGCGGAGGAACCAGACGACTCCGCCTCTCGTCTGGCCGTCGCCCGGGCGCGAGCTCGCGAACGCCGGTCATCCAGGGACTGAACCCCACGGTCATCTTTGGCGACACAACATACGAGCAACCATCAGGTATTTGTGCTTCTCGTTGCGTCAGAAGAAGCAAGGGGCTATCCACACTCGCGGCAAAGGTGAGCCACTACGTTGCTGAGCTGATCCTGGACTCGTTGACCCTCACCATGACGTCAGCCAGATCCTGTTGCCGGTATGGTCCCTCGGCTTGCAGCTGGGTGATGATCCGTTCGATCACCTCAGGTGACTTGTTTTGGCTGAGCTTTTGTCGAGCTTCAAATCTGATAATTGGAATTCGAATCCCAACCGTCCCTTGGGCAACCGCACGTGCCTGTTCCATATCAAGACGCAGTGATCGAGGATTCTCGACATATTCCTCGAAGTGGTCGACCAGCCGTTCCAGCACGGCTAGGTTCTCGTCAGGTGTCAGGATCTCCGGGTGGCCGTGGAGATGGGCCGTGACGAAATTCCAGGTCGGAATGAACTCGTCATTTTCGTACCAACTCGGGGAGATATACCCGTGAGGTCCCTGGACGATCACCAGCATCTCACCTCCTCCAAGTTCATGGTAGGTGTCATCCGGTCTGCCGAAGTGGGTGAGAATCGTAATGCCCTCGGTGTCGTTCTCGTCCAGCAGAATCGGATAGTGGGAGGCAACCATCCCCACCTGGGTTTGAGAAACGAACGTTGCCCAGGGATGAGCTTTGATGAGCTCGCGTACGACGTGTTGGTCCATCGTGACATAGAGAGGATTGCGACGCATGGCGGTCTCCGGAATTGAATTGCCGCTGGACGGCTCAGCCACCTTCCGGTATCGTACCCCGACCCATTCAATCATTGAGTACATATGCCGCATAGGCAAATGTTGTCTAGAAAGGAGTGGCTGAATGGTGATGATGATCGGCTCCTCGGAGCGCGATCTTAGCTAGGGTCAGTTCTTGACGCATCAAGGAGTTTCACGTGGCATCCATCGATACCATTCAGACTTGGTCTCTCCTCATCGCCGGCCAAAGCGCACCAGCATCTTCTGGCGAAACCTTTACTGTCATCAACCCGGCGACAGATGACACGATCGCAATGGTGGCCAAGGCGGGACGCTCGGATGTGGAGCAAGCGGTCGAGACAGCCCGGAAGGCGTTCGATGAAGGACCCTGGCCGCGGATGACCCCCTACGAGCGAGGACGCATTGTCCAACGAATCGGGGATCTCATCCGCGAGCGTGCAGACGATCTGGCCGCGCTCGAAAGCGTGAATACCGGTAAACCCATTGGCAATGCCCATGGCGAGATGCTCTCTGGGGCCCAGGTCTTCGACTTCTACGCCGGTGCCGGCGATAAGTTCTACGGCGAATCGATTCCGATGGGTGAGAAGATCCTCGACTTCACGCTACGGGAGCCGGTTGGGGTTTGTGCCCAGATCGTTCCGTGGAACTTCCCCTTCCTAATGGCTGCCTGGAAGGTCGCACCAGCCCTGGCGGCTGGTTGCACGATCGTGCTGAAGCCAGCCAGCCTGACGCCGCTCTCAGCGATCGTACTCGGCCAACTCTGCGTCGAGGCCGGGGTGCCCGAAGGCGTCGTTTCGGTGCTGCCAGGGCCTGGGGCTGAGATTGGCGAGATGTTGGCGGCACACCCATTGGTCGATAAGGTTGCCTTTACTGGTGAGACCACGACAGGTACCGCGATTCTGAAGGCCGCTGCTGGTACGATCAAGAAGGTGTCACTGGAACTAGGCGGCAAGAGCCCGAACATCATCTTCGCTGACGCCGATCTGGAAAAAGCCGCCGCGGCGGCCGTCCCGGCTGGATTCGGTAACACCGGCCAAACCTGTACTGCTCGCACTCGCGTCTTCGTCCCGAGCGGCAACCACGATGCCCTCCTGTACCAGCTGACGGAGTTCGCAGGCGAATTCGCGGTGGGTGACCCGCAAGCGAGCGGTACGCAGATGGGGCCGCTCATCTCGCAGGGACAGCGCGAACGAGTTGCTTCCTATATTCAGGTTGGTCAGCAGGAAGGTGCCGAGTTGGCCTATGGTGGTTCGAAGCCGGATGGGCTCGACCGCGGGAGCTTCCTCCAGCCAACGATCTTCGGTGGCGTGACCAACGAGATGCGGATCGCCCGCGAGGAGATCTTCGGCCCTGTCATCTCGGTGATTCCGTTTACGAGTGAGGAAGAGGTCATCCGTCAGGCGAACGCCAACGACTATGGCCTTTCTGGCTCTGTTTGGACCCAGGACATTGGCAAGGCCATGCGCGTTGCCAAGGCGCTGCGCACGGGCCAGGTATCTATCAACACCAATAGTGATGCCGGTGTCTTTGGACCGTTCGGCGGCTACAAGCACAGCGGACTGGGCCGTGAACTGGCGATGCATGGCATGGAGCTCTACACCGAGGTCAAGAATGTCTACGTTGACATCGGAGCCTAATCCCAAGACTTGGTGATCGCCAGCGTGATAGCGTTTGGAAGAGCATCGTGCATTCACGTGGATGAGTCAGGTAGGGGCGGAACTCCAGAAGGCATCACGTCTTCCGGAGTTCTTCTCCGTCAAATCCCTTGCCGGAAAGGCACCCAGATATGGTTCGCACCGCGTTGGCCATCCGCCACGTCGCATTTGAGGACTTGGGGATCTTGCATACTATCCTGGCCACTCGGGGATACCACATCGACTACCTGGAGGCGGGCGTCGATCCGCTTCCAGACGAGTGCGTGCAGAATGCCAATCTGCTCATCATTTTGGGTGGACCAGTAGGCGTCTACGATCAGTCTCTCTATCCGTTCCTCCGAGCCGAACTGGATGCTGTCGCCAAGCGCCTGGAGACCGATGCCCCAACACTTGGTATCTGTCTGGGTGCCCAGCTGATGGCCCGGGCGTTGGGAGCCGAGGTGAGGGCCACCGGCCGGAAGGAAATAGGATATGGTCCGTTGACGTTGACCCGCGCAGGACGTGACTCGGTGCTTGCACCGCTGGATGGCATTCCCGTTCTCCATTGGCACGGCGACCAGTTCGATATCCCGTCCGGCGCTGCTCGACTTGCGGAAACGCCTGGCTTTCCCAATCAGGCGTTTAGCATTGGCCCCAATCATCTTGCGCTTCAGTTCCACTTGGAGGCCGACCATACCCAGATCGAGCGATGGTTGATTGGACACGCCGTCGAGTTGGCAGCTGCGGGAATCGATCCGAACGCTATACGCGATGACGCCGGGCGGTTCGGTCCGGTTCTGGTGAAAACTGGCACGGCAGTGCTCAATGCCTGGCTCGGTCAACTGGAACTACCATCGTTGCCCTGATGAGAAGGTGTCTCCATGAGTTCTTCTAACGTTGTGTCCGTGCCTGATGACGTCCACGCGGCTGTTGCCGCATGGGAACCGCAAGCGATTGCTGACAGCATCGACACGTACGTTGTTGCGGCGGTAGTTCGCGATGGCGAATCCGTCCTCATCATGCAACGGAACTCGGACGATTTTCTGCCGGACATGTACGAGATCCCTGGTGGTGGCGTGGATAAGAGAGAGGCGCTGCTCGACACCCTTGAACGGGAGCTGTGAGAAGAAACCGGCCTAACCCTCGCGAAGATTCTGCGTACCATCGACGGGTTTGACTACGTAAACGAGCACCAGGAACGTGTGCGGCAGCTAAACTTTTAGGCCATATGACCACTGTTGTTCCCAGGGAGATGCTATACAACCCTACGACCCCCCCCCACAGCATCCTGTTTGTCATTACTTGTATTTCGGGCACATGAAAGAAGACCCCGCGCGGGGTCTTCTTTTGTTACTACAATGCCTATTTTAGGTAGGAGTTACCAACCATATATTTGGATTAGCTCGTTCTTCCTGAAGGTGCTCGCATCGAACCCGGGGTTGATCAGGTCCATGTCGAGGAACCAGCGGTAGAGCAGGTTGTAGCCCAGCTCCTCGCAGAAGGCCCGCTCCGATCGCACGGTGTAGAGCGCCATGAGCAATCCTGCCTTGAGCAATCGTTCGGGCGGGATCGAGAGGCGGCCTCCCTCCGCATACATCGCATCGAAGGTCGGACGTATGGACGCGAGGACCCGGTCGGCGATCATCTTGATGCGGCGGAGGGGGTGGTTCGTGGAAATCCGTTCCTCGACATCCACCAATGCCATCATTGACCGCTGTCCCGATTCCCGTCCTCGTGCCATGCTGCTCTCCCCCTGAACCACCCGAACGTGCCTGGATGCAGGATCGCAGGCACGTTCGCGTCGCGGTGTGGGTTTTTCAGCAGCCTGCTAGTCGAGAGGATCTCTACTAGGTGGTCCTCTCGGCGAGTTCATTGCCTATTGTGTGTAGGGGATCAGCGAGGATCCGTACCTGCCGAGGGGTGGGATTGGGAGGGTGTCAGGGATCTTGCGCCATCGATAGGACTTCCTTCAGCCTCTCGACAGGTGATTGCTCCGTGCCTTCCCAGAACCCCTTCCGTTCCTCGTCGCGTCCGATCGAGTTTCTCATCGATCGACTCACCAATGATGGACCCCGGTCCTTGGAGGATCAGGCGTCCGTAGATTTCGGTGTCGATGCTCTCGATCCATTCAACGGTCCCGGTGAGGCCGCCGAAACTTCCCGGTACCGAACCGCCATCCCCAGCATTCGGAAATACGATTACTTTAGCCGTCGTACGAGCACGATCGTGTCTCGTACGACCGCATGTTCCCCGTTTGGACCTTCGGCCTCGCGGTCTCGTTTGGTGAGGAGCTCGGGCGTCCACCCTCCCCGATCCAGATCCAGCGATGCAAAGATCTCCTCCGGCGCGGGAAAGACGTGGTCCGGATCCTGGTTACATGACCAAGGGGCGAATGATCCGTGGTCGATGATCAGGAGGTGGCCGTCTGGAGAGAGACGCTCCGCCGCCCTGCGTAGGACTGCGGGCCGGTCCATGGGCACTGGCGTATGAAAGAAAGCGGCCGAAACAAGGTCGAATGGGCCGTCTGGCATTGCTGCGCTCAGGTCATACTGCTCGAACCTGACCCCTGCCGTGACTCCAGCTTTCCGAGCGCTCGATCTGGCCAGGGCGATCGCCGTTGGGGCCACGTCGACACCCATCGCCTCCCAGCCATGTTGTGCGAGCCAGATGGCATCTCCACCATTGGAGCATCCAAGATCGAGCGATCGGCCGGGTGGCAGCGTCTCTACGATCGTGCGCATCACCTCGTTCGCGGTTCCCGACCAGAGGCTGCCGCTCTCCCGATAGCGGGGTTCCCAGAATGCCTCCGCCGAACCGCCATCATTTCCGATACCGTTCGACTGCTCCGTAGTCATGATGGTGCCTTCCTGTTTTGACCCAGAGTGAGAAGATGCTGGCCCCGGTGATCACCGGTTCCTAAAGTGGGGCTGTTCCTGCCGGCCGGCGACACCTCGCGAGCCGAACGCATCTTGCGCTTGATAATGATACTCGGTATCGTTACAGCGACGAGGGCACGCCCGTCGACGCCACATCAGCGGTCGAAGACACTCCCAAACTCGTCGTGGGCACTGGACGCGAGCCAAACCATTACGGGTTTGTTCCTGTCCCGCCGCCTCCTCCGATTTCATGGCCCCATGAGAAATGGACAACGTTCCCATGCCCGAGTCTTCAACACCGTTCCCGGCCGTCTCCCCATCTTTGGTCCCTGCCTCCGTAGTTGTGGGGTTCCTGGGGGCCGGGAAAACGACGCTGATCAACCACCTCTTGACCAGCGTCCATGATCAGAAGCTTGCAGTCATCGTCAACGACTTCTCAGAGATCAATATCGACGCGCGGTTGGTCCGCCACACGAGCGACCGCCTGATCGAGATGAGCAACGGGTGCATCTGCTGCACCCTCCGCGAGGACCTCGTCGAGGAGCTGGAGGAGCTGTCGACGATCGGAGGGCTTGACGGGATCGTGATCGAGTCGACGGGGATCGGTGAGCCGTTGCCCATCGCCCAGGCCTTCTATATGGGCAGCCTACCCGACCGCCTCCGCCTTCAGGAGATCATCACGGTGGTTGACGCGGCCGCCTTCTGGAATGACTACGAGCGATCCGACTGGATCGAGGATGCGGAGGGCAATGCCGTCAATGCTCCCCTGGCACCCTTGCTCATTGACCAGCTCGAATTCACGAATGTGATCGTTCTGAACAAGACGGACATGGTCTCTGACGGTGACCTCCTTCGACTCGAGGGCTACGTTCGAAGCCTGAACCCTTCGGCTCGACTGCTCCGCGCGACGCATGCGAACGTCGACGTTTCGTTGCTCTTCAAGACAGGCCTCTACTTATATGAGGATGGAGAGGCCGCGGAGGACTGGGACCTTACCTGGGAGATCGATGCAGCGGGTGAAGCCGACGAATATGGCTTCAACACTTTCACGTACACATCTACAGCCCCCTTCCGATACGCGCAGTTCATGCAGCTCTTCGAGGACTGGCCGGACGAAATCATGCGCGCCAAGGGTTTCGTGTCGTTCGTCGATCACCCGCAGGTCATCATCTCGGTCGTACGAGACACGCTTGATCTGCAGATTCTGGGCGATATAGCCGACACAGGCGAAGAACCGGCTCTGGCGACATCAGAGATCGATGAATCGGTCGAGATCGTCTTCATCGGGAGAGCAATGCCTGTCCAGGCCATTCTTGAGCGGCTGGAGGCGTGTCACCCTTCTTGAGGCTCTCCCGATCAAGGTCCATCAATGCGATATGCGAGCTGACCATTCCGGCAAACGCATCGGTCAGGAGCGCGACGATCTCCACGCTCTGCTCTTCCATAAAGACGGACCGGATTGTGCCACCAGTCCTCCAGGTGCTCCGACATGGCCTGCACTGGGGACCTCGTGCGACCGATGGCAAGAGCGGATCGGCGGGAGGGTGCCGCGATTGAGCTTGATATCGGCGTTTGACGTCCAATGCCTGGAAAATGATTCGATCGATCGCCTGATCCATTGCGAAAGGACAGGTGTCTTTCGCATCCCATGCGCGGAGCGATGGAAAGCAGAGGTAGGGCTGCTGCCCCGAGCAGTCCAGTGCCGTCGCATTCCTATGCACGAGCCTCGCTGAGTGGTTGCGAGGGCGGCATTCGCCTGGAGGTCGCTTGGTCCGCTTTCGTCATAAAGAACGCTCAGGCGCCCGGTGACGGGACCAACGCGGAATCTTCAGCAGGGGCGATCGACATAAGGAGGCTAACCAAGGCCGACTCGATGGCTGGCCCGGTGCCTACCGGGGCATCGGCGATTAGTCGCACGGGATGATCGGGCGCGCGGACAACAACTCTGGCGGACCAGCCGCGTTGATCTGGGATCAGGGCCACACCAATTGTCCCCGAATCACCCATGCCCCGTGTCGCCAACCACCGCTCCGCCATCCCGCGCATCCCTGTCAGATCCATCTCGATCTGGTGCAGCATGAGCCACTCCCTCTCCTCGTCTGTCAGGCAACTGCTTTGCCCCTCCTCGTTCGCGGGTGCCGACCAGGGACCACACGCCGCGCAGGCGCAGAACGGGGTGAAGACGAGATGATTGACGCGCTGCCGAGGAACCACGGTCATATGCCCACCTCATGCTGTGCGGGAGAAGCTGTCGTGCTGCAATATCGAGATATTGTCTCATAAATAGGACCAACTATGAGTTGGGGGTGAACGCCCTTCGCCAGTGTCAGCAAATGGTGAACGGCTCACGGGTGGGTTGCGTCTCACTCCCACGATACACTAGCCGGGCTGCCTATTGGTGAACTCCATGTAGTGCAGGGAGAGAGGTCAGTGGTTCAGACATTTCGGGACCGGGAGTTATCTCGGATTCGGCAGTCGGGGTGGGTGCAGAACCCGCGCATCTGCGCGCTTGCCACCGACTCCGCATTGCCTTCGCCCATAGAGTACGCGGTCGAGGTGCTCACCGATGAGCATTGGGAACGTGCTGAGCGCGCCGAGACGCTGCTGCGGGAGAAGTTCGCCGGGCACAGGTTCGCCGAGGTCGTGGAGTACGGGCTGCTGCTGGTGCCGTCACCGGCTCGTCTGGACACGCGCGGGACAATGCCAGCCGAGGTCCGCGCTGCACAGCATTCCAGTCTCGGTGAGGACTTCCTCGATCCCGCTCTCACCGGGGGCGTCGATCTGACTGCCCCCGCATCGGTGTGGACGCCGTTTGTGTCGATCGTTGGCGCGTACGGGTTGTCGGCGGGTAGCTATGAGCAGATCGCCGCTGAGCAGTTCAACATTGACGGCTTCGACACCTGCGTTGGGATGACCCGGCAGCTCTGGGGTGCTCGTCTTTTGCAAGCACCCGAGGGCGTCAGTCCCGATAGCGACTACAACGACACTTGGACATTCACGCTGTTCCCTGGCAAACCGCTTGCGGATGGGCAAGCGGTCTCAGGGACGGTGCTCAAAGGCGGGGTCAGGCTCGGTAAAACCAACCGGGGCATCGGTAGCGTCCGCATCGCCCCCGCGATCCCAATCCTTCCATAGCAGTGATCTTCACGGTGGCCAAATGTGAAGCGATAGCGGACGAGAACCACAGAGACAAGACACCACTAATCCCCGTACCCGACGGCATACCCCTCCCCGAGCGCGCCCGGCTCACCATGCCTCTGCGCCTTCGCCGCCCGTTCGCGGCATCTCTCCAGTTCTCGCCTCTGTCACAGAGAATGTACGTAATCAAACATCCTCATCAGAATGTGTCCACAACTCATAGGCTTCCGCTCTTCCGTCTCAGTGGAACCTCGGTGGACACGGAAGGGGCGCCGTCAGTCGGGCGGCTATGACGGTGGAAGGACAGGCATAGCAAGTTCGAAATGCACCGCGCTGCCCCCATCACTTCGCGTTCCCCGGTCGTCATAGATCTCAGTGGTGGGCATTGCGCGCCAGAAGGCCTCGGCTCCCGGGACAGTCGGATTGGTGTGCAAATAGATCGTTGTGTACCCCGGTGTCCTTGCTACATAGTTCCGGGCAGCGTCGACCAATGCCCGTGCCACCCCACGACGACGATGGGCGTTGTCGATGTAGACCCGATAGAGTTGCGCAACCTCGTCACCGGCATAGCGGTCCGCCAACCAAGCAGGATGTGGCGGGGACTTCGGGCCCCCCGTGCGAATCGCCGTGGTTCCAATGATCGTCCCAGATGGAGCGTCGACAGCAACGAAGAGTGCTTGCCTGGGGTGATCGACGTAGACCTCCCGCATTCGATCGAGGTCGCTGTGCCATGCCGGTACATAGCCCGTCTTGAGGTCTTCGTCGAGGACGCGCAGGATGAGGGCGCGCGCCGCGGGAAGATCCAGTACCGATGCCTCCCGAACGAAAAAGCCAGGAACGCGTGATGACACAGGCATGGTTCACTCCGCGATTGCAGCGTCGCTCGAAAAAGAGTCTTGAAACTCAGACTCGAGTTGGACAATCTAGCCCCCAAGCGGGGGTGACGGCTCATTGAAAGTGGGTGAACATCGTAACCGTGCCATCTCCCAATCCGATTGTGATACCGAATCCGACTAGACCGTGATGGCATTGAGGGGGTCGTCTGGCCACCAGTGAAACTGCGTGTGGGCCTGGATCGTGGCACGATCCTGTCGCAGGGTTTGGCAGCGCGTGGTCAGCACGGTCTC
>JASGDN010000022.1:0-30704 GCA_049841275.1 Thermomicrobiales bacterium
GAACCGGTATCGGCGGCTGACCATTCGGTACGAACGTCGCGTCGACATCCATCAGGCCTTCACCACGCTCGGTTGCTGCCTCATCTGCTTCAACGCCATCACCCGGTTGTGTTAGGCACTCTAAGTGATCGGGTCTGCCTGGGCCGTCATCGAGCCGTTGCTTCCGGGAAGTGGAGGGCAGGGAAGCCGTGACCTGACATTCGGCTAGTGATCAGCGGCATCCTCTGGACGCTGCAGACGGGCGTACCGTGGCTCGCCCTGCCGCAACGGTAGGACCAGCAGACGTGTCACTCCCCAGGCAACGGAAGGGATGTCGAATCGAGTGCTAGCCCATGTCCAGACGCGATCGGATCCTGTGAATGAGATCGACTGGGAGGTGAGCAATCGACAACAGCGTGGTCCGGACGCATCAGAATGCGGCAGGCGACTCTAAAAATGGATGATTCGCACCTGGCCGAGGCAGCGCCCGGGCGGAGTTGCGGCGGATTGACGACGACTATGCATCTGGCCCGTGATGGGAACGGGCGACCCTTGGCGGTCGCTGTAAGCCTCGGTCAATACCGTGAGCTCGATCCGGTGCTGTCCGCGATCCTGGTATCGCGGCCTGGTGTGCGGGGACACCCCCGCACACGACCCGCCCACCTGGTCGTGGACAAGGGATACGGCTAGCTGCGTTGCCGACAGGCGCTGCACCGCCAGGCTATCCCGCAGACTGACGGAATCAAGGTGAGCGTACCTAAACCCGGCCCGGTCGGAAGCCCGCCTTCGACCGGACTACGTATCGGCGTTGGAACGTGGTCGAGCAGGAAACAACCGGCTCAAGCAAGGGGCGATCGCCCCCCGACTCGAAAACCGAGCAGCCAACAAAGGCGCGATGGTCGCCATCGCAGCTCCGATGAACTGGCTCGACTCAAGAGTTGCCAAACACGTCCTGAAGATGCCAGGACGGCCATACCCGTTCAGAGCGGATCTATTTGCAATGACCGTCAAGTGGAGCGCTCAACAGTGCCCTGTCGGCGACTACGAAGCATCGGTGTGGTCGTCGCAGTGACGGCCTGGAACGGCAGTGCCTCTCGCGCCGGATGGAATATCGCTCACCTTGGATTGGCGGGGAAGCAAAAGGGAAGCAATTCATCCAAAACGGAAATGGCCTCTCGGTGTGGGAGGCCGTTTTCTGCGTCGTTTCGGGCTTTTCTTGGAGCGGGAGACGGGACTCGAACCCGCGACATTCTGCTTGGAAGGCAGACACTCTACCAACTGAGTTACTCCCGCATGCCACCTATCGGCGGCAGGGGAGAGTATACCCATCTCCACCGGCCTCTCGCAACGACGTGTCCATGAGGAAGGGCTATCGCGCCAACCACCTGGGAGGGACCATGTCCCCTATAGGCCCGACCGCGTCCAGCTTGTTTCGCCCCCTGGTCGAGACCACGCCCGGAACACGGACCAACTCCCATCGCTAAATTCCTTGAGAGACCCTATTGACATAGAGCAGGCCGTCACGGCATGATATTTATCAACGGAACTCCGAAAGATAATGCCTGTATTCGCACCGGATGAACCAGTCGCCCGGTGCGTCGTGGAGGTTGATGGATGGCTTCAGCTTCGTCTGTCTTCGTGCGTCTGCCGTCTCGACGGCGCGGACGCCTTCATCAGGTCGCCGCTACAATCCCCCTCCTGATGGTAATGGCGCTCTGTTCAGGAACCGTCCACGCCCAGTCAGTGGTCGACCCCGACCTCGACTCCGACGGCGATGGGATCGTAAATGCATTCGATCCGGACGATGACAACGACGGCATAACCGATGACATCGATCCCGCGCCGTTCGATGCCTCGGTCCCGGGTTCGGCGCCAACTCCCTCGTCTATCGACCCTGACGCCGACTCCGACAATGACGGCATCGCCAACAGCCACGACCCCGACGACGACAACGATTCGTGGGTGGACGCCAAGGATCCCGTTGTCTTCGATCCGTCCAACACGCTTCCCGAACAATCCGGAGGTGAAAGCGGTGGAGGGGCCAGCCAGACCGCTGGCACCAGTGGATCGTCCCGGTCTACGACCGCAAGCAGCACGTCTGGATCATCCAGATCTGCAACCATGAGCGGCACGACAGAATCGTCGCGCGATGGTGTCGTCCTCCGTCTGCCGAATACTGGAGCCGGAGACGTAGCAGGGCAAGACAGCCAATACGATGCTGCCGTTGCCCTCGCGATCGGGGCGTTCGTCATCGCCCTGATGGCGTTCACGATCCTGCATCACCATGCGGCCCGTCCCATGACGGCCGGTCGACGTTCGATATGGGTCTTACGCCGATGAATCGTCGTCCTTCCCGCGCCAGCCTGGCGCTCGCGTTGTTGCTCGTCACCTCCTTCTTTCTCACCCCGATCCCCACCTTCCTTCCCGCCGCGCACGCCAGCGGCTCGACAAGTCTCATTGTCAACCTGGCCACCAGCGACAATGCGCCGGTCCCGTATGTCACTGCGTGCGTTTGGCTCGCCAGTGCGCCTACCGACACGTCCTATCGCCGCTGTGCGGGCATGTCGAATGATGGCGCTACCTCATCTCTTTCCTTTATGAATCTGATGGAGGACACCTACGTCCTCCGATTCACGTCCACCGCAGGCTACGCCACACCGGACCAGGAGTATTCCATCTCCGGCTTCGAGCAGGTCGTCTGGTATACCCTCCAGGCGGTCGACGTGGAGACACCCGCTCCCACCGAGCCTCCGGCCACATTCTTTCCTACAGACGAACCACTGCCAACAGACGAGCCGCTGCCAACGGAGCAGCCAACCGAGGAACCAGTAACGGAGGTTCCGCCGACGGTACCCGCAGTCGCTGCCCCGGTGCTGACCCTAAACGGTCAGGCCGCATCCGTCGTCGTGCCCGTCAACGGGCAAGTGCTGACCCAAACCGGGCCTGACGCCTACCTGCTCCTGTGGGCCGCTCCCGATTGCTCGGGTGAGCCATACACCTATGCCAACGAACGAACCTTCACCCGATCAGCCCCTGAGACTGTGTCGATCCAGGCGGCGCTGATCGACACACCGGATGTCCGGAGTGCCTGCCTGACCGCGACCTGGATCGAGCCGAGTCCCACATCCGAGCCCAGTTTCACGCCCACGGAACCATCCACGGCGACGGCGACGGATGTCCCCACCAGCGAACCCACGGCGACTGCCACCAGCACCGACGTGCCCTCGACCGCGACGATGCCTCCCACCATCGAGCCAAGTCCGAGCAGTACTGCCACGGCGACATCGACCAGTACGAGCGTACCGACGCAGACCTCGACTGCTTCGCCGACCGAAACGCCCGTGCCACCAACAGCCACGATCACGCTTACTGAAATCCCATCGCCGACAGCAACATCCACCAACACGAGCGTGTCGACAGCATCCCCGACCGGTACCAGCACGGAGACCTTGGCGCCAACAGCAACCTCCTCCCCCACGAGCACGGAGATACCGACCGCAACCGAAACGGCGACTCCCATCCCCACGGATACGTCTACGCCTCTCCCGACTGAAACGGCGTCCCCTACTGCGACTCCTCCCTACACGCCAACCACCATATCAACGGAGACACCGACTGCCCTTCCAACCATCTCCCCGACCGCGATTGTGCCGCCGGTCCTGACCGCGAACGGGCAGTCGACCTCGCAGACGGTACTCGTCGGGACGTCGGTGCATCTCGAAGCCCATCCGTTCGGCTCGTTCATTCGCTATTGGTATGCATCCACGTGCGAGGGAGCCTCCGCGATCTTGCCTGACGCCAATATGCGCCTGACCGAACCGGGTGTGATGTCCTTCCGCGCCAATGCGTCGGACAACCCCCAGAACGTCAGCGCCTGCCTCACCGTCACCTGGCTCGCCCCAACTCCCACCGTCACCATGACCCCGACGGCCACCGCAACCTTGCCACCAACGGCGACAAGCACCTCCACGCCAACCGAGACCGCGATCCCTACGGCAACATCCGCAGAGACCGCAACGGCAACGCCAACCAGTACGAAGACCGTTCCTCCGACGGCCACGGCTACCGCAACGCCATCGCCCACTGCGACGAAGACCGTGACTCCGACCCAGACGCCAACGACGGCTCCGCCCACCGGAACGGTCTCTGGCACTGGAGGCCTCGGGGTGAATTGCCGGTCCGGCGCCGGAACGTCGTTCAGCGTCATCGTCGTCCTGCGTGAGGGACAATCGGTGCCGTATCGCGGACCGGCCCAGAACAACTGGCAACCCGTGACCTGCGACGGGCGGGCCGGATGGATCTCGGCACCCTATCTCCAGGCGAATCCGACGCCGACACCTGTCGTCTCCCCAACAAGGACGCCCACCCGTACCGCGTCTCCGGTCGCGACTACGACACCCGTCGTTACGAACACGCCGGTTCCCACCCAGGGCGCCAGCAATGGAACAGTCGATGGTACCGGCGGGGCAGGAGTAAACTGCCGATCCGGGGCAGGCACCTCGTTTGGCGTCATCGTCGTGCTTCGCGAGGGACAATCCGTTCCCCTGCGTGGCCCGATCCAGAACGGCTGGCAGCCGGTGACCTGTGACGGCAAGAATGGCTTCGTCCTGGGAACCTATCTCCGCGCCACAACTCCTCCCGTCACCCCGACACCTTCACCAACGACCCCACCGACAAGTCAGGGAACGGTCAGCGGCACCGGTGGTCTGGGGGTGAATTGCCGGTCCGGCGCCGGAACTGCCTACGGAGTCATCGCCGTATTCGCGGAAGGATCGGTCGTGCCGGTCCGTGGCTCGGCCCAAGGCGGCTGGGTACCCGTCCGCTGTGGTGGTCGCGATGGGTGGATCAGCGCCTCGTATCTCCGCGTCACCTCCGCCGCGATGAGCGCCCCCACGATCGACCGAAGATCCTGGCGGCGAGTCCAATAGCCTGGCGCGCCCAGGCGATGGATTCGCAGGCAAGACCTTGATAGAGAGATGCCCCAGACGATGGCTGAGCCATCGTCTGGGGTGCGTGACGGGACAGTATCGCCTCGGCTATACTTCTTTGCTGTCAGCATGGCTGCGCTGACGATTCGGCATGCCCGGGACCTGGATTCGTTTCCGCGAATCTTCGTCGCTGGCGAGCGAGTAGTGCCGCTCCCCGCGATCCGTCGCTCAGGCGAACGGATGGCCCGGACGCATGACCACCGTTCACCGGCCCAGGATCGATCGAAACGGCCGTTCGCAACAGACCCAGTGCGACGGCGATAGTTTCGCCCCAAGTCGGTTTCCATTCGAGAGCACGATCGAAGGAGCTCCCGTTGTCCAATTTCGTCGGACCCAAGGTCAAGAAGTCGCGATCCCTCGGTATCGCGCTGACCCCGAAGGCACAGAAGTACATCAAGAACCGTCCGTACCCGCCGGGACAGCACGGCCAGCGCCGCCGCCGCCGTCCGTCGGACTACGGCGTGCAGCTGCTCGAGAAGCAGCGCCTGCGCTTCCAGTACAACATCAGCGAGAAGCAGCTCGCCCGTGCGTACAAGGAAGCCGTCCGTCTCGCCGGCCCGACCGGTGACAACCTCGTCCAGTTGCTGGAGACTCGTCTCGACGCGATGGTGCTGCGCGCCGGCTTTGCACCGACCATCTATGCCGCCCGCCAGTACGTGACCCACGGCCACTTCATGGTCAACGGCAAGAAGGCCACCATCCCGTCGATGCGCCTTAGTGTCGGCGATGTGATCACGGTCCGCGAGCGCAGCCGCAAGAGCGTGATCTTCGCGGATCTCGGCAATGCCTCCCAGGTGCTGCCGTACATGACGGTCGATCCCGCCGCATTCTCGGCGAAGTTCGACTACATGCCGCCGCGCGAGGAGATCCCGATCATCTGCGCCGAGCACCTCGTCGTCGAATACTACAGCCGCTAGCATATCGATCGGCGGTACGCGACCGCCCCGCCATTGATGCGCGACACAACCGGCCCCTTCCGATTGGAAGGGGCCGGTTGTCATATTCCGATCTGCCAAGCAACCGCGACAGAAAACGAGGACCGCCGACCGGATATCCGGTCGGCGGCAAGATTCAGAGGGATCTCTCGGTGTGCGGTCGGGGTGAAAGGACTCGAACCTTCGACCTCAGCGTCCCAAACGCCGCGCGCTACCAACTGCGCCACACCCCGTCGCGCGAGGGCTGGTGCGACACATCGGCGCGGCCCATCACGGCGGCGAGTATACCGACTCCGGCGGCTGGCCGTCAATTCGAACTCGTTGTGATCACGCGATAGATCGTCGTCGTGCCCTGCTGGAACGCGACCTCCAGATCAGTGCCGACCATCGACTGGATCGCCGCCATACCAGCGCTGGTATCGGTGATCGCGCAGTCATTTCCCTGAACATCTGGATACAACGTCTCCGTCTGCCCGACGATCACGTACCCCACATCGTACTGCTGCAGGAATGCCAGCTTCGCCGCGACATCGCCATCGGTATAGAAAGCACGCATCTGTTGCTCGCGGAGACCAAGATCGGGATTCGATCGTTGTTGCGATTCGTGGTAGGCCCAACCAATGACGTCTGGCAGGCCAGTCGTGATCGAGAAGCGCGAGCCGTTACAGCGGTAGGCTCCAAAAGACGCCTCCGCAATCACCGGCGTGCCGTGGACGTTGTCGTTCAGCCAATTGATGGCGGCCAGATCGTCCTTGTAACTGACCATCGTGGTCTGCGTGCCATCGGTGAACGGCATCTCACCGTAAGTCATCCAGTCGTAGGCATCGAGCGTCAGCGTCCGGCCCGGCTGGTCCCAATGCTGGCTGAGGCGCGCCGAGATCGCGTTGAACGGGTAGGCGAGGGTCGCGACCGCGAGGACACCCGCGAGCGCCAGCCCGGCAATCGACCAGTCCGGCGTGAATCCGCCACGCCTCCTGGCAACCGTCTTCACCTCGACGACTTCCAGTCCATCGTCGGTGATGGCCGTCTCCTCGACCTCGATCTCTTCTACCGCAACCGGCCGGGCGAGCCAGGTCGCCGCCATCCGCGCCACCAGTCCGGCGCTGGCCAGCGCGAAGAGCACCCAGAGCTGGTTGTAGAACTTGAAGACCGTGTTCATCCGATACCATTCATCGGACCTGCCCTCATACAGATAGACGTATTCCAGTGCGGCGCCGAGCAGCATCCCGGCCGCGATCATCGCCGTCAGGAAGCGGTCCGTCGTGTCGCGCAACGAGAGCCAGAGTCCCGCCGCCACGAC
The DNA here is from genome assembly GCA_049841275.1 of Thermomicrobiales bacterium. Classification (GTDB taxonomy): domain Bacteria; phylum Chloroflexota; class Chloroflexia; order Thermomicrobiales; family UBA6265; genus JASGDN01. The sequence continues at coordinate 7,203 of JASGDN010000022.1, forward strand.
GCCGAACCCGAGATACAGCGCCGCCGCCGGCCGATCCATCGTCGCCAGCACCAGCACTGCGGCCGCGCCAACCGCCACGACGAACCGAGGCACCCAACCGGGCAACCCGAAGTCGCAGTGCTGCGGAGCTGCAACGAGGAACGCCGCGGCCAGAATGCCAACCACGACGATCACGGTCAGCGCATCCGCCGATTGGACGGCCATCGGCTCGCGCCCAACCGCCCACCAGCGATAGAGCAACACGATCGTGACCAGTCCAACCGGCACGATCGGCGTGTCGATCGGGAAGGGGAGTTTCCCGTTTCGAGAAAGAACGGTCATCAGCCCAGCAAAGACGATCAGGAAGAACACACCAAAATGCGACTCGATCGAGACGAGCGGATCGTTCGCGTCCTTCACCTTCACCGACGAGAAGAGCGCGACATAATGCTGCATGAATGGCACGATCGAGATGTACGCCAGGACGCCAACGACGGCTAGCGCTCCCACAGCGATTCCAACCCGCTTCCACAGCACCGAGATACCGCGCGTTGCCATCAGCAGGCCGATGCCGCTCAGGGCAACATACATCGGCACGTCCCAGGCATTCGTCGGCCACAATGTACCGATCAACAGGGCAAGCAAGAGCAGGCGTATCGCCAGGCCGACGCTGGTCCGGACCGCGATCGTCGGGATCGAAGCCGCCACGGCCACCGCGCGCCAGTCGAGCACGAGCGAGAAGAGCAGGGCAATGATCCCGACCGTGATCGGCAACGCGACGACGTGGGCGTGCAGGTCGGCGTAGAGCCCGGTGAAGAACGGGAATTCCGTAATGGCGTATTGGGTGGAAGGACTCGGAACCGCGCGGCTGGCGTCCCAGAACCAGTAGCTGTAGGTATAGACCGGCGTCGCACCGTGGATCAGGCGATCGACGACGCGCGCGGCATCGACCAGGTTCCCGGCAAAGCTGAGCAGGAAGGTACCGGCGAGACCGGCAAAAATCGTCCCGCGCACGTTGCGCCCAAAGATGAACTTGCCGAACACGGCCGCCACGCTGAACCCGGCGGTCGCCAGCAACGCAATCATCGTCGGCTGCGCGAGGTTGAAGGCGTATTCGATGGGAATGCCGGTGAGCTTGATGAGGAAGGCGACAAGGTACTCACCATAATAGTAGTAGTTGATGTAGCCGCCTGCGTACCAGGGATCGACGGGAGGGAAGTGCGCACTGCGGAGGATCGCGTTGATATGCGCGAACTCCATCGGCTTCTCACCACCCCAGATGGGATGATAGGAATCGGGATTGTTGAGGCGGAAGATCAGGAAGATGACGAAGGTCAGCCAGAAGACGACCTCTGCGGCCACGATCGTCCGGTTCCGCCAGAACCGCCAATCGTCCGACACCGATCCGCCGATTCGCAGCCAGCGCCCGAGTCCGACGGAGACCGCCGCCACGACGATCACCGCCACCCAGGACCAGACGGCCCGAAAGCTGATAACCGGGATGCTCGCCAGGAACCAGACCATCCACCCGGCCATGAGCATCGTCAGCAGGCGGGAGACGCCCCAGCCCCGATCCGGAAAGCGGCAGAAGAGCACTCGCACCACCGGCCATGCCGCCGCCTGCAAGAAGACGAGCAGAAGAATCCAGACGACGAATGCCCCCCAGGAGTTTCCGGTGAAGGCGGCGCTCCAGCGCGCATCGCCCACCACCGGCAGGTCGCCGACTGGCCCATCGAACGTGAGCGGGTTGCTGGTCTGAAGCAACGCACTCATCAGCAAGAGGTGCATGAAACGACTCCACCGTGCAAGACTGACGCTGTCGACTGCGGTCCCGGCGTCACACCGACGCCGGACATGACCGCTCACCGCACGTATCCTACTCGACAGTCCCCCCCGACGCCGTCATACCCCGGAGGAGGTTCCGCCATCGCCAGGCCAGCCGTCATCTTCATGGGAACGCCGGAGTTTGCCGTGCCGGCGTTGCGAACGCTCGCGCAGGACGACGCGGTCGATCTCCGGCTTGTCGTCACCCAGCCGGATCGTCCGGCCGGACGTGGGCGCTCGCTCGCCCCACCTCCGGTGAAAGTCGCCGCGACCAAACTCGGTCTTCCGGTCCTGCAGACGCCGACATTGCGCGATCCGGCAGTGCGTGCCCGGATCGTCGCCATCGAACCGGCCCTGATCGTGGTCGCCGCCTTCGGGATGATTCTCGGTAAGTGGATCCTCGACCTTCCTGCACGTGGCTGTGTGAACCTGCATGCCTCGATCCTGCCAGCCTACCGTGGCGCAAACCCAATCTCGTCCGCGATCCTGAATGGCGACGAAGAAACGGGCGTCACGCTGATGCGAATGGACCGCGGACTCGACACCGGCGACATCCTGGACATCGCGCGTACGCCGGTCCTGACCGCCGACACGACGGATGTGCTGACCGCCCGGCTGGCGAACCTCGCGGCCAGCCTGCTAGCCGGCAACCTCAACAGCCTGCTGGACGGCTCGATCGCTGCTGCGCCACAGCCGGAAGGGGCGACGCTCACACGGCAACTGGTGAAGGCAGACGGCTGGATCGACTGGACGGGGCCAGCGAGCGCGATCGAGCGTCAGGTTCGCGCGATGTGGCCCTGGCCCCGCACGTGGACGACGCTTCCGGACGGCACGATGATGCAGATTCACCGCGTGACGGTCGCCGCCTCTCCGACCAGATCCGCCGCAGCTCCCGGCACGATGCTGGACGGCGGCTGTGTGGCCTGTGGAAACGGCACGACCCTCCGACTCGAACGCATCCAGGTCGCCGGTGGCAAACCGGTGGACGGCGGGGCAGTGGCCAATATGGCGAGACTGGCGCCTGGCACGACGCTCGGGTCGAGCGGCGCGCCCGATCCGCCGCCGCTGATTGTTGCGGTCCCGTGACTTACCGAGGAATCCGAGTACGTCGCGGCGAACCACCAGCTGGCCTGCACGACCACCATAGAGCCATGCGATAGCCAAAACGCAGGGTCCCCTTGTAGGGGCGATTCTCGCAGTAGTTGCTGCAAGGATCGCCCCTACATGCCACGATGGTGCATGTGTGGCCATTATTCTGGTTCGACTATGGGTAAGCGAATGCGGTAGCGAATCCCACCGGTCCGGTCATCGTCTTCGACAGCGGCGGATCAGCCACCAGCGGTCAGGGCCTCGATCGGCAACGGTCGCCCAAGCAGGTATCCCTGACCGAAGCGACATCCGAGCGCGGCCACGGCACCGAACTGGTGGTCCGTCTCGATCCCCTCGGCAATCACATCGAGGTTGAGGGCACTGGCCACCGCGAGGATCGCCGAGACGAGCGCATAGTCCGCTTCCTTGCCATCGAGCGCGGTGAGAAAGCTGCGGTCGATCTTCAGGACGTCGATGGGGTAGGTGCGGAGCGCGGCGAGATCGGAATACCCGGTGCCGAAATCATCGATGGCGATGCGAAGTCCCAGCCGGTGGAAGGCATCGAGTGCCTGCATGCCGTCCCCCTGGCCAACGACTGCGGTAGCCTCGGTTACCTCGATCACGAGCTGGGACGGATCGATACCGCTCTCCTGGACAGCGGCGGCAAGGTCGGTAACCAGATCCTGGTGATGCAGCTGATTGGGAGACAGATTGATCGCTACCGGCACTTCAAGGCGGCGAATACCATCGATCGCCGCCTTGATGCAAAACGCGGCGAGCAGGTCTCCATAGCCGAATTCGTTGACCATCGGCAGGATGTCGCGAGGCGTCAACAGCCCAAGCAAGGGGTGATTCCAGCGGATCAGCCCCTCGTAGCTCACAATCGTGCGTGTGGCCAGCTCACGGATTGGCTGGAAGTACAAGCGTAGCGCCCCACTTGCCACGGCGCCGAGGAATTCACGCGCCAGGGTATCGGTGACAGCGCGATGGCCATCGAGACGCTGGCTGAAGAAGGCAATCTGGCCGGCTCCCCCGTCCTTCACACGGTAGAGGGCGCGGTCGGCGGCGCGATAGAGGGTGGGCAGGTCATCGCCGTCTCGCGGAGCCCGCGAGATCCCGATGGACGCGCGCACGGGAATCAGGCGCTCGCCGATGCGGCATGGATCGTGAAAACACGCCAGGAAGCTCTGCGCGCGGCGGCGCACGATGCGGGTGTCGGTGGCCGGAATGACGATGAGGAATTCATCGCCTCCGAACCGCGAAACGACTTCGGTAGCACGACGCTGCTGATCGAGACGGTGGGAGATTTCCTTCAGGACCCCATCACCGCAAGCATGTCCGTAGGCACTGTTGATCCCGTGAAAGCCATCCAGGTCGACGTACAGCAACGAGACCGGGGCTCCCGCCGCCAGCCGCTGGTTGAGCGATCGCTCCAGCGATGAGCGATTCGCGACGCCGGTCAGGAAGTCGTGCGTCGCTTCATACTCCAGCCGAGTCTGATAGTCCTTGCGCTCGGTGACGTCGACAGTCGAAAAGACCATGCCTCCGACGGCGGGATCGGCGATCAGGTTCGTGGCGTACGCCGACAACCACCGCCATGTGCCATCGGCATGCTGGGAGCGGAACTCGAATCGTTGAGGCAGGTCGGGATCGGCGCGAAGCCGCTCGCTGATATGCGTGACGATCGGCCAGTCGTCCGGATGCACCATCGAGACGAGCTGGCTTTCATCGTAGGCGTCGAGGACGCCGGGATCGTAGCCGAGCATCCGCCGCGCAGCCGGACTCTCGTAAATCAGGCGCCCATCCGGCCCGATGATGGTGATGGACTCGCGCAGGTGTTCGAGGAGCGCCTGGAATGATTGATGGCGCCGGTGGTGGAGACGGTCGCCCTGTACGCCGGTGGCGATGATGGTCGCCATGCGCCGGAGGTGGGCCTCGTGAGGTTTGGCAACCGGGCCAGCTCCCTCGTGCTTGGCGACGAGCAGAAGGCATTCCCGCGTGACATCGAGGGCAACGCGGGTCACGATCAACGCACCGTCACCTCCCTCAAGCGGGAGAGCCAGCAGAGCGGGAGGAACGTCAGCGGATGGGTCCGACGGGTCCGGAAGCGCGGTCGCGAGCAGCGGCAGCCACGTATCGGGAATGATGCCCGGAATTGCGACCGCTCCACTTGAGGACACCGCGGCCAATGACTCCAGCCCGTCTCCGGCCTCCACGGCGACCAGGGCCGACGCATAGGATCCAACGTCACAAACGAGGCGCAGCGTCTCAATGACGGCATTGAACGCGATCGTATCCGCTTCCGGAGGGGCGAACCTGCTAAGGGTATAGGCAACCGCCTCCTCAGCAGCGATCGGGGAAGTGACCATGGAAAACCGGATCCTCTCAAGGCAGAACCAGATGGAAAGGAAACGCGCACTGCCAGGCAGAGCGAAAAGACCCTCGGGATGTCCCCAATGAGGATAGTGCCATTTTGCTTCCGTCGCATCCTGTCCGGAACGAACGGGGAGTCGATCCAGAGAGCGATGGAATCGGCAGGGATGGCGTCCCGTCAGTCCGCCATCCCTGCCGATTCATTGTTTTGCGGATAAGCTGCGTTGTGCGCAATATGACGAACCAGCCTAGGGAACCGCTCCCGCGAAACGAGGGCACTCCCCCGAGAACTCGGTGTACGACGTATCACCATCGCCCCTCGGAGATACCCTCGGAGCTCCTCGCTGGCTGGGGTGCGCGCAGGAGCAGATCGACGGCCTTCCTCTCGCCAGCCAGGTCAGGCGAGCCGCCGGGCCACGGCTAACGCCAGATCCGCGATCGCACGGCTGTCACCGTGTCCTTCAACCAGCGATCGGGGGTCCCATTCATCACCGTCGAGACTGTCTGCTCCATACAGAAACTGGTAGAACGCGACGCCACGCCGCTGTGCGACGGCCGCCGTGGATGCACATTCCATCTCGACCACGCGACAGCCCTCGGCCTTGCGCTTCGCCATATTGGCCCGCGTCTCGCGGTAGATCGCATCCGTCGTCCAGGTGCGCGTCAGATGATACGAGACGCCGAGATCCCGAAGAATTCCCGCGAGCCGCTCGGCGCTCGGAATCTCGATGTATGCCGACGGCTCCACATAGTGATAGCTCGTGCCATCGTCGCGATACGCGACCGACGGCACCGCGATATGCCCGGTCAGGATCTCGTTGTCCAGCACACCACATGACCCGAAGAAGAGGAACTGCCTGCCGCCGAACGCGATGACTTCCTCCATGATCGCGCTCGCCGCCGCGCCGCCGATCAACGACAGGTACACCGCGTACGCGACGCCATCGTAGTTCAGCCGGTAGATGCGAACCGGCCCGCATGACACGTTTACTGTCGCGATATGCTCGTGCGGATGCCCCAGCAGGAGTTGCTCGAACTTCACCCAGGAATACGTGGCGATCACCGTCTCGGGAAATCCCTCCACCGGCTGTACCACCTGGCTCGCCCGGATCACCTCGTCAGTCGAGTCATCGAACGCATTCAGGATCGTCACTGGCCATTCTGCTCCATCACGGCACGGGTCCGCCTGTGCCGTTGGGCACAGGCGGACTCCATCGCTCCCCTGCCCGACCGCCCGATCGAGATCATTCCGTTATGTCATCTCAGGATGATGCCGTATCCATGTAGCGCGCGATTGCCCGACAGGCCACGGACGGATCGCCACTCGGCAGCATCAGCAATACGTCATCGTCATGTACGGTGCGCAGTGCCCGGTTGATCGCCTTGCGCTCGGTAGGAAGATGCACGATCAGGGGCGGATACTCGTTCGCCGTGATGCCATGCCGGAATGCGTCGAGCCGCTGCTGGTCGTCGTTCTCGTACAACAGGATCGCGCCCGGGTACCGCCCGAGCACCCTCCCCGTCTCCACCACATCGGCGATCTCGATTGTCGAGAGGTCGCCAAGCACCGTGATCTGGCGACGCCTGGCTCCCGGATTGATTGAGCGCAGCACCAGGCGCGTCTGCCAGGACGATGCCAGTTGGGAGACGACGGCCCGCAACGAAGCATGCTCCCAGTGATTGAACGAGCCAGGCATCAACTCGGGATCGCTCCGGAAGCCCTGAAGCCCGGCCTGGATCTCGGTGGTCTCGATCCCGATCGCGGCAGCGATCGCAGCAGCCGACATCGCATTGCTGATCTGGAACGTCGCCGACCCTCGCATGGTGGCGGGCACGTCCCGCAACGTGATCACCGGCACCACCGGCGCGCCATGCCCCGGCGAAAGGACGATGCCATCGGCGTCGTTCCAGACAGCCGGACGCTCCGCCTTCAACTGGCGACTCAGCGATGGCGATTCCTTCGACCGCGCCACCACCACCGGTGTCGCCTTCGTGGCCGTCGCGGCATCGACGAGGGAGTAATCGTCTCCATTGATGACGAGGATGCCGGCCGGATGCGCGGCATCAGCGACACGCGAGGCCGCGTTCGTGGCATTGCGCAGGCTCACCGGATTCCACCCCTCTGCCTGCCCACCGGTGAGGTTCGTCAACGCCAGCACCGGATAGGACATCGCCGGCAACCCGACGGCATGGATGGTCGACCAATGCAGTTCCTGGATGGCGACATCGATCAGCCCCTCGGCCAACCGGGAGAGCGCGAGCGACCAGCCGCTGAGTTCCCCCTTCTGTCGCCGGTGACGGATTTCGACGCCAAGATCGGTCCAGGTCGCCGTGCGCAACCCCGCCGCGGAAAGGATCGCATCGAGCATGCGGACGACCGTCGTCTTGCCGCCCGTTCCCGCGACACCGATCACGGGCAGCATGCCGGCCATCATCGTGTCACGTTGCCATCGTTGGACAGCCTGCTCGACCGGGGCAAGCGCGAGATCGTCGTAGACAGTGGAGGTCGCCATCACGGCACCTCGCGCTCGACGCGCCCGGCAATCACGGCCCGAAGCGCGGGCATGGCAGAACGCATCGCCTGCCCACGATGACTGATGGCGTTCTTCTGGTCCGACGACAACTCCGCCATCATGCGCCCATCGGGCAGCTGGAAGATGCTGTCGTAGCCGAAGCCGCCCTCGCCACGCTCCTCACGCGCGACCGCTCCATCACAGGTCCCGGAGAACAGCATGGTCCCGGTGTCCGGCTGGGCGATAGCGACAAACGAAACGAACCGTGCGCCGCGATCCCGGTCCGGCGTTTCGGCAAGCGCAGCAAGCAGCTTCTGCCGGTTCGCGGCATCGGTCGCGCCTTCGCCGGCGTAGCGTGCGGTCCGGACGCCAGGCAGCCCATCGAGCGTATCGACTTCAAGACCGGAGTCGTCGGCGAGCGCGATCAGGCCGGTCGCGGCAGAAACGAACTCGGCCTTCGCTCGCGCGTTGTCGGCGAAGGTCTCCCCGGTCTCTTCCGGCAAGGTCAGCCGGTACGTGGAAAGGTCGTGGATATCAGCCAGGTCGCCGACGAGCGCCCGCAACTCGCGAAGCTTTCCCTGATTCTCCGAAGCAAGCACGATCGTGGGACGGGTATCTCCCAGAGACCGCGGCATCTCCGCGGGTGACGGCGTTGTCATTCCAGGTGCACCCTTTCAGCAAGCGTTTCAAAGAGATTCAGTGCATTGGTGGTCGTGACCGACACAATGGTTGCCTCAGATTCTGCACGAAGTGTACCGAGGAACCCGGCGATACGGCGGACATTGGCCGGCGTATTGCGCCGACCGCGCATGCGTGCCGGAATCAGGTATGGCGAATCGGTCTCCAGCACGATGCGGTCGAGCGGGATGCGCTGGAGTTGCTCGCGCAGCGCCTCCGACTTCGCCTTGGTGGCGAGCCCGCCGACCCCGACGTATGCCCCTCGTTCAAGGACGAAGTCGGTCAATTCCGGCCCACCGTCATAGCTGTGAAAAAGCAGCGGCTGTGACGCACGTGGCCGCAACGCGTCGAGGATCTGTACCTCGGCATTCCGCATGTGGATGACCGCCGGCAAGCCAACGTCGCGGGCAAGGTCGAGTTGTGCCGAGAAGGCCTCAACCTGCGCCGCCAGCGGGGGATTCTCGTCCCAGAAGAGGTCGATGCCAATCTCCCCGACGGCAACCGCGCCGTGTTCCACGATCAGGCGACGCAGGTACGCGGCAACCTCCAGCGACCATTGGCCAGCGCTGGAGGGATGTACGCCCAGCATCAGCGCCATGCTGGCCACACGCTGGGCCAGGCCGACCGAGGATTGCCAGCGAGACGGCTCGAAGCCGACCTGGATCCAGGCCCGGACTCCGGCCGCGCGGCTCTCGGCGAGGACCTGGTCGAGGTCCTCGGCGAAGACGGGATCGTCGAGATGGCAGTGCGTGTCGATCAGGAAGCGATCGTCCGCCACGTCTTCGCTGCCAGCCTCATTCGCCATCCTCGGCCGGATCCCCGCCATGTCTCCTCATCTCACGGTCACACTCTTTGCCAAGTTGCGCGGACGGTCCGGATTCACCCCTCGCGCCAGCGCCGTTCGATAGGCGATGACCTGCGCCAGGGCAATCTGCACAAGGGGGTCCGCATCGCCACAGTCGAATACACCCAGTGTCTCACGATACGACGCCGATTCCGAGATGCCCTGCATGCCGCCAACACCGATCGTCAGGCCGCCCCGGGCACGAAGCTCCTGCGCCGTGTTCGCCAGTTGTGCAGCCGTCCCAGTTCCGCTTCCGAAGATCAGGCACGGCGTACCATCCTCGATCAGGGCAATCGTGCCATGCTTCAATTCGCCCGCCGCCATGGCCTCGGCGTGGACGTAGCTGCCTTCCTTGAGCTTGAGCGCCGCCTCCTGGGCGACGGCATACCCGACACCCCGGCCGATAAGGAAGACGTGATCGTGCGACGCCAACCGGGCCGCCAGATCGTCGATCCGGGCCTGTATATCGCGATCGTCCAGCAGGTGCGAGATCGCGGAGACCGCTTTCCGGATGTCACCCTCGACCATGTCGCGATAGCCGGCCACCTCTCCCGCGGCGAGAAGCAGCCGTGTCAGCTTCGCCATGAACGACTTGGTCGCCAGGACGCTCTGCTCCACGCCAGCATGCAGCAGATAGGTCCGTTCCACTGTCCGCGCGACGGTCGAGTATGGGACATTGACGATGGCATGGACGCGGGCGCCGGACGCCTGCGCCAGGGCAATCGCATCGATCACGTCGGCGGTCTCGCCGCTCTGCGTGAGGGCAATCACCAGCGTCTCCGGTCCCAGCATCGGCATGCATTCGGCGAACTCCGACGACGGGATCGCGAAGGCGGCCTTCCCGGCCATCGCCGAGAGCCAGGATACGCCGAACCGCGCCGCGAAGAATGCCGACCCGCAACCGGTGAACACCACCTGCCGCGTGTCCCGGATGGCCGCTGCAAGCGCCATCGTCTCCGCGCGATCATCGAGCAGCCGGGAGATGACGCCGGGTTGCTGGGCGATCTCGCGCAACGTGTGATGAGCGAACCCGCCCAGGTCCTCCAGCTCGCGGTGGACGACCGGGATCATCACGGGTCGCACCCACTCGACAGCGTCATCGGTCTTCAGCACGACGCCTTCCGGCGCCAACCGGGCAAGCGTGCGCTCCGGCAACGGGGTCATCGCCGTGGCCTGGCGGTGAAACGCGATTGCGTCGGAGGCAATGAATGCCCCGAGTTCGCTCTCCGCGACCAGAAGCGGCGATCCGGACGACATCGCGTAGATCCGGTTGGTCTCGGTGTCGAGCACGACGATGGCGTTGTGACCATCAAGCCGCACGAAGGTCTGGACGACGGCATCTTCCACCGGCACGTCGGTGCGAACCGCATCCTCCAGCAGAAAGGGCACCACCTCGGAATCGGTCTCGGAGAGGAACCGGTGCGTCCGGCTCAATTCGCGGCGCAACGCATCCGCGTTCTCGATGATCCCGTTGTGGACGACCGAGAAGCGGCCGGAGCTCGCGCAATGGGGATGCGCATTCTCGTCGGTGACACCACCGTGCGTCGCCCAGCGGGTGTGCCCGATCGCGGCTTCAGCCCTGGCGACGGGCAGCGCCCCTTCCGCCAGCCTTCCTGTCCGCTTCCGCGTTGTCAGCCGGCCATCCTCCACCCAGGAGACACCCCACGAGTCGTAGCCGCGGTATTCGAGTGCCCGCAGCGCCGACCCAACCGTCGTCTCGATATCTCGCTCCACACCCGTGAACCCGAACACCCCACACATGGCACGCACTCCCCTTGGCGGCGATACGATGAGCACACCGGCCAGCAGGATCACTCCATCCGGACATTCCTCACGGAGGCGAGGAATACGGACACAGCATCGCCGAGGCCAGCGATCACCTGGACCGCCGCGCGACGTCACTTTCGGTTGGTTGGGGAAGAGTGCTGAGCTAACGCGTCAGCAGCGTGCACATGACCGGGGTGTTGTCGATTCGTCGCCGAACCGGTTTGTCCCGCTCTTTCGACCGTGCGGCCGGGGAACCATCCGCCGAAGGGTTCGATCGATTCCCGCCTCGTCAACTCGCATCTCCAAGCGAGTCCTGGCGCTGTGTGTCCGGAGGTCACCCTCTTCCTGCCTGGATTCTACCGTACGTGCAGTCCCTCCGCAACGCACACCCTCTATACTTGAAGCAACACCGGCCCAGGTTGCCGGATTCGCGGGGACATCACCGTCCTCCCTCCAACCCGGTAGCAACCCTCCGCTCCCCACTCCAAGGACAGGATCGTCGTGATCGAACGGTACACACGGCCGGAAATGGGCGCCATCTGGAACGACCACCAAAAGGTCCAGAACTGGCTCGCGATCGAACTCGCCGTCTGCGAGGCCTGGACCCGCCGGGGCACGATCCCCGAAACGGACATGTCCGAGATCCGCAACGCGTCCATCGATCTCCAACGCATGCTGGAGATCGAGAAGGAGACCGATCACGACCTGATCGCCTTTCTGCGCGCGGTCGGCGAGACGGTCGGAGAATCCGCTCGCTTCATCCACCTTGGCATGACCTCTTCCGATGTGGTCGACACCGGACTCGCGATGCAGGCAAAGCAGGCTGGCGAGCTCCTCTTGGCCGGCCTCGAACGCCTGACCGAGATCGTGCGTGAGAAGGCGATCGAGCATAAATGGACGCTGACGATCGGACGCAGCCACGGCATGCATGCCGAACCGACGACCTTCGGCCTCAAGCTGAGCGTCTGGTTCGATGAACTTCGCCGCCATCAGGAGCGCCTGAAGGACGCGATCGACACGATCGCCGTCGGCCAGATCTCCGGAGCCGTCGGTACCCACGCGCATGTTCCCTGGGGCCTGGAAGAGGAGGTTTGCGCCGAACTCGGCCTCGGCGTGGAGCTCTCCTCCACCCAGATCATCCAGCGCGACCGCCACGCCTATTTCATCGGCGTGCTCGCCGGCATCGGCGCCTCGCTGGAAAAGTTCGCGATCGAGATCCGGCACCTCCAACGCAGCGAGGTCGCGGAAGCCGAAGAGTTCTTCGGTGAGGGCAACCAGGGTTCCTCCGCGATGCCGCACAAGCGGAACCCGCACGAGTCGGAACGCGTCTCTGGCCTCGCCCGCCTGCTGCGAGGATACGCGACGACGGCGCTGGAGAATGTCGCCCTCTGGCACGAGCGCGATATCAGCCACAACTCGGTCGAGCGCATCATCTTCCCCGACGCCACCATCGTCCTTGACTACATGCTCGACCTGACTGCCGAATTGATCGAGCACTGGGTGATCTACCCCGATCGGATGCTCGCCAACCTCGAATCGTCGGGGGGGCTCATCTACTCGCAACGCATCCTGCTCGCCCTCGTCGAGAGCGGCATGGACCGGCAGGCAGCCTACAAACTCGTCCAGAAGAACGCCCACGCCGCGCTGGCCGCCGGCGAGCGCTTCAAGGATCGTGTCAGCTCTTTGCCCGAGTTCACCGAGCGCCTCAGCGCCGAACAGATCGATCGCCTCTTCGACCCGATGGAGCAACTGCACGCCGTAGACGCGATCTTCGCCCGGCTGGGCATCGAACGGGAAGCGGCGGTGGCCACCGTATGAGCGACGATTCTCGGATTCTCCAGCACTACCCGCTCTTCCGCCGCGGCAAGGTCCGCGATCTCTACGACCTCGGCGACGAACTGCTGCTGGTCGCGACCGACCGCCTCTCGACCTTCGATGTGGTGATGCCGACCGAGATCCCGGACAAGGGTCGATTGCTGACCGGCACCTCACTCTGGTGGTTCGGGCAAATCGCGGACATCGTGCCGAATCATCTCGTCGATCAATCGCTGGCCGACCTCGACCTCAGCGACGACGAGCGCGCCTTCCTCAACGGCCGTACGACACGCGGCCGCAAGGCGGAACGGATCGATATCGAGTGCGTCGTGCGCGGCTACCTTGCCGGCACCGGGTGGAAGGAATATCGCGCGAAGGGAACGCTCGCCGACGAGTCGCTGCCGGAAGGGTTGCAACTGGGATCGGCGCTGCCGCATCCCGTCTTCACTCCCGCAATCAAGAACGACACGGGTCATGACGAGAACATCTCCGTCGCTCGTCTGCGCCAGGAGATCGACCCGGCCCTCGCGGATGACCTGGAACGCATCAGCCTTGCCATCTACGAACGGGCATCCGGGATCGCGGCGACGGCCGGGTTCATCCTCGCCGACACCAAGTTCGAGTTCGGGTTCATCGACGGCATGCTCTCCCTGATCGACGAGGTCCTGACGCCGGACAGCTCCCGATACTGGGAGGCCTCGCTGCTCGAACCGGGCAAGGAACCGCCCAGTTTCGACAAGCAGATCATTCGCGACTGGGTGGAATCGACCGGCTGGAACAAGCAAGCTCCAGGTCCGGAGATTCCGGCCGATATCGTCGCCAAGGCACGCGAACGCTACCAGGCCGTCCACGATCGGCTGACAGGGACCAACGCTGTTACCCCGTAGCGGGTCAGCTCGTCTGACTCATTCGGCAAAGCCGAATATCCACGTAGGGCACCCCATTTATCGACCGAGCTGACCGGCTTTTTCCAGGAGTACCATCGACAATGAGCGCTGCAACGACCAATCGTTATGTCATCGAGGCGGAAGTGATGCCGAAGCAGGGTGTCAACGATCCCCAAGGCGATTCGATCCTCTCCGGCCTGCGCTCACTCGGTTTCGCGGAGACCGCCCGCGTCCGCTGCGGCAAATTGATCCGGCTGGAGGTCGATGCCGACTCCGAGGAGGCCGCAATCGCCCGCGCCACGTCAATGTGCGAGAAGCTGCTCGCCAACCCCGTGATCGAAGAGTTCGAGGTACGCGCCATTCCAGGCGGCCAGACAGGAGCGTCGCGATGAGCGATTCGGTCAAGGTCGGCGTCATCCTCTTTCCCGGCGGCAACGGCGATCACGACGCCCTCCATTCGCTGGAACACGATCTCGGCTACGAGGTGCGCGGCATCGACTACCGCGAGACCTCGCTGGACGGACTCGACGCCGTCGTGCTGCCGGGCGGATTCTCCTACGGCGACCATCTGCGGTGCGGCGCGATCGCCCGCTTTTCGCCCGTGATGCCCGCCGTCCGCGAGATGGCGGAGGCGGGCAAACCCGTGCTCGGCATCTGCAATGGCTTCCAGGTGCTGTGCGAAGCTCACCTGTTGCCAGGCGCATTGCTGCGCAACGCGTCGCTGCGCTTCCATTCCTTCGATGTCTTCGTGAAAGTCGAAGGCTCACCGACCGCCTGGACGCAGGGTGTCGCCGCTGGAACGGTCCTTCGTCTGCCCGTCGCCCACGGCGAGGGCGCCTACTACGTCGACATGAATGGACTCGCCGCGCTGGAGGCGAACGACCAGATCGTCGCCCGCTACTGCGAGGCCGATGGCACCGTCAGCAAGACGGCGAATCGCAACGGCTCGGTTGCCGGAATCGCCGCGGTTTGCAACGTTGACCGCAACGTGGTTGGCCTGATGCCACATCCGGAACGCGCGACGAATGCCCTGCTCGGCAACGACGACGGTCTCCGGCTGCTCGGCAGCCTCGTGAAGACCGGCGCGCTGGCTTAACGCCAATCATCCGTTGCCCAGGATGCAGCGACGCATCCCCAGGAAGGTTCGCCCGCATGACCAACGAGACCTACGACGCGCTGCTCCATCGCTTGCAGAAGATCAACGACATCGAGGGCGCGCTCGCCCTGCTCGGCTGGGACCAGCAAACAAAGATGCCGCCGGCTGGTGGTGCCGCACGCGCGGAACGCATCGCCACACTCGCCGGTATCGCCCACGAGATGGCGACCAGCGAGGAACTCGGCTCCCTCATCGACGCGCTGGGCAACTACGAGACGTCGATGCCACCGGAGAGCGACGAAGCCTGCCTCATCCGGATCGCACGCCGGCAGTACGAGAAGGCCCGCGTCATCCCAACATCGCTCGCAACCGAGATGAGCCGCGCCGAGGCGCTTGGCTACGCGGCCTGGACGAAAGCAAAGGAATCCGGCGACTTCAAGGCATTCCTGCCCGCATTGACGAACATCGTGGACCTGACGAAGCAGTACATCGACCTGGTCAAGGCCACCAATCCTGACGTTGCGGACGACTACGACATCCTGCTCGACAACTTCGAGCCGATGCTCACCGCTGCCGAGGTCGATGTCGTCTTCGACCGCCTCAAGGAGGCAACGATCCCGCTCGTCGGCATCGTTTCCGAACGCGCCGATCTCGTCCACGACGATCTCATCCACCAGACGTTTCCAGTTCCCATTCAGCGCGCATTCATCGACACGCTCGCGGCGACCCTGGGCGTCGATCCGGCCTCATGGCGCATCGACGATACGGTCCACCCGTTCGCGAACCCGATCGCGTTGGAAGACATCCGCATCACGAATCACTACTACGAGCATACGATCGGGCCTGTCCTCTTCGGCACCATGCACGAGTTCGGGCACGGCCTCTACGAGCGCCAGGTCTCACCTTCCGTCGCGCGCACGCCTCTCCAGCGCGGCGCATCGATGGCCTGGCACGAGTCGCAGAGCCGGACGTGGGAGAACCTGATCGGGCGTGGCAGGCCGTTCTGGGACTGGGCGACGCCGCAGCTGGCGTCCGCCTTCCCCGATCAGCTGGGCGACGCCACGCCGGATGCCCTCTTCCAGGCGGTGAACAGGCTCGGGCCGTCCCCGATCCGGATCGAGGCCGACGAGCTGACCTACAACCTGCACATCATCCTGCGCTATGAGCTGGAGCGGGATATCTTCGCCGGACGCGTCGACCTGGCCGACCTGCCGGAAGCGTGGAACGCGAAGATTTCCCAGTACCTCGGCATTCCGGTCCCGAACGACAGTGTCGGCGTCCTTCAGGATGTCCACTGGGGATCCGGACTCTTCGGGTACTTCCCGACCTACGCGCTCGGCAACGTCGTCGCCCTGCAGGTCTGGCAGCGCATCGTCCGCGAGCTGCCCAATCTCAACGCGCAGGTGTCGGCTGGCGAATTCGCGTCGCTACGGGAATGGCTGGGCGAGACCATTCACCGTCATGGCCGCAAGTACACCCCGAAAGACCTGCTCCAGCGTGTGGTCGGCACCGATACATTCGATCCGGAGCCGCTGATAGCCTACCTCCAGGGCAAGGTCCACACGCTCTACGGTGCGTAGCAGCAACGTCCACCATAGGAATCAAAGGAGAACCGGGGCAGATGCATAGTCTGCCCCGGTTCTCCTTTGATCAAGGATGTTGCCAGCGCTGCTTGTTTGTCGTCCTACAGCGAAAATCCGCATCCGTAGCGGCCCAACTCGTCTCAGGGCAATCGCATTAGGGCCATTGGTTGACTGATCGATGCCGGTGATGCGGCACGCGGCAGGCCCAAGGTGCCTGCCGGACGAACGACCGCGGTGGGGAACTCGGTCGTTCATCCAGCGCGGCCACGGTGCCGCACCCATGCTGGCAGGCGCAGCCTCCGCCCACGGCTCCCGCTGCATCATGCGATTGCCCTGCAACTCGTCTGCCCTACAGGACTTGCTGCTGGGCCGTATTTTACCCTGCAGGGATATGTTGCCCATGTCATTCATTCAGTTCAGCTATGTGATCGTCCCAACAGTCCCGTCCAAATCCATGGGGATATGTTGTGTAAGATCAGTCCGCGACGGCGATCAGGTGGTCGTCATCATCGAAGGGGTTGATGTCCGGCACCGGGGGCCACTCCGGCATCGCCGCAATGGCCGGCTCGGGCTTCTGACGCGGCAACGGTTTCACCTGCCGTACGCCATCCTTCCCCACGATCGCGCCGACCGCCCGTTCCAGCTCGCGGGATAGCTCCACCTTTCGCGTCCGGCTCCGCATGGTTCGCATCCCCCGCAGGGTATGCACCTCGAAAATCACCGGTTGGCTCCCCTCGAACTGCTTCAACACGGCATCAAGGTCCTGCATGATCCGGATGTCGCTCCAGACATCCAGCGTCGCGGGCAACCGGATCGCCAGCGACGGTCCCTCCGCGATGGCCCGCTTCACCACGGGCAGTTCCTCGGTCACCGCCTCCATGATGAGCTGGCGCTGCTCGCCGCGTTCGTCGATCTTCGCCGTGAACGCCAGGATCGCGTCCGGTTCCAGTTTCGATCCATTCGCCTCGTAGGCATCCGGGAAGGCCACGATCTCGATCGATCCGGTCAGGTCCTCGACCTCAAGGACGGCCATCGTCCGGTTCGTCTTGGTCGTGATCCGGCGGGCCGTCGTGATCATGCCCACGAGCTGGATCTTCTCGCCGACCGTGCGGTGTTGCACGTCCTGGACCTGGGTGAAGCCGCGCGGCGTTCCTTCCGCGAAGATGTCCATCAGCGGATGAGAGCTGAGGTAGAGACCGAGCAGTTCCTTCTCCCAGGCCAGGATCGTCTTGTTGTCGGCCGGCTCCACCTTCGGAAGCGCCGAGGCCGAAGACTGCGAGCCGGTGTCCATCAGGAGTCCGCCAAAGAGATCCATCTGGCCGCGAGCCGCCGCCTTCTGGCGCTGTTGGGCCGCCGCAACCGACATCTCCAGCGCCGAGATCACCGCCGCACGCTCCCCGATCGAGTCGAAGACGCCGGCTTTCGCCATGCTCTCGACCACGCGCTTGTTCACCGACGACCAGTCGACCGCGTCGCAGAAGTCGTCCAGCGTCGCGAACCGCCCGTTCGGCTGCTCATCGCGGGCCTTCACGATCGTCTCGACTGCACCGAGACCGGCGTTCTTCACCGCGCCGATCCCGAACCGGACGCACTCGACGCCGTCTTCGTTCTTCTCGACGGTAAAGTCGACCCGGCTCCGGTTGATGTCCGGCGGCAGGACCGGGATCCCGGCCCGGCGGCATTCGGTGACGTTGAAGACTGTCTTGTCCGTGTTGCCGATTTCCGTCGACATCAATGCGGCCATGAACTGGACCGGATAGTTCGCCTTCAGGTACGCCGTCTGCACGCCGATCACGGCGTAAGCCGCGCTATGCGCTTTCGGGAAGCCATAGCCGGCAAACTTCTCGATCATGTCATAGACATCTTCGGCGATCTTCTTTGCCGTGCCGTTCTCCACACAGCCATCGATGAAGCGGCTGCGGTACATCGCCATTACTTCGGGCTTCTTCTTGCCCATCGCCTTGCGGAGCGCATCCGATTCGGCCATCGAGAAGCCCGCCAGCACATTGGCGATCTGCATCACCTGTTCCTGATACAGCGGCACGCCGTGGGTATCGCGGAGGATCCCTTCGAGCGAAGGGTGCATGTAGGCGACCTGCTCCCGGCCGTGGCGGCGAGCGATGTATTCCGGGGCCATCTCCATCGGCCCCGGACGGATCAGCGCCATCAGCGCGACCACGTCCTCGAACCGGAGCGGCGCCACATCGACGGTCATCCGGGTGGTCATGCCGCCTTCCAGCTGGAAGACGCCCACCGTCTCACCATTTCGCAAAAGCTCGTAGGATTTCGGATCGTCCATCGGGATCGAGTCAATGGTGAGATCGACTCCCGTCTGCCGCACAAGTTCGACCGCCTTTCCAAGGACGGTCAGCGTCTTGAGACCGAGGAAGTCCATCTTCAGGAGACCGAGCTCCGCCAGATGCACCTGCCCCCATTGGGTCGTGACATCGCCCTCGCTCTTGCCACCTGCCCGCTGCAGTGGCACATGCTGCACGAGCGGATCGCGTGAGATCACGACGCCAGCAGCATGCGTCGAGGAGTGGCGCGACAGCCCCTCCACCTTCTTGGCCGTCTCGATCATGTCCTTGACCTGCGTATCGGCTTCATAGAGCTTGGTCAGCTCCGGCACCTCGGCGAGAGCACGGTCGATCGTCATCTTCGGATCGGTCGGGATCAGCCGTGCGACGCGGTCCGTATCCCCGAAGGAGAATCCCATCGCCCGCCCAACATCGCGGACTGCCGCCTTCGCCTTCAGCGTCCCGAAGGTGATGATCTGCGCCACCCTGTCGTCGCCATACTTCTGCACGACGTACTTGATGACCTCGTCGCGCCGGTCGTCGGCGAAATCGATGTCGATGTCCGGCATTTCGATGCGGGAGGGGTTCAGGAAGCGCTCGAAGATCAGGTCGTACTTGAGCGGATCGAGACCGGTAATCCCGAGGCTGAAGACCACGAGGCTGCCAGCCGCCGAACCACGTCCCGGCCCGACGAGGATGCCATTGCGCTTGGCGAACGCGACAAAGTCCCACACCACCAGGAAGTAGTTGGTGAATCCCATCGACTCGATGATGCCGAGTTCGTAGTCGAGACGTTCCTGGATGCGGCTGTCGATCGCGCCATAGAATCGGCGCGCACCCTCCTCGCACAGATGGCGGAGATACGTCGCTGGCGTGTAGCCCTCCGGAACGTCGTAGACCGGCAGCTGGTAGCCCTTGAACCCAAGGTCCAGGTTGCACATCTCGGCGATGCGCATGGTGTTGGAGAGCGCCTCCGGCACGCTGCGAAAGAGTTGCTCCATCTGCTCCGGACTCTTCAGGAAGAGCTGGCTCGTCTCCGACTTGAGGCGCTTCGCATCGTTGACGGTGGTGTTCGTCTGCACGCAGACGAGGATATCCTGCGCAGCGGCGTCTTCCTCGTAGCAGTAGTGAACGTCGTTCGTCGCAACCAGCGGCAGGTCGAACCGACGCGCGAGGTCGATCAACTGCTTGTTGTTCTCGACTTGCTCGACCAGCCCGGCGTCCTGGATCTCGACGTAGAACCGCTCCTTGCCGAAGATCTCGCTCAGCGAGCCAGCGTAGGAGAGCGCCTTCTCCGTGTCGCCATTCAGAAAATTGTTCGCAACCGGGCCGCCGAGACAGGCCGACGTGCAGATGATGCCTTCGTGATACTGCTGCAAGAGATTGAGATCGATCCGCGGCCGGTAGTAGAACCCATCTAGGCTGGCGATGCTGGCCAGTTTGATGAGGTTCCGGTAGCCGATCTCGTTCTCGGCCAGCAGGAGCAGGTGATAGGACTTGCGTTCCCGCTTGGCGATCTCGCCCTCGGCGAGGTAGGTCTCCATCCCGATGATCGGCTTGATCCCGGCAGCGGTGGCGGCGTTGTACCAGTCCATCGCCGCGTACATCACGCCGTGATCGGTGACCGCCATGTTCTTGATGCCGAGTTCCTGCGCCCGCGCCATGTACTGGGGAATCCGCCCCATGCCGTCGAGAAGGGAGTACTCGGTGTGGAGATGGAGGTGGGAGAACTCTGCCATGCCTGATCCTGCATCCGGCCCGGATGCCCCGTTTGAGGAGGCGAACCCGGCCTACTGAACGACCCATGCAGCCCGCCATCGCGGACAGACGGCGGGCGCGAAACGAACGACCCCGCAAGCGACGGATCGCCCGCGGGGTCACATGCCTGGAGGCTCCATGTGCCAGAACGAGTCTGCGAGCGCGGCGGGGATGCGAACGTACACTCAATTCTAGCCAGCGAGCTATCACATGTCAGCAGATGCGGCAAGCGCGAGCCGACCGGCTGACCGGCACGCTTTGCCTCAGGCGGCGTTGATGGCCGAGTCGCCATCCTCACCCTTGAGGACGAGCTTGGCCTGCTGCGCCAGCAGCCGCAGAACCTGCCGCATGCTGTCCCGGTATTCCTGCGGGACATCGCTGTTCTGGAGTAGGCCCAACACCTCGGTGATCTCCGGTTCGCCGGAAAGAAGGCTGGACACCTCACGCGGGAGGAACCCCGCCGCCGCCAGCAATTCATCCTGCTGCACACGTTCCAGGCCGAGCGCCTGTGCAAGCTGCTCCACCGCATCGCGGGTGGGCGTGCGTGCACCGCTCTCCAGCCGGCTCACGTAGGAGTGATCGAAACCGGCGCGCTCGGCCAGCTTGCTCTGCGACACTCGTCGCGCCTCGCGGAACCGCTTGAGAACCGGACCGAATCCCTCTGCAGACTGCTCGAACATCCCCGCCTCCTGACACCTGTGCAGGTCGCGCCTTCGCTGCACAGACCCTGCGTACCGCCTTTTCCTGCTTGCCGATCGGTCAAGCGACCTCACTGCGTTGAACACACTATACGTACAGATTGCCACGCTGTCAACAGGTTCTGCACGCAATCCACAACGAGTGGCTTTGCGAAGCTCCAAAAACGCATCGTCACGATGGTACTGTCATTTCGCCGGATCGACCGGGCATTAACGCCAGTCCACTGACATATACTGCCAGCGACGTCATTTTGGATGTGTCTCAGGGGTGAGATGTCGAGGTCTTGCTATACTCGCGACCGAAGAAGTCGCCATTCAGGGACTTCCAGCGCCGTCTGGCTCCATCCGGCTCGCCGGCCACGCCGGTACGCCCGCTGTCGAAACCAGCTCCGGATCGCAGCGCATATGCGTCAAACGCCTGCGTTGCCATCTGAAGACGGTGACCCGCAAGCATCCACCGCCCGGCCTTCCATATCGATTTCGATGCATGTACTTGAGGACAGGACATACGACCGTGGGAACCAGCCGCCGCGACACGCGGATTCTGAAAGGCGTCCAGCTCGCCAAGCGCCTCCGTGGGGAGATCGCCGCCGCCAGGGAGCTTCTCCTCGACCAGGGGGGCACAACGCCGGTGTTGGCAACGCTCCTCGTTGGTGACAACGCGGCGGCGCTCGCCTACCGTGCCTCGATTGCACGCACCTTCAGCCGGGTGGAGATCGACCATCGCGCCGTGGAACGGCCGGGCGACATCACCGCTGGCGAACTCGAGCAGACCGTCCGCGCATTGAACGAGGACCCGGCCGTCACCGGTATCCTCGTCCTAATGCCGTTGCCCGCTCACCTCGATCCGCAGCTGATCACGGAGGCACTCTCACCCCTGAAGGATGTCGATGGCATCACCCCGACGAACGCCGGCCGCCTTCACCTGGGATTGCCATCCCTGCGCCCGAGCACACCCGCTGGTGGCCTGGAGTTGCTCGACTTCCATAGCGTGCCCCTGGAAGGAGCCAAGGTGACCGTTGTCGGGCGCAGCAACGTGGTCGGACGGCCGCTCGCCACGCTGCTCACCCAGCGCCATGCGACAGTCACACTTTGCCACAGCCGCACGCACAATCTCGCGGCCGAGACCGGTGATGCCGACGTGGTCTGCATCGCAGCAGGACATCCGAACCTGATCACCGGCGAGATGATCCGCCCCGGCGCAACGGTGCTCGACTTTGGCGTGAACGTGCTGGATGATGGCTCGCTCGTCGGCGATGCCGATTTCGACTCGATGCTGGGAGTCGCCGGCGCGATCACCCCGGTGCCGGGCGGCACTGGCCCGGTGACGGCGCTGGTGCTGGCTCGCAATACCCTGGCAGCCGGATTCGCCGCAATCGCCGGCTCGCTGGACGGCGTGCTCTACGAGATTCCAGAAGCCATTCTTCGCGCCCATGCCGCCGACCTGGAGCCCGCCGCCCCGACACGGTAAACCCGCTCGGGATATGTTGCATGGAGCAGCCACGGGATGCAGGCGGTGGCCCGCACCCTTGAAAGTCCCCATGTCCGCTGGTAGACTAGCCCTCGCGCGTTCGCGATGGGGTGTCGTCTAACGGTAGGACACCTGACTCTGGATCAGGCAGTTGGGGTTCGAATCCCTGCACCCCAGCCCATCGAAAACGCCCGCCACGACGGGCAAAACGCGGAGCCTCAACCCTCTGGGTCGGGGCTTTTTCGCATCCTGACAGCCAACTCAGCGGCCGAGCGTCTCGTCCGCCGCCTCCTTCGTCGGACGCCCCTCCCCATACCGGACCTCGTCGTAATACGGCAACAGGTCGTTTCGCACGAACACGGTAAACGTGTACCCGTTGGTGCCGTCCGGCATCTCCCGGAACATCAGCAGGCGATAGTCGTGAATCTGGCCGTCCATCGTGCCCATGTATCCCAGGCTACTCAGAATGGACTCCAGGACATCGAAGAGGCCGTGAGGCTGGGACGCATAATGCCATGCTGAGTTGCCAACACCGTTCTCCGGTGCGATGGCGAAATTTCGCCAAGTCTGTTCTTGAGGCTCGTGCCAACGCAGTACATACGTAAATCCCGTGTACCCGGCAATTCGCGGGACAGCCGTACATCCATCACCATCAAAGCCTCGTGCAACGATCACAGGTGTGCCGGTCACGCCTTCCTGCAGGGGGTCCGAGGTCATGACCGCGTTCGGCATATTGCGCAGGTACCAGTTCAACGGCCATTGCACGCAGCCCGAATCGTATGCCACCCGCATGGAGCGGTCGCCATAGATCAGTTCCGACATCGCCGCCA
>JASGDN010000023.1:0-23987 GCA_049841275.1 Thermomicrobiales bacterium
ACTGTCAAGCCCCGGTGCAACGATGCGCCCCATCGTGGCACGGCAATGCCCCCTCCCGCCGCGCCGTCGCGGCGGGAGGGGGCATTGCCGTGCCACGATGGGGCGCATCGTTGCACCGGGGCTTGACAGTATCCCCGCATGACCGTATAAATAACATATTAGTTATATAGTGAATCGGTTACGAAAGAAGCTCAGCCATCGACGCACTCAGCGAGGTCTTCGGCGCCCTCGCCGACCCGACCCGCCGGGCCATCCTCGCCCGTCTGGCGGACGGCGACGCCAACGTGGGCGAACTCGCCGCCCCTTTTGCTATCTCCCAGCCCGCCATCTCCCGCCACCTCAAGGTCCTGGAGGACGCCGGCCTCATCAGCCGCCATCGCCAGGCCACCCAACGCTATAGCCATCTCGAACCGGAACGCCTGAGAGAAGCGTCCGACTGGCTCGCCCGCTACCGCGAATTCTGGGAAGAACGCTACTCCCGGCTGGATGACCTTCTCGCAGCCATCCAGCAGGAACAGACAACCACCGCAGCCGAATCCGGCCGATCCGATTCCCCATCACCCGACGAAGGAGCCCAACCGTGACCGACCGCACCGCCACCCAGCATCATCACCTCGACGTCGTTGCCGAACCCGGCTCCCACAGCATCACGATGACCCGCGAGTTCGACGCGCCGCCCGCGCTCGTGTTGCGCGCCTATACCGATCCGGAACTGGTGAAGCAATGGCTCGGTCCGCACGGCTATGAGATGATCGTGGACACGTACGAGGCAGAGCATGGCGGCCGCTACCGGTATATCCACCGCGACGGCGACGGCAACGAATTCACCTTTCGTGGTGTGTTCCACGGCACCCCATCGGTAGAGCGGGGCATCATCCAAACCTTCGAATGGGAGGGTGCACCGAGCGAGGTCTCGCTCGACCAGATGCGTCTGGAGGACCTCGGCGGACGAACGCGGCTGCATGCGGTCTCCGTCTTTCCCTCGGTGGCGACGCGTGACGCGATGATCGAACACGGGATGGAGACCGGTGTCCGCGAGGGCTACGAGCGCCTCGACGACGTGCTCAGCACCCTCCTTGGCCAGGCATAGGCCACATCCACCCCGCATTTCCCGAAGGAGATCCGCATGGGCCCTGTCACGATCGATCTTTCGATGTCGCTGGACGGTTTCATCACCGGCCCGGACCCCACTCCCGAGCAAGGTCTCGGAATCGGCGGTGAGCGCATCTTCGCCTGGATGATGGACGCTCCGGCCCGGGATGGCACGCGCATCCTGAGCGACGCCTACGATGAGATGATCGGCACCGATATCGACAGCACGGGCGCCGTCATCATGGGCAAGCGGATGTTCGAGATCATCGATGGCCCCGAAGGGTGGATGGCCCCGAACGGGTACCGGTTCCCGTGGTCCGTCTTCGTGCTGACGCACGAGGTGCGCCCAACCATCACGAAGGGCATCACCACCTTCACGTTTGTCAACAATGGTCCGGAGGCGGCACTTGCCGGAGCGAGGGCAAAGGCTGGCGAGAAGCGGATCGCGGTCAATGGCGGAGAGACGAGCCAGCAATTCCTGCGAGCCGGGCTGGTGGACGAGATGCGGATTCATCTCGTGCCGGTCTTTCTTGGCAGCGGCGTCCGACTCTTCGACCGGATCGGCGAGAGTCCCCGTGCCATGACCTTCACTGGCGGGCAACAACTGGGCGGGGTCATGCACCTCGCCTTCCGCTTCGCCTGAACGATCCCGTGAAAGGATACGGGCGTCTCCTTTTACGGCCTGCCGGATCCGGCAATCGTCCAGCAACTTGCTGGACGATTGCTGATCGGACCACGCGGCCAAGGCGCATACAGAGCGGAGGTGGAGTCATGTAAAGAGTGCAAGTCCCCTTGCGCCCTTGGTACGATCAGACATGACGCGCCACCGAGGCCTCGTGACAAGAGTCCCGACGCGTTCCCATACAGACTACAGACCGGTAGATGGCCTGACCTCTCTTGGGTCGACATCAACACCACCAGCGTATTCGCCCATGGACAGCCAAAGACCGATATCGTGCAGCAAGTTGCTGCACGATATCGGTCTTTGGCCAGTCAGTCCACTTCCACCGGCTCCTCGATGATGGCGACGGCACGGACCGGAGCACCAGTGGTGTGCACCCACTTCACCGGGAAGACCGCGAGCGTGAACCCGAACGGCTGCGGGATCTGCTCGAGATTCGTCAGGTTCTCCAGGTGATACCACTCACGCGTACGCATCGTCCGGTGCGCCTCCCAGAACTCCTGGCGCTCGAACATCGCCCACACCGGGGGATCGAACGTGATGGCGTCGATCCCCATCATCACGATCCCCCGTTCCAGCAGCCACAGCACCGCATCGGCCCCCATCCCCGGATGATCACGCAGGTAGCGTTCCTCATCCTGGTACGCCCCAGCACCCGTGTGGATGAGTACGATGTCCCGCGGTTTCAGCGTGTAGCCGATCCGTTCGAGCTCGGCCTGGACCTCGTCCGCCGCGATCCGCTCGCCCGGCTGTTTGTGCCGGAAGTCGAGGAGGACGCCATCACCGTAGCAATACTCCAGGGGAATACCCTCGGGACCGGGGGCATCGTCGCGCAGATGGCGGAGGGAATCCATGTGGGTGCCGACGTGATCGCTGAGCTCGACGCGGTAGGTGGCAGTGAGCCAGTCGACGCCATAGTCAGTGGCGCCGATGGCCTCGGCGTACTCCTGCCAGGTCTGGTACATGACCAGCTGCGGCTTGACGATCTTGGGGAAGGTCACCATGTCGTTGTGAACCGGCATGCTGAGGTCGATCAGCCGCCTGGCCGTCGCGCTCGCTGGACGGGAGGGCATGAACGCTCCTTGCAGATGGGTTTCCGAGGATCAACCGGCATCGCTGGATGAGGCAGGATCGGCCCGGCGCAATTCTCCCACCACCCGTTCGCCAAGCGACAGGACGTGATCGTGAATCACCGCTTCCGCTTGCTGCCGGTCGCCAGAACGGAGCGCCTCGACGATCGGGCGATGCCGCTCGGCCAGTTCCGACAGGTTCCGGTCACGCAGACGCAGCACGGTCAGCATCGTCCAGTTGAGCGGGCTGATCCCCTGCCAGGTCCGAAGGAGCAAGGCATGGTCGGCGCGTTCGAGGATGTATTCATGGAAGCGCGCGTCCAGCTCGGTCAATCGCTGGGGATCGTCGTTGCGGGCGGCGTCCTGCATGCCGCCAATCAGCGCTTCGAGCGCGTGCAGGTCGTCCTCCGTCACTTGCCCGATGGCACGATCGATCCCGAGGACTTCGAGATGCGCACGCAGGACGTACATCTCCTCGACATCCTTCGGGTCGAGCCGGCGGACCGATGCGCCGCGATTCGGATAGGAGACGACGAGGCCCATCTGTTCGAGTTCGCGCAGGGCCTCCCGCACGGGAGTCTGGCTGATCCCGAGTTCGCGGGCGAGGCGCGACTCCACGATGCGATCTCCGGGCTGGAGGGTGCCATCGAAGATCTGGTCGCGCAGGTAGTTCCGCACATCATGGCGAAGGCCGGGATTGAGCGGCATGCCCGCCCCCACTGGACCGGACTGCGATCTGGACACGTTCCTCCCATCGATAATCGCTGGCATCCGTTGGTGCGAACGATACCTGTGTAATCAGGATCGTGCCAATTGTTGCTGTCCCCCGGTATGCTGACGCGACATCATGCATCATTCCCGTCGCGTTCACTCACCCGCCTGGAGCCGAGCCCATGCCAGACGCCCCCTTCGGCAACGAAGCCGACGCCCTTACCCGAGACGCCGCCGATCCACTTGCTGCATTTCGCGATCGCTTCTACGTCCAGCCCGGCATCACCTACCTCGATGGGAATTCGCTCGGCCTGCTCTCGCAGGACGCGGAAGCCGCCGTCCTGAACGCGCTCGCCAGCTGGAAGCAGCATGGCGTCGAGGGCTGGATGGCCGCCGATCCGCCCTGGTTCACGCTCGGTGAGGCGCTCGGCGCCCGCCTTGCCGCGCTGATGGGCACCGGCCCGGAGAATGTCGTCGTCACCGGAACGACCACCACGAACCTGCACCAGATGGTCGGCACCTTCTACCAGCCGGATGGTATGCGCCGGAAGATCGTGGCCACATCGCTCGATTTCCCATCCGATGTGTACGCGCTGCAGGGGCAGATTCGGTTACACGGTGGCGACCCGGATCACGATCTCGTGCTCGTCCCCAGCCGTGACGGCCGCACCATCGCCACCGAGGATGTCATTGCGACGATCACGGATGAGGTCGCGCTCGTGCTGATGCCCTCGGTGCTCTACCGTTCCGGGCAGCTCTTCGACATCGCGGCGATCACGCAGGCCGCTCACGATCGCGGCGCGATGATAGGGATCGACTGCTGCCACTCGGCCGGGGCGATTCCGCATGCGCTGGATGCCTGGGATGTCGATTTCGCGTTCTGGTGTACCTACAAATACCTGAATGCCGGTCCGGGTGCGATCGGTGCGCTCTACATCAACCCACGTCATCGTGAGGCGATTCCGGCGTTGCCCGGCTGGTGGGGATACCGCAAGGACCGCCAGTTCGCGATGGCGCACGAGTGGGAAGGGGCGTCGGGCGCTGGGGCGTACCAGATCAGCACGACTCCGCTGCTCTCCGCCGCGCCGCTGCTGGGTGCGCTGACGATCCACGAGGAAGCGGGCATCGAGGCGATCCGGGCGAAATCGCTGGCGCAGACGGACTACCTGATCGCGTTGCTGGAAGCATCCGCGTTGACCGGGGAGCCCTATGCCTACCGCATCGGCACGCCTCGCGATCATGCGATTCGCGGTGGACACGTCGCGGTGGAGCACAACGAGGCAAGGGCGATCTCGGCGGTGCTGCGCGATCGCGGGTTCATCGTCGATTTCCGGCCACCGGACGTGATCCGGATCGCTCCCGTCGCACTGTATACGTCGTACGTGGATCTGTGGAATGTGGTGCAGGTGCTGCGGGAAATCGTCGATACCGGCGCGCATCACCTGGCGACGGCATCCGAACTGGTGACGTAGGCGTTATTCCTCGGCCCAGATGGCATCCCCGCCAGCGTCGTGGTGGGTGATGTCACCCAACGTCGGTCTGGGTCGGCGCCGGGCACGCTCAAGGGAATCTACAATCGCCTGCACTGCGTCCGGATCGGCATCTGGAATGGAGATCGAGCCGATGTACGCACGCAACGCGGCCAGGATCTCCGATGTCGGCCGGTAGGCCCTCGGCATCCGTAGCTCACGACGGTCGGCAACGATCTCGTCCATGATCCGTCCGAACTCGTCCACTTCATCCTCGCTCATCG
Source organism: Thermomicrobiales bacterium (assembly GCA_049841275.1). GTDB lineage: Bacteria > Chloroflexota > Chloroflexia > Thermomicrobiales > UBA6265 > JASGDN01. Next base: position 5,309 of record JASGDN010000023.1, read on the forward strand.
GGAAGGCTTTCAACGCCTCAAAGAAATCCAGCATCTTCTGGCGCGGTTGAGGCGGCGCGAGGCTGAACTCTCCGGAACGAGTGCCACACGAGACTTCCAGTTCGTCAGCGTCCTTCTCGAACGTGCGTGGCATCTCGATCACAAGACGATCGTCTTCCCGGATGACCTTCGCGATCGTGCTTTCACGCTCTGTCATGGGCGTATCCTTTCACACCAGCACCGCTGGCAGATCGGCGAGGGAGGCAATCGTGATGTCCGGCTGGATGCCGTCCGGTGGCGTTGCAGCTCCGGTGGGCTCGATCCAGACGCCGGTGATGCCGACCGCCTGCGAGCCCCGCACGTCGCGGCGGATGTTGTCGCCGACCATCACGGCCTCGGCGGGCTCGATGCCGAGTTGCTTCAGCGTGTGATGGTAGATCTCCGGATTTGGTTTGCCGAACCCCAGTTCCCCGGAGATGACGACTGCCTCGAAGAGCGGCCCGATCCCCGTCTTCTCGACCTTGACACCCTGCACGTCGATCAGCCCGTTCGTGATCATCGCCAGCCGGAAGCGGCGCCCAAGCTCACGCAACGCCTCCTCCGCGCCTGGAAGGAAGAGGTTCGTATCCAGGCGTGTCATCGCCCATCGCTCGTCGAGGTCGCGGGCGAGCGGGGCATCCTCGACCCCGTTCTCGACCAGGGCGCGGTTCCACGTCTCGAAGCGGAAGGTCGGTCCCCACTCGCGGAGGGCAGTCATGCGCGGATCGTCACCGGGGAAGCGGGAGCGCAGGGCTTCCGTCGCACTCGTCCCGAGGTCGTGCCCCCACTCCGGTGCCGGTCCGGCCACCCAGAACGCCTCGGCATGGCGCCGGACGGATGCTGTGAAGCGATCCGGATCGACGCTAGCCGTCTCGGCAGCATAGGCGGCAGTGCTGGCGAAGGCCTGCTCCGTAGCAAGATGGTCGTGGATGATGGTCTCGTCGAGGTCGAGGATCACGGTCGTGATGGGGGTTGCAGGCACGGATTTCCTTTCGGGATGGGGAGGAGTCAGGGCTTGGTTGCACCGGCTGGTGACAGATCGGCAGGCGGGTTCCACGGGTCGAGCAAGGAGACGCCGGTGGGTGCGAAGTCGCGGACATTGCGGGTGACCACGGTCAAGTCGTGTTCCAGCGCCGTCGCCGCGATCAGGAGGTCCGGCTCCTTGATGTTCTGCCCACTTGCCTGCATCTGGACAGAAAGCTCACCCCAGAGCAAGGCCGTTTCCCTCTGGATCGGCAGGATAGCGTCGGTATAGATTGCCTGGATCTGAAGGAACCATGCCTCCAGATCGGAGCGACGCTTCCCCAAAGGGAGGCACACTATCCCTCGCTGGATTTCTCCAATCGTGATTGCACTGAGAAAGGTGAATTCCTGCGGAATGCGCCGGACGACATTCTGAACGTCAGCCTCCGCATCTTCAGCGCAAAAGGAGATTGACGACGTTGGTATCAAGCAGGTACCGCGCGGTCACACAGTTCAGCATCCCGCATATCCCACGGTTCACGTTCGATCTCGACCCCATCGAAACATGGCCCGCCCAGCAACGCATCAATGAGGCCCGGCCGCTTCGTTTCCAAGACTTGCGGCTCGATCTGGTGGGCTGCAAGCACGACGAAATGATCCTCGCCACGGGTGATGATCTGTGGCCCATCGGATGCGACGCGATCGAGCACCTCGGCGAGCGTCGGTAACGACTCCTCTCCGGGAGTGTGGGATTCGGGGTGGGTGGGCTTGACGGCGTGACTGACCATGACGCCTTCCTCCGTTTGGGTGCGACACGCCCATACCGCAGCGCATCGTCCGCCCAGTATACGAATGGAAGGGGCCATCGCGATGCGGAGATCAGGCGAGGCGAATCGGCATGACGGGGATGTCACCGGCGAGGATGTCCGAAATCGGGGCGGGCTGGACCAATGCAGAGAGGTTGGCCGATGTCCCACGCAGGGCATCCAGGCTCCACCAGCGGTATTCGGAGACCTCGGTCTTCCCATCCGGGTCGTCGAGACGGACGACGGGATCGCCGTCCACGCGCATCAGGTAGACGCGCTCGGATTTGCGCACCCGTTCGCCCCGGATCATCACGACCCGGTCCCGTTGCCAGATGCACGGTCCCAACGGATACCCGGTCAAGCCGGTCTCCTCCCACAACTCGCGCAGGGCAGCCGTTTCCGGATCTTCGTCCGGATCGATGCCACCCCCAGGCAGCACCCAGAGGTCGCGCAGGTCTGGCCGCTCGATGATCACCACGTCGTCGTAACGTTCGTGGATGAGCAGGATCTCGTCCCGCTCGTTCACCACCAGCACGCGAGCGCCGGGCCGGACACGGACACCAGGTTCGGGGGCAGGCTGACTCATCGGACGGGAACTCCTGCATGCATCGAGGCGAGGTCACGGACGTCCACATCCTCGTCAAGCGGAAGGTCGGCCAGGCGCAACGAAAGCATCTGGGAGACACCGTCGCCGCCCATCGTGATGCCGTAGAGCGTGTCCGCGATCTCGACCGTGCCGCGATTGTGCGTGATCACGATCGCCTGCGTCTGGCTCGCCAGCGTGCGCAGTTCGTCGCGAAACCGGACGACGTTCGCCTCGTCCAGCGCGGCATCGACCTCATCCAGCAGGAGGAAGGGCGACGGATTCACCCGCAGGATCGCGAAGAGCAGCGCCACCGCCGTCAACGAACGCTCGCCGCCGGAGAGCAATGCCAGCCCTTGCAACCGCTTGCCAGGGGGCTGGGCGACAATATCGATGCCGCCGGGCGCACCGTTCTCGTCATCGGTCGTGAGCACCAGCTTCGCGGTGCCGCCGCCGAAAAGCGTGGTGAACGCCTGCGAGAACTCCTTCGACACACGGGCGAAGGTCTCCTCGAACCGCGCGGTCATGGTGTCGTGCAATTCCGCGAGCAACGTGCGAAGTCTGGACGCCGCCGCCTCGACATCGGCCAGCTGCTCGCGCAGGAAGGCCTGGTTTGCCGCTTCGCGTTCGTACTCGGCGATGATGTCCTCGCCAACGTAGCCGACCCGGCGCAAGCGATCGCGCAGGCGTCCGATCTCGCGCTCGACCGTGGAATGATCGTCGGAGAGCATTGTGCCATCCGCGAATGCGGTATCCGGTGCGACGGCCAGCAGCGATTCCGACGTCTCTCCCTCCAGGTCGTCCTCAATGCGTTGGGAAATGGTCGCCAGTTCGGAGCGCGCCCGCTCCACCACGAGCTGCCGCTGCCCGAAGTCACGTTCGCGCGCCATCAGGTCGCCCCGCGCCGCTTCGATCTGCCCTTCGAGTTCGAGCCGGGCGGCCTCCAGATCGCGGACAGCCTCGGCCAGCGGCGCCTGTTCGCCCGCCGCTCCGTCACGAGAAATCCGCAGCCGAGCCAGGTCGGTCTCCAGCCGGGTCAGTTGCTCGGCAAGGGCCTCCGCCTCGCGTTCGAGGTCGATCGCGCGCTGGGTGCGTAGCGTCATCTCCTCGGCGAGCGCCTGTTGCTGGGCACGCACCGTACTCTCCCGCCGTCGCTCGGCGCGATGGCGCTCGTCCAGCGCGGCGAGCGCCTGCTGGGCTTCGGTCAGCGCAGCGTCGTCGCCCGATTCGCCACCGTCATGCGCGGCCAGGATCTCCACGGCCTGCGCATGCGCGGCACGGACGTCTTCCAATGTGTGCAGCAGCGTTTCGGCCTTCGCGGCGAGGTCGCGCGCGGTCTGCTCCTGCTCGGCGCGGGCATCGCGCATCGCGACTTGCCGCTTGTCAGCGGCGCCCTGCTCGTTGCGGAGGTCGCGCATCCAGTTCTGCAAACGGTCGCGCTGGGAGGTCCGTTCCCGGCGCTGGGCGAGCAGGGAGACACGCTCCGCGTCGGCGGCCTGGGCGCGCTCCTGGTGTTTCTGGACCACGACGGCCAATTCTTCCCGCGTGGCGAGCGCGGCCAACCGTTTCTTCTCCAGCTGGGCGATCTGCTTCGGGAGGTCGCGTAACTCGCGTTCCCGCCCAAGTACACCGCTCTCCCGCACCTGCGATCCGCCCGTCACCGAACCGCCTGCGCGGGCAATCTCACCAGCGAGCGTGACCGCACTCCAGCCGTTCGGCAGCAGATCGAGCACGCGCCGGGTCGCCGGCAGGTCCTCCACAACCACCATGCGCCCGAGCAGCGAGCGCACCACCGGGCCGAGATCGGGATCGGCCGTTGTCACGAGGTCGGAAGCGACGCCGTGAACGCCGGTGGCGCGTTCGAGCTCGCGCGGTGCAGGGCGCTGGTTATCCTTGCGAGCGAGGGTCTCCAATGGCTGAAAGGTGGCGCGGCCAGCGCGAGACCGCTTCAGCATGTCGATCGCGGCCTCGGCATCGCGCCAGCGGTCGACCACGACATCCTGGACGTGGCCGCCAAGCGCAACCTCGATCGCCGTATCGTAGGCTGCCTCGACCGCGATCAGTTCAGCGACGGTGCCGCGGATACCGGACAGCGCGCCGTCGCGGTGCCACTGCATCACCTGGCGCGGCCCGGCATGAAGGCCGGTGCCACTCTCGTGGACGCGCTGCAACACCTCCAACCGATTGGTCGCCTGGCCGTGCTCGCGCTCGATCGCCGCAAGTTGCGCGCTCGCCTCCTGCCCGCGCGCGCGATGCTCCTCGATGTCCTGGCGGATAGCGACGATGGCAGCTTCCTGTGCCGCAACCTGCTCGCCGATACGGGCATCCTCGGCGGCGAACGCCTCCATCTCGCGTTCGAGCCCGGCGATGCGCTCGGTGCGGCCCGCGATGTCGGCGGCGAAGCGTTCCTGCTCGCCACTGGCGGACTCCATCCGTTGGGCCAGCACGGCGCGCTGGCGTTCGAGGTCGGCCAGCATCCGCTCGTGATCCGCGACGGTGCGGGCGTGCTTCGCCGCCGCCGCTTCGAGCGCCGTTCGTTCCTGACGCCGCGCCCGGACTGTGGCCAGCAACGTATCGACCGTGATGCGAGCCGCCGCGATGTCGCCGTCGAGGGCTGCGATGGACGCAACGACCGCCTCAAGCTCGGCGGTCGCGCGCGCGACCTGCTCGTCCAAGCCGGCCCGGGTATCGGCCATGTCCTCACGACGGCGAACGAGCGCACCTTGCCGTTCCTGGACGAGATCCCGTTCGTGCTCCCGCCGGCGGATCTCGTCGTCCAGCGCGGCGATCTGGGCCTCGTGCCGGCTCAGCATTTCGCGGGCGGCCGCGATGGCCTCTGCCGCCTCGCCGCGCTCGCGCACGAGGGCATCGAGCCAGGTGCGGACCGCATCCAGCGTCTCCGCGTCGCCAGCGGCATGGCGCTCGGCCTCCGCATGCCGCTCGACGGCAACGGCCAGCAAGCGATGGTAGTGCCCGCGCTGGAGGAAGGTGAGGCGGTCGCGCAGGCCTTGCCATTCGCGGGCCTGCCGCGCCTGGCGTTCCATCGTCTTCAGGCGCGGTTCGAGTTCGGTCAGGATGTCGGTCAGCCGTGCGATGTTGCCATCGGCCTCGGCAAGATTGCGCTCGGCCTCCTGTACCTTGAGACGCAGGCCGGTGAGATCGGCGGCGTGCTCGAAGAGACCGCGGCGCTCCTCCGCGCGCTGGCTGAGCGCCGCGTCGACCAGGCCCTGCCCGACGACGGTGTAGCTCTGGCCAAGCGAGGCGGTGAGAAAGGCAACGTCCTTCAGGCGGACGCGGCGTCCGTTGATGAAGTACTGGTTCTCGCCGCCGCGATAGGCGCGCCGGGTGACGGTGACCTCCGTGAACTCGCTGGGCAGCCAACCATCCTCGTTGTCGAACGTGACGGTGACCTCGGCGAGACCGGCAGGCGCCTTGCCCTTGCCGCCCGCGAAGATCACATCCTCCGTCTTCTTGGAACGCAGGGCATGGTAGCTCGTCTCCCCAAGCACCCAGCGAATGGCATCGGCGATGTTCGACTTGCCGGACCCATTCGGGCCGACCACGGCGGTGATACCGGGCTCGAACACGAAGCCCGTTTTCTGGGCAAAGCTCTTGAACCCGTGCAGGTCGAGCCGGGTGAGCCGCGGTTTCTGGGCAGCGGGGGGGTGCGTGGAGCTGGACAGGTCTATCGGTTCCGCGATCGTAACGAATGGGGACCGACGCGACCGGTCCCCGCGAGCGACATCAAAGGGTACCATCCCGGCTTGCTTGGGTCCGCCTGGGTGCCTGAAGCCCGGCGGCGCCCTCCTACGCACCTCGCCATCCGGCACCCTTCCCCATCCGAAATGCCCGCCCTGGATCAGCCGGGCGGGGCACGCAACCACGCTGGCCTCATTCATGGCCTATGGATGGCCCCGGACGCCCACGACGGGGTCTTTTGACGGTACGCTCTGCAGCGGGACCAAACTACTCACGAACGCAAAATGGGCGTTCGTACAGGACTTGATTCACAGGTGGGGTGAACGCGTGAATGGGGTAAGAAGACGTGGGTTGCGATCGTTCGGGGTCGTATCCTGGCTGGTGGTGAGCCTGCTGCTCGGCGCCTCGATGGCCCCGGCATGGGTCAGTGCAGCAACCGACGACGCCAGCCCGGTCGCCGTCGGGACCGTTCCGGTGGAGACGGTCGAAGCTACCGAGCCGAATGTCGAGGAAACAGCGACGACGGATGTTTCTGGAGCGGCTGAGGGCGATGTCGAAGCCGCGGCCGCCGTCTTCGGTCTCATCCTGTCGCCGAACCCGGGCAGGGTGATGCCGAGCGGATCGACGCTCTGGACCGCCAGCTTCGGCGGCGCCTGGGTGCTCGAGATTCCGAAGGGTCTCTCGATCGACCTGACGTTCGGCTGGGCGGCGACGCCGGATAGCACCAGCTGCTCCGGGAGTCAGTGCTCGGGCGCTATCACCGTCAGCGGCGGCACGACGGTGACGCAGAATTACAGCGCAGCGCTCGCGTTCGGCGGCCAACTCCTGGTGTCAATGCCGAATCCGACCGCGGGCGGCACCTACACGGTCACGGCCACCATCTATGTCACCAGCAATCCGAGCCGCAATGAGACGCGGACGGTGACGTTCGATGTGCCGGCTCCGACGCCGACGAATACGCCGACCAACACGCCAACCGAGACCCCGACAAATACGCCGACGGAAACACCAACCAACACCCCAACCGAGCCCCCGACGTTCACGCCGACCGTCGTCACACCAGACACGAACACCGAGGGTACGGTCAATATCGCGAAGTTCTACTGCAATGGCATAGAGGAAACCGTCTTCCAGGGCGGCGAGATCAATGCCGCGGCAATTCCGTCCAGCGCTGGCGAGTGCCAGCCAGGTTCCGCGACCTTCACCTTCTACTTCATTGGCGACCAGACGGCCGACCATGCCCAGCTGACGGTCGATGGCACCGGCACCATCGGACTTCCGGCCGGGAACTACGAGGTCGTCGAGGAGGGGACGCTGGCGCGCACCGTGATCACGGTCACCGACGGCGGCGTGTACAACATGACCGTCTCCAACCCAACCGACGACCCGCTCCCGACGATCCCGGCGGATCAGGGCACGGTGAATATCGCGAAGTTCTACTGCTCCAACATCACGGATGTCATCTGGCAGTCCGACTTCGTCGACACGTTCCAGGCCACGGCCGATATTCCGTCCACGCCGGCCGAGTGTGTCGCGGGCACGGCGGAATACGCCCAGATCGTGGTCGATGGTGCTGGCACCGTCGGGCTTCCGGACGGCGTCTACGATGTCGTCGAGGAGGAGACCCAGTCGCGCGCCCAGATCGAAGTGATCGCGGGCCGCATCACCAGCGTCGTCGTCTCCAATCCCATGATGGAGCCGACGCAGACCCCGACTGCTTCCGCCACCGCAATCACCACGAGCACGCCGGCAGCCACCGCAACAGCGACAGCAACGCAGACGCCGCATCATCACCCGACCAAGGTGCCAGCGACGCCGACGGTAAAGGTGGCCCAGCTGCCGAACACCGGTAACGGATCGGACGGCAGCGGCATGGGGATGGTGCCCGCCGTGCTCCTGCTCACCGCCCTCAGCGGCATGCTGCTCGCTGGCGCATGGGAACTGCGGCGTCGCCCTAACCGGTAACGACGACCGATCGGACAGCCATTCCAACGATACGCCTGCAAACGCGAATACCCCCCTTCACCGTGTGGTGAAGGGGGGGTATTCGCGTTTGGGCGAGATACACCATCATGCACGGAGATCAGGCGTCACGTACCGTCCCCCTGTCGTGGTGAGCCCTTCAACTGCGCTCACGATGATATGGTCAATCCGAAGCGACGTCATGCTGGATTGGGTGAGACGGTGCATGCAATGGCACGATGCCAGGATTCGATTCGCCCGAGGCGCACCGACGGACGGGGCGTATGCTACGGTTGCGCCCGAAAGGGTGGCGTCAACCACCACGCCACTGCATGGCAACCCCAACCCTCACACGAAGGATCGAGCACGTGAAGATCGGTGTCAGTTCGTACAGTTTCGCGCAGAGTTTCGCCAGGGGGACGATGGAGATCCTCGACGCGATCGACTGGGTGGCCGCATCGGATGCCACACACTTCGAGATCACCGATGCCGGGCTGGTGGCCACGGTCGCCACGCTGGAACGCGCCGCGCCAGAGGGCAGCTGGGACCCAGCCGACTATTCGAACCGCACCCGGAACCTCGCGAAGGACCTGATCGACCAGCCCGCCCTCATCGCCGCCATCCGCTCCCACGCCGAGGCGAAGGGCGTCACCCTCTCCAACTATTCGACGGGGGCGAACTTCAACTGCGACGATCCCGCCGCCGAGGTCGCACGGGTGAAGCGGCACGTCGATGCCGCCTACGCGTTGGGTATCCCGTATTTCCGGCACGATGTCGTCGCGTGGGCACGCCGGGATGCCAGCCAGGCAGAGTTCGAGCAGATCTTTGCGGCCATCGTCCCATGCTGCCAGGAGGTCGCCGACTATGCGGCGACCCTGGGCATCACCACGAGCATCGAGAACCACGGGTTTTTCATGAACAACAGCGAGCGCGTCCGCCGGCTCATCTACGCGGTTGACCGCCCGAATTTCCGCACGACGCTCGACATCGGCAACTTCCTCTGCGTGGACGAACTGCCGGAATCCGCCGTGGCGAAGAACCTGCCTTACGCATCGGTCGTTCACCTGAAGGATTTCTACGTCCGCGACTTCGTGCCGGGCAACGGATGGCTCACGACCGTGGCCGGGAACGCCATCCAGGGATCGATCGTGGGATTCGGCGACCTGCCGATGAAGCGGCTGCTGACGCTGATCAAGGCATCGGGCTTCGATGGTCCCATCTCGATCGAATTCGAGGGCCAGGTGCCAGATCTCCTCGCGATCGAGACGGGCATCGCAAACGCACTCCGCATCTGGTCCGAGGTGTAGGCGCCACCGATCCGGAAGGCAACGACGTACGGGCGGGAGGCTCATCCTGCCCGTACGTCGTTCGATCCAGCCAGACATGCCCACCACGTCGATTCAGCAATCACTCTGCCTGGAACCAGGCGAGCGTGTCGACGAGTGACGAGCCAGCGGCGACGACGCGCAACCCCTCGATCATCGCCGCATAGCGATCCTCGCCGAGCGTCGCGATCCATATCCGCTTCTGCTCTTCGAACACGACCGCGGTCGCGTACAGCAGCGCCTCCCCACGCTCGCTCCGTGCGATCGGCCTCGCCCGGGCATCGGTCGGGTCGTCCGTCCGCGTGATATAGCCAAGCGCCTCCAGCCGGGACGCGGTCTTCGCCGCCGCCTGTTTCGAGACTCCCAACCGCCGTCCCAGGTCCGACACGCTCACAGCTCCGGGACCGATTGCCTGCAACGCCAGGCCGTGGGCGGGACGAGCCTCCGGGAACCCACGCTCCGCCAGGGTCTCGTGCAACGCATCGATCGTGGAGCGAAACGCTCCCAACAGCAGAGCCGCCAGTTCGTAGCCCGGACTCTCCATCTCCATCCCCCACCACATAGACAACCATATTGACTATTATGACCGACGCCCCTACAATAAAGACAATCTGATTGACTACTTCCAGCCGGGTGACTTCTTTTTCGCTCACGGAGACGATTCCATGACCATGCTCGATACTCCTACCCTCCCTATCCGCGTCGCCGACACCCGGCGCACCGAAACCCCGAACGCCACGATGACCACGCTCGCCTCCCCGACCCTGGGCGGGACGGCCTCGCTCAGCCTCTGGCGCGTCGAGTTCGCAGCCGGAGCGAGCGGGCCACTGCACACATTCGATTCCGAACAGATCTGGACGCTGGAATCCGGCACTGCGGCGTGTATCGCCGGCGAGATGCGATACGATCTCGCGACCGGCGACACGATCGCGATCGCCGCGGACATCCCGCGGCAATTCTCATCGAGTGCCGGCGCGCGCTTCCTCGTGTGCGGCCACGCCAACGCCGTCGCCCGGGCAGAAGGCCAGCAGAATGGCGTCGTTCCGCCCTGGATTCGATAGCAGTCACTCCCGCATCCTGGACCAGACGCTCAGGCGATGCGACCGCCTGTCCGGCTCCACGACCGCCGAGGCGCCGCCCATCCCTCTCGCCCCAGCGGTCAATGGCAAACCTCCCAGGAACGACCCACGGAACAAAGGCCATCCCCAGGCCCGTCTTCCTATCAGCTGAGCGGCGTCCGCGTGCATCCCCACGTTTGTCTTGTTCCTGAAGAATCACTACAATCCTGCTGGGGTTCTGGGACTGCATCGATCCCTTGGTTCTTTGTGGGGAGAACCCTCCCATGCGCACTCCGCCTTCGCGTGCCAGGCTCGTGGCCTGGTGCCTGCTCCTTGCCCTGTTCGCGTTTTCAGTGCCGATCACTGCGGCACAAGACGCAAGCCCCGTCGTCGAGACACCAGCGGCAACCGATCCACCGCAGGCCATCGAAACACCGATTGTCGAGGAAACGCCTGCCGCCGCATTCAACGCCGCCGCCGTGGTCCTGACGCTCAACGGCAGCGAATCGTCGCCAGTCTACCTGTTGCCGACGGGATCGATGACGGCCGCCATCTCGGAGGGCATCATCAAATTCTTCTCGGATGTGACTTGTACCCAGGCGGCCGGCTTCAACCCGAGCAATCCGTGGGTCATCTCGGCGGATGGCCTGGCGTCGGTCGCTGGGACGTCGATCAGCTTCCAGGGGTGGACAGCACCGGGGTCGAGTGGGACACCGACCACGACGTGCCGCACGGTGTTTATCACCGCCAATCCGCCGACTCCCACCCCCACACCCGGCCCGTGGTGCTGACCATCAACGGGAGCGAATCATCGCCGGTGCAGATTCCTCGCTCGGGATCGATCGACGCCAGCATCTCGGTACGCTATCTCACCATCTATGGCGATCAGACCTGCTCCAGATATCTCGGCTATGTCGAGACCCTCACCTGGTCGCTCTCGGTATCGGAAGCGATCGAGCTCTTTGGCCCCAATATCAGTGTCCGGGGCATGTCAACCAATGCCATCGACTCCACCCCCACCACCACCTGCCGTGTCCTGTCGTTCTTGAACAATACGCCAACCAGCATTCCCACCGAGACAGCGACGATCGTCCCGACCACCACACCGGCCGCAACCACCAGGCCCGATCCATGCGAGATCCTGGTTCCCAGCCAGGTGAACGCCGCGGACGACGATGACGATGTGCCGGTCGCCTGCATCACACCGACGGACACGCCAACCGCGACGGCGACAGCCACGAGCACGCCAACAAACGCGCCAACCGCGACACCAGCGAGCACTTCCACGAGCACGCCAACAAACACGCCGACCAATACTCCAACGAATACCCCGACAGCGACGCCTACCGCTATCCCGACGAATACACCGACCAACACCCCTGCGAATACGCCGACCGAACCAGCGACGCCCACCAGTACGTCCACGCAGACACCCACTGCCACGCCGACGAATATCCCCACGGAGACATCAACCAACACGCCTACGAACGTCCCAACGAGTACTTCAGCCGCCGTGCCGACGAACACACCGCCCTCAGTGCCGACGTCCACCACCGCGAGCACGGCGACGCAGGTCGCGACCCTGGCGCCTGTGACATCCCTCCCCAATACCGGCGGAAATGGCGGAGCACCGCATTCACCGACGACTCCCACCTGGTTGCTGGGCCTGGCGCTGGTCACGCTCCTCGCGAGCGCATTCGTCGGCCGGCGCCAGCGTTCCTGATCGCCGGCCGCATTCCGCATCAAGACTCGACAGAACGCCTCGGCCAGAGACATGGCCGAGGCGTTCTGTCGAGGAGCGTGACGGTCAGGCGATCCGGCCGCCGGGGTGGCGATCCCAGACGGCGGGATCGTAGAGGGGCACGATGATGTCCGCCTCGTTCGCGATGCGGTCGTAAGCGGCAAGCGCCTCTTCCATGCTCTCGTTGATGCCAATCGGGTGCCGCCGTTCGATGTTGCCGAGCCGCATGAAGGCATCCCCGGCGATCAGCACCCCCTTTTCGGTCTGGATCTTCACGGCGATGCTCGCGCGGTGGTGGACGCCAGTCCAGAACGTCTCCACACCGGGCACGATCTCGTGGTCCTCGTCCGGGACAAGGTGAACGCGCGGCCAGGCATCCGTGACGAGATCGACCAGCACATCCTGCGGGATGCAGGCCCAGCGCTTGTCGTGGGGATGCTCCTTCCAGCGCGGCGCATGGAAATCGATCCAGCCGCGCCGGGAGAGACAGATCTCCGCGTTGCGCAGGCGCTGCAGGTTCCCCACTGAATAGATCTGGAACGGCGTGCATATGACGTGGGTGATGTCATCCGGGCGCAGGCCAAGCGTGGCGAGCGCCGGTTCGAGCTGCTCGTCCGGGCTCGATTCGAGGACGTGCTGGTGCGTCTCCATCGGATCGCCATGCGGCTTCGGCGCAAGCTGGGAGGCATCCGGGCCGCAATTCACCATCACGATGGCATCCCCGGCTCGGATGACGAGGCTGACCAGCGCCAGCGGTTCGGCGGGCGCCCGCATGTCCATCCAGTAGATCTCGTAGCCGGGGCAGTAGCGCCATCCACCCAGCCGGATCGCATCGACCCGATCGATCGTCTCCTTCGCCGTCATGCCTTCACCTCTCCCATCACCATCTGTTATCCGACTGCGATCGCTCCGTCCATCGTACCGATTCATCCGAAGAATGGGGAGAACCAATCGTCCGGGATCTCCAGGCCAAAGCCGGGCGCATCGGACGGCACGAGGTAGCCATCCTTGGGGCTCGCCTGGCCGGGCAGGGTCCAGCCCTCCTCCAACGGCACACCCGGCGGCGTGCCTACGAAGCATTCGAGCCACGGCACGGCGGGCGTCGCGAACGAGAAGTGCTGGCCATGCGCGGTGTTGCCGCCGCCATGCAGGATGACGCTCACGTTCGCAGCCCCGGCGCTGGCGGCGATCTTCTGGCAAGTACTGAATCCACCGACCCAGTTGATGTCCGGCTGCAGGATGTCCGCGACGCGATGATTGACCGCCCACTGGAAGGGGAACGGCGTGTACCAGTGCTCGCCGGTGGCGAGGGTCTGCCAGGGCAGGCGGTCGCGCACGGCCAGGTGGGCATCGTGGTCGTCGGGAAGCAGGTATTCCTCGATCCACTTCAGGCGATAGGGACGCAGCGTCTCGGCGAGGCGCACGGTGTATTCGATGTCGAACGCCATCCAGCAATCGAGCATCAGCTCGGCCTCGTCACCGATCTGCTCGCGCGTCTTCGCGATGAACTCCTCGTTCTTGCGCAGGCCGTCGAGGCCATCGGCCGGGCCGTAGGGGCAGGCAAGCTTGAATGCCCTGAACCCGAGCTCCTGGTACCAGTCGACATCGTTGCCGGTGGCGTAGCAGAAGAGTTTTTCCTTCTGCGGACCGCCGGCAAGCTGATAGACGGGCATGTCGAGCAGCTTCGCGCGGGCATCCCAGAAGGCGAGATCGACGGCGGAGACGGCGTACGACGCGAGACCGGCAGCTCCATAGGGGGTGGTGAGGCGAAAGAGCTTGTCGGCCAGTTTCTCGTTAGCGAAGATCGACTCCCCGACGAGATTCGGCGCCAGATGGTCGTCGATGATGGCGGCAGAGACGCGGCCGTTGCCCGTATTGCCGTATCCGATGGTGCCATCTTCCAGTGTGACCTTCGCCCAGACCCCCTCCCATTTCGGGAGCCAAAGGCTGCGGTGCGCCTTCACCTCGGGATAGCGGGACATGGGATTGGCGACTTCGGCGGTGGTCGCCCAACCGTCGCGACGGGGTTTCGTCTTGTAGGCCCGTGGCTCGGGCGGCGTCAGGCGCATGGCCTCGATGGACGTGATCTTCACGGAAGGTTCTCTCCCCGGTTGTTATGCAACCCGGTCACCCTGTGGCAACCGGTGTAGCGGATGGTGCGATGTATCCCAACCTGACCGAGATCGCACGCGTAGCGTCTTCCAGAAGCGTCCGCGCCTGTTCGCCACGCTCCGGAGTGAACCGCACCGTCGGGAACGAGACGCTCATCGCGGCAATGACGTGGCCAGTGTGATTGCGGATCGGCAGGGCAACGCAGCGCACGCCGACCGTGTACTCCTCCCGGTCCTCGGAGAATCCCTGGGCACGGATCGTGGCCAGTGCTTCCTGCAAGCCATCCAGCGAACCGATCGTCGTACCGGTGAACGTCTCCAATTCGACACCGGCGAAGAGTTTCGCGAGCGCATCGTCTGGCAGATCGGCAAGCAACATCTTGCCGAGCGCCGTCGCATGAGCGGGCAACCGGCGTCCCACCTCGGAATCGAGCCGCAAGCGCTGCCCGCCCTCCACCTTGTCGAGATAGACGTTGTGTCTCCCCTCCAGCACCGAGATCTGCACCGTCTCATCCAGCGCATCACGGATGCGCTCCATGTGCGGTTTCGCAATCACCAGCAGATCGAGCGACCGTTGATAGGCATTCCCCGCTTCCAGGGTCCGGATGCCAAGCCGGTATCCCCGCTCTCCTTCGGCAAGGTCGATCCATCCACGATCGCGCAGCGTGTTGAGGAGGCCAAAGAGGCTCGAACGCGGGAGGGCCAGCGCCGTTCCGATCTCGGCAAACGTCATTGGCCGGTCGCTCTGCGCGAGCAATTCCAGAATCGATAGCGCCCGGTGCGCGGATTTCACCCCGTCCCGATGTCCATCGCGTTCGTCCTTGTGCCCCTCTGCTGCTTCGTCCATCGGCTCACTCCGCCCGATTCCGCTCCCTCCAACCAGGAGCCACGTATCAGAGTTTTACCGCGCCCTCGGTAAGTCCACGCATGAACCACCGTTGAAGCAGGGCATAGAAGACGATCACGGGCAGCGTCGCGGTCAGCAGCATGGCCGCATCGGACGTCTCTCCCGTCAATTGCCCCCGGAACTGGGGCGCCGTCAACGCGGACTGGTAGGAATTGGAGAGCACTTTCTGGATACCGACCGAGATCGTCATCTGGCTGTCGAGGTCGATCATGGTGAAGGTCACCAGATAGTCGCTCCAGGCCGTGATAAAGGCGAGCGTCGCCACGATCACCATGCCGCCGAGCGCGAGGGGCAAGGCGATCTGCCGATAGACGCGGAACCAGCTCGCCCCATCGAGAATGGCCGCTTCCTCGATCTCCTTCGGGATCGCGAGGAATGCCTGCCGCATGATGAAGATGGGGACCGGCACATTCGCCGCGAAGAGCAGGATGAGTCCGAAGAGGCTGTTGCGCAGGTGCAGGAAGGTCATCAGTTCGTAGAGCGCCATCAGGCCACCGGAGCGAGGAACGAAGACCGAGATGATGAGCACGGAAAGGATGAGGTTCTTTCCCCGAAAGGGCATGCGGGCAAAGGCATAGCCCGCCAGCGAGGCCACGAAGACCTGGAGCAACGCCGTGCCGATCGCAAGCACAAAACTGTTTCGCATGTAGATCGGCACATTCTCGACCGCCGTCAGCATGTAGCGGTAGTTGACGAGCGTCGGATGGCGCGGGATCAATCCGGCAGGGTCCTCGGCGAACCCCAGCCGGTTCTTCAGGGAGGTCGACACCATCCAGATGATCGGGATGAATGTGACGATCAGCGACAGGATCATGAAGAGGTGCCAGTACCAGTCGCTCCGCCAGAATCTCTTCCAGGGTGACGGCCGATTCGGCTGCTGGCCGGGCGAACCACCGGGCACTGCTGGTGTCGGGGATGCTGTGGGAATGGTCGATGCCACGAATCGCTCCTTCTTCACGCCGGTCAGGCGGCGGATTCCCCGGCCGGGCGACGGCGCAGGAACCGGCGTGGACCGGATGTGCCCTCGGTATCGCCACGCAGCCCACGGAAGACGATCAGCGCGATAACGGCGCTGGACATGCCGAGCACGAGGTTCATGGCGGCGGCATAGCCGAGACGCAGGTCGCCGAGCTGGAAGGCCGTCTGGTAGGCATAGAGTCCGAGACTGGTCGTGGAATCGCGCGGTCCCCCGCCGGTGAGGATCAGCATCGGATCGACCACCATCGGCGTGGAGGAGAGCCCCAGCAGCAACACCAGCGCAAAGACCGGTTTCAGCAAGGGCAGCGTGATCGAGCGGAACTGCTGCCACCCGGACGCCCCATCGACGGCGGCAGCCTCATAGAGTTCGTTACCGATGCCATAGATGCCGATCAGGAAGAGCAACGTCGGGAAGCCGACGCCGCGCCAGATATCAGTGAGGGCCAACGCTTTCAGGGCGTAATCTGGGTCGTCGAGCCAGCGAGGTGGCCGCCTGATGCTGAATGTATCGCGCAGGACCGTATTGATCAGACCGAATTTCGTGTTGAAGAGTTGTCCGAACATCAGGTAGGTGACCGCAACCGGCAGGATCACCGGCAGATAGACCATCCAGCGATAGAACGCCGCAAGCCGGGAGACACGGCTGATGGCGATCGCGAGGATCAATGCCAGGATGACCGTTGCCGGAAGCACGTAGAGCGTGAACCGGATCGTGATACGAACCGCATTCCAGAAGTCTTCATCACTCCACATCTCGCGGAAGTTGGAGATGCCGTTGAATTCCCAGCGCGTATCCGGATAGATGAAGCGAAAATCGGTGAAGGCCATCGCGATGCCGCGAAAGATGGGCCAGACGCTGAAGACCAGGTAGAGCCCTACGGCCGGAGCGATGAAGAGATAGGCCCACGGATTCGTCCGCTCCCCCCGGCCTTTCGCGCGACGATTCCCCGCCATTTGCGTGATCGAAGCCATTGTCCTGTCGTCTCCTCGCGCGATTCCGGCATGCGATCGCATCAGCCGGAATCGCGCGGGTGGGTGCGATGGAGCTTCGTGTCCCGTCGCACACCCTCCGGTCCGCATGAGCCGGGCTCAATGCACTGTCTTGCCAATCCTGGCGTGAACCGAGCCTTCCGAGCACTCAACACGGCATGCCATTCTGAGCGCAGCGAAGGTAAGCGTTCAGTGGGCATCGCCAATGCCCCGTTCGGCGAGGCGGTGCGCTAGTTCTTGAGCTTGTCGACTTCCTTCTGGATGTCGGCGAGTGCGTTGGCCATCGCCTCTTCCGGATCGACCTCGCCGGCAATCGCCTGCTCCATCCAGGGCTGGGTCGCCTTCTGCTGGATGGTGCGCGTGTTGTCGGCGGGGAACGGCACGGAATTGCGCACGACCTCGATCGCGTCAGCCTCCCACTGGTATTCGGGGTTGCCCTTCACGAAGGAGTCGTAGGTGTACTGGTAGCAAGGCTTGGCGGCGACCTGGGCGATTTGCTTGCCTGTCGCCTCGTTGGCGGGACTGAACCACCAGAGAAGGAAATCGGCCATCCCCTGCGGATTCTTCGCGCCGTTCAACACGACGCTGCCATTCGTCCAGAACGGCGTGCCAGCCATGACCTGATCGCGATCCTTGCGGATGTTGAGGCCATTCTTGGCAGCATCGATGCCGAAGGTCTGCTGGTTGATGGTGGCTGCGACATCGAAGCATGTGATGATCGCCGTGGCGCCCTTCTGCCAGTCCTGCCACTGCTGGTTGGTGGCCGCCCCCTGCGGCGAGCGTGTGGGCGGCATCAGCTCCTCGTCGACCATCTGCTTCATCCAGTTGAGCGCGTCAATGGAAGCCTGGCTGGTGATATCCACGTAGCCGGTGTCCGCGGCAAGCGGCTTGTCGGTTGCACCCCAGATCAGCGACCAGAGATCGCAGAGCGGCGTGCCGGCGGAGTCGAACGGCGTGTAATCGGGAGCGCTTTCGTAGATCGCGGCGGCGGCATCATGAACTTCCTGCCACGACACCGGGTCTTCCGTAATCCCCGCCGTTTGGAGGGGCTCGGTCATCCAAGCGAGCGCCACGCTGCCGACATTCCCCGGCACGGCGTATTGCTTACCCTCGTACTTCAGCGATTCCGCGATGCTGGGAATGATCCCGGCGATCACGTCCTTCGCCTCTGCGATGGTGGATGCCGCGATCAGGTCGTCCAGCGGCACCATCAGCTTGCGATTGACCCACTCCGATGTCTGGGACGGAAACTCGATCACCGCCATCCCATCCCAGACGAGATCGCCGGAAGCCTGCGCGGCCTGGATCTTCTGCGAGACATCGGCGCCAGCTGGCGGAACGTCGAGTGTCACCTTGGCCGGATGATCCTTCGACCAGAGATCGACGGCGGCCTCGGCGGCATAGGCACTCTTGATGTCGTCGCGAATGAGCAGGCGAACCTCCTGCGCATCCTGGGCGGGAGCGGCGGCGTGCGGGTGCGCGGCCGGGCTCGCGCTTGCGGCATGCGTCGCGAGGAACGTTGCGGCCGCGGCGGCACC
>JASGDN010000024.1:0-25138 GCA_049841275.1 Thermomicrobiales bacterium
TCTGGCTGGCGTTCTCGGCGGTCGTCGTCATCGTGCGCCGCCTCATCCGCGAGGGATGGACGCGGTATCGGTGGGACGGTCGTCCCTCACGCAAACCATGACGCAGCTGCCTATTGGCGCAAGCTCTTAGAGTCGACCCGGCAGGATATGCAGAAGGCCGCAGGTCATCCGCACATCCCGCCTGCGGCGCAGATGACTACCACGCGATCCATTTTCGGAACGATCCGGAACGAAGCCATTCACCGGCTGTCGCGCGAATTGACGCAAGGGGTATCATGGAAAATGAAAGGTGATCGTTTGAGGTAGAGATAACCTGCCATCTACGACCGGATACACCCTTCGGGGTAAGGTCATGCGGGGGGGCAGTCCCGTCAAACGGTCACCCTTCATCCTCTTTCTCCCACACCAATCGAAGACGATTCGCTGGCTTCCTCCTTCCACGTCTTCGTTGTCGCCGGGACGTAATGACCGAATTCTGCAGAATCAGGTTGTCCGATATCCGGACAATCGCCACGAAGTCGTACCGCGCGTTCTCGATCCCGACGAACATGGCTGTCATGGGGACGTCCATCACTTCATACACAAACGAGGGGCGAGTAGCGTCTGAACCAGCAACCCTTCGTATGCCTCGACCTCGGGGTGCTCGCTCAAATAGTGTCCGCGCCGCTCGCGCGTGATGACAATCTCGTCTGTTACGCGATTTGGCCACGCGCCAAGCGATCCCTCCGGAGAGATACCCACGAAGAAGACCCCACCTTCTCTCCCAAGCTCTACCACGGTTCGGACGTCGATCGGCTCTGAAACGGACGATGGTACCCCTGCCCGCTCCTCTTCTCCCGCCACGTTCGACTCCGGATCGTCTCCCCGCTTCACCAATAGGACCGCCGCGATGTGTTCAGAAATATGAAGGGCATAGAAGAAGGTGCTGGACATGGCGGAATGTTGCAAAGCGCGCAGATACGTTGGCGAAACCCATCCATAAATTCGCCTCTAGAAACCCACGAACATTCCGCGTAATCACCAACGTGAATATCTGTCCGGCTGAAGAGTCTCCCTTGGCCAGCTCCTACAGCGAATCCGCGAACATCCCGTCCGGATCGAAAGCAATCGGGCCGACCTCGCCATCTATCGAGACGTTGGAGACACCGGCTAGCTCGTCCGCCAATGTCTCCGAGGCGTAGAACGTCTCCAGCGACTTCGTGCTGGCGATCCGCACGATCTTCGCCCCACCATCAGGCACCTTCAGCGCGGAGGCAATCGCCAGCTGCAACGCCTGGCGGTCGGTCTCGACCGTGATCGGGATACGCGCTCCCTGCGGCGACTTGGCGGTGATCATGTTCATCGCGGTCGGGACCTGGTCCATGCGGTCCACCGCGCGCCGCAACGCGAAATCGAACATCCCGATCCCCGTCGCATTCCCCTCGGTATCGTCGGTCAGCCCGCGCACGATGTACCGCTGAATGCGCGGTCTGGCGGTCGAGAAGTCGATGACGCCGGCCACATCGCGGTTGATCACATTCGGATCGGCGCCATCGCCGCTGATGTCCTTGCCGATCTTGTCCACAATCAGGACATCCAGCGCCTCCAGCTGCGGCAGTCGCGCCAGCTTCGAGAAGGCGATCTTCAGCAATTCCTGCTCCCGTGCGAACATGCCTTTCGCCGGAACGACCTCAATGATGGCCAGCTTGCTGTGCCCGTTCTCGACCAGCGCAATGCCAAAGGGGATGTTCACCTTCGACAGCGTGAACTGGCCGACGCGCGGAATCAGCTCGCCAAAGGTCGCGATGCCCTGGCTGTGAAACCAGCTCGCGCCATGCTGCTTACCAAGCCCGATCGCCAGCATCTTCATCAATCCGGATTCGGTCGGTCCCCGGAAATCGGTGTGCGGCTTCACGCGTCCCACCGGAATCACGACGTCTGCCTGCTCGTAGGCGATGCGGTCGAACCAGACAGGCACATCGCCTTCCAGCGTCCCAAGCTGCACCGTCTCCATGCTTGCCCGGATCTCGCACCCGACGAATGCTTCGGTCACGCCGAAATGCTCAATCAGCGCACGCTGGCCCTCGGCCGTCCCCCCGCCGTGGCTCCCCATTGCGGGGATGACGAATGGCTCCCCACCGAGCGCCTTCACCTGGGCCACCACCGCACGGATCACCTCGGCGATGCGGTCGATGCCACGACTGCCTGCCGTGAGCGCCACCCTCGTGCCTGGCCCGATTGCAGCGATCACCTCCGGGCGCTGGAACTCGCGGGCAATGGCCTCGTCGATGGAGCCGACATCCTCGCCATCGAGCTCCTGCCGGTAGAGCGCCCAACCGGGGAGCTTGCCATGCGAAAAGACGTCCAGGGGACTGGGGGCAGTGGTGGGCGTGGTTGCCATGACAGGGAGAGCCTCCTGATGGGACGCGATTCAACAAATTGATCGGCAAGAAACGAGATCGATGGCGTCATTGTAGGGCCGATCCCGCCGCTGTCGATGCCCCAGCTTCAAAGGTGATCCGGATGACGCGAATAGCGGCAGCATGTCAAGAGATAGCAATCCTTGCTATTCTATGGCCAAGCAAGGAGCAGATCCCATGAACGTGAATCTCACCCCCCAACTCGAAGCAATCATCCGCAAGAAGGTCGAGAGCGGCATGTACGGCAATGCCAGCGAGGTCGTTCGCGAAGCGATCCGCCTTATGGACCGTGAAGACCGGCTCAACCGTCTCCGCGCAGCGATCGATCTGGCCGATCAGCAGGTCGAGACGGGAGAGATCACGGTCTGGACCGCGGACAGCATGCAGGAGTTGCTCACAGAGGCGGACGAGGAGGATCGCCTCGGACTTCCGATTGCCGACGATGTCCAGCCGTGAACAACGCCTGGCCGCAGAAGCCAGGAAGGACATGCACGCCATTCTTCGCTATACCAAGCAGGAATGGGGCACACAGCAACAGGCAATTTACGCTAACCAGCTTGATGAGGCGATGAATCGGTTGTGCTTCTTCCCGGAGATGGGCCAATCCCGGGAAGAAATCAGGGATGGTCTCTGGGCGCTTGCCGTCGAGGAGCACATCGTCTACTACCGTTCGGCCTAACTCGAGGCTGGGAAGACGGTACCGAACCGTGGTCCCCAATCAGTCTGCAAGTGGACGGGCAGGCCCGGGCGCTCGATTGATCGCGATGCCAGCCCGCCAGGCCAGTTTCTCCATGCATGCCCGTCGATCTATTGCCCGCCAGCATTCGCCTCGGCAAGGTCGACCCGGCACCCAAGAAGACCGTTGTCGAACCCGTTCGTGAACGACGCCTGCCGCTGCTCGCTCGTGCCGTGGGCGTCCGGATCGTCCCATTTCGTCCCGGTGGGATCGCCGATCGCCTCCATGATCGCATCGGCTTCGCGAACCTGCCGGTCGCCGATCTCGCCGTGTGCGTAGGCATCCTGGCTGTACATCCCGGAGAGGCAATCCGCCTGCAATTCCAGCTCGATCGTGTAGTACCCCTGATCGAGCTCCGGGTCGTTGGACTGGTCGAAGCCCATCAACTGCTGAATGTGATGTCCCCATTCGTGAGCGACACCGGTGATCCACGCCCATTCACCGAGGTTGTCGATCACCAGGTCGCGAAAGTCACCGCCGAAGTAAATCGTCTCGTCGATCGTGCAGTAGTACATGCCACGATCCTCGATCTGCTTGGCCGTGCCACAACCCGCCGAGATCTGCGCGTTCGTCGTCACCTCCACCACCCCGGCAGCAGGTCGATAGGCATCGTCCTTCCCGGCATCGTGGAACATACGCGCCCAGAACTCGTCGATCTTCGCGTAATCGGCATCGTCGATCGGGCTTTTGTAGGAGAAATCCCCGTCCGCCGCGCCGCCATCGGCGTTCACCGTCTCCGGATCGAGATCCGGAATGAGCCTCCACCGGGTGCCATCGTTGACGAAGTGCAGGTCCGCATTCCCGACCGTCACCGTGGCGACATCCTCGAAGTCCTCCCCGGTGGCGTCCCACGTCCAGTCACCGAAGGAGATGTCGCCAACGGTGCTGGCGTCCTCCGAAACCAGCCCTGGATTCTCCGATGTCCACCCAAGCCAGATGCTGCGTGGAACGAGATTGCGGAACGCGGGGGCCAGCCGGTCGTAGTACGCGCTCATGTTCCCGTCTTGATCAAACCGGTCGAGATCGGCAATGGCCGAGCGCACGCCCTGCTCGTCCGAAGCCGTCTGGCTGGCGCCCACCGGAGCGGCAACGCCGAATGCCAGCATCAGCACAAGCATCATCGCCAGCAAGCGCGGAGTCCGGGTATTCATCGAATGGAGTTCCCTCGTGCGAGACGCATCATGAATGGGGTGAACAGGCAACCAGGAATGGCCGCTCGTTGAGAAGGACGCATAGTTTCCCAAGGCGGTTCCATCGCGAACGACTGCGCGCGTTTGACAACAACGCGCCTCTTTATGATACTTCGTCTCGAATTCGGCGCCGTGTCCTGGTGACGCGCCTGCCGAAGGATAAACGACGGACTCCCCTTCCGGAGCCCGCCCCTCCCGGCGTCCTCCGCCACGACGCTCGCGTTCAGGAGTCTTCTCATGCGCACCGATCGTCTTTCGCTTCACACCGCTATGCCCTCGTTCACCCTCTCGCGACGGAGGCTGCTCGCCTCGTCCGCCGCCCTGGCAATCGCCGGTGCCGGCGCATCCCTCCCGGCTGCCGCACAGGGATCGAAGCTGAAGGTCGTCGCCACCTTCAGTGTGCTGGAAGACTGGCTGAAGAACATCGGCGGCGATGCGATCGACCTCTCCACCATCGTCCCGGCCGGCGGCGACACCCACAGCTTCGACCCCAGCCCGGAACAGGTCGCCAGCATCGCGGACGCCAACCTGATCTTCGAAATCGGACTCGGCTTCGAAACCTGGCTCGATGACATGGTCTCTGCCTCCGGCACATCCGCCACCCGGGTCGTCGTCTCGGAAGGCATCACGGTCCGCACCCTCACCGAGGGCGAGGACCACGATCACGAGGCAGAGGCGAGTCCCGCATCGGGCGAGGAGAGCCACGATCACGGCGACACCGATCCCCACATCTGGGGCAATGTCCAGAACGCCATCACCGCCTGCGGCGCCATCAATACGGCCCTGGGGCAGAACGACCTCGACATGCGCTCCACCTTCCAGCAGGCCCACGATGCCTATGTCGACCAGCTCGGCAAGCTC
The DNA here is from genome assembly GCA_049841275.1 of Thermomicrobiales bacterium. Taxonomy (GTDB): domain Bacteria; phylum Chloroflexota; class Chloroflexia; order Thermomicrobiales; family UBA6265; genus JASGDN01. Next base: position 5,187 of record JASGDN010000024.1, read on the forward strand.
GACGCCTGGGTGAAGGACCAGATTGGCGCGATTCCCGCCGACGAGCGCCGGATCGTCACCTCGCACGATGCCCTCGGCTACTACACCGATGCATACGGCATCGAGATCGTGGGCACGATCCTCGGCCTTTCGACGGAAGAGGCGGAGCCCTCGGCCCAGCAGATCGCCCAACTGGTCGATCAGATCAAGGCCGCCAAGGTGAAGGCAATCTTCCCGGAGAACATCGAGAATCCGCAATTGCTTGAGTCGGTCGCAAAGGAGGCCGGTGTGAAGGTCGGCGCGACCCTCTTCACCGATGCCCTCGGCGAGCCGGGCAGCAACGGCGATACCTACGTCAAGATGATCACCTGGAACACCGATGCCCTGGCCGCCGGCATGCGTGGCGAGGACGCCCCGACCACGATCGGCGCGACACCGGCGCTCGAAGCCACGCCCGCATCGTAGCATCACGGACCGGGGAATTACCGCTGAAGGGACGAGCCAGCATCGCGCTGGCTCGTCCCTTCACGCCATTGCATCACGCACTGGCAGGATCGGATACGATAGGATCCGTTCGTCCATCGTCGCCCGACCCACGGAGATCATCCGCTCATGTCCTCGTCATCCGTCGCCACGCCCGACCGCATCGAGATGATCCCGGTTCACCGCCCTGTCACCGGCACGGCGTTCGTGCCCGGCTCCAAGAGCATCACCAACCGCGCGCTTCCCATCGCTGGTCTCGCCCGCGGCCACTCGACGCTCACTGGAGCCCTCTTCAGTGACGACACCCGCTACATGGCGCAGGCACTGAACGACCTTGGGATCGCAGTCACGGACTCGCCGGAGGAATCCCGGTTCGAGATAACTGGCGGCGACGGCACATTCTCGGCCACGGATGCGGACCTCTTCATCGGCAACTCCGGCACCACCGCCCGCTTCCTCACCGCGATCCTTGCCATCGGCCACGGCGCCTACCGGCTGGATGGCGTCCCCCGCATGCGGGAACGCCCGATCGGCCCGCTGCTCGCCGCCCTCCGCCAGCTTGGGATCGATGCTGTCAGCGAGGCCGGCACCGATTGTCCACCAATCGTCGTCCGCGCCGCCGGATTCACTGGCGGCACCACGACCGTCTCCGGGAACCTCAGCAGCCAGTTCCTCACCGGGCTCCTACTCGCGGCCCCCTACGCCCGCGACGGCGTGACGATCGAGGTCGAAGGCGAGCTTGTCTCCAAGCCCTACATCGTCATCACCGCCGACGTAATGCGCGCCTTCGGCGTGGAGACCGAGATCGACGACGTGAATTGGAAGACCTTCCGCGTCGTCCCCGGCCAGCGCTACGAGGGCCGGGCGTACCAGATCGAGCCAGATGCCTCGAACGCCTCCTACTTTTTCGCCGCCGCCGCCGTCACCGGCGGTGAAGTGACCGTGAACGGTCTCGGCAGCCACTCCACGCAGGGCGACCTCGGGTTCGTACGTGTGCTGGAACGCATGGGTGCGACGGTCACGATGACGGATATACAGACGACCGTACGCGGCCCGGAAGGAGGCGCCCTGCGCGGCGGCGACTTCGACTTCAACGTGATCTCCGACACCGCGCAGACCCTCGCGGCGATCGCCCCATTCGCCGACAGCCCGATCACCATTCGCGGCATCGCCCACAATCGCGTGAAGGAGACCGACCGCATCGCCGATGTCGCGACCGAACTCCGCCGGCTCGGCCAGGATGTCGAGGAGTTCCCGGACGGCCTGACGATCCGCCCCCGCCCGGTGACGCCTGCCGAAGTCCACACCTACGCCGATCACCGCATGGCGATGAGCTTCGCGCTGACCGGCCTGCGCGCACCGGGGGTGACGATCCTCGATCCTGGCTGCACCGCGAAGACCTTCCCGGACTACTTCCAGCGCCTCGCCAACCTGACGCAGGAGTCCTGAACGCACCTCCCACAAAGGAACGCCCCATGCCCATCGGATTCGATCACATCGTCATCGCCGTCGACGATCTCGACACGGCCACCCGCGACTACACAGCCGCCGGATTCACCGTCACACCCGGCGGAGAGCACAAGGACGGCGCGTCCGCCAATGTCCTCGTGACGTTCCAGGACGGCGTCTACTTAGAACTGATCACCTTCCGCGACGTGCCCGGCGGCAACGATGTCTGGCGCAACATCCTCCAGCGCGCCGGTGAGGGCTTCGTCGACTACGCCCTCCGCACGAACGATCTCGATGCCGAGGTCGCCGTTCTCCGCAATCGAGGCCTCGACGCCCTGGAGCCACAGCCCGGCGGCCGCTTCCGGCCAGACGGCCAGCGTCTCGACTGGCGGAATCTCCGCTTCGGCGAAGGCAGCGCGGCCTCCCTGCCCTTCTACTGCTTCGACGAGACCGACCGTGCACTCCGCGTGCCCAGCGGGGAAGCCTCGATCCATGCCAACGGGGTGGCCGGCGTCAGCACCATCCGCATCGCTGTGGCGGACCTTGCGGCCTCACGCGCGGACTACGCGTCGCTCACCGGCTCGGACGGCGTGACGCTCGAACCGTGGAACGAGGAGATCGGTGCGGCGATGCGCTTCCCGGTCGGCACGGCGGGCGCGGTGGTGGAACTCCTGGAGTCCACCCCGGGCGAGAATCCCCTCCGGGCGCACCTGGAAGCGCGCGGCGAGAAGCCGTACGAGGTCGTCCTCACTGGGGCCGGCGCCACAAGCGGCCTGCTTCCCACCGGCCTCACGCACGGCGCCCGCCTGATCGTCGCGCCACGGTAGCCCTCGAAACGGACGCGCTGGCCTCGGGAAGGAGTTCCCTGGCCAGCGCGTCCAGCCATGCGGCTGCGTCCCGCTCCGGCGTCACATGGCAGAAGGTGATTCCGGCGGCCTCGGCGACCGGAGCCGTCGGTGCGCTGTCGTCGACCAGGTAGACGAGGGTATCCGAAGCCAGTTCCCCAAGCAGCGTCCCGAAGAAAGGCGAATGGCCAGCGGCGTCCAGCGCATCTCCCTTGAGCGCCCCCAGATCGGCCGAGTTCAGGATCGGCTCGAACCACCGGCCCAGGTCGAGCGCCGGAACGGTCCACCGCGTGAACGTATCCATGTTGTCGGTCGCGATGCCGACCCGAATCCCGTGCGCGCGAAGCCACTCCACCCGGGGCAGGATGTCCGGAGAGGCCGGCACCATCCCCTCGCAACTCCCGATCAGCCCGCGCATCGCCAGCGCCGGGTCGACGCCCGCTGCCCGCGCAACCGCATCGACCACTGCTTCAGCCGCCACCTCGCCGTACATCCAGCGCCGATGCAGCGCACGCCAGTCTCCTCCAAAGAGTGCCGTCGCCATTCGCCCTGCGACATCACGCAGGATCACGTCGTCCGACTCCGTCCACGGCTCCCAGAACAGTGAATGGGAAAGCGTCCGATACCAATCGAGCAGGATCAGCACTGGAACATCGCGTTCAGTCACCCGGCAATGCTCCGAAAGTGGGTCACGAGCGTCCCATCCTCGATCCGATGGAGGGCGACCGCCGGCGGCACATCGGTATCGAGCGGACCGGAAGCTGCGCCGCCAGACTCTTGTTCGAGCCGCATCCCTGAATGGACCCCCGGAGCGACGATCAGCGGCTTCCCGGTAAACACGGCAGCCGTACCGCCATGCGTGTGCCCGGCAAGCAGCCCGATAACGCTCGGGTGCCGCTCGACCAACTCCGCCAGCGAATCCGGATTCTCCAGGCGGAGACCGTCGATCATCGTGTGACCGAGCGCGATCGGGGGATGATGCAACGCCACCAGCACCGGCATTCCCGCTGGCACGTTCGAGAGGACCTCGTCTGCCCACGCCAGCGTCGAATCGCTCAACCGGCCCTCGTAGCGCCCCGGGATCGACGAATCAAGCCCGATCACCGCCACCGCATCGCCGGCTACCATCGAACCGTTCGCCCCAGCCGCCGGAACACCCCACCGTTCGGGAGACGGAAAGGCTTGTGCGAGCGATTCCGGATCGTCGCTATTCCCCGGAATCACCAGCACCGGCGCGATCGCCGTAAGGCGGCGGGCCAGCGCAGCGTAGACTGCGCCGGGATCCTCGATACCACGCAGTTCGATCACATCTCCGGACAGGACGATGCCATCGACGCCGGGCGACAGGCGCTCCAGCCAGGAGGCAACCAGATCGAACCGCGTATCGGCTGGCGGATTCCCATCAAGATGCAGGTCCGTCAGTTGGGCGATCCAGGTCATGCGTTCTCCTTTCTCCCAGGCAGTCCGACGGCCAGCAACGTGATGGAGGAAAGGTTCAGACGACCGCCCGAAACCAGCTGATCAGCCGTCCATCCTCCAGTCGGTGCATCGTCAGCATTGGGGGCACGTCCAGGGCCGTCAGGTCGGACGACCGCTCGCCAAGTTCTGCATCCAGGCGCGTGCCGGACCACACGGCAGGTCCGACGATGAGGGGCTTGCCGGCAAACGTCGTGGCCACCCCGGAATGGATGTGCCCGCACACAACGCCCACGATGCGTGGGTCGTCACGCACGAGCGTCTCCAGCTCCGGCACATCCCGCAGGCACAACTGGTCCACGATCGAATGCCCGACCGCCATGGGAGGGTGATGCAGGGCTACCAGAACGACAGCATCGTCCGGCAGGGCATCGATCTCCTCCCGAGCCTCGGCGATGGGTTCGGGATCGAGCATCCAGTCGTTCTCTTCGCAATCCGAGGAATCGAGCGGCAACATCCACACTCCCGAGCCAACCGGCACCAGCCAGCACCCACCAGCCTCCTCCATTCCCGGATCCCGGTCCCACCCGAAGACGGCGTCGAAGGCATCGAGGTCGTCGGCATTCCCGGGAATCGCCGTCACCGGTGCGATGGCAGAAAGCGTATCGCGAATGAGGCGATAGTCCTCCACCATTCCGACGCCGTTCTCAACCAGGTCACCGGTCAGCAATGTCGCGGCAACGGGCGGATGGAGTGCCGCCAGCCAGTCCGTAGCCTGCCGAAATCGGTCGTATGCCTCGTCCGAACCGTCCAGATGAATATCCGAGAGCTGGGCGATCCAGACCATACCTTCCCCCTGTAGACACGACACGACATTCTCCACCTGCAAGGATTCACGATAATGGGGTCGAATGTCACTCATACCAAAGGGGCACCCAAATGGATGCCCCTCTCCCGCCGATTGGACCGACAGATGGATGCCCGATCCTACAGCCGCTGGTATTCCTCAAGATCGAGCACGAAGACCGTCGCGGCAGCAGGCTGCGTGGCCCCGGAACCGGCTGGCGCCGCGGCGGAACGCGCGTGCTGCCGGATGAGATCCAGCACACGATCCACCTGGTCCTCATCCGCACCGATCATGAGCGTCGTGTTTCCCCGCCGGAGAAAGCCACCGGTACTGGCCAGTCGCGTCGCCCGGAATTCATCCTCGAGCAAGGCGTCGACCACCGCATCGGCATCCTCATTCTGAACGACCGCGATGATCAGTTTCTTCATGGATCTCTCTCCAAGATGTGTGACCGCAATCCACATGGCTCACGGACGATGTCCACGGGCCTCTCGACGATTCACGAAGTCCCGAGAAGCTCAGGAGTCCAGCGCGTTCGACCGGAGTGCTGGCCCCATCCTACCCCATAACGCACGATTGCCGCCCACGCGTTCCATCAATGGCCCGCCCGGATCCGTGCTCGATCCAGGTATCCCTGCAACATCACCGCCGCTGCAACGGCATCCACCTGCTGCTTCCGCTTCTCCCGGCGCACCCCGCTGGCGATCAGGTGCTGCTCCGCGATCGAGGTCGTCATCCGTTCGTCCCAGAAGTCCAGGGGCACAGCCAGCGCAGCGCGAAGGCTTTCCGCATACGCGCGGATGGCCGCCGCCTGCGGCCCCTCCCGGCCGGAGAGGCCCACCGGCAACCCGACCACCACCTGCACGATACCGTAGCGCTCGATCAACGCTCGCACCTCGACGGCTACCGGGCCTTGGCGGGGAACCATCGTCAGCGGGCTGGCGATCATCCCCATCTCGTCGCTGATCGCCACCCCGATCCGCCGTTCACCGAGATCGAGTCCCAGCATGCGGCCCGGCATCGCCCGCGCACCGCGGTCGATCACGATCCGCCCCCGTCGCCAGCCGCCGGTGAGGCTTCCGACGATGCCGCAGGCGTCTCCTGCGCCGGGGTCGACTGCGTGCCGGAGAGCGACGTATCGACCACGATCTTCACCCGGCCCTCGGCGTTCGGCATGCCCTGCGGCCACCAGCCAGGAGCGTGAGAGAACGTCACCGAGGCGATGGCCGGATTGGCCGCCGCCATTTGCTGTGCCTCCTCCCACCCCTTGCTCGCGATCTGCTTGCGCAACGCATCCTGGGCGCCCTGGTCGAAGATGGCCTGCGCAACGCCAGTGGCCGTCACGCGATACTGCACGCTATCGTCGGCCTCCGCCAGCACTTCCGGCTCACCCAGCGCGATCGAATTGGCCACCAGACCGTATCCCTGCGGCAACGATGAAGCCATCTGCTGGGCGGCGACCTCCTTCGACTTCGCCTCGACATCGGCCTTGCGGTAGATGAGGCCGGTCACGGCCACCGTACCCTGCAGTGTCACTGTGTCGCTCGCGTCGCCTGCCTTCTGCTGCACGGTGTACTCCGGGGCCCCCGGCTGCACCGACTGCGCCACGATGTTCTGCCCGTCGGTCAGGGTATTTTCCCATCCGGCTGCGGCAGCCTTCGGCAGGTTGGCGTTCAATCCGCCTTCCAGCTTGTCGATGTCATCCTGGGAGACCACGGTCGTCTCCGAATCCGTACCCCCCGCGATCGCCGCATCGCGGTTGCTGAAGAAGATCCCCAGGTCGTCGATCTTGCCGGTGAGGTGCCCCTGCTCCTGATTGCCGGTCGTGCCTCCCTGCTCGGCCTTCACGTCCACGGTCGTCTCGCCGGGACTATCGCCACTTGCCGCTGGCACCTCGACCTCGGAGGCCGTGGTGTAACCAACATCGGCGTGATCGGCGATCCGCGTTCCAGCGGGCACCTTGACGGCAGAGGAGCCGGGATTGCGGAGAACCACCGAACCGGATGCCGCATCCAGCGGCACCGCCTGTTTGCCGGTCGCCGGCGCGGAGATGGTGAACGGCACCGTGGCCGATCCCTGTGTGGCGGGAAGGGAGAAGGCCGCATCCGATGGCAGCGTCGCCCCTTCGGCGGCGACGCTGTAGACGAAGCTGGCGGAGAGCGGGGCCTCCTTCAGCCGCGCCGTCACGGTGACGGATGGCATGAAATACCATCCCGCCGCGCCACCGATCAGCGCCGCGACCACCAGCACCGCCACGATCCGACTGATCGTGCGGGCGTTCCAGAAGGGCTCTGGCTCATCGAGATAGTCGAGCGCACTGACGGCCTCCTCATCGGCAGCACCGCCGGGGGCATCCGCTGCACCGGGCGCAGTCGAACCAAGCCGTCGCCGGCTGCCAAGTCCGGTAGACGCGGGCATGCGCGATGCATCGATCGGCTTCTTCGCCTCATCGTCCTTGGCGCGGGTCTTCCAGGTGCCAAACGCCTTCGACGACCCGAGTGCGGTCGGTTCCGGCCGCCAGCCGTCGGTGTCTGCCGCCTTCGTCGCCAACGTCTTCAGCCCAAGCATCGACGCCAGCTGGCCACGCAGCGGATCGCCGGTGTCGAGCGTAAGGGTGATACGCGACTGGTCGGTGATTTCCTTCAGCGTCCGGAACTCGGAAGCAGTCAGCAACAGCGCGCTGTGATCGGGGATCTCCAGCACCACCGCCCGGTTGGGCACCGCCCGCAGGCGATCCAGCAACTCGGGCAGCGATTCCTGCGCCTCGATCCGCAAACGGACCTGCGCACGCTGGGGGGAAGAATCGGTCATCGGCCTATCGTATCCTGCGGCCGCCGGTCGCGCTGGGGCGACCGGCGGGAGTTCCAGGGGTCAGTTCGATCACGACGCAACCGGAGTCACGCCAAGCACCTTGGCAAGCACATCATCCACCGCCTCCAGCGCCACGTCCACGCCGTCCGGCAATTTGCCGCCCGCCTCGGCCAGCTCGGGACGTCCTCCTCCGCGACCGTCGATGTGGGAAGCGATGGCGCCGATGATGGCACCCGCCTTCACACCGCGTGCGACGACATCCGGCGTCACCATCGCCAGCAGGCTCGGTGAGCCATCGACGACGGTGCCGAGGACGATCACGCCGGACTGGAGCGAATCGCGCAGCCGGTCGCCGAGCCGGCGCAGCCCGGCCTTCTGCTCGACCGAGACGTTCGCCGTGAGGACGGAGACGCCGCCGATCTCGCGCACCTGCTTCAGGAGGTCACCGGAGGATGCGCCGGCCAATTGCCCCTGCAACCGGGCAATCTCCCGCTCCTGCTGGCGGACCTTGTCGCCCAGCGCCTTGACCTGCACCGGAACGTCGGACCACGTCACCTTCAGGTCGTGGCCCATCTCTTCGAGCAGCCGCTGCTGCCCGAGGATGCGCTCGATCGCGGCCTCGCCGGTGAGCGCCTCGATCCGACGGACACCGGATGCCACGCTCCCTTCCGATGTGATGACGAAGGGGCCGATCTCGCCGGTGTGCTTCACATGCGTGCCGCCGCAGAGTTCCTTTGAGAAATCGTCGATTGTCACCACACGGACGGTATCGCCGTACTTCTCGCCGAAGAGCGCCATCGCCCCTTCGGCGATCGCCTCCTTCTGCGCCATGATCCTCGTCTCGACCGGACGATCGTTGGCAATCTCGGTGTTGACGATCGACGCCACTGCGCGCACCTGCTCCGGCTCCACCGCGTCAAGTGAGGTGAAGTCGAAACGGAGTCGATCCGGCGCCACCAACGACCCGGCCTGATGCGTATCCGTGCCGATGACCGTGCGCAGCGCCTTGTGCAGCAGGTGGGTCGCCGTATGGTTGCGGCGGATCTGCTGGCGGCGATAGCCGTCGATCTGGGCCGTCACGGTCTCGCCGACGCGGACGAAGCCCTCCTGGACCGTGCCACGATGGACGAAGAGGTCCGGCGCGGGCTTGCGCGTGTCGTCGATGTCGATCACGCCCGTCTCGGCATAGACCTTCCCGGCATCGCCGACCTGGCCGCCGGATTCGCCGTAGAACGGCGTCTGGTCGAGGACGAGTTCGATCTCCTGCCCCGCCTCGGCCTGCTCCAACGCACCGTCCGGCCCGAGGATCGCGACGATGGTCGCCTCCGCACGCTCCTGCTCGTACCCGAGGAAGGTCGTGCGGGGGTGGACACTCGCGTAGAGGTCCGCGCGGTCGCGGAAAGTGTCCTTGAAGAGGTCGAGGTTGCGGCTGGCCTCGCGCTGCCGTGCCATCGCCGTCTCGAACCCTGCCGTATCGACGGTCAATTCCTCTTCGTGCGCCAGCTCCACCGTGAGGTCGTAGGGGAAGCCGAAAGTGTCGTAGAGGCGGAAGACTTCCTCGCCGGGAATCTCCGTCTTGCCCGTCGCCTTCAGTTCCTCGGTCAACGCCTGCAGGCGGTTGATGCCGCTGGTGAGCGTCTTGCCGAAGCTGGCCTCCTCGTACGCTAGGACCTTCAGGATCTGCGTCTGCCGCTCGGTGAGTTCGGTGTAGTGGCCCTGGCCACCGAACTCGTCGATCACGATCTGCGCCATCTCGCCCAGGAACGGGCGGTCGATGCCGAGCGTCCGTCCGTGGCGGATCGCCTTGCGCAGCACGCGGCGCAGGACATAGGCGCGGCCCTCGTTGCCGGGCAGCACGCCGTCGCCGATCAGGAAGACGGAGCCACGGATGTGGTCCGCGATGATCCGCAGCGAGCGGTCGACCTGCGGATCGACACCGTACGTCTTGCCGGAGAGCGACGCCGCGCGCTGGATGATCGGCTGATAGAGATCCGTGTCGTAGAGGCTCTTGCCGCCCTGGACGACCTGCACGAGCCGTTCGAGACCCATGCCGGTATCGACGCAGGGTTTCGCCAGCGGCGTCGAGACGCCGTCCGGCGTGGTGTTGAATTGCATGAAGACGTTGTTCCACACCTCGAGGAAGCGTGGACCGTCATCGCCCGGCTTGGCGTCCGGCTGCAGGTGCTCGCCCCAGTCGAAGTAGATCTCCGAATCCGGGCCGTTCGGGCCGGTCGGACCCGCCCGCCACCAGTTGTCCTCCAGCTTGTGGATACGGTCCTCCGGCACGCCGATCTCGTCGCGCCAGATGAGGAAGGCCTCCTCGTCGTCCGGATGGATGGTGGGATAGAGGCGATCGGCAGGGATGCCCATCCACTCCGTCAGGAACTCCCACGACCACGCCAGCGATTCGTGCTTGAAGTAGTTGCGAACGGAGAAGTTGCCGAGCATGAAGAAGAACGTGCAGTGGCTTTCATCCCCAACCTCGTCGATGTCCACTGTGCGGAAACACTTCTGGACGGTGCAGAGGCGCGGCGATGGCGGTGTCTCCAGCCCGAGGAAGAAGGGGATCATCTGCTGCATGCCAGCGGTGGTCAGCAGCACGGTCTTGTCGTTGTGCGGCACCAGCGACGAGCTGGGATAGTGCAGATGCTGCTTCGATTCGAAGAACTCGATGAACTTCTGGCGAATGTCCGCGCTGGACCGCCAGGGAATGCCAGATTCTGAAACGCTCACGGAGGATGCTCCCGATGGGTTCGGCAAGTGGCCGGCAAGGATGACAGGGTTCGGAAGCCGCGAAGGTGATTCCGGAGAGGAAAGCGCGTCGCCGGGGGGAGATGGCAGTCCCGATCACCTCGCGGCGCGGGTAGCTGCCGCCATCCCGCCGTGCGTAGCGGTGATGGCCAGAACCTGGCGTCTTGGTGGGGGTGTCGCCAGCGGCGACCGCAGGATACCCATGCGCAACGCATGCCTTCCGGTGCATGAACCGGCAGCGATGCCGATCCACTCCACATCCGACCACGAACGCCGCGACCGCCGGCGGGACACGTCCGGTCCACCCTCGGGATCAGCGCGACGTTCTGCCCATTGTGCCAAACTCGCGCCTTTTCCCGCCACCATCGCCCGCGGCAACGTATCGGTCCGTGTCCGCGGCTAGCCCTTCCGGCCCAGATGCCGATCATTCCCCGTCTGGTATCGTGTCACCGGGTCCGTAATCACACATTGCCTATGGCACTGTTCTGTATCAAGGCACACAGAGCCATCGCACACAGGGCAACCGCAAATACAACGCGCCGCGTGCAAGTCCTCTCGCGGGGGATGGGAGCAAGTCGTGACAGGTAGAGGAAATCATCGTCACATGCGCAAGGAGCCCCTCTGGCGGATGCAGCTCGGGGCACTGCTCGTCGTGGTCCTGCTCGCATTCGCGCACGTAGGCCCCATCGTCGCAGCGCAAACTCCCCTTGCGACTCCCGTGGCGTCGCCAGCGGCCGACGCGCGTCCCGGCATTCAGATCGCGAGCATGGATCTCTCGGTGGAACCGGGAGACGATTTCTTCCGGTTCGCCAACGGCGGCTGGGTCGATCGGGCCACCATTCCGGCCGGCCGGGGACGCTTCTCGACCTTCGACGAGATCAGCCAACGCGTCGATGCCCAGATCCAGGCGATCGTCGATGGCACGACACCGGATGCGACGACCGATATGGGCAAGGTCCGACTCGTCTACGACATGTCGCTGGACTGGGAAACCCGGAACGCCCAGGGCATCGACCCGATCCGGCCCGTCCTCGATCGCCTCGGGGCCATCTCCACCACCGAAGACCTCATGACCTATCTCGTCACCCAGGGCGTCGACGATGCCGTGAGCTTCTTCGAGATCGGCGCCGGACCCTCGGCAGACGACGCCACCCTGAACGTCGCCCATCTTTCCTCCGCCAGGATCGCCCTGCCGAACGAATCCTTCTACCTGGACGACTCGCCGGAGAACGAAGCCATCCGCCAGGCGTGGATCGACGCCACAGCGAGCTTGCTGATGGCCTCGGGATACAGCGAGACGGACGCCCGCGCCGCCGCCAGCAATGTCCTCGCCCTCGACACCGCGCTCGCCGGGATCATGACGACGCAGGTCGAATACAGCGAGAACGCGGCCCTCGGCAACAACCCGCTCACCATCGCCGACCTCCACGCTGCCGTCCCCTCGTTCGACTGGACCACATGGCTCGCGACACTAGGCATTCCCGACGTGGACACGCTCGTAGTCGGTGATGTCCGGTTCCTTGAAGGCGTCGCGCCAATCATTGCGGCCACGCCGGCCACAACGCTCCGCGACAAGCTGGTGAGCGAACTGGTCTGGGGAGCGTCGGACTTCCTCACCTCGGACATCAAGGCGACCTCCGATTCGTTCGACGCTGTGCTCCATGGCATCAGCGATCCGACGCCTGACAAGGAAGCGGCGCTGGACAATGCCAAGGGCCTCTTCCCGGATGCGCTCGGCAAGGCGTATGTCGATGTCGCCTTCCCTCCGGAAGCCAAGGCCCAGATCGAGGAAATGGTCGGATACATCATCGCCGCGTTCCGACAGCGCATCCTGAACGCGCCCTGGATGAGCGCCGAGACCAAGCAGCGGGCCATCGAAAAACTCGACCTGATCAATATCAAGGTTGGCTATCCCGACACCTGGGAGACCTACGAGGATATCGCCATCGGCGATTCGCTTTACGCAACACTCGCGAACGCAGACGAGCAGGCCTATCGCGAAAACCTCGGGAAGATCGGCCAGCCGGTCGATCGCGAGGTATGGGATACGCCAGCCTACGAGGTCAACGCCTTCTACAGTCCGTCCAGCAACGAGATCGTCTTCCCGGCGGCCATCCTTCAGGCCCCGTTCTTCGATCCGGATGCCGACGCCGCGTCGAACTACGGCGGCATCGGCGCCGTGATCGGCCACGAGATCACCCACGGCTTCGACCTGACCGGCTCGCAGTTCGACGGCTACGGCAACGTCTCCTCCTGGTGGACGCCGGAAGACCGGGCGGCCTTCGAGCGATTGAACGCCGATCTGGAAGACCAGTATTCGGCCATCGAGGTCTTGCCGGGAGTGCATGTCAATGGAGAGCAGACCATTGGCGAGAACGTCGCCGACTTCGGCGGCACGCAGACGGCCTACGATGCGCTGATCCTGCACCTGGCGGCAGGCCCACAACCGCAGGACCAGGTATGGTTCCTCACCCAGCAGCAACGGTTCTTCATCGCGACCTCATCCAACTTCCGCGTCATCACAACAGATGCCTATTTGCGCAGCCAGGTAGCAACCGATCCTCACGCGCCAGGTATCGTGCGGGCGACGATGCCAATCCGGAACATGGATGCGTTCTACGAAGCGTTCTTCATCCAGCCGGGCGACCCGATGTACATCGCTCCGGAGGATCGCATCGTCATCTGGTAGGCATGGAGACGGACCGGGTGCAACTGCGGTAGGATCGCGGCAGAACAATGCGAGCGGTGTCGCCCCCGGCGCCGCTCGTCCGCCCGCAATTCGAGGACGCACGCCACGCATGGGATTCACCCGCTTCGCGCAGAACGAACTCGCCCGCCTCAGCTACGAGCTTTCCCCCGCCGATCATCCCGATGTCGACCCTGCGCTCATCCCGGCGGTCGCACTGCTCCATGCCACGCTCGCTGATCGCGCATCCCTCGCCCCGCTTCGCGATACGCTGCTCGATCAGGTCACGCTCGTGCAACCGGACGCACGCGGCCACGGCGGCAGCGCAGCCCTGACCGACCGCTCGTTCTCCGTCACCGACATGGCGAACGATCTTTACGCCGTGCTGGAAGCTGCCGATCTCCTTGGCGGCGAGGCCCCGCTAATCCACCTGATCGGACACGGTCAGGGGGCGATTGCCGCACTGGAGCTTGCCCGGCGACGTCCGGACCTCGTCGCATCACTCGTCCTTATCGAGCCGGACGCGCCCTCCCTGCTCGACGGCGAACTGGATGGCCAGATCGTACTCTGGCGCGAGGAAGCCCGCATGGCCGCCCGCCAGGCCGCCGATGCGGCATACAAGGGCCTCACCGATGCCGCTCTCACCGGCTATCTCGACCGCCGATGGGGCGCAGACTGGCGGACGCGGCTCTCGAAACCGCGCCTCGCCGCCGTGCGCCGCCATGCCGCCGCCCTCGCCCCCAGCCTCGATGCCCTCGACCGCTACCACTTGCTTCCGGATGAACTCGCCGCGATCGACATTCCCGCACTGGTGCTCGTCGCTGCCGAATCGCCAGCCGCCGAACGCGCCATCGCGCGTCGCCTGACGGACAGCATGCCTGCTGCGACGCTGAGGGCGGTCACCTCGTTGCCCGGTGGCGACCCCTTCAGCGGCAATGGCGAAGTCGCGCTGGCCATCGTCGTGGACTGGCTGAACGAGCACGCCTGACCCCAGCGCGGAGCGATCCAGAACTCCCCGAAAATTGTGGAAAAACTGTGGAATCGGATGCCATTTGCCATGAAAGAATCGGATCGTGGATCGTTGTTCCGGTCGGCCCATACCGGACCGGCGATTCTCGTTCGACCCTGTGGGGGTACGAGGAGACCAGGCGAGAGAAGGGTGGGACACTCCCTTCTCCCGCCTGCTTCCCTTCGAAATCGATCGATCCACCGCCAGGCACCATTCTCCAGCGCAATCCGAAATTGTGATTCGCCCATATGCGTCTCGCATTGAGAACCGGTTACCGTCCGGGTGAGGGCAGATCCTCCCGCGCCACCAATTCAGGGCACGTTTGCCGCCGTGCGGCCACCTGCTCCCATCGCCCGGTGCGGCTGCCCCGAATCATCCCACCATGCCCTTGACGGTCGAAGGCACGGTCAATTCCTGCAATCGGCGATGAGCGGGGACGTTGTTCAGGAATGGGGCACGCAAGGCCGGATCGGCGATCGACGCGGCAATCCGCTCCAGGTCGGCGACGGCTTCTTCCAGCACGCGGCCGGCCATCACCTCATCGCCCAGCATCAGGGATGCGTCGATCAGCGCCAGCGCGAACCGCCCGCGATGCTCCATACCCTCCAGCCCGCGCCGCTCCACTAGTGCGAGCAACGCCGCTCGTCGTGCCGCCGTCTGCTCCCGATCGCCGCGCAGCACCGCGACGTGAAGCAACGCCGACTGCGGCTCCATCGCCAACCCGACCTGCCCACGCTGCAGGCGGATCGCCTCGGACCGGAGCAACTCGGCCTCGGCGCGATCCCAATCGCCAATCTGCATCGCATTCAGCCCGGCGAAATAGGCGACGTAGCTCTCCAGGCGCGGAATGAACCAGCGATCGACCAGTGCCTGTGCTTCCTGCAACACCGCATCGACGTCTTCGGTCACTCCCTGCTCGATCCGGCACAAGGCGATATTCGTCAAGCAGAGCACATCGACGCGGGGATCACCCAGCCGCCGGGCCATGCGCAACACATCCCGATCCCCCCGCACAGCCTCCTCGTAACACCCAAGATCGATCAGGCAGTTGAGTTCCGCAGCCCGCGCCGTCATCCATACCGAATCGTCCCCGGTCGCGAGCGCCATATCCTGTGCCGCACGCGCCGCCTCGATCCCTTCTTCATACCGGGCAAGGCCGTAGAGCAACTCGCTTCGCAGCACCCGAATCCGAATCCCCATCGGATCGGGCGTCTTCGGATCCAGAGGGCCTACCGTCTCATCCAGGGTAGCGAGCGCCGCCGAGAGATTCCCACGATCGTAGTCCGTCATCGCGACCGCCAACCGTGCCCCGACCTCGACCGCGCCAAGGCCGCTCCGCCGGGCAATGGCACGCGCCCGCAACGCCGATATCCGCGAGGCATTGAGGTCCGGTACGGCGCGCAGGCAATGCGCCAAGCCGATCGCGGCCCGCGCGGCGGTCTCGGGATCAGTGCGGGCATTGGCGAGGGTTCCGGCTCGCTTGTAGCAGGCAATGGCGCGCGCAAACTCCTCCCGGTCCAGCGCGAAATCCCCGGAAACATGTTGTGGCTGGCCCCGCGTGAGGACGGAATCGCCCGCCAGCCGCCAGACCGCCGCCGCTCCATCACGATGCCCGGCCTCGTCCAGATGCGCTGCAATCGTGGCTGAACGTATGGGGACCAGAACCAAGCAGGACAGTCATCGCGTCGGCGGTAGCTGCATGCATCCGCGTCTGCTCAAGCGGGCTCATCCGTTCCCGGACGAAATCGGCGAACAACGCATGCTGGAACCGGTATCGATGCAGCATCACCCCGGCGACGGCCTCCCGCCGGTCGCCCGTCACGAGTCCATGATCCCGATCGAGCACCTTGTCGAGCATATGGCCAAGCTCCTCCGGTTCCAACCCAAGCACGCCGCCCGCCGCCTCCGCCCAGAAGGATTCGCCCTGGGCACTCGCCAGGCGGAGCAATGGCCGAGCAGGTTTCGGCAGTGCCGAAACCTGCTCGGCCAGCACGGCATTGATCTCCGGCGGCAAGTCAACCGCATCAGGCCCACCCATAGCAGGATGCATCGATCGATACCGGAGCCACGCCTCCACATAGAACGGGACACCCTGCGAAAACCGGATCAGCGATGCACGGTCCTCCTGGGAAAGATTCAGCTTTCGCTGGGACAGCATCGCGTCCACGAACGCCTCGCGCCTTCCCGGCGCGATAGTCTTCTGCAGATCGATCAGGGCGTCCGGATACCGCCGGATGACCTCCCGGATCACGGAGGGCACAGCCGTGCCTCCAATCGCCCCAAGGCCGCCGCTCTGCCGCTGGGCAAGGGCGGACGGACGATAGGTCGCAACGATGGCCAGCGGCATTGCACTCCCCTCGATCTCGCGAACGAGGTGGTAGAGCGTGGCGGCAGTGGCATCGTCCGCCCAGTGCAGGTCGTCCAGCACGAGCACCAGCGGCCCCTGCATGGTCGCCAGCAGCGTCTGCACGATACGGGAAGCCCGGTGAGAAGCATCGCCCACCCGGGTGCGATCGTCGAACGGCCCTCGCTTCTTCGCCCGTGCCAGCAGCCGGTCGCGGTTCGTCTCCGAGATGTCACGCGGTAGGACAAGCCGCTCTCGATCGGGATGAAGGAGCCGCTGAATCGCCTCGTCGAACGGCTGGTAGAGATCGGCCGGCCCGCAGAGAGAGGTGGATTGTCCCCAGATCACGGCCAGCCGTTTCCGGCGCTCCACCATCTGCCGGCATGCCTCGTGGACGAGCCAGGTCTTGCCCATGCCCGCCATCCCCCGAACGAACAATACCTCCGGCTGGCCGGAGGCGGCCCGACCGATGCCGGCCACCAGTCGCTCGAGTTCGGCGTCGCGACCAGCAACAACGAATCGGGTGGCGGCGTCTCGCTGCTGCTTGCGCTCCCGACGCATCGTTTCGGCCTCGATGCGGGCCTGGAACAGGTCCCGATACTCGGGCGAGCCCTCCCCGAAGCCAAAGACCTCG
Source organism: Thermomicrobiales bacterium (assembly GCA_049841275.1). GTDB lineage: Bacteria > Chloroflexota > Chloroflexia > Thermomicrobiales > UBA6265 > JASGDN01. Next base: position 22,441 of record JASGDN010000024.1, read on the forward strand.
GCGACCAATCGCAAGGAATTCACCTGGGGGACAGTCGGCGGCTCGTCTGGCCCAAGCTCCTGTTCCCAATTCCCCACGCTGTTCTCATGGCGTCCGTTCTTCTGTCCATCGGACCGAGATTCACGCCCTGGCCGGGACGAGAGCAAGGCAATCTCCCGGCCAAGATCCGCCTGCGACCAGCCTCGCCGATTCCGATTGGCCGCGATGAGGTCACCCAACCGCGTACGCCGGGAGCGCGTTGACCCATTGCTGGCACGATCGTCGTCCATCGCCTGAACCACCACGCGATTCGCAGGAATATCCGCCGGTCATCAGCCATCAAGCGGAGGCCCAGATCCGCTTGTGTCGTGAAGCCTTCCTCAGTATCTTCCAGGGTCGCCTCGTGGCGCAGGCCCCGAAGGTATCCAAAATCCGGCTCCTTGGTCCCCTACGCCACGCCGACGGTGATCCGGTGCCAGCCGGATGCCCCATCCGGCAACTCCGGCGCCGAATCCGATGTCTGCAGCGCCCCTGTCCCGTCCATCGCCCGCACCACCAGCGTGTACGCCCCCGACGCCGGATTCCACGGAAGGGTCCAGAGCACCCAGCTCAATCCTTCCGGACTCGGGTTCTCGGCGATCGTCGCTTCCTGCCAGGTCTCGCCCCCGTCGGTACTTACCTCGACCTTCGCGATGCCGCGATCCCCCGCGAACGCGATCCCCCCGATTTCCGTTGGTCTGGACGAGATCACTGCACGATCGCCGGGTACGTCGATCCGGCTTGAGGTCTTGATGATCGCCGTGTCCGTCCAGCCGCGCTGTTGCCAGTACCCCTGGTAATCGTCCGCCGTCACCGTCAGCGAGGTCAGCCACTTCACGTTCTTGATGCCGTAGAGTCCCGGCACGATCAGCCGTACTGGTGTGCCGTGCTTGGGCGGCAACGGCTCGCCATTCATCTTCCAGACGATGTGCGGCTCGGCGGACATGGCCCGCTCGATCGGGATTGCGTCAGTGTAGCCATCCTCTCCTTCCCCCACCACCTTCACCGCGCCGTTCATCACCCCGGCGAGCGACAACACCGTCGCCAGCGGCACACCCGTCCACTCCGCCGTGCCGATCAGCGGCCCGGCAATCGGATTGCTGATGCAGGTAAGGGTCGAGACGAAGACCGGCCCGGCAAGCGGCTGGAGATCCTTCGCCGTCAGCGTGATCCGGTTCTTCACCAGCCCGCCGATGTCGAGCGACCAGTCGTCGCCACGATCCGGCGAGGGATCCACAAAGTTCTTGGAGATCAGATAGAACTCGCTATTCGGCGTAATCGCGGGCGGCATCGTCCCGTGCCGCCCGCCGACGATCGTGCGATTCGCGATCCGCGCGACCTCGCGCCCGAGCACCGCCAGCCCGCCGAGCGTCGCGAGCGCCAAACCGGCCCTCGTCACCACCCGGCGCCGATCCATGGTGGGCGCCGATGCGCCGGATGCGGAGTCCGGCGAGACAGCGGCGCGGACGGGGGGCGCCTCGGTCCGCAGGAGCTGAAGCACCCCGCCCAGCACGACGGCGAAAGCGGTCATCGCTCCGAGGATGCAAGCGGCGATGCGGACGACACCAAGGCCGGCCGCGACATCGGGCATCCGGCCAAGCGTGTAGAGCGCGGCGAAAGCCGTCGCGACCGCGAAGAGGCCCATCGACCAGGCGATTGCTCGCGCCCAGAGCAATCCCGGTCCAGCCTTCAGCGGCGCACCTTTCGCCATCATCCGCCCGCACCACGCGCCGATGAGGACGATCGCGAGCATCAACCCGATCAGGAGGAACGTCTTGGCCTGCTTGCCGAACAGGCCGAGGATCGTCGAGAAGACGGAGATCGGCAGTGCCAGCAACAGGCCGTCCGCCAGGATATCGAGCAAGGATACGATCCCGGTGACGGCACGCAGGCCAATCATCGCGACCAACGCCGCGATCGCTGCCAACGTCCCGGCAAGCAGCCCCTGGCGCTTGCTGCGCGTCTCTTCTTTTATCAGCGCGAGGAACCGGTCGTGATCTTCCCTCGCATCTGCCAGACCAGCCCTCATGGGTACACCTTGATCCCCCGGTCACGCGAGACCGGAATACCTGGCCGGTTCAACCATCCGCCAGCAGGTCAGGATCGCCACATCCGCCGTCGCACGCGTCGATTCGGACCACCGCATGCCCTATGATACGGCGGTGGCAATAGCCTGGACGCAACAACGCGACGACGGAAAGGACGCGGGAACGCATGGGTGCGGTGACGAAGATCGATCTGCTCATCGACCGACTGGTCATCGAACCGGTCGGTTGGCACAAGGTCTGGAGCCTGCGCCGGCGCATCGACGTCCCCTATGCGGACATCGGCTCCGTCATCGAGGATCATCGCCTGGCCGAGAACGGTCCCTCGGGAGTGCGCTTCCCCGGCGCGAACCTGCCAGGCATCTATCTCGCGGGAACGTTCTGGAAGTTCTGGGGCGGCCAGAATGTACGCTCGTTCTGGCTACGTCGCCACGCGGAGAACTGCATCACCCTTCGGCTCCGGGACCACCACTTCGACTACATCACGGTCGAGGTGAGCGATCCCGCCGCCGAGATCGCGGCCATCACCCACGCAATGACGGAACACGGATACCCACTCGCTGGATCGTAAACGGTGCGCGGTGGCCGTATCGTGAAGAAGGGGGCTGGCAGAAATAAGCCAGCGCCCATCATAA
>JASGDN010000025.1:0-86635 GCA_049841275.1 Thermomicrobiales bacterium
ATCAGGCCTTCACCACGCTCGGTTGCTGCCTCATCTGCTTCAACGCCATCACCCGGTTGTGTTAGGCACTCTTAGTTCTCCGGCACCGCGTCTCATTGGTCGAGGCAAGGTAGAACGCAAGGTCCCATGTCATGTTGAGCGAAGCGAAACACCCCCGCGCGAAGCGCTTCCGGCGAAGCCGGAAAACGGTGTCTCCGTGAGTGAGGTTTCGCCGTTCAAATCGCTGCATACGACCTGTGCGAGCGGTGCCGGGATATCGACCTTCGGTCGATTGCGCTTCGCGCGGGGGTCCTCAATAGGCGGTTGCATCGCAACCGAGCGGGAGCGGCCCATCGCTCCGCTCAGGATGACAATGGGCGATGTGCCCATTCCAGGCACTGCATTCTCAACGTCCTCTTCCTCTTCTCAAGCATTGAAGTCCGATATCGCGACCGAACTTCCTCATGGCAGCGGATCGCCAAGCCGCGCACCGAAGCGGAGTCTCATCGACCCGGAGATCGTCGGGCCGGCGCTGAAGGAATCGCTGCGCAAGCTCGATCCCCGCGCGATGGCGAAGAACCCGGTCATGCTGCTGGTGGAGATCGGGGCCGCGATCACGACCCTGACGCTCCTTGCCGATCTGGTTGGCGCTTCCGGATCGTTGGGGATCGAAATCGCTGCCGGACAACGCTGGTTCGTGGCCTGGATCTCCGTCTGGCTCTGGTTCACCGTCGTCTTCGCCAACTTTGCGGAAGCGATGGCGGAGGGGCGCGGCAAGGCCCAGGCCGACACGCTCCGCAAGACGCGCAGCGAGACGATGGCGAAGGTCCTCATCGGTGAGGACACGGGAACGTGGGAATCGCGCCCTTCCAGCGCCCTGCACATGGGCGACCTCGTGCTCGTCGAGGCCGGGGACATCGTCCCCAGCGATGGCGAGGTCGTTGCGGGCGTCGCCTTCGTCTCGGAAGCGGCGATCACCGGCGAATCGGCCCCGGTCCTGAAGGAGCCAGGCACGGACATCTCGTCGTCCGTCACCGGTGGCACGCAGGTCGTCTCCGACTGGCTGCGCGTCCGCATCACGGCGGAACCGGGACACACCTTCCTCGATCGCATGATCGCGCTGGTGGAAGGCGCTGCCCGCCAGAAGACCCCGAACGAGATCGCGCTGAACATCTTGCTCGCCGGTCTCACGATCATCTTCCTGATCGTGGTGATGACCCTCGCGCCGATCGCCAGCTACGCCAAGGCGACGGTCTCGATCACCGTCCTCATCGCCCTGCTCGTTACCCTCATCCCGACCACCATCGGTGCCCTGCTCTCCGCCATCGGCATCGCGGGCATGGATCGCCTGGTGCAGCACAACGTGCTCGCGATGAGCGGGCGCGCGGTGGAGGCCGCCGGTGATGTCGATGTCCTGCTGCTCGACAAGACGGGAACCATCACCTACGGCAACCGCATGGCGAGCGAGTTCATTCCCGCGCCGGGCGTCTCCGGGGAGCAGGTCACCATGGCCGCACTCCGCTCCTCCCTCGCCGACGACACCCCGGAGGGCAAGTCGATCGTCGCGCTTGCCGCCGAGCAGGGCTACACCCTCTCGTCGGATGCCCTCGCCGGGGCCGAGTGGATTCCCTTCACGGCGGAGACCCGCATGAGCGGTGTTCGCGTGAACGGTACCGAGACGATGAAGGGCGCCGTGGACGCCATCCATCGGGTTGTCCCCGATCTCCCGGCCGAGATGATCGCGGCCTCGGACCGTATTGCGGCCCAGGGCGCGACGCCACTGGCCGTGATCGAAGGTGGCCGCCCGATGGGTGTGATTGCCCTCAAGGACACCGTCAAGCCCGGTATGAAGGAGCGGTTCGAGGAACTGCGGCGGATGGGTATCCGCACGGTCATGATCACCGGCGACAACCCGCTTACCGCGAAGTCGATCGCCGCCGAGGCGGGGGTGGATGACTTCGTGGCCGAGGCGAAGCCGGAGGACAAGATTCGCCTCATCCGCGAGCATCAGGAGGAAGGCCGCCTTGTGGCGATGACCGGCGACGGCACGAACGACGCACCGGCCCTCGCCCAGGCCGATGTCGGGGTGGCGATGAACACCGGCACGGCAGCGGCGAAGGAAGCCGGTAACATGGTCGACCTCGACTCCGATCCGACCAAGCTGATCTCCATCGTCGCCATCGGTAAGCAGCTCCTGATGACGCGTGGTGCGCTGACCACCTTCAGCATCGCCAACGATGTCGCCAAGTACTTCGCCATCATCCCGGCCATCTTCGGGGTTGCGTACGGCGTGCAGTCGGACAAGGGGCTTGGCTTCCTGAACATCATGCAGCTGACCTCGCCGGAAAGCGCGATCCTCTCGGCCATCATCTTCAACGCGCTGATCATCGTCGCGCTGATCCCGCTGGCCTTGCGCGGCGTCGCCTACCGCCCGATGAGCGCGGCGGCGCTCCTGAAGCGCAACCTGTTCATCTACGGCCTCGGTGGCATCGTCGCCCCGTTCATCGGCATCAAGCTGATCGACATCATCCTCACGGCCACCGGCCTGACCTAGTGGTTCGTATGACGGATCGCATCCGGCAAACATCCGGAGCGGGCCGACACGGGGTCCTTCGGCTTCGCTCAGGACCCCCTACAAACGAACGACGGACGGAAACGGTTGTTCGTTTGGCCGATCCGATGAACCGCTGGTTTGCTTCAGACAGGACACACCAATGCTCAAGCAACTTCGTACAGCCGCCCTCATGATCGTCGTGATGACCGTCATTACCGGCATCATCTATCCGCTTGCCACCACCGGCATCGCCCAGGGGATCTTCAAGGACCGGGCAAATGGCTCCCTGATCGACGAGCACGGTACGGTCATTGGCTCGTCCCTGATCGGGCAGAACTTCGTCGATCCGGAGACAGGGAAGACGCTCTACGGCTACTTCCGTGGCCGACCCTCTGCCGCCGGCGCCGGATACGACGCCAATGCCTCGTCCGGCTCGAATCTCGGCCCTACGAACCAGGCGCTGCTGGATCGGATCGCGGCCGATTCCGCCATCATCCGGCAGGAGAACGGGCTCGCCGCCGATGCACAGCTGCCAGTGGACCTCGTGACGACCTCCGCGAGTGGGCTCGATCCGGACATCAGTCCCGCCGCCGCCGAGCTTCAGGTCGCACGCGTGGCCAAGGAGCGCGGTATCTCGCCAGACCAGGTCCGTGCGCTGGTGAAGGACAATACCTCTGGGCGGACGCTCGGCCTGCTTGGCGAGCCGCGCGTCAATGTCCTCAAGCTGAACATGGCGCTCGACGCCCTGACCGGAAAGGTCCAGGCGCTTGCGACGCCAGCCGCCACACCGGGGGCATCGCCATCTGCCAGTCCCCTCGCCTCACCGGGGGCATCCCCCGCGGCGTAGGATGCCGGTTGGTCATGGCGGGCCGCCCCGGGGCGGCCCGCCATGTCGTCGTTCGTGCAGGATCCATCGATGTCGAATCCCGACGATTTCGCTCCTCCCGGATTCATCCCCGTTGGCGATCGACTCCCGGGTGCGGAAAAGCCCGCTGCTCCCCCGGCGGAGGACCCTGCCGCGCCCCGGCACCGGGGCGCCCTCCGCATCTATCTTGGGGCGGCGCCGGGCGTGGGCAAGACCTACGCCATGCTCCGGGAGGCCCATCGCCTGCGGGCTGTTGGCGAGGATGTCGTGATCGGGTTTGTCGAAACCCACGGGCGGGCGGAGACCGCCGACCAGATCGGGGATCTGGAGGTGGTGCCGCGTCGCGTGGTCGACTATCACGGCGTGCGGATCGAAGAGATGGATACCGACGCGATCCTCGCCCGCAATCCGGAAATCGCGATCGTGGACGAGCTTGCCCACACGAACGCGCCGGGTTCTGCCCGGGAGAAACGCTGGCAGGATGTCGAGGTGCTGCGAGGTGCCGGGATCGACGTCATCGGGGCGTTGAATGTCCAGCACATCGCGAGCATGCAGGATCTTGTCGCCGACTTGACGGGGATCACCGTCCGCGAAACGGTTCCCGATCAGGTGGTGGAGGGGGCGACCGAGATCCAGCTCGTGGACCTGCCCGTGAACGCGTTGCTCGACCGCATCGACATGGGCAAGGTCTATCCTCCCGAGCAGGCTGAGCGTGCCCGTGCCCGCTTCTTTCAGCCCGGAACCTTGACCGCCTTGCGCGAGCTCGCCCTGCGCCGGACGGCTGAGGGGGTCGATGACCGGCTGGAGGACATGATGCTCGGCGGGGCGATCGCCGAACCGCCTGTTGGCGTTCCCCTCACCACGACCGAGCGGATCGCGGTGTTGCTGGCGGTCTCACCAGGCTGGGGAGATGTGCTTCGGCGTGCCTGGCGGCTTGCCAGCGCCTTCCATGGCGAACTGGTCGTGCTCGACCTCAGTCCTACGGGGATCGGGGCAGAAACCGATCGCCCGCGACTCCGCGCCCGCGATCTGGCCCATGACCTCGGCGCCAGGATCGAGGAGGTGCCGAACGCCGCGGATTCCGGCGATGCTCTCGTCAAGGCGCTGGCGAGCCTTCGCGTTGCCACCTTCATCGTAGGCGTGGCTCCCAGCATCGGGCGCCGCCGGCGTTGGTTCGGTCCATCGCAGCCTCCTGAGCTCGAGCTCGCGATGAAGGTGCTTCGGGAGCTGCCATCCGTCGCCGTTCAGCTTGTCTCCATGGAATCGACGTCGTAGCCACGTATGGCGGGGAAGCTCCTGCATGGAGAAGGCCAAACTCCGGTGCGCGGCCAACATCCTGCGCGGGCATACGGGCGCCAAGGACACGGATCGGGCCGCGTGTCGGTGGAGTCGACGATTGCAGGCGAATATCGGTTTGCAGATCGGGGTTCTTGCGGTTCTCTCCTCCGGGACCGCACGAATTTCGGGGCGGAAACATCGCGGACAGTTGGCGACCGATCCTACACGATCGGGAAGTAGGTCTCCCGTTCCCAGGCGTGGACGAGTTGCTCGTAGGTTGCCAACTCGTGCCGGCGCACCATCAGGGCGTGTTCCAGCGCCGTCGCCCCGAGGGCATCGGCGATCACCGTATCGGCCTCCAGGGCATCGAGCGCGGCGCCGAGTGTCCGTGGGAGGTAGCCGATGCCCGCCGCCGCGATCGCCTCGGCGGACATATGCCCGATATCGCCCTGGAAGGGATCGCCCGGATCGAGCTGACGCCGGATGCCATCCATGCCTGCCGCGATCAGCCCGGTGAGCAGCATCTCTGGTTGCGCCGCATTGTCGCTGGCCCGGTACTCGAGATGGCGACGCTTGCCGTAGCCCGGAATCCGGATCACCCCGGAGCGGTTGCCATAGCCCCAATAGGTGTTTGCCGGCGCCCATGTTCCCGGTTGGAGACGCTTATAGCTGTTCACAGTGGGCGAGCCCAGCCCCGTCAGCGCATCGACGTGCGCGAGCAGGCCCGCCGCGAATTGCCGCCCGATGGACGAGATTGAGACGGTATCCGTCGCGTCCGGCGTCAGGTCGGTGGTGCCGTCGGCGTCCCAGATGCTGAGGTGGACGTGGAGGCTGTTACCCGACCAGTCGGCGTACGGCTTTGGCATGAACGTCGCCTCGTATCCGCACTCGGCAGCGGCATCGCGGACGGCCTCGCGCACCGCGTAGTAGGTGTCGATCGCGTGGATCGGGTCACCGTGCGCGGTGGAGAGCTCGTACTGCCCGAGGCTGTACTCCTTGCCGATCTGCGGCACCTCCACGCCCATGCCTTCCAGTAGGTCGAGCACCTGGCGCAGGAATGGCTCCTCGGCGGCGAGGCCGGCGGTGGAGAACATGGGTGTGTGGCTGACGGGGTGAAGGTCGCCGTGCTCGTCGCGGGTGACAACATAGAACTCCGGTTCCAGCGCCGCCGCGATCGTATAGCCCTCCGCCAGCACCGACTCGATCAGCTCGATCAGCCGCGTACGCGGGCAGCCATCCCATGCCTCACCGTCATCGCGACGCATGAAGGCGTGCACACGCGCCGTGTTCGCGTACTGCGGCAGGATCGTGTAGCTGGCGGGATCGGGCACAGCGAGGAAGTCGCCCGAGTCGGCGAGATAGCTCGCGCCCGCCGCCTGATGGTCGTGGTGGTCGAAATCGAGGTTCGCTTTCGCGAAGACGACGCCCCCACGAATGGCGCTCCGCATCGACGCACGGGGGATGATCTTGCCTTGCGCCCGGCCGCTGTAGTCGTGATAGACAACCCAGAGGCGCTCGATGCTGTCCTCCTCCAGGCGGGCGAACAGCGAATCGGCGTCAGTTGGCTGGGGTCGGGTGGTGTCAGCAGTCACGAAGACGTCCTCCGGGAATGACTCGATGGATGATGGATGGATCTTCTTTGTTTGCATCATCAACAATGTTCGTTGGGCAACACACCGCCCATGTCATTCTTCGCTTCGCTCACCATGACATGGAACCTTGAGTGAGTTCGGAGTTCGCGTCGTGCCACGGAAGATGAGACGTTCCACTAGACCTCCGCGACGCCGCACCAAGCGAGGGTGAAGCGAGCAATTGCCTTCACGCCCTCGACCAGGCTGGCGATCTCGATATGCTCGTCGCTGCCGTGGGCATTGAAGACCTCGGCCGGTCCGAAGAAGACGGCCGGAATCCCGGCTTCGGCGTACCATGCGATATCGCCGACTCCGGTCGCCGAACGCAGCTCCGGCGCATGCCCCATCTGGCGCACGGTCTCGCTCAGCAGGGCGACACCGGGATGATCGCCCGGAACGTGGCACGGCGGGAAGGAGACACCGTGCAGCCCCCATTCGATGGTGGGCGGGTGATCCTTCAGCCACCAGTCGGCTTGGCAGATGTGGTGCAGGTATGTCTCGAACTCGGCCTTCACGTCCTCCGTGCGTTCGTCGGGCAGGTATTTCAGGCTGAGGTCGATTGCGCAGTAATCCGGCAGCGCGGAAACCGAGGTCATGATCGTTGGCATTCCGTTCTCGCCGCCGCCCGATCCGGCCGTCATCGCGCCGACATTGATTGTCGTGATGCCCTTCGGCATCATCGGATGTGCCTTGCGATTGCCCCACATTCGTTCCAGCTCGGCGACGGCATTGACGATCTTCACGCCCTTGTCGAAGGCGCTCACCGCGTGACCCTGTCCTCCCGCGTGGACGCTCAGGTACCGTGCCGCCGAATGGCCCGAGATACCCGTGACCGTCACGCGCAGCCATTCCAGGCCTCCCTGTGTGGTGATGATGTGGTCGATCGGCTCACCGGCATCGACGACGAGGGCAAAGTCCGGCCGATAGCCCCGCTCGACGGTCGATTTCGTGCCAGGACCGCCCGTCTCCTCGTCGATCACCGCCTCGATCAGGAGGTCGCCGTTCAGGCGAATCCCGAGGTCGTGGAGGATACGCGCGACGAAAAGATTGGCCGCGAGCCCGCCTTTCGGGTCCATGGCGCCGCGTCCCCACAGCATGCCATCGGCGATCTCGGCGGCGAACGGCGGGTGGCTCCACTCGTCCGCGTTCCCGGCCGGGACGGTGTCGATGTGAGCGTTCAGCGCGAGCGATCGTCCCTGTTCGGCGTTCGCGCCTCGCACGATCCCGACCTGATCGGGCCGCCCAGGCAGGGCATCCCAGCGATCGATCTCCGCGCCGATCGCCACCAGTTCGACGGCCACGCGATCCTGGACGGCGGATTCGCCTCCATCGGCGATGCCGGTCAGCTTCGGGTTCTCGGACGGGATACGCACCAGCTCCTGTAGCAGGGCGACCAGCTCGTCCTGCCGCGCGTCGATAGCGGCTTCGATGCGTTCGATCGGATCGGCTGATACGGGCACATCAATCTCAGGCATGGATAGCTCCTTCATCCGCGACACCGCACCAGGCCATCGCGAAGAGCGCTGTCGCCTTCGCGCAGTTGATCACCGCATCGACGCCGACCCACTCGTCGAGGCCGTGGGAGCCGTCACCCTCACCCGGTCCGCATAGCGCGGCAGGGATTCCCTCGCCGCCGAACCATGCGATGTCGCTGACGGCGATGAATCCGGCCGTGCTCGGCTCGCGTCCGGTGAGACGAATGCTTTCGGCCAGGGTCTGGATGGCCGGGTGATTGACCGGCGTGTTCGCGGGTGGGAAGGAGACACCGTGCAGCCCCCATTCGATGGTGGGCGGATGATCCTTCAGCCACCAGTCGGCCTGGCAGACGTGATGGAGATACTCCGCAAAGGCGGCCTTCACCTCGTCGCCGTTCTCGCTCGGCAGGTACTTCAAGCTGAGGTCGATCGCGCAGTAATCCGGCAGCGATGACACCGAGGTCATCACGTTCGGCAGGCCATTCGCGCCCCCACCGGAGCCTGCGGCCATCGCGCCAACGTTGATCGTGGTGATTCCGAATGGCATCAGCGGGTGAACCTTGCGGTTGGCCCACATCCGCTCCAGCTCGGCGACGGCATTGACGATCTTCATGCCCTTGTCGAGCGCGCTGACCGCCGTCCCCTGCCCACCGGCATGGACGCTCTTGTAGCGCCAGGCAGAGTGCCCGGAGACGCCGGTGACGGTGACGCGCAGCCATTCGAGGCCACCTTCCACGGGCATGATCGTGCCATCGACTGTCGGCTCCACCACGAGCGCGAAGTCCGGGCGATAGCCGCGCTCGATCGTAGCGCGGGTGCCGGGGCCGCCGGTCTCCTCGTCGATCACGGATTCGAGGAAGAGATCACCCTGGAGCCGGATACCGAGCCGCTTCAGCACGAGCGCCGCGAAGAGCATCGCGCCGACGCCGCCCTTCATGTCGTTGGATCCGCGCCCCCAGATCCTGCCGTCAGCCACCTCGCCACTGTACGGATCGCGCGCCCAGTCGGCATGATTGCCGGCCGGCACGACATCGATGTGCCCGTTGATCGCCAGCGAGCGCCCACCGCCCGCGCCCTTCACCGTGCCGACGAGGTCCGGGCGTCCTGGCTCGGCGTCCCAGCGGTCCTGCGTGGCGCCGATCTCGTCGAGGATCGTTTCGATGTAGTCCTGGACCTTCGCCTCGCCGCCATCGGCGATGCCTGTGAGCTTCGGATTCTCGGAGGGAATCTGCACGAGCTTCTGGACGATGGCGATCAGGTCGTCGCGCTGGGCGTCGATCGCCTGCAGTACGCGGGTGACGAGGGCTTCCGGGAGGATGGACGTGGACGCGGGATCCATGGAGACCATGACGGGTGCGTTCCTTTCAGGACGAGGTCGGACGAGTGTTAGGACAGGACGTGATTCGTGCACTCAACTTTCCATGTCACTTTGAGCGAAGCGAAGAGTCCCTGTGCGAATCACAATCGACCGCAGGTCGATATCCGAGCAGAACGTTTGCGCCCTGCCATATATCCGATCGACACAAAAAGCCAGGCGTTCCCCTGGCAACACCGGCTTCGCGCGGGGGCCTTTGCTGCGCTGTTGGTCGCTGGCGAGGTCGATGCGCCATCGCGCCGTACCCTCTTTCAGTCAATCAATGCGATTTCGGATCGAGTGCGTCTCGCAGGCCATCGCCCAGCAGGTTGAAGGCGAGCACGACGATGAAGATCGCCGCCGAGGGCACGAGCACGACGTGTGGTGCCAGCAGCAACTGGTTGCGACCGCTTGCCACCATCGCGCCCCACTCTGGCGAGGGCGGCTGTGCCCCGAGGCCGAGGAAGCTGAGGCCGCCTGCCTCCAGGATCAGGCCGCCAATGTGAATGCTGGAGGTGACGATGATCGGCGCGATGATATTCGGCAGCAGGTGGCGCCGTAGGATGGCCCCGCTGGGTGCGCCGATCGTCCGTGCGGCGGTTACGAAGTCGGACGAACGCAGCGTCAGCACCTCGGCCCGGACCAGCCGGATGTAGAACGGGACGCCCAGCAACGCGATCGCGAGCAGCGCGTTGCGCAGGCTCGGCCCCAGGATCGCGACCACCACGATCGCGAAGAGCAGCGACGGGAACGCCAGCATCACGTCCACGATCCGCATGATGATCGTGTCCACCCAGCCCCCGAAGTATCCGGCAAGCAGGCCGAAGATCAGGCCGAGGATGGTTGAGACTGCCGCCGCGACGACACCGAGCATCAGCGTCGTGCGGGCCCCCCAGATGATGCGCGAGAGGATGTCGCGGCCGACCTGATCGGTGCCGAGGATGTGCCCCGCCGTGCCGAGTGGGGCGGCCTTCATGCGGGGGTCGGTCTTGATCGGATCGGCGAGCGGCAGTATCGGCGCCAGGAGCGCCAGGATGACGAAAAGCAGCAGCACAGCGAGCGCCATCATCGCGACCTTGTCGCGCATCAGGCGGCGATACCAGGTGCGGTTGCGGGCACCGCGGCTGGGCGCATCGCTCGCGGCGGCCAGTGCCAGGGGAGCGCCGCCGACTCCGACGGTCACGGTGGCGTCGGTCATTCCGGTCTCCTCGGGCTGGGTGCTGGTGAACAGGGATGGGCGCAATCAGGCATAGCGCACCCGCGGATCGACGACGGCGTAGATGACATCCACCAGCAGGTTGATCGCGATGAAGATCAGCGCGATGACCAGGACCCCTGCCTGCACGACCGGGAAGTCGCGCTGCTGGATGCCATTCACGATGAGCTCGCCCATTCCCGGCCAGGAGAAGACGATCTCCACCAGCACCGCACCACCGAGCAGGAACCCGACCTGCAGGCCGACTACGGTGAGGACCGGCACCAGTACGTTCCGGAAGGCATGACGTCGCACGACCACGCCGGAGGCGAGGCCCTTGGCGCGGGCGGTCCGGATGTAGTCCTGGCTCAGGACCTCCAGCATCGAAGATCGCGTGAGCCGGGCGATGATGGCCGCCGGACCCACGCCGAGACTGATCGCTGGCAGGATCAGGTGTTGTGCTCGGTCGAGCAGGCTGCCATCGCCGAACGACGTCATGCCGCCCACTGGCAGGATCTTCCATTCCACGCCGAACAGCACGATCAGGAAGAGGCCGAGCGCGAAGGTGGGGAAGGCGATGCCTGCCACGATCACGGCATTGATCAATTTGTCCCAGATCGACCCGCGCCAGATGGCCGAGAGGATGCCGCCGCCGATCCCGATCGGCAGCGCGAAGATCAGCGCCCCGAGCGCGAGCACGGCGGTCGCCTCCATGCGTTCCAGCAGGATCGGGCCGATCGGCCGGCGCATGAAGATGGAAGTCCCGAAATCGCCTTGCAGGATGTTGCCGATCCAGGTCAGGTATTGCATCGGGAGCGACTTGTCCATGCCCAGTTGCTGCGCGACGCGATCGAAGTCCTCCTGCGTGTAGGGGCGATTCTTGGCATTCAGGATCAGCGAGATCGGGTCGCCCGGCGCGAGATGCAGCATCGAGAAGACGAAGATGGTCGTCAGGATCAAGACCGGGATCATCTGAACGATGCGCTTGAGAATGTATCGTGTCATGCAGCAGCCTCAGCAGGACCGTGAATCGTGTGCCGGACGACCGGAGCGGGGTGCGAACGATACCGTCCACACCCCGCTCGTGGTTTTACCCGACCCAGACGTTATACAGATAGAAGGCACCGCTCGGTTCCGCGAAGAAGTTGTGGACGGTGTTGGAGACGCCATACAGCGAACGCTTGTGGCAGACCGGGACGATCGGCACCTGCTCCATCACGATCTCCTGCATCCGGCTGTAGGCGTTGGCGACCTCTTGCTCGTCGAGCGAGGTTCGTCCGATCGCCAGTAACTCCTCGTATTCGTCATTCACCCAGTAGCTGGTGTTGAAACCCGGTGGTAGCGATGCCTTGGAAAGGACGCCATTGAACATGTCGTCCGGCAGGATCGGCGCGATGTTCCAGGACATCTCCGTGAGCTGGTTGTCTGGCGAGCGGATCTCGTCCATCCAGGTCACGGCCTCGGCCGACTGGATGGTGGTGGTAATGCCGACCGCGCGCAGGTTGTCCTGGATGACGGTGCCCATCTCCTCGGCCGCCAGCATGTTCGGGTCGCCGATCGGAACCCGGAAGACGATTTCGCCATCCTGGTAGCCAGCCTCGGCCAACAGGGCTTTTGCCTTATCGGGATCGTAGGTGAAGAATTGCTCGACCTTCGGGTTGTAGACCGCGAAGGCGGGTGAGAGCGGCCCATAGGCGACATCGGCCGTGTCCGTGAGGACTGCGGAGGCGATCGTCTCCTTGTCGATGGCGTAGTTCATGGCCTGGCGAACCTTCAGGTCGGCAAAGGCCGGGAACTCCACGTTCATCGCCAGGAACCAGAGTGAGCCGGTCGGTCCCGATACGACGCTGTAGGCATCGTTGCCCTGGAGCTGCTGCACCATCTCCGCCGAGATCTGCACGGCAACCTGTACATCACCGGCGACCAGGGCCGCAGTCCGCGCGCCCGGCTCGATGATGCCGCGGAAGACTACCTGATCGAGTGTCGGCGTTCCGCCCCACCAAGCCTCGTTCTTCACGAGGACGACCTGCTGGCCCTTGTCCCATTGCTGGAACAGGTATGGGCCGGTGCCAACCGGATTCTCTCCGAAGTTCTCGCGATACTGGGCCACGGCATCCGGTGAGACGATGGTGAGGTCGCCAATGCGGTAGAGGAACTTGTTGAAGGTCTTCGAAAGCGTGAACTTCACCGTGTAGTCGTCGACCACCTCGGTGCCGGCGAGAAAGTCGAACGACGCCGGCAGGACCCACTGCCCAAGCGGATAGAACTCGTTGGTCTCGTCGAATTGCCGATCGTAGGCGAACTTTACGGCTGCCGCGTTGAA
Organism: Thermomicrobiales bacterium; assembly: GCA_049841275.1. Classification (GTDB taxonomy): domain Bacteria; phylum Chloroflexota; class Chloroflexia; order Thermomicrobiales; family UBA6265; genus JASGDN01. The sequence goes on from JASGDN010000025.1 coordinate 12,655, forward strand.
CGGCGTTCCGTCGTGAAAGGTGACTCCCTTGCGGAGCTTGAACGTCCACGAGAGACCGTCCCCCGCTTGCTCCCACGAAGTCGCCAGCGCAGGCTCGACTTCCACCGTACCTGGCTTGGCTCTCACGAGACCGTCGAAGATCTGGCTGGTGACGTTGCCGGTTGCGGACGTCAGCACCTGGTGCGTGTCCAACGTCTCCGGATCGAGGTTGATGTCGATGACTAGCGTGCCGCCGGAGCCTTCCTCGATCTCATGGTCGGATGGCGTTGCATCCTGTGCGGCGGTGCCTGGGATCAGTCCTGGCAGACCGGCAGCGACGAGTGCCCCCGCGCCGAGGGACGCACCCTTTACGACATCACGGCGATCGAGCATGGTCCTGGCTGGATTCAGGTTCTTTGTCATGAACGTGCTCCTGTCGATGATGGCGCTCTGAATGCTTCGAGATCCAAGGGACTAGCTGGAAACAGTCACTCCTTCGAGGATGAGATCCATACTCGGCACGGCGGCGAAGTTCTGCACGTACTTCGAGACCCCGAAGAGTTGCTGGCGGTGGCAGACCGGCACAATCGGCACCTCCTCCATCACGATCTCCTGGATGCGGAAATAGGCTTTCTTTGCCTCGTCCGGATCGATCGTGGTGCGGCCAACCGGCAACAACTTCTCGACCTCGTCGTTCACCCAGTAGCTCGTGTTGAATCCTGGGGGCAGCGACGCCTTCGAGAGGATGCCGTTGAACATGGCATCCGGCTCCACCGGTGCGATGTTCCACGACATCACGGTCAGGTCGTTCTGCGGGTCGCGGATGGTGTCCATCCAGGTCACGAAATCCTGGGTCACGATGTTGGCGTTCAGCCCCACCGCGCGCAGGTTGTCCTGGATCACCGTTGCCATCTCTTCGGGTGAGAGCATGCCGGAGCCGCCGATCGAGCAATAGAAGGTGACCTCGGTCGAGGAATCCCAGTTGGCCTCGGCCAGCAGCGCCTTTGCCTTGTCCGGATCGTAGGAGAACAGGCCTTCGACGGCGGGGTTGTAGTCGGTGAAGGCGGGGGAGAGTGGGCCTTGTGCGATATCGGCGGTCCCGTTCAGCACGGCGGAGACCAGCGTCTCCTTGTCCACCGCGAAGTTCGCTGCCTGCCGGACGCGGACATCCTTAAAGTGTTCGTTCTCGACATTCATGGCCAGGAACCAGAGCGCGCCGGTCGAGCCGGTGACGATCTGGAAGGCGTCGTTCGTCGCGAGTTGCTGCATGATCTCGGGCGTGATCTCTACCGCGATCATGGTCTCGCCGCTCAGCAGCGCTGCCGCGCGGGCGCCGGCCTCCGCGATCGCCTTGAACACGACCTGGTCGAGCGTCGGGGCCACTCCCCAGTAGCTTTCGTTTGGGGCGAGCACCACCTGCTGGCCCTTGTCCCATTGCTGGAATTTGTACGGGCCGGTGCCGACCGGGTTCTCGGGGAAGGTCTCCTTGTACGTTTCGACAGCGGTGGGGGAGACGATTGAGAAGCCGGCCATGCGGTATTCGAACTTGTTGAATGTGCTGCTGAGGACAATCTCGATTGTGGCAGAGTCCTTCACGGTCACCGCCTTGATGAAGTCGAAGTACCCACCGTTCGACCATTGACCGAGCTTGTAGTACTCGTTGGTCTCGTCGAACTGACGGTCGTAGTTGAACTTCACGGCGTCGGCATCGAACGGTGTGCCGTCGTGGAAGGTCACGCCCTGACGGAGCTTGAAGGTCCAGGTCAGGCCGTCCTCGGAGCTTTCGTAAGACTCGGCGAGCCACGGCTCGACATCGAGTGTGCCTGGCTTCACGCGCAGGAGTGACTCGAAGATCTGCGTGGTGAGGAGGCTTGTGGTGGCGGCGAGGCCTTGCTGGATGTCGAGATTTTCCGGTTCGCTGCCGAGGTCGACGATCAGCGTGCCACCGCCGCCCTGTGCGGCGGCGAGCGGCGAGAACGTGGATCCTGCGAGCACGGCGGCGGCCCCAGCGAGGGCCGTGGTGCCGATCAGTGAACGACGGTCGGTGCGCGCCTGCAGCATGCGGACCGGAGAGGCGGCGGGGAGATCGAATGCGGTCATCTGGGTAGTCCTCGTCTTTGGTGGTCGTCGTTGCAACGATCTTCGATTGGGACCCGGACGCGCCGAACGCCATCGTTCATCCGCGCATGCATGACAGGGACTGTGCCGTTTTCGTGGGCAGGCGTGTCCTACGCCTCGGTGCCGTCCTTCACGCCGTAGACCCGGTTGGCGGTGCGATGCAGGATGTCGTGCGCGATCTCGCGGGCGTCGGCCTCGTCGGCGATGTCGTCTACGATCAGGCGGTCGAGGACTGTGCCGAGCGCGCGGCGGGCATTGTGGGCGCTGATCCAGAAGAGTTCTGGCACCATGATCCCGTCCGAGCCGTACATCAGCTTCGTCGTCGGGGCGCTCTCCAGCGTCTGCCAGATGCGGTCGGCGATCCCGACGGAGGACCATGGGATCATCAGGGAGAAGTCGAGGAAGACGTTCGGATAGACGCTTGTGATGTATCCCGCCTCCGTGTTGAACGGATAGCCACCGTGGACGAGGACGAAGCGCACCTCGTCCATCTGCGGTGTGTTGAGGAAGAGCGTCATTTCGATCGGGTTGGCATTGCGCCACGGCTGATCGTGGGAGGTATGCCCGGTGTGGACCTGGAACGCGAGGTCGTGTTCCAGCGCCTTCAGCGCCGTTTCCCGGAAGAGGAAGTCGCGGAGCAGCTTCTCATCCGGCGTACGGTAGGCGGGGCGCTTCTTCCAGGCTGCCAGGGCCTCGGCCTCGGTCGGCGTCGTCAGCGCCAGGCCGGTGCGGTAGGCGATGATCGATTTGTAGAAGACGGTTTCCGGTCTTGCCGCTTCCGCATCCAGCTTGGCCCGGAAGTCCGCAATGAGGTCGGCAAACGAACCGTAGGCATCGTAGTCAAACGGCTCCGCCCACGACGGCCCCTTAGCAAAGCGTTCGATTCGGTAGCCGTCGTACACCGGGCAGGGCAGCACCTTCTGGAAATCCGCGCCCTCGATTGTCGGCGATGACGGATAGCCGGGATCGACCAGCACGGCCTGCACGCCAGCGTCCTCGAACAGCATCCGGTTCCAGGCAGCAGGATCGGCGGCAATCGCATTGCGCGCGGCCATCACTGCGGACGGTATCGGGTCGACGCCGAGGAGCCTTCCGAGGCGGCGGAGGACCATTCGTGCGAGGAGCATCGAATCGTTGTCCGCGGTGGTCTCGGCGCGAAGGTCGACGGCGATCGCGTCGCGTAGCCGTTCCCACGGAATGGGACCCTGATCCGGTGGGAACGGGTGTGCGTGGGTATCGATGACGGAAATGCCATCCAGGTTCATGCAGAAATTCTCCCTGGGGAGCACGAACGGCCGGTGTCAGTATTGGCAGGGGTGTGCATTTTGCACAGTGTATTGACTGTGTTGCCCTTTCTTTGGTTTTGTGTGGCTTCTGTATCAACTGTGTTGCAGCATAGGTGCGCCCTGCTAGACTGTCAACGGGCCAGTCGCTGACAGTGCCATGGCGCATTGACCAACCAGTCCAATGCAACCGCCCTCGGGTATTGCGCTTCGCCTACAGGCGGAGGAAGAGCATCGATGTCGAAGCCGCTGCATCTCGATCTGGTCGAAGATCTGATCGCCCGTATCGATCGGGGGGAATGGGAACGTGGCGAGCGGATCCCGTCCGTCCGTGAACTGGCGAGTGAGTTCTCGATGAGCACCTTCACGGTGTCGCGGGCGATCCGCCAGCTCACCAGTGCCGGTCGGGTGCAGACGGTTCAGGGAAAGGGCACCTTCGTTGTTTCCGACGCGGCGGAGCGAGCCGTGGCCCGGATCAATGGCGACGAGCGGAATGGCTTTGGAGCAGTCGATCTCTCCTGGCAGAACGCCTTGCTCCGCAAGCCCGCATCGACCCGGGCCAGCCAGATCGTCCAGCCGCTCATCCGTTCGTCGCAACTTTCCAGCGACATGATCGTCCTCGCCAGCGGCGGCGAAACGTCCGATGTCCTTCCCACTCATTCGCTGCAGGCTGCCTGGAAAGGGCTGCTAAGCGACGTCCAGTCCGAGATGATTGGCGGTTGGGCGGCGGAGGGCGAGTTGCCGACGCGCGAATGGATCGCCCAGTACCTGACCGGGACTGGTATCGAAACTGCGGCGGACAACGTGATCGTCACCAGCGGTGGCCAGCAGGCGCTCAGCCTGGTTGCCCAGACGTTGCTGGAGCCGGATGACACGGTGCTGGTCGAACGCCCAATGTATCTCTTCGCGCTCAGCATTCTTGATTCGCTGGGCGTGCGTTGCATCGATGTCGCCGTCAACGAGGATGGGACCTGGATCGACTCGGCAGGAGACCTGATCGAGCGATTCCGGCCCAAGCTGGTGTTGACCGTTCCCACCGGCCAGGTGCCAACTGGCATTACGATGCCGTCCAGCCGCCGCAGGCAATTGCTGGCGGCCGCACGCAAGCATGGCATCATCATTCTGGAGGACGATCATGCCAGCGAGATGACCTATGAAGGGGCTGCCCCGCCGGCGATCAAGAGTTTCGATGCCCACGGTCATGTGATCTACGCGAAGAGTTTTTCCAAGATCACGCTGCCCGCGCTCCGGATCGGTGCAATCGTCGCCGAGGGCCTCGTTCTCGATGCTCTGAAGCACGCGAAACTCATCTCCGATCGGTACACCTCGACTATCATCCAATCCGCGTTCCTCGCCTACGTGAATCGCTCGTCGTTCTCACGCGATCTCCAGCGCTACCGCACCATCTATGGGGAGCGGCGAGACGCGATGCTCGATGCCATGCAGCGGGAGATGCCGTCTGGCGTGACCTGGACGCATCCGGTATCGGGCTTTCATCTTTGGTTGACGATGCCGTCTGGCATTTCTGCGCAGGAAGTTGCGGTGCGCGCCGCCGCCAATGGGGTGCTGGTTGCGCGGGGAGGGGCCTTCTTCGCGCAGGGAGATCCTGATACTGGCGTTCGCCTGACGTTTACCAGTAACGACCCGGAACGTATCCGGATCGGGATTCAGCGGCTGGCCCGCGCCATTGAGGATGCGATGCGCGGCGAGCGCAACACCTTGCCACGTCTGTCCGATCTCGGTCTGACGTGATGTTGTGGGGGTATGTGGCATTCAGGAATCCCCGTCTGTCTGAGGGGTGAGTGTCTGGACGTTTGTGCCGGATATCGACCTGTGATCGATTGTGCATTGCACCCGGCCTTCGGCGCCGTTCAGGGCGGGCTGTTACGTTGCTCACGGTGACATGGGACATTGCGTGTTCACAGGAGCGATGTGAATGTCAGCCTGTATCTTATGTCCCATCCAGGGAAAGGATTCCTGTTTGTGTCCGACACGTCCCCTTCGTCTCGTGATGCCGCGCTGATCGCCGATGCGCTCAAGATTCGTTATAACCCGTTGACTGTTGTAAGGGGCGAAGGCTGTACGCTCTTCGATGCGGCTGGCCGGGAGTGGCTCGATTTCGGGGCGGGGTGGGCCGTTGCAAGCCTCGGTTACAGTCATCCTCGCGTCGTGCAGGCGATCCAGGAACAAGTCGCCCGGACGACCTTTGCCGGTCTGATCTCCGGATTGAACGAACCGGCACTCGACCTTGCCCAGCGTCTCGTGGACCTGATGCCGGGCGATTTCGCGAAGAAAGTCTGGTTTGGTCACTCCGGATCCGATGCCAGTGAGGCTGCACATCGCCTCGTGCTTGCAGCAAGCGGCCGGAAGCGGCTCATCTCCTTCATCGGCAGCTGGCATGGCATGACCGATAGTGGCCAGACTCTCTCCGGGCACCCCGCCTTCGCCGGTCATCTTGGCAGTGGGCATGTCACGAAGCTGCCCTATCCGAATCCGGCGAGGAACCCCTTCGGTGGCGAACCGGGCCAGACGCTCGACCAACTCTTCGCCTATCTCGAGAGCTATCTCTTCGCCACTGTTTGCCCGCCGGGGGATATCGCCGCCATCTTCGTCGAGTCGGTGCAGAGTGATGGCGGGGATATCGTGCCGTCGGACGATTTCTTGCCGCGCCTCCGTTCGCTCTGCGATCGTCACGGCATCTGGCTTGTGGTCGATGACGTGAAGGTCGGTCTCGGACGGACCGGGCGCTTCTTTTCCTACGAGCACAGCGACATCGAGGCCGATCTCGTCATCCTCGGCAAGGCACTCGGTGGCGGGCTACCGCTTTCTGCCCTGGTCGGGCGGCGGGAGATCCTCGATGCCGGTACGGGGACCGCACTCTTCACCACGGTTGGCAGCGCCACCTGTTGTGCGGCTGGCCTCGCGACCGTCGATGCGATCGTGGAAGAGAGGTTGGTCGAGGCGGCGGCGGAACAGGGCGCATATCTCCAACGTGCGTTGCAGGCGGCATGCGCCCGCATTCCGGATGTCGCCGATGTGCGCGGACGCGGGCTCATCCAGGGCATTGAACTGGTCATGGAGAACGGCGCGCCGAACCAGCCGTTGGCGGCCGCGGCTGTCTATCGTGCGTGGGAGCTGGGGCTGGTTCTCTACTACGCGGGGAACTGGTCGAATGTGCTGGAGATGACGCCGCCGCTGATCCTCACGCGAGAGCAGATCGACCGTGGGGTGGCGATCCTGGCGCAGGCGCTGGATGACGCCATCCATGGACGCGTCGATGCGGCGAAGGTGGCGGAATTCTCGGGCTGGTGATATCGGAGGCGATGCGATCAGCCGTTCTCCAGATCCGTTAGGCTGCCGGTGGGTGTGCAGCAATCCACCTCGCTTGTGATGCCTGGAGTGCGGCACTCTCCCGTCTCCTGCCGCTACACTATTCGTGCTTGCGGATCGACGGAGCGCAGGCAGCGCCCCCCTGCGCACCGAGCCAGGAAGTGAGGACGTACGCCGGCAATGACGGACGAATCGAAGACAACGCCCCCATCCGACGCTGATACGCCCGCCTCGTCCTCGGCAGTCGAGGCCGCTGAGCACTCCGAGCCAGACGAAACCGGGCCGACGGAATCCGGCAGCGACCGGGCGCGACGTGGCCGTGGGGAGAATGCCGATGGCAATCGCTCGCGGTCGCTCTATGCCGTGCTCGGTATCGGCGTCGCTTCGCTTCTCGTGCTCCTCGGCATCATCTATTTCTCCGCTACCAAGCGCGAGAATCCGGAGCAGCCGATCTGCACTGCTGTCACCACCGATGACGCCGAGCAGGCCATCCTCGCCGGCGAGGTGCATCGTATCGTCGTCAACTACGACAACCAGGTCGAGTCGCCATCCGATACCCAATGGGGGCCTGTCCTCGCACGCGTCGATTATGTCGATGGCGGGTGCGGCAACCTGCCTCAGGGACTCGTCGCCAAAGAACAGATGACGCGCATTCTCGGCGTGGCCTACCTGTATAACCAGATCACGACCGAGACGCAGGTCGAGATCGTCCTGCGTGGCACGGATTCGCTGAACCCGGCCCTCCTCGTGCTGCCGACATCCCCCCCAACACAAGGACCTGTCGCGACACCGACCCCGGCCACACCGGTCGTCATCGTCGTGACTGCGACTGCCGAGCCGACATCCACGCCGACCGAGACCCCCACGGCATCTCCGACCGAAGCCGCATCGCCGGAGGCCGGAACACCGGTTGTGCCCGGTACACCGCATGCCACGGCATCCGGCACTCCGACTGCATCCGTCGGTGCGCGTCGAACCCCGGAGCCGTCCGAAACTTCCCGTCCATAAGGGCATCATTTCGCATCGGACGATGTCTGAACGCGATCGGAAACGAACGATGGCGTGAGTGCCGCACCCGGAAGGATGGACCGATATCCTTCCGGGTGCGATGCGGTTGGACGAGGCGTTTTTCTCGCCGATCATTACCGCGCAGTGGCATCCCATCGGAAGAAACGGATCGCCACGCCGAAGCTCACGACGAAGATCGCCGCCAGTACCAGCAGCGGTACCCAGATCGCGCCGATGCCGTCTCCATACATCATCGGCTTCCGTAGTGCGTCCACCAGATAGCGCAGCGGCAGGATGTAGGCAACCGGTTGCAGCCAGCCTGGCATGCTCGAAACCGGGATGAAGACGCCGGACAGGAAGAGCATCGGGAACGAGAAGGCATTGCCGAAGACCGCCGCGGTCTCCACGTTCCGCGACACCGCCGCGATCGCGTAGCCGATCCCGAGGAACGTCATTCCGCCCAGCGCCAGCACGCCGGTGACGAGCAGCCAGTTCCCTCGCACGTCCAGCCCCCAGACGATCTTCGCCATCGCCATCAGTGCGAAGCAGGAGATCATCACGATCACCAGCGCCGCCAGGATGCGCGTCAGCACGAACTCCCACAATGGCAGCGGCGTCACCTTGATCCGGCGAAGGATGCCGCGTTCCCGGAAACCCACGAAGCTGGTCGAGAGGCCGATCATCCCGGCGTTCATGATGCTCATCGCCAGCACGCCGGGTGTGAAGAAGTCGATGAAGCTCGTGTTTAGGTCCGCCACCTGCTGCTGCGTCACGGCGATGCCGTTCGCCTTGCCCAGGATGTCGAGCAGGGCGCTGCGGACGCTGGCGACGGCGATCTTGCTGGAGGGGTTGTCGCTCTGGCCAGTCAGGAGCTGGATCGGTGAGGCGTCGGAAAGATCGCCCTCCGGGAAGACGATCACCAGACTGCGGTCACTTTTCTCCAGCGCCGTCTGCTCCTCGTCTCGCGATCCCTCATGGATCTCGAACGAGCCGGTGTCCTTCAGCGCGGCGACCACCTGTTGCCGCAGTGGCGTGTCGGCGCCGGTGATGCCGACCGATGGCTGGCCACCGATCCCGGAGCTGAAGAGCGCCGGGAAGATGAGGATGAAGACCGCCGGGAAGGCGATGTTCCAGAAGAAGGCGGCCCGGTTGCGTGCCGACATCTTCAGGTTGGCGACGAGCATGGCCCAGAACGACGACCACTGCATGCGAAATCCTTGAGGAGTGAGGGACGAGAAGTGAGAAATGAATCGGTTACGCGCTCCTTCTTCCTCGCCTCCCTCGTTTCTCATTGCTCGTTCCTCGTTCCTCGGAAACGTAGGTGCGACCGGTGCGCTGGATGAAGACATCCTCCAGCGTGGCGCGGGTGCTGGAGAGGTCGCCCAACGTCAGGCCTCGTTCCTTCGCCAGGTCCAGGAGGCCGACGAGCGTTGCCTGCGCATCCGCCGTCTGCAGGCGGATGCGCACCCCGCCACGTTCCTCAGTGAGCGTAGCCGCCGTGACCCCGGCAAGCGTGGCGAATGCCTCACGCGCGGGATCATCTCGGTCCTCACTTCTCGGTCCTCGCTCCTCGATAGAGGCGCTGACCGTCGCTTCCTGCCCGAGCGCGCGGATCAGGCCGGCTGGGGTGTCGCAGGCGATGACGTGTCCGTCATCCATGATCGCGATGCGGTCGCAGAGGACTTCGGCTTCTTCCATGTAATGCGTGGTGAGGACGACGGTCGTGCCGGCGTTGCGTACGCCGAGGATGGTTTCCCACAGGCTGCGCCGCGCGTGCGGATCGAGGCCGGTGGTCGGCTCGTCGAGGAAGGTCACCATCGGCTGGTTGACGAGTGCGAGCGCGATACTGAGCCGTTGTTGCTGGCCGCCGGACATCTCCTCGACGCGGGCTTTTGCCTTGTCCTCCAGCCCGACGAGCTGCAGGAGTTCCGGCACACGGGCCTTCGGGTTCGGTGTGCCGTACATGTGGCCGAAGAGTTCGATGAGTTCGGCGGCGGAGAGATAGGGGAAGAGCGAGGTCGATTGGAGCTGCACGCCGATGACCTTGCGGACCTTGTCCGACTGGGCGATAGCGTCGAGGCCGGCGACGGTGATGCTGCCGGCGTCCGGCGCGCGCAGGCCCTCGATCATCTCCAGCGTCGTGGTCTTGCCGGCGCCATTCGGTCCGAGGATGCCGAAGATCTCGCCGGTCCGCACCTCGAGGTCGATGCCGTCGACGGCGGTGAAGTCCTTGTAGCGTTTGGTGAGGCCGCGAATCTCGATGATTGGTGCGCCGGACGCGGTTGCGCCGGGATCGGATGTGGCGGTGGCAGGGGAAGCCATACGGTCGACGTGTCCTTGTGGTAGGCATGCGAAGCGGCAGTCGGGCACGAGGTCCGCTGCCGTTGCTCATGCTAGCACCGTGTGGCAAGGGGTTGGGCAGATTCAGTCAGGAATGCGCGACTGGTTCGGGGACGCGTGATTCCCAATCGGAAACGACTGGCCGGACATCGAACTCCTCTACAGCCATGCGGACGAAGGCGGCGGCACTCACCGGCCCAGTGACGAGGTGCGTCTTATGAAGTGACCACGGTTCGCGGCGGGCTTCTATATCGATAAATGCAGAACCGACGTGGAGATGCGGCCAGGTGCGTTTGGCATTGGGGTCGTTCGGCGTCCAGTGATAGGTCACGACTTCGTCGAACTTCGATCTCTCATCGCCACGAAAAAGCTGATATGTCGTTGATGTCATGACAACGAGGTAGGAATCGTGGCCTTCCGGATGTGATTGCACGATGAGGCTTTGCCGGAAGCCGAGCCAAAGACGCCCACGTCGATGGTCCGTCCTAAGTTCAAGCGGGCGTCCACCGGCCAGAATGAGATCGGCGCCGAGTGCACTGGGTATGTTTGGGACGGGCTTCGTGGATACCAGAATTTGCTCCCGGACAATCACCTTGATCGCCCGAATGATCGGAGTCGTGTGCGCAAGAAGCGCGCGATGCGCATCCGGCTTCACGAAGCGACGACTATTTCATAAAAGGGGATAGAGGTTGAGAGAAGCGTAACCATAGGATCGTATTCTTTATACTCGCCGGCTCGATATCGCCGCACGAACTCGGCGGCGCTGATGCCTAGCTCCGCTTGCACCTCGCGTTCGTAACGTGTGAGCCACTCGCTTGTGCTGATGTAGACGACTTCGGGCTCGAAGGATTCGTCGTGCTCGGGTTCCGGGTGTTACGTGCGCGCATGAGACCATCCTTTCGCGGACCGGATCTGACTCGATTGTAGCAGTGCATCATCCTGATCCGTGGGGCTGATTCGAGGGCGTGGCAAGCGTATGGGATCATTGGCGAAACGCGTGCCGCGTCGCGCGGACGCCCAGTCACCCCTTCGCAGAAAGCCTCCCGTCATGTCCGATTCGTCTTCCCATCAGCCGAATGCCGGCATCGCCGCCCAACTCGCTCATCACGATCGCGTGATGCAGTCCGAGCGGCACGATCTCCCCGCCATGCGTACCGTCTCCGCCACCCGCTACGTCTCCCCCTTCCGCGAGGGAGGCTCGCTCCCTGGCCTGATCGAGGCGGACGATGATGGCCTCTACGTCGTCAAGTTTCGGGGCGCTGCCCAGGGCACGAAAACCCTCGTCGCCGAGCTGATCGCCGGCGAGATCGGGCGTGCGCTCGGCCTGAACGTGCCGGAGCTGGTTTTCTTCGCGCTGTCGAAGGGCTTCGGCATGGCCGAACCCGATCCCGAGATCCGCGAATTGCTGGAACGCAGCGACGGCGTCAATCTTGGACTGGATTTCCTGCCCGGCGCGCTGCCCTTCGATCTTGCCGCCGCGACGAAACGCCCCGTCGATCCTGTGCTGGCGGCGGATATCGTCTGGTTCGACGCCTTCATCGCGAATGTCGATCGCACGACGCGTAACCCGAACATGCTGCGCTGGCACGACCGGCTCTGGCTGATCGACCAAGGGGCGGCGATCTTCCCGCATCATCGCTGGGCCGATCCCGCTGAGCAGGGGCGTCGCCCCTTCCCGGCGATCAAGGACCATATCCTCCTGCCTGTGGCCGGATCGCTGATCGAGGCCGACCGCCGGATGGCGGACCGGCTGCGCGAGGAGGATCTCTGGGCGATCGTCAGCATGGTGCCGGACGAATGGCTGGGCGAGGATGCGCAGATTGGCGGACCGGAGGCCCAACGCGCGGCCTATGTGGCGTACTTCAATGCCCGGATGCAGGCGCCGCGACCCTTCATCGCGGAGGGTGAACGCCTGCGTACCGATGCAGCGGTCGGCGCGATCGACCCGGAACGCGCGACGCGGGGGCGTCGCCGTGAGTAGTGCCGAATCGTCCCGGACCTTGCCGTACCTGTATTCCATTCTTCGGGTTGTTCCGCGGGTGGAGCGGGAGGAGTTCATCAATGCCGGCGTGGTCGTCTTCTCGCGGCCGGGGCGCTTTCTCGGGGTGAGGACGCATCTGGATGCCGCAAAGCTCCACGCGCTCTCGCCGTCTTGCGATGCGGCGCTGGTGGAGACGTATCTTGCCGGGATCGAGGCCGTTGCGGCGGGGGAGAAGGATGCGGGACCGATTGCAGGCCTCGACCTCTCGGAGCGGTTCCACTGGATTGCCGCGCCGAGCAACACGATCATCCAGCCGTCGCCGGTGCATCCGGGCCTGACGACAGACCCCGCCGCGACGCTCGATCGCCTCTACGCGACGCTCGTGCTCGACCCGTCCTGAGGTTGGTACCTTCCCCGCGAATCATTTTCGACAACGGATGCGTTATCAACGCAGAAGGATGCGCGCGCCCGCTCGTTCCGATGGTGCGTTCGTTCCTTGGGGGATTCCCCTCGAATACGTGGGTGTAGCTCAACGAGTAGAGTGACTTCCTTCCAGGAAAGTTGATGTGGGTTCGAGTCCCGCCACCCGCTCCAATTCTCGCAATGCTTCCGTTAGGGCTCTTTCCTCACATCCGGGATGAGGTCGGCGATCGACTCGACGATCCGTGAGGGGCGGTAGGGGAACGTCTCCGCTCGCTCCCGCGTCGTGCTGCCCGTCAGCACGAGGACCGTCCGCAGGCCGGCCTCGATCCCGGCGATCACGTCCGTGTCCATCCGGTCGCCAATCATCACCGTCTCCTCGGAATGGACGTTCAGGGTACGCAGCGCCGAGCGCATCATCAGCGGGTTCGGCTTGCCGACGAAATACGGCGTCGCGCCGGTCGCCTTCGCCACCATCGCGACGAGGGCGCCGGTGGCCGGGAGTGGCCCGTCCGCCGAGGGGCCAGTCGGGTCGGGGTTTGTGGCGATGAAGCGCGCACCCTCGTTGATGAGGCGCACGGCCCGCGTCAGCCGCTCGAAGCTGTAGGTTCGCGTCTCGCCGATCACGACGTAGTCCGGATTACGGTCCACCAGCGCATAGCCGACCTCGTGGAGTGCCGTTGTGAGACCGGCTTCCCCGATCACGAAGGCGCTGCCGTTCGGCCGTTGGGAGGCGAGGAACTGCGCGGTCGCCAGGGCGCTCGTCCAGATATCCTTTTCCGTCACCTGGATGCCGGAATGCGCGAGCCGGAAGGCGAGATCGCGCGCGGTGTACATGGAATTGTTCGTGAGGATGAGGAACGGATGCCCCTGCTCGCGGAGGGCCGTGATGAACTCGTGGGCGCCGGGAATCGCCTGCTCCTCGTGGACGATCACGCCGTCCATGTCCATCAGGTAGTTGGTGGTTCGAATTGGCGGCAATTCGGGCATGCGCAAGGCTCCATCCGGGCGGCTCGTGGCTGACGACGGGCGAACTGGGGCATGCGCAGGCAATGCAGCCCTTCCTGCTCAAGTCTACCCGGCGTTCCCCCGGAGGTGTGAAGGCGCTGCGTCTCAGTCGATGCCGATCATCGTGTCGGGAACGACCAGCGCGCGGACATCCTCGCCGCGCGCATCGCGGGCTTGCAAGTCGCGCAGGAAATCGAGGAATCCGACCTTCGGCGTCCACCCGATCACATCGCTCACCTCCGAGAGGTCGTGCTGTTCCACTCGCTCCGGCAAAAGCAGCTCGTACTTCGCGATGAGATCGCTCGCTCCCGGCACCTGCGATTCCAGCCAGGCTGGCCCCTTCGCCGGGAAGTCGGCGAGCACGTCGTTCGGGATCCCGTGGGCGGTGTGAACGATCGTGCGGAAGAGGCCGAACCGGTGTCCGATCGCGGCGGTGAGCGCGGCAACGGTTGCCTCCGCCACATCCTGCCGGTCGACCCCGTTGCGCAGGAGGCGCGGTCCGAAGGTGAGGTAGGGCGCGGGCACGAATTCGTGGTAGCGGAGGATCGCGATCGAGGCCCCGGTGATCTCATGGTAGGAGCGGCACATCTCCTCGCCAAGCACCTTCGTCAGCCCATAGACGTTGTCCCAGCCGTAGGCCATCGACGAGGCGTAGACGATGGCCTGAACACCTTGGGCGCGGCAGGCCTCGAAGACGTTGAAGGTGCCATCGATGTTGACGGCGAAGATGGTGGCGTCACTGACTGGCGGCCGGTGGGCGCTGTGCCAGGCTGCGAGGTGGATCACCGCGTCCGCTCCATCGATCGCCCGCTGCATGTCGGTGACCGACCGGGTGTCGCAACGGACGAACTCGCCGAGTACGAGGACATCGGGTGGCGGCACGACCATGTCGGCGAGGCGGAGACGGTAGCCCGCGTTAGCGGCGACACGGGCGATGGCCTGCCCGCCATTTCCTCCTGCGCCGGTGATGGTGACGAGTGATGACATGCGATCCCTCCGAATGCGGTGTGGAGCGTGCCCAGCGATGGACAGACGCACGATGCGCGGTGCCAACCGCCCGGTCAATCCTCCACACTCCCCATCCGGCGAGTGAAATGCCATTCGCGGAACCTGCTCCGCCGCTCAGTCGTGCCGGATGCGAAAGATCGTGTGTGTCACGAGTTCGGCTTGCTGCGTGGAGACGGCCTCCAGGTTGAAGGGCGGGACACCCTCGAAGAGCCGGACGCCGCGGCCGGCCACCATCGGTACCCGGTGGATGCGCAACTCGTCGAGCAATCCGGCGGCCAGATATTGGTTGATGGTAGTCGCCCCGCCCGCAATCGCAATATCGCGATCACCTGCGGCGGCACGAGCCTGCGCCATGGCTGACTCGATCCCTTCGGTCACGAAATGGAAGGTCGTGCCTCCCTCCATCGGGAGGGGGTCGCGTGCGTAGTGCGTAAGGACGAAGACCGGGGCGTGATAGGGCGGCTCCTCACCCCACCATCCGCGCCAGTCGAGATCCCATTCCCCGCGACCGGGGGTGAACATGTTGCGACCCATGATGTGGGCACCGATGTCAGTCCGCATTCCGCTCTCGGTGCGGGCTTCTTTCGGCGTCCTGACCATCCACGCGATCAGGGTTTCCCGGTCGATGTCACCGAACGGGTGTTCCAGCGACTGGTTATGCCCTGCCATGTAACCGTCGAGGGAAATTGTGCAATCGCAGACGACCTTTGCCACCATGAACTCCTTCTGCACAACGCTGGCGAACCTGATCGCATTGTATCGGGGGTGCTTCCGAGGGGCTTCTTCCCACTTGCGATTTCTGGGGTCCAGGTCTGGCATAGGTGCTGGAGCAACTCTGCTGATGCGATCGAATCGACCGTCATGCCGATGTATCCCGGATGGTCCAGACCAGCTGCCCTGCTATGTCGGATTCAGCGGTCGCCGACAAGGAGGGAGAATGCGGGGTGACGTGTGTGCCGGGGCCAACGCATCGAGCCGGAACAGGGAATGTCCCCCTGCTCCGGCTCGATGACGACGATCGAATCTCGTGATTTCGAACGACTCACCCTGCGGCGATGACCGCCGTGCGGAACCAGCCCGTCGCACGTTCGTACTGCGCCGCGATCCGGCAGAGCGCCACCTCCTCGTCCGGTTTCCCCACGAACGAGATCCCGATCGGCATCCCGTCCCGGTCCGCGCCGCACGGCACCGTGATCGCGGGCTGTCCCGTCGTGTTCCAGGGTATCGTCAGCCGGGTGAAGGCTGTCCCGACCCCTTCCATCCCGGACGGAACCTCCACCTGTAACGTCTCGGCATCCGGCGCGACCGCCGGTGTCGTGGGGGCGACGACGGCATCCAGATGATGCTCGCGGTAGATTCGCGCGATGTCGTCGCGCAGCACCTGGCGCGCCAGTTTTGCCCGTAGGTAACGGCTGCCGGGGATGATCTGCCCTGCCTCAAAGCGCATGCGAGCGTCCTGCCCCATCAGGTCCGGATCGACCCGCAGATGCGTGTGATGGACTGTCCCCGACTCGACGCGGTTCACGACAGCACCAACGGCACGCGCCGCAGCGGCCCCGTCCCAGTCCAGTTCCACGATCTCCGCGCCCAGCCTCCGCAGGTCCTCCACGGCGTTATCCATGCTGGCGATTACGTCCGGGTTCGTATCATCGGTGAAGAAGCCGCCGAGCACACCGATCCGCACGCCCTCCAGTCCAACCGGGCCGAATGGCGCCAGCATCTCGTCCACGGCGTCGATTTCAGCGACCCGGTCCGCGAGGGCGAGGTAGAGCGTCAGTACATCTGGCACCGACCGCGCGATCGGTCCGGCAGTATCCAGGGATGGCGCCAAGGGGTAGACGCCGTTCGTGGAAATCCTTCCCCACGTTGGCTTCAAACCGACCACGCCGCAGAGCGCTGCTGGTGTGCGGATGCTGCCGCCGGTGTCGCTGCCCAGCGCGCCAAGACAGCTTCCGATGGCGACAGAGGCCGCCGAGCCGCCGGAACTGCCGCCCGGAATGCGGTCAGTGTCCCACGGGTTGCGTGCCGGGGCGCTTACCACACCTGCCGCGTACTCTTGCGTTACCGTCGTGCCGACGACGATGCCGCCCGCTGCGCGCAGGTGGGCAACGGCGTCCGCATCGCGGATCGCGGGCGGCGCGTTCCGGCGCTGGGCGGAGTTCGCGAAGGTCGTCAGTCCGGCAACGTCGTAGAGGTCCTTCACGCCAAGCGGGATGCCGAGCAGCGGACGTGTCCGCCGCTGCGTCACGCGGTGCCGGTCTGCCTCCAGTGCCTGCTGGCGGGCCTCGTTGGCGAGGACGTGCACGTAGGCGTGGATACCGTGTTCCGTCACCTCCATGCGGGCGATGGTCGCGGCGATCAATTCCACGGCGCTGATCGCGCGGGCATCGAGCATGGTCATCGCGTCGCGGATGGTGAGCGTGGCAAGTTGGTGGATGAGGCCTTGGCCGTCGGAGATCGGGTCGGTCATGATGCGGCCCCCTCTCCCCCGTCCGCCGGCCAGGCGGGATCGAAGGTTCCCAGCGCACCGGCAACCGCCTCGGCGGGGATATCGGCCAGCACCTCGTCGATCAGGTGAGCGAAGTGCAGTTGGCCTTCCATCTCCCGGACGAGCGTCGGCAGGCGTGGATCGTCCGTCGCGACCTCGATACCAAGCATCGCGAGCATGGCCTGGATGGTGTCGGCGGATGGCGACGGTGGCAGCGGCTCGGTCATGACGGCATTCCCTCCGTGAAGACGGCATCGCGAGTGCGCCGGTTCGCGTGTGTCCCGGCAACGATCAGCCGCTATCTTCGGTGGTGTGTTGACGAATGTCGACCGGCCCGTTCCGCCCCGGAAACGGTATTCCCTACCAGCGATCCCAATGGACGATCTCGTCAAGCGGCTTTCGCTGCTTCTTCCCCTTGCCGATTGTCTGCGCCGGATACCCGAACGGGACGATGGACACCACGTCGAGATCGTCCGGGATGCCGAGCAGGGCGTTCACCTTCGTCAGGCCGTCGATGAACCCGACCCAGTTCGCGCCGACGCCGTGCTCCCACGCCACCAGCATCATGTCCTGAATCGCGCGGCTGGCATCGGAGAGGCCATAGGGCGAGGCGTGATCCACGGCCACGACCACCGCGAACGATGCTTCCGCGATGTATGGGCCGTGCGGTGTCGTCTTGGCGAGATCGCCGAGCGCCGCACGTTCGCGCACGACCACGAAGTGCCACGGTTGCTTGTTCATGGAACTCGCGGT
This sequence comes from Thermomicrobiales bacterium, assembly GCA_049841275.1. Taxonomy (GTDB): domain Bacteria; phylum Chloroflexota; class Chloroflexia; order Thermomicrobiales; family UBA6265; genus JASGDN01. The sequence continues at coordinate 30,371 of JASGDN010000025.1, forward strand.
GAGGCGGCCTGCTTCCAGGATGCGGTGGATCGTGTCGTCCGGCACTGGCTGATCGGTGTAGGCGCGGACGGCCAGCAGGGTCTGGATGGCTTCTTCGATGTGCATGGTTGGCGTTCCTTTCGCGACGAATGCCGTCCCCGCGCAAATCTGGCGCGGTCTGGCGACGAGATGTTCCCTGGCGATCATCAGGATATTGCGTTCGGTCTGCCATCGGACACATGGCGAGGTTCCGCCGCGAATGCCCCGGTCTTTCGGGCGTCACGTTTGCGTTGACGGACCGCGTATCCTGCACCAATGCCGCATCGGACAGGTGGGCGTGGTATCGGATGGGATGTCCGGGGAGGGATTCATGCATCGTATCGTTCGGCGGGGGGAGACGGGGCGTCAGACAGCCGATCCGCTGGAGCTCTTCTACGATCTCGTTTTCGTGTTCACGATCACCCAGGTGTCCCACCTGCTGATCGAACACCTGACCTGGACGGGGCTTGTCGAATCGGGCGTGGTTCTCCTTGCCATCTGGTGGTCGTGGAACTACACGACGTGGTTCACGAACGAGGTCGATGTCGAAGCGCCAATCGTGCGCCTGCTCATGATCGGGCTCATGGGATTGAGCCTCCTGATGGCCATCTCCGTCCCGGAATCGTTTGGCGAGCGGGCTTTGCTCTTTGCTGGTGCCTACGTCACGATCCAGTTCGTTCGTCATGGTTTCCTCGCCTTTGTGGCGTCGGGACCGGGGACGAACGAGCGGATACGCGCGCTTCATATCCTGGCGTGGTTCGCCTTCGCAGGTGTCTTCTGGATCGCCGGGGCGTTGGTGGATGGCCATGCCCGGCTCCTGCTCTGGCTGATCGCCACCCTCATCGATTACTGCGGGCCACTGCTGACCTATCCGGTCCCTGGGATGAAACGGATCTCTTCGGCGGCGTGGCGTGTGGTGCCGGAGCATTTCGACGAGCGTTTCCACCTCTTCATCATCCTCACGCTCGGTGAGACGATCATGATTACCGGGAGCACCACATCGAGCTTGCCGCTCGATGCCGCGCGCGTGGGGGCGTTCATCCTGGCTTTCGTGGGGACGGTTGCACTCTGGTGGCTCTACTTCCAGGTCGGCATCACCGATGCTGCCCATCGGCTGGAGGATGAGGAAGACTCGACGCCGCTTGCCCGCGATGTCTACACCTACGGCCAGGCGCCAATCGTGGCCGCGATCATCCTCTCTGCCGTTGGCGACGAATTCGTGATCGCCCATCCCGGCCATCATCTGGAGCATGCGCAGCTGCTGGTCGTGATCGGTGGCCCATTGCTCTACCTGCTGGCGGAGTTCGCCGTCTTCTGGCGTCTGACCGGCGCTCCTGCCTGGGAGCGGCTCATCGGCGCGTTCATCCTGCTCGGGGTGGGCTGGGCCGGTCTGCACGCCAGCGCTGTGACGACGAGCGCCCTCGTGGTTATCGTGCTGATCCTCGTCATCCTGGCGGGGACCATCCGCGTGCGGCTGGGCGGCTGGAGGACGGTCCGCATCGGATAGATGCGCCAACCATCAGCACCTGGACGGGGAGTGTTCATGACCGAGAGCGACCGTCGTTCGATCGTCCTTCGGCCGGCGACGCTGGCCGACGTGCCATCCATCGCCGGTATTCACGTTCGCGTCTGGCAGCGATCCTACCGCGGCATCATGCCGGATGACTTTCTCGACGCGCTTGCTCCCGAACACCGTTACGAGCGATGGGAACGCGAGGTCGCCGCGCCGAACGCCGCGATGACGGTCATTGTCGCCGAGGATCCGGTCGTTGGGCAGATCGTGGGATTCTGCAGCGTCTGCCCGCAGAACCATCGGGAACCCGTCGATGAGGCGCTTCCCGCTGCCGGCGAGCTGTATACGATGTATGTGGACGAAAAGGGGCGCGGAATCGGTCGCTGCCTGATCGAGGCTGCCGAAGCGCGGATGCGTGCGATGGGCTTTACGCGCGGGGTGCTCTGGATGCTGGCGGACAATGTGGCAGCGCGCAGCTTCTACGAGCGTATGGGATGGGGCGACGGCATCCATTCGATACGGCGATCGTTTCGTCCCGGAAATCCGGCTTGCGAAGACGTTTGGTGAGGAGGATCCGGCATGAAGGTGCGTGCTGCCCGTCTGGAGGATGCTCCAGCCATTGCCGCCGTGCATGTCCGCACCTGGCAGGATGTCTACCGCGGGCACATGCCCGACGCGTTCCTCGATGCGCTCACGCCCGAACGGCGGCGACCCTTCTGGGACCGGATGCTTGCGGAAGCGGCACCTCCCTGGGCCACCTTCGTTGCCGAGGATGAGGCGGGGACCGTTGTGGGCTTCTGCAGCGTCGGGCCGAGCCGGGCGCCGGATTCGCTGGATGGTGCATCGCGCCCATCGTCCGAGACGGGTGAGGTCTATTCGATCTACGTCCTGCCGGACCGGCAGGGCAGAGGCGCTGGTCGCATGCTGCTCGATGCGGTGTGCGATGCCCTGCGTGAAAACGGATTCGCCGAGGCGGTTCTCTGGGTGCTGGCCGGGAATGCGCCGGCGATTGGCTTCTACGAGCGGATGGGCTGGCGGCCGGATGGCGCCGCGAAGCAGGAGGATATCGGCGGTACGACGATCGAGGAACGCGCCTATCGCCGCTCGCTTGCGTAGATGGTTCCGGGACGTTGCGGCCTGCATAGGCATGGGGCAAGCCACCTAGCGGCTGGGATGCCAAGCAGTCCCCAACATTCCTTGTCATCCTGAACGCAGTGAAAGACCCCCGCGCGAAGCGCAATCGACCGCAGGTCGATACCCAGTAGGATGCCTATGCATGTCCCCAGCGTTCGTCTGCGGCTTCACGCGCATCGTTGCTGCCACATCCTGGATCCGGCTCCGCCGGATGTGCTGCGCACGGGGGTTCTTCGCTCCGCTCAGAATGACATGGGGCGTTGCCGTGTGGAAGGCGTCCCGAATGCCACATCAAGGCCTGTCCCGTGGTACCGGTAGTTGGCGCCGCAATCAGTCCAGCAGGCTGGTGCGAATCGCATCGATCTCGTCGCGGCCCACGCCGGCATCACGCAGGTAGCCTTCCGCCGAACCCCAGGTCGCGTCCAGCGTGACGAGAAATGTCTGCATTGTCTCGGCCTGCGCGCGAATCAGTTGTTCGGGGACTTTCACACCGTCGGACTGCGATGCCAGTTCCGGATTCGACGCCATCCAGCCCTGGATCATCCGGCGCATGTTCCGGTCGGTGATCGCGTAGTCGTCGACGATCAGCGCATCGTCCACGTCCAGCAGCCGGAGGAGCAGCGCGACCGCGACGCCGGTGCGGTCCTTCCCGGCCGCGCAGTGGATCACGGCGGGCAGGTCGTCGGTCGCCGCCAGTGTGCCGAAGACCATCCGATACGATGCCTGGCCGTGAACGAGGAAGGCGGCGTACATCTCCGCCAGGGGTTTGTCCTCCAGTGCGGCCGGCGACGCGTCGACATCGGTGACTGGCGCATGGATCACGCTCGTGCCACGGTCGACCAGCGGACTGGGACCGGTCCGTGCGATCTCTTCGGGCGAGCGGAGGTCGATCAGCGTGCGGATGGAAACCCCGGCGAGGCGGTCGAGATCCACCGATGTCAGCCGGGAGAGCGCGTCACTGCGGAAGACGCGCCGGCGGCGGACGGTCTGTCCATGCCGGTTCAGCAGGCCGCCCAGATCGCGGAAGTTGGTTGCGCCTTCCAGCAGCCACTCGCGCGAGTCGAGGTCCGGCTGGACGGGGGCCTGCGCCACGGCTGGGTCGAACGCGGATGTGGGATCGGTCATTGGTGCTCCTGGTGTGTTGGGCTGTTGCGCGGGTGATCGGTGTCGCGCGTCGATTCGAGGGCGCGAATCAGGCTTGAGGCATCGTATGGACCCTTGTGGCGCTTGCCGTTGACGAAGAATGTCGGCGTGCCGTGGACGTCCATCAATTCGGCATCAAGCATATCGTCCCGGACATGGGCGAGGGTCTCGGCATCGTGCATGTCTGCTTCGAAGCGATCGAGGTCGAGGTCCAGATCCTCGGCGTAGCGAAGCAGGTCGTCCAGGTCCAGCGCATCCTGATGGGCGAAGAGATGGGGGCCATAGACGAAGAAGTCGCCCTGGCGTGCGGCGGCCTCGCTCGCATAGGCCGCTTCCAGGGCGTATGGGTGGACGTGCGTCAGTGGCAGGTGACGCCAGACGTACCGCAACTCGTTCCCGAAGTACGCGCGCACGTCGTCGATGGAGCCCGTGGCGCGGCTGCAGAACGGGCATTCGAAGTCGCCGTATTCCACCAGCGTCAGCGGGGCGTCCACCGGGCCGCGGATATGGTCCCGCGCAGGATCGACCGGCCGTACCAGTTTCAGGAGCTGCGTCGAGGGCGGCTGCACGCGGTCCAGCACGCGGAAAATGATCCAGCCGAGCGCGAAGGCAAGCACGGAGGCCAGCAGCACGCCGACGCGTGCCTCGTCCTGCACCAGCGGATCGTCGATGGCGAGGTCGACGATGAAGAGCGCAATCGTGAAGCCGATCCCGGAGAGCGCCGCACCCCCGGCGATGCGTCCGAAGGTGAGGCCCGGTGCGAGCTCGCCGAGGTGTAGCAGGCGGAGGAGGCCTGTGCTGCCAGCGATGCCGATCAGCTTGCCGAGCACAAGTCCGGCGACGATGCCCCAGGTGACCGGCGAACGCATTGCGCCGCTCAGGGTGTCGCCGCTGAGCACGACGCCAGCATTTGCCAGCGCGAAGATCGGGAGGATGAGGACGTTGCTGTACGGCTCGTACTGGTCCCGCAGCCGTTCGTTGACGGAGACGGCGTTGCGCAGGCCGCGCGCCGCGATGCGGGCGTAGGCCGGGTTCGGCGATTGCTGGAAGGCTCGGGCGAGGTCCGCTGTCTGCCGCACATCCCGTTGCCGTGGTTCGTAGACCGGGATCAGCAGGGCGACGGCGACCCCGGCCAGGGTTGCGTGGAGGCCGGAGGCATACGTCGCGCTCCAGGCGATGAGGGCCAGGGCCAGGTAGGCCGGCCCGAGATTGCTGCCGAGATCCGTCGGGATAGAGCGAAGCGCCCAGATTCCGGCTAGGGCAAGGATAGCGATTGGCAATGGCGCGACGTTCAGGCGGTCGGTGTAGAAGATCGCGATCACCAACAACGCGCCGATATCGTCCACCACGGCGAGGGCGAGCAGGAAGATGCGCAGGTGGCCGGGGAATTTCGGCCCGGCCACCGCCAGCGCGCCGAGCAGGAAGGCGGTGTCCGTCGAGATGACGACGCCCCAGGCGTGCGACGCATCGGTTCCATGATTGAAGGCGAGGAAGATCACCGCCGGCATTACGAGACCGGCGATAGCGGCGGCCACCGGGACGACCGCGCGAGCGCGGTTGCTCAGCTCGCCGAGGGTGAATTCGCGTTTGACCTCTAGCCCGACCACGAAGAAGAAGAGCGTCATCAACACGTCGTTCACGATGTGCCGGAAGCTCATCTCCACCGAGAACGAGGCGGCTTTCAGTTCGAGCCGGGCTTCCCAGAAGGAGCGGTAGCTGTCGCCCCACGGCCAGTTCGCCCAGATCAGCGCGGCCAGCGTTGCGAGTAGGAGCAGCGCCGCCGAGCCTTGCTCCGAGGCAGTGATGCCGCGCATCGGCGCGATCAGCCGCGCGAGGACGGGATGAGCGCCGGCGGTATGCGTATCGCTGGATTGATCGTCTTCGGGTGACTCGGCAGGCGTTTGAACGGGATCGGACACTCGGGTGCTCCTGGCCGATGATGAGCGTGAGCACCGTGGAGGGATGGGTATCCGGCATCCTCATGCTCGGAGACGCGACTACGCGTCCCCGTCTCTGAGCATATCAGGCCGCCTTCTTCCGAAAAAATCCCCCGAATGGCGAGCGTTTTCGTCGTTCCGGCAGGATGCTCAGTTCGCGATCCGTTCCGCGATGAATGCCTCGCTTGTCTCCCGGTCGAGGTCCAGAGCCACTCGCGCCGTCGCCGGGCGATCGTCGGCCGGTGGGTAGCCAACCGTCATCGCCTTCGTGAACGTTCCGGTCAGTTCCACCCGCACGGCGAGATCTGTCCAGCGCAGGATGTCCGGCCGCACGATCGTGGCAGCGGCCAGCGGGTCGTGCAGGAATGTGTCGCCGCCGCGCGCCACGAAACCGGGATAGTCCGCGATCTGCTGGGCGACTGCATCGTGATACGGCGTGCCCTTAGCCCGCAAGGCGTCTACCCCGGTGCGGTCGATCAGCGCGCGCAGCGTCACGTCCAGCGGAACCAGCGACATCGATGCGCCGGACGAGAAGACGATGTGGGCCGCATCCGGATCGCAGCGGATGTTGTGCTCTGCGGGTCCGGCTCCGGAGGTCGGCGTCACGGCGAACCAGCCGCCCATGATCGTCAGGTGGTTCAGCGAGGTGGCGAATCGTGGTTCCCGCGTGATGGCGGCGGCCACGTTCGTGAGCGGTCCGACCGCGAGCAGATGGATCTCGCCGGGATTTGCCAGCACATGCTCGATCAGGAAGTCGACGGCGTGCTGGTCGGGTCCGGCGGCGAACCGCTCGCTGTCGCCTTCGCCCAGCAGCCCGACGCCCTCGTGTCCCGGCCAGTAGATCGGTTGCAACCCCAGCAGTGGCGCGGAGATGCCTTCGTAGACGGGGATGGTTGCAGCGTCCCCTCCCCGCAAGGCGAGGAGTTTCCGCGCCATGCGCGCCCGCAGCGCGACATCGGCGTAGACGGTGGTGATCGCGTCGAGCTGGATCTCCGGTGATCCCAGCAGGAAGGCGAGGGCGATGCAATCGTCGACATCGGTGCCGATGTCGGTATCGAGGACGATGCGGATGGGCGGCATGAAGACCTCCGAGAGTGACGAGTCCGGGCACGGGAGCGCACATGTGCGGCCCGATGCAATCGCTCCGCATCATATGGGCGTACATCCGGCGTGACCATACGTGGAGCATATGTGTATTCCGGTAGGGTTGCAGCGTCGAGCGGTACGCCCGGTCGATGGGTCAGGGAACCGGCTCGACATCGTCGTCGCACTCGTTCATCCACCTACCAAGGCCCATCAGGAGCATCCTGCCATGTCCAGGAACGATTCGTTACTCGATCGCATTCGTTCGGGGAATATCGATCGCAGGCATCTCATCGGCGGCGCAGCTGGCGTGACCACGGCGGCGACCGCTGCCTTCGCGCTCGGTTCACTCGTCTCGGCGCAGACAACCGATTCGTCGACGGCGACGCCGGAAGCCGGGTCGGGATCGTCCGGGGCGTCTGGATCGAGCGGGAGTTCGCATTCGTCCGAGATGGCGACCGCGATCACCGACCGTTCCGCCGAGGTGATTGCCTCGGTGAAGGCCGACCGGGACGCTCTCGCATCGTCGCTCGATACCTCCGCCATCGACGAACTGCTTTCGCTGGCGAGCGATCTCCAGACGAAGGCGGAAGCGGCGGCAGTCGGCTCCAGCAAGGAGTCTTCTTCCACGTCGTCCACGTCGTCCACGGCCTCCACGTCGGACACTGCGACGCCGGAGGCGTCGTCCGGGTCGTCCACAACCTCCACGTCCACCTCGTCGTCAGCGAACGCGCCCGGCAAGATCGAGCTTGCCTTCGCGGCGGCCCGCACGGCTCAGGCTGCCCGCGCGACGATCGTCGCCCAGCTGGCGAATTTCGGGCTGCCATCCGAGCAGGCACGTTTGAGCCGGGCGCTCTCCCGCATCTATGACGATGTGAAGGACCTCGCCACGAAGGCCAGTTCCGCGGGCGAGGAGGACGCCTCTACCCTGGTCACCCACGCCGAGACCACCTACAAGAGCGCCTACGACGCCTATGGCGCGAAGACCTATGCCCGGGCGACGGCATACGGCGAGGCGACATCCCATCTCGGTGAAGCTGCCGCGGCAGTGCTCGGCCGGCGCCGCGCCGCCGAGATGGGCGGCTGGGGACGTGGTCGCGATGGCGGTCGTTCTGGCGGAATGGGCATGTCCGGCCGTGGAGGCGGAATGAGCGGCGGCAAGCGCGACGGATCGGGGGCCGGTTCTGGCGGGAGCGACAGCACGACGGCTACGCCATCAGCGGATTCGTCCTCCGGTTCGGATACGGATTCGACCGGCGATACATCCACGCCCGTGGAGGTGCCGGAACCGTCGTTCTAGGCTTGATCCCTGGATGAGGTGAATTGATGAACAGGAGGGATGCGATCATCGCATCCCTCCTGTCGCGTTTGCCAGGTTTGTGGGGTCGTCGTCCCGGATTCGGGCATCGGCTCGCGGCTAGCTTACGATGAATATCGTGTGCATTCCGTGGAATGCATGCGGGTCTCCAATGCCGGCTGTCGGGAACCAGCAACTCCCCACATACGTGCCGGTTTCGAGGGAGATGGCGTGCCACGTGACGGTCCCGATCGATTGGGATGGGGTGACGGCGACGGTCTCCAGATCGCACCAGCACAATCCTTCGGCCACCGGCGTTCCGGTCATGGCCGACGCGTACAGTGCGGCAATGTCGTCATCGGTTGTTCCGTCGGGAACCTTGTCCACTTCCAGGAAATGCGGCTGGGCGCCCTGGTTCTCCACGCGGAAGATGTGGTCCCCGGCCACGAGGTTGCCTTCCACCGCGATGCTGAACTCGATCATGGTCACCGTGACATCGGATTCGGGTTCTGGCAGGTCCGCTGCGGCCTCGCCAGTGACCTTAACCACGACGGGCATTTGGGGAGACTCGAGATTGTCTCCCCAGGCGATCCAATCGCCCTCTGTCAGATCGATGACCGCGCTTCCCGTGGCTCCTGGGGCACTGGCCGCGCCGCCGGCGAAGTCCGACCGGTAGACGAAGGTCGGCAGCGGGGTCGTTTCCCCGGTATCGGCGTCGCTGGCCGGCGTGGCATCACCGCCTGCCGGCGGACCGAACATGGTGAAGAACTCGTCGGTGGTGATGCCATACGGCTTGACGAAAGCCACCGTCGCTCCCCAGTCGACATCGGGAGGTCCGGTGACGGTCACAAGGTAGCGACCAGCTGTGAGTGTCTCGGGGATGCCCTCGAAGCTGTCGGCAGTGACGGTCACATCGATGGTTGGTAGCCCGAGACTGGAGAGATCTGCTGGGGAGGCGGCGAGGAGCGGCATGGATCGCGCCAGGCTCCAACCCAGCCCCGCGCCGACGAGACCCTTGACCAACCGACGGCGATCGACGGATGAACCATTGAACGGAAACACCGTGTTCATGAGGCATGCATCCCCTTCAAGTGATGTTCGCGGCTGGACAGAGGGGGACCCGCCTCGCATTTTAGGCATGAATCACGATCGGTCAATCGCCCCGGCTGGTACGGGGTGCTGCGCGCGGTCCGAAGTGGTGAGGAGGATGCAGGGTCGAACTGGCATTCAGGCACGAGACCCGCACGCTGTCTCGTTCCGCGGGCGTACAGCCGTGCATCCCCCGGCGGCGGCCTGGCGTACGTGAGCGTGAAGGAAAGGATGCACTCCGGATGCCTGTTCCATCCCTCCCTCTCCGCCGTTCCGGACTGCTGATCGCGATTGTGTCTGCGTTGCTTGCATTTGCTCCGGCTGCATCTGCGTTCGTGCAGGCGACGCCAGAGGCACGGATGTCCTATGCGGTCCGGGCCGATCTCGTCTACGGCAGGGTGGACGGGCAGGCGCTCAACCTCGATGCCTGGCTGCCAGACGATGGCAAGACGGACCGTCCGGTTGTTGTGGTCGTCCACGGCGGCGGGTGGATTGGTGGCGACAAGGCCGATCCGCACCGGCAAACGATCGCAACCACGCTGGTGGAGGACGGGTTTGTGGTCGCCTCCGTCAACTACAGCCTTGCCCCGGACCAGGTCTTTCCGTAGCCAGTCTCCGACGTGCAGGATGCCATTGCCTGGCTGCGCGAACCAGCGCAGGTGTCCGCGCTTGGTATCGATCCCGCGAAGATCGCCGTTCTCGGCGATTCCTCCGGTGGGAACCTCGTCGGCCTCGTCGGCGCGATGGGCGACGGCCCGCTCGATACGGGCTCGCGCGTGGCGGCGGTCGTTTCCCTCTCCGGACCGATGTCGTTCGAGGTCGATCTTGCCTCTGGCGGCGGCGCGTCGAGCGTCCTGCGCTACCTTGGCTGTACCGACGAGGCCGCCTGCCCGAACCGCACGCTGGCGTCTCCTGCACATTACGTCGACCCGACCGACCCGCCCTTCCTGCTGGTGAACGGGACGGAGGACATGACGGTCACAACGCTTCAGGTCGAGGTGATGGCCCAGGCGCTGGATGCGGCAGGGGTGGAGCACGAGGATCTGGTCATTCCTGGCAACCTGCACGGCAGTTCGCTGTGGCAGGACCCGCTGGTCGTGGCTGACGTGCTCGCGTTCCTCCACACGCGCCTCGGCGCCTGAGTTCGGCGTGCATGGCATCGCCCCTGCGCAAACGGCGTGACAAGGAGAGACGACGATGAGCGAGAATATCGAACGACGAGCGGATGTGAACCCCGAGCGGGGCGAGCATGAATATGGGGACGTGGAGTTCGCCGATCCGGTGAACAACACATATCCGATCGATACCCCGAAGCACATCCGGGCGGCGTGGAGTTATATCAACCATCCCGATAATGCGGCGAAATACGACGCAACGGATGTGAACACGATCAAGGGGCGGATCGAGCGCGCCGCGAGGCGGCATGGGATCGCGATCGACCCGGAGACGGAAGATTGAGACGGCGATTGCGTCGTCCGTCCGGCACCGTCCCGCTCAGGCATCGGCATCCAACGGTCCCCACTGCGAGGACGGCAGGTGCAGCAGCACGAGCGTGAGCAACGCGAGCACGGAGTTGCGGAACGCCGGGTCGAGACCGTTCCAGGCACTCGATTTCCACATCTGGAACCACTCCCCGCCGATGGCGATGAATCCACCGAAGAAGAGCAGGATCAGCATCGCCAGCCCGAGCGTCGCGAGCGCCCGTGCCTTCCGGAAGCCTGCGTCGCTCTCTCGTTCCCGGATGGCGATTGCCACGGCGGCGAGCAGCACCACGGCGGTGATCGTCTCCCACACGATGATGCCGAGGTAGGCGATACGCTGGACCGTTTCGTTGTCGATCGCCCGCCACATCACGTCCGGGTCGAGGCCGGTTCCCTGCGGAGCGCCGAAGTTCGTCGTGTCCATCGACAGGACGTGCTGGACGAATGCCTGGTTGGTGCCAAAATCCGTGATGTTGCCGAAGGCGACGAGCGCCAGATACAGGCCGTTCAGCGCTACCAGGACGAACGCAACCCCGGGCAGCGTTCCCAGGCGCTCCCATCCCCTGCTGGTTCCATGCGACGTTCCGGACGATGACATCCCGATACCTCCTCGCGATTCGCGGCCGGACTGGCTCCCCTTCAGCGAGATGATGGCAGGGATGCGGCGCCGAAGCAATCCTTGCCTCTGTGTGGATTGTGGCTGCGATCGGTTCCTCCAGCGCAGTCCGAAATCTCGTGAGTCACCACCATTCCGGGCGGAGCTCTGATGCCCTCCCATGCTGCTTCCAGGATTCGGTCTGGGGCGCCCGGAGTTCCCTCCGCGCTCGGCTACGCCCCGTGGACAGCATGTGGTCATCTGAGCATTGTTCACTGAACCGATTGACATTCAGCCATCCGGTCGCTAAGATGGCGATTGTCGTCTGGTGAACGATGTTCACTAATCCGGCTGGTGTTCGAATATGGAGGTGCAATGAACGCAATCGAGGGCGTTGAACGAGGTCCGGTGGGGGGAGCGACGGCGCGACGCGAGCAGAACCGCCGCGAGATGCGCCTCGCCATCCTCGATGCCGCGCGGGCAATCGTGGATGCGCAGGGCGCCGACAAGCTCACGCTGCGCGGGATTGCCCAGCGGCTCGGGTATTCGGCCGGCGCAATGTACGACTACTTTCCGTCAAAGGAACACATCCTCCACGCGCTCTACTTTCTCGGCACCGACGGCCTGGGACAACATCTGGCGACGACCGTCGAGGCCCTGCCGCCCGATACCCCCACCATCGATGCCATCGCCGCCCTTGCCCGGACGTATCGCGCCTACGCCCACGCTCATGTCGAGCTCTACTGGCTCGCGTTCTCCGGATTGAAGGCGCGTCCCGTTTCCGACGATTGCGATCTCGAGGAACAGCAATTCTCGACGGGCGGCTTCCTTCCGCTGCTTACCTTGATCGACGCCGGAATCGCCAATGGCACCCTCATCGACACCGTCGAGCCGATGGCGATTGCTGCCGCCGCGTGGTCCGGGGTACACGGGTTCGTCTCCCTGGAGCTGGGCGGACACCTGTCGCCGCAGGTCTTCACCGGCCAGCCGTGGCCCGAGGACGCCGCTGGGGACGACCAGACGATCCGTGACGATCTCTTCGAGACCCTGATTCGCACATTGCTCTACGGATTCGTCCGGCGCCCGACTCCCTGACACGGGGCTGGGATGGCTCCGGGAACCCACGCCCATCTTCCAACGTCGTTGTGGCGGGATCCATGCTGAATTCCGGCCGGCACGCATCATCGCGTTTCGCCGAGCCGGTCCCAATCGTCAACCTTGTGCAGATGGTGCGGGCCTTGGACGCCGTGCCGAAGGAGTTTCCGATGTTCTATGCATGGGGGCGTCTCGTTGCCCTCCATCGCCGGATGGTGGCGGTCGTGTCGCTGCTGCTCATCGTGGCGGCGATCGGGGTCATCGCGACGGTGAAGCCGGATTTCTCATCCGAGGGGTATCTCTCGGACAACGCCGAGTCGGTGCGGGTTGACCAGGCGGTCATCGACGACTTCGGCATTGGCGGGCCGACGCTCGTCTTCCTCTTCGATCTCCCGGACGGGCAGAAGGTCGCCGATACGGGCATCCAGGCGAAGGTCGATGCGGCGCTTGCCCCCATCGCGGACGATGCGCGTTTCAACGCGCCGCTGACGACCTGGACAACCGGCGATGCCCGCTTCGTCTCGACCGATGGAACGGCGACCTACGCCGTGGTGTATCTCAAGAAGGGGGAGGACACCCTGTCGCCCGACGCGACCAACGCGGCGATCGAGAAGGTCGCGGACGCGGCGAAGGCGCAGGGACTGACCGCGAGTGCGGGCGGCTCGATGGCGATCAACGCCGAGATCAATCATGAGGTCGAGCGCGGGCTGATCCGCGCGGAGACGGTCGCGATACCGCTGACACTAATCTTCCTGGTGCTGGTCTTCGGGACACTGGCGGCGGCGGGGTTACCGCTGGTGATCGGCGGGCTCGGGATCGTGGCGGCCATTGCCGTGCTCTTCGTTGCCTCCCGGGTCGGGTTCCAGTCGGTCTTCGCGGTGAATGTCGTCACCATGCTCGGGCTGGGCCTTGGCATCGACTATTCGCTCTTCATGGTCACGCGCTTCCGGGAGGAGCTGCGCAAGCGTGCACCGGCCGACGCTGTCGCCGTGACGATGGCCACCACCGGCAAGGCGATCCTCTTCTCCGGTGTCACGGTGATCTTCGGCCTGGCCGCGACGATGTTCTTCCCGCTGCCGGCCCTGCACTCGCTGGGGCAGGCGGGCATCATCGTCACCTTCTGCGCGCTGGTCTTCGGCCTCTCGCTGCTGCCGGCATTGCTGGTGATGCTCGGTCATCGTCTCAACCGCCTTGCCCTGCCGTTCGCCCGCGAGCGGGTGGGGACGGAGACGAAGCAGGAATCAGGCTTCTGGTACTCCCTCGCCCACGCCGTGATGGCGCGCCCGCTGGTGTTCCTCATTCCGCTGCTCGTGTTGTTGCTGGTCGCGGGCACGCCGGTGCTGGGGCTGAACCTGACCCCGGGTGGTCCGGAGATCATGTCCCGCTCCGCCGAGGCGCGGCAGGTGACCGATCGGATGAACGCGGAGTTCGGCGGTTCGTCCGACACGACGCCAGTCCTGCTGACGTTCTCCGGCAATCCGTTGACGGCCGAGGGCTCCCTGCAGGTGCAGGCCCTGGCCGCCGAGATGGGGGCGATCCCCGGCGTTTCCTCGGTAGACAGCTTCGCGGTGAAGGAGGTGCCGTGGGCGCAGTGGAACGGCGATGTCTCGTCCCTGCCGCAGGAACTCCAGGCAGGCATCGCGCAGACCGTTCACGACAATCGGGTCCTCGTGCAGGTTCACACGAATGTCGAGGGCGACGACCTGGAGCAGGTGGCGCGCGATCTTCGGGCGATCCCCGGTGACGGGGTGACGATCGCGGTCGGTGGCCAGGCCGCGGCGGCGGTGGACACGGTCGATGGCGTGAAGTCGGGCATCGTGCCAGCGGCGCTCTTCGTCGCGATCGGGGCCTACATCATCCTGCTCTTCACCTTCGGATCGGTCTTCCTGCCGCTGAAGGCGATGTTCATGTCGCTGCTCTCCATCTCCGCATCGCTCGGGGTGGTGGTGCTGATCTTCCAGGAAGGGTGGATGCAGAGCCTCTTCGGGTTCGAGGCGACGGGCGAAGTCGTCGCGATGGTGCCGATCCTCATGTTCTGCGTCCTCTTCGGGCTCAGCATGGACTACGAGGTGCTGATGCTCTCCCGCATCCAGGAGGAGTACGAGCGCACGGGCGACAACCGGACTTCGGTGGCCTTCGGGCTGGCGAATACGGGCCGGGTGATCACCGGCGCGGCGGCGATCATGGTGGTGGCGTTCGGCGGCTTCGTGCTGGCGGAGAACGTGATCCTGAAGAGCCTGGGATTCGGTCTCGCACTGGCGGTGCTGGTCGATGCGACGATCGTGCGCGGGTTGCTGGTGCCGTCCACGATGCGGCTGATGGGCCGCTGGAACTGGTGGGCGCCGGGTCCGGTGAAGCGGCTGGTCGATCGTGCGGGCCTCTCCCATCACTCCGACCTGCCGGAGGGCCACGCCGGCACGACCCCGACCGTCTCCGCCACGAACGCAGACTGAACGGGCGATCGCAACGGCGCGCACCGGATGTCCACATGGGACGTTTGGTACGCGCCGCGTTCTCAGGTGCGGGTTGCTGCCGGGTTCATCGCGATGGCCAACCCGGATGCGTCATTCCATATCGGGGCGATCCTTGTGATCGCCCCGACAACTATTCCGCGCTTGGCAGTAGGGCAGTCAGTGACAGCAGGAATGCTCGCTGTCGCCGACTGCCCGTTCGGGCGAGCTGTTGCCGGTCTGCGAGGGAGCCGGGATGCCATCCACCGCGTAGCGGTCGTGGAGCCGCCACCATTCGTAGCGCGGGCCTTGCGGCCATCCATCCGGAGAATCCTCCCAGTCCTCCTGCCGTCCAAACGGGGTGAGATCCATGAGCTTGTAATGGTTGAGCACGAGCTCGTTGCCCCGCCCACCCTGTTGATAGGTGAGGAAGATGCGGCCGGTGGCTCCGTCACGCAGGAGGACGCTGATCCCGTGGTCTTCCTCGCCATTCACCGTCGCGCCAAAGTCCTCGTTGAACGTCGTGCCGAAGGAGGATACCCACGGCTTCGTCCAGCCCATACGTGTCTTCCAGGCCTCCAGCTTTGCCAGCGGCGCGCGGGAGATCAGGACGAAGGTGATGTCGCGGGCATTCAGGTGCGAGAGGTTGCCGAGGTTGTCGACCTCGGTCGAGCAGCCGACGCAGGCCTCCTCCCAATCCGGGTGGAACATGAAGTGGTAGACGATGAGCTGGCTGCGCCCCGCGAAGAGATCGAGGAGCGTGCGCGGCCCGTCCGGCGTGTCGAAGATGTAGTCCTGCGTCACCTCGACCATCGGCAGGCGACGCCGTTCGGCGGCGAGCGCGTCGCCGGCCTTCATGTGGGCTTTCTCCCTGGCCAGGAGTGCGGCGCTGGCGACCTCCCATTGCTCGCGGGAAACGATCGGCGGCAGCGCGGAAACGGGTGTTGTGGTGGTGTTGGTCATGGGGATGTCCTTTTTGAGACGTGAGGAACGAGGGGCCGTCTCTATGGTGGACCTGATTCACAATCAAACGGGCTTGGGCATTTCTGCGCCGGCCTCACGTCTCACTGCTCGTTTCTCACTCCTCGGTCAGCCGATGAGCGATTCGCGGAGGAAGGCGCGCAGGCGGGGATCGCGCAACAGCAGGCCGATCCAGGCGAGGATGCCGAGCGCGAGCGCGAAGAGGAAGTTCGCGCTTTCCACGCGGACCTGGATCGCCGTCGCGCCGCCGAGATAGCCGGTGAGCAGGACGGCGCCGACCAGGCTCGTGAACGGGATCAGGTAGATCAGCGAGCAGATCACCAGCGTCAGGCCGATGCCGAAGAGGTATTTCTCCGGGAAGCCGAGCGAGACCGTGCCATCGACCGCCACGCCGGCGTGGGCCATTTTCGTGATCCCGTCGATGAAGGTGAAGAGGACGACCACGCCGCTCACGATCCATCCCGCCAGCGCGATCCGGAAGGATGCGCTTCGCACGACTGGCGCGCTTGCAGGCGTGGAGGGCGATGACGATGTGCTCGGCGTGGGCGATGACATGGCGGGCGAATCCTCGATGGTCTGGGCGACGAACGACGCGACGATCTACGAATCGTACTCGTCGTGACGCCGCATCCACGAATACTCCGGTTGCTGTGGCCAACCTTCCGGTGAGTCCTCGTTGTCCTCCTGCCGCCCGTAGGGCGTGAGGTCGAGATAGCCCAGCATGCCCATCAGCATCTCGTGGGCGTTTCCGCCGAGCGTGTAGGTCTGGAAGATGCGGTCGCCGTCACGGAAGAAGACCATCGTGTCGGCATCCTCGCCCTGGTCCGTGGTCACGCCGAAATCGCGGCTGAAATCGGAATCGAACGCGGAATACCAGGGGACATCCCAGCCCATGCGCTCGTTGTAGGCGGCGAGTTTTGGATAGGGCGCGCGCGAGATGCGGGCAACCGAGATGTCCCGCGCATGGAGGTGCGCCAGGTGGGGGAAAGAATCGGCGAGTTCGGAGCAGCCGGGGCAGCCCGCCTTCCACGCTGGATCGAACATGAAGTAGTTGAGGACGAGCTGCGTCCGCCCCTCGAAGAGGTCGAGGAAGG
The DNA here is from genome assembly GCA_049841275.1 of Thermomicrobiales bacterium. Taxonomy (GTDB): domain Bacteria; phylum Chloroflexota; class Chloroflexia; order Thermomicrobiales; family UBA6265; genus JASGDN01. Next base: position 47,281 of record JASGDN010000025.1, read on the forward strand.
AGACCTCGCCGTCCGGGCCGGCGAAGGTGTAGTCCTTGGTGATTTCCACCATCGGGAGACGCCGCCGGGCAGCCGATGCGGCCTTTCGCTGCCGGTCGGCGGCCTCCTCCAATACCAGAAGTTCCTTGCGGGCGGCTTCCCATTCCTCACGGGAAACGATCGGGGGCATGGCGATAGCCGTTGCGGCGGAGGATGACTCGGTCATGGTGAACTCCTTGGGTGATGGTGCGAATCGAAACCCGGATGACGACCGGCGACGTGCCTTCACCTTAGCGAGGTGCCTACGGCGTCGCTTCTTCCCAATTGCGGGATACGAACCATCCGATCAGTCGGTCAGAACGTCCAGCGCGTTTGCCCGAAGGTCCCCTTCGCGAAGCCGTAGGCGACCGCTGGGCGAACCCGGAACACGAGTGCCGGGCGATCCTCATCGTCGACAAACGCTCCATCCCGCACGGTGAACTGCCAGCCGTACTTGCTGGCGTAGCGGTCGGCGACACGCTGCAGGAGTGGTTCGTCGTGGACGATCTCGGCGATGCCCTCCAGCACCAGATCGATCCCCGATGCATAGGCGTTGCAGCCGGTGGTGATCGCCACCCGGGGTTGGGCAGCGAGGTTGCGTGCCTTCTGCTCCTGGGCGCCGGTGGCGAACCACAGGGCATCGTCCACCCACACCGCGATCAGTGGGGTGACGTGGGGACCTCCCTCCGCGCGGACGGTCGAGAGCCAAAAGATCTCCGCCGTATCGAGGATGGCGACGGCATCCGCCCAGGGTGCTGGCTCGGCGGTGGCGTCGCTGTAGCGGCGGTCGAGCGTGGCGATCGGGTCGAGCATAGAGATTCCTCTCCGGTCAGCCGCCAGAGATGGCGCCGACGATCAAATAGGATTCGGCGCCGTCGAGCACGGCATCAGGCAGACGGTCGTCGGGCTCGACGTGGGAAAGGTCCCTGCCACAGGCGTAGAAGCGGATCTTCGGGCGTCGCCGATCCTTGATCGCGTCGCGCAGGGTGCCCCGAAGCGCAGGGAACTGCGCGTCGAGGGCATCGATCACGCCGCGCTGGCTCGGCGCAGCGATATCGAGCGAGATCTCGCCGTCGATGTGTGCGAGGGCACGCAACGGGCCGGGCAGCAGGACGCGGATCGTCCAGGTGGTGGATGTGGCTGGGGATGTGTGCGTCGATGCTCCGGACGCTGGCTCCGTGGTCGTCGGGTCGGTTGATGGGGACGAGATGATGGCGATCATGAGAGCGTCTGCACCTCCACGGAGAGGACGGCCGGCAGGTCGTGGACGATGGCTTGCCAGGTGTCGCCGGAGTCGGGCGAGACGTAGACCTGGCCGCCGGTGGTGCCGAAGTAGATGCCGGCGGATGGCAAGGTGTCGGAGGCCATCGCGTCGCGCAGGATGTTCACGTAGCAGTGCTCCTGCGGCAGGCCGTTCGTGAGCGCTTCCCAGTCGTTGCCGCCGGTACGGCTGCGGTAGACGCGGAGCTTGCCGTCCGGTGGGAAATGCTCGCTGTCGCTCTTGATCGGCACGACGTAGATCGTTTCCGGTTCGTGCGGATGTACCTCGATCGGGAAGCCGAAGTCGCTGGGAAGGTTGCCACTGACCTCGGTCCAGCTGGCGCCGCCATTGTCGCTGCGCATCACATCCCAGTGCTTCTGCATGAAGAGCACATCCGGATTCTTCGGATGCATCGCGATGTTGTGGACGCAGTGACCGACCTCGCCATCCGGAACCGGGAAGCCTTCGGACCAGAGGCCCTTGTTGATCGGCTTCCAGGTCTCGCCGCCATCGTCGGTGCGGAAGGCTCCCGCGGCGGAGATGGCGATCACCATCTTCTCCTCGTCGGTTGGGTCGATCACGATCGTATGCAGGCAGAGTCCGCCCGCTCCCGGCGACCATTCCATGCCGGTGGTGTGGGTGCGTAGGCCGGGGAGTTCCACCCAGGTCTGTCCCGCGTCGGTCGAGCGGAAGAGTGCCGCGTCCTCGACCCCGGCGTAGACGGTGTCCGGGCAGGAAAGCGATGGTTCCAGGTGCCAGACGCGGGCGAACTCCCACGGGTGCGGCGTGCCGTCGTACCACTGGTGATTGCCGGCATCCCCAGCGTAATGGAACTCGTTGCCGACTGGCGCCCACGTCTTGCCGCCGTCATCCGAACGCTGGATGAGCTGCCCGAACCAGCTGGTCGACTGTGAGGCGTAGAGGCGGTCCGGGTTCACCGGCGAGCCGTTGACGTGATAGATCTCCCAGCCGGGGAAGAACGGTCCGGAGACATCCCATTCCTGCCGTTCTGCGCCGGACGTGAGAATGAATGCGCCCTTGCGCGTTCCAACGAGGACGCGAACTCCATCGCTCATGTCGTTCCTGCACCCTTCCTGAATCTGCAACGTCGATGCCTGATGCCGGTGCCCCAGTCTGATTGACCGGATGCGGGAGGATTGCGGGGATGGATCGTGGCTGACCAACCAGGAGCCTGGACCGGTTGTCACCGATCGTACACGCTGATCATCACGGCGACTTCTTCCCGCTTGCGGTCAGCGAGCGGGTGCGAAGCGTTGCGCGGAGCGGGCCTTCGCCTTGATCGCTTCCGTCTCACGGTCCTTTGGCGGCGCATTCGTCTCCAGCGCGTCCAGCAGACGGGCCGAGGCGGCGGCGATCTCGGCGATAGCGGCATCGAACGCAGCCTGGTTTGCCTGCGATGGCTTCGTGAAACCGCTGATCTTGCGGACGTATTGCAGCGCGGCAGCTTCGATCTCGTCGGGTGTGGCGGGAGGATCGAAGTTGAAGAGCGGGCGGATGTTGCGGCACATAATCGGAAGGCCTCCTGCTGTCAGGCGATGTAGGACGCGGGACTGTTTGACTGCATTGTACGTTCGTGTGTGCCTGGACGGCACTTGTGTCCCGCAGATTCACCCACGGCGCCGGCTCGATCATCGATACGTGGGGCATCACCTATCACGCGAACGGTATCGTCCGGGGTGCTGACCTGACCGGGAAGTTCGCCTATCAGTCCGCCAATCCGCCTCACGTCTTCCCGGAGACCTAGACCTGGCGGGTTCACGCAATTGCCTTGTAAGCAGCACGCCAGAAGTCGTCGCGTACGGCGGGTGGTGTCGGGGAGGTCCACGCCAGGTTCGTCATCAGCACGCCGGTGAGTCCCGTCACCGGATCGTTCGTCCAGGCAGTGCCTAGCCCGCCGTCCCATCCATACGATCCCGCGTGCATGCCGAGAGCTGTGGGGTGGGTGTGGACCTGCATGCAGAAGCCCCATCCATCGACTCCGAAGACCTCGCGGTCGGCTCCGGTCGCGAGCTTCTGCGTGGAAGTCAGGTGGTCGGCGGTCATCTGCGCCACTGATTCGTGGGTGAGGATACGCACACCTTCCCGCTCGCCCATCCCGAGCAGCATTTCCCCGAACGCCAGCAGGTCGCCTGCCGTCGGGAGTAGATCACCGCCAGCGTTCGGGAAGGTTGGCGGAGTCGACCAGGCGCTGCCTGCCGCCGGGTCATAGACAGTCAGGTCACCGGTCTCCGGGTCGGGTTGATAGCAGGTCGTGAAGCGGTCGAGTTTGGTTGCCGGCAGCTGGAATCCGGTGTCGAGCATCCCCAGCGGCGTGAAGATCCGCTCCTGCATGAACTCCGGTAATGGCTGCCTTGCCGCACGGGCGATCAGCACGCCGAGGATCTCGGCGCTGGTGTGATAGCGCCATCGGTGTCCGGGCTGGTTCAGCAGCGCGAGCGTGCCGAGCCGCTGGAGCCAGGAATCCGGGTCGTCGCCCGGCATCGGTGCGTGCGGCGCCAAGCCGGCATCCTCGATCGCCTTCTGGATCGCATACGTGCCTGGCGGCGCAAACCGGTACCCGTCACCACCCGTGAACGTGAGCAGGTCGCGCGTTGTCACTGGGCGAATGGCGGGTACCGTGTCTTCCGGATCGCTTTCCAGCGTACGCAGCACCGGCCGGTCCGCAAGTTCGGGCAGAAGGTTCCCAATGGAGGCGTCGAGACCGAGCCGTCCTTCCTCGACCAGGATCATCGTGGCGACGCCGGCGATCGGCTTCGTGATCGAGGCGATGCGGAAGATGGCGTCCGGCACGATGGTTTGGCCATCGAGCGAGAGCGATCCGGCGACGTGCGTATGCTGCTCGCCGTGGCGGGAGAGCGCTGCCACGAGACCGGGAACGCCGCCCTCGACGGCATGCCGCGTCATCGTCTCGTCGAAGCGGTCGAGGCCCGCCGGAGTGAACGGGGGAAACGGTTGGGGCATGGACGGGGCCTTTCGCTTACGGTCGTGCGTCGTCCTGCCAGCATAGGGCGAGCGGCGAAACATCGCTTCTTGCGAATTGCGCTGCTCGCGTCTGCCCACGCCGTCGTACATGCCGAAGGCACCGGCGTCGTCTTGCGCCAGTGCCTTCGTGTCTCAGGCGATTCGATTATTTGCCCGCGGTAGGGTCCGTCTGCGGCGTCTCCGGTCCGGTGGGATCGCCCCGCCACGGGCCGACCGGGCGGCCACCACGATCGCGCCCGTCATGCCCGTGCCGGCCACGTCCGCGTGGATTGGCGTCCGCGTTGACGATCACCGTGTCGATATGGACCATCGGGGCGCGTTCGCCGCGATCTCGCGAGCGGCCGCGGTGTCCGCACCCATGCCGGCCGCGTGGGCCGAATGGACGGCCTTCCTCCGGCTCGTCGAATGCCGGGCGGCCAGGGCGTGGTCCTCGTTCCTCGCGCGCATCAGCCCCGTCGTCGCCCGCGAACCGGGCGGCGAAGGCGTGCATGCGTTCGCGAAGGCGGTCGTCGCCACGTGGATCGAAGCCGCGCATCGGGCCGCGGCGTCCGAAGCTGCGGCCCCGGCCAGGGCCACCCCGATGGTCGCCGCCGTCGGGACCGGGACCCCATTCCGCACCTGGGCGCGGGCCTTCCGGCGCCAGCTCGATCAGGGCCCCGAGCACTGCGCGGGATGCCTCGATCTGCTCCGGCGTGACTTTCTCCGCGAGTGCTGCGTTCAGGCCATCGATGGCGGTGCGGACTGCGTCGGCAGCGGCTTGCCCGCGCTCGGTGAGGGCGACACGCATGCGCCGCCGGTCCTCCGGATCGACCTCGCGGACGATATAGCCGCGTTCGACCAGCGTGTCGATCAGTTGGGTGCCGTGCTGGCGGGAGATGCGTCCCGTGCGCAGGACGTGGGCGAGTGCCGTAGGCGCGCCTCCCTCGTCGATCCGGCGCAGGACGGAGACGCCGCGCATCGGCAGGTCGTCCATCTCCGCCGCTTCCAGGGCGACGGCGACGGCGATGTCGTAGACACGCCCGGCTCGCGCGAGCAACTGGTGGAGCGAGACGGGCTCCTCGGGTGTGGTGTCGGTGGTATCGGGCGTCTCGTCAGGGGTGATTGGTGTTTCGTTGGGTTCCATGTGTGTGGGTTTCCTTTTCACTGCGATCGTTTGCGTTTATCCATTCATTCTGTGAACAGTTCATAGTATGTACTAAATGGATTGGTATGTCAACCCCCTTCACGACGGGATGTTCGTCGGGCATGGCGAACCCCCGGAACGCGATATTCCGGGGTTCGCCATCCGGGCTGTATGGAGCGGGAATCAGGTGGCGGGACTGGGGTCCGTGCAACCGCACGCCGGGGCCGGGCCGGACTGGATCGGCTCGTCGCTGACCATCAGGTCGTAGTCCCCCATCGGGACCAGTCCGCGCAGGACATCCTCGTCATCGCGGCCTGGCATACGGTCGAATGCGCCGCCTTCCGCCATCCCCTCCGCGATCACCGCCACTTGAGACGAGGTCGCCTTGTGGTCGAGTGCGAACCCGGCAAACTTCTGCAGGCGCTTGCCGAGGGCGGCGTTGGAGGTCTCGCCGGTGCCTGCGACGATGATACCCGTGGTTCCGTCGCGCATGAAGAGGATCCCGGATGCCTCCGTTTCGCTGCCGGCTGCGTCGGACATCAGGTATATCGTGCCGTCATCGCCGAGATCGGGGAGGTTCGTGGCGGTGAGGTCCGCTGGCCGTTCCCCGATGATCGCCCCGGCCATGAGCGAACCTGCCGTGAGCTTCCAGGCGTTCTCGGCGTCGGCCTCGGTGGCGAACTGGAGGATCGTGATCGTGGCGGCGGTCATGCCGTGGTCGCGGTCTTCCGGTGCGCTGATCGGCGGGGCTTCCAGGTGGCCGTCGAACTCGTCCTCGAAGGTGTACCGGCGGGCGTAGGCGCTGTTCAGCCCGTCGAGGGAGGCGATCATTTCTTCCGGCGACGTCTGGGCTGCGCTTGCGTGCGCCACGGACAGCAGGCTGCCGGCGAGCATCGAGAGAGGCAGAGGGCCAGCGCTGCAATGGCGCGGAGGTGGAAAACCCGGTTGCATGAGATCGACATCGGCACGATGTGTCCTTTCGTTCGACCGAGACCCGGCGCGGATAGCCTGCACGCCGCTCCCGCGCATTTCGCGTTTGAAGAGGGACGCTGTCGTGTGGATGGAGGTTCCAGGAACTTGCAGGATCGGCCGTGCGGCCGACGGGATGTGCGCGATCTGTCCCGGCCGGTCACACCTTTTCGGGGAATCCCTTTCCTCCGTCGAGATCCAGCACGAACGGCCCGTTGATTCCGGAGATCAGGGGCATCGTTTGCGTGATGAGCGCGCGTGTTTGTGGGTCTTCGAGCGAGGCATCGTGCCCATCCTTGCCTGTCCATACCTCCCAGACACCGATGGCGCCGGTCGCGACATTGCGGCCGACGAGGTAATGCAGGCAAGCGGCGACCGGGGTCATCTGGGCGGCGGCCTCCGTCAATGCAGCGAGCAGGTCATCGCCCTTTCCCCCGGCTGGCTGGAACTCGGTGTAGCTTGCGTAGGTCATATTCCTCCCCTGTTCAGTTGGACGTGTCTTTCGTCCAGTTCGCGATATTCCAGTACGGCATCTCGAACGAACTCGGCAGGATCGCGTCGTGGTCGAGCGATTCTGCGATCGCGTAGACCGCCGACGAGCGCTGCACGAGCGGGATGCCCGCCACATCGCGCACCGCGATGTCGTTCATCCGCACGAAGAGGTCCACCAGGCGTTCCGGATCGGTCTGCGTGGATGCCTCGTCGTAGAGCGCATCGAAGTCCGGGTTCACGTAGCGTTGCTGGTTCACGCCGGTCCAGCCGTTCGCCTTCTGCGCCACATTCCCGTCCTGCGGTCCTGCGTACCAGACGAAGAAATAGTTGAGCGGGAAGGGGGTATCCGGCCCATCAGCCCACATCTGCACGTCGTTGTAGAAGTGGGTCATGCCCTGGTCGTTGCCGGGGGAGCCATCGAAGAAGGTGCCGGGATCGACCTCGATCAGCTCGGTCTTGATCCCCACCTTCTCCCAGTTCGCCTTGATCACCTGCTGCGTCTTCTGGCGCACGGCGTTCACCGAGGTTGCGTAGGTGACGGCCAGCTCCTTGCCGTCCTTCCGGCGGGTTCCGTTCCCCTCGCGCGTCCAGCCAGCCTCGTCGAGCAGGCGGTTCGCCTCGTCGGGATCGTATCGCCAGCGATTGTTCGGCGAGGCGTATTCCGGCACGCCGACGAGGAAATCGGAGGCCGCTTCCTCGCCCGGCAGGTAAAGGCGTTCTACCAGGGTCTTCTTGTCGATCGCCAGGGAGAAGGCCTGGCGCACGCGGATGTCGGTGAAGAATGGGTGGGGGGTCCCCAGTTTCGCGCGTTCGCCGTCCACCGCGGTGTGGGGATCGCAGAAGTTGAGGAGCAGCCGTTCGAGACTGGAGCCCGGCCGCACGACGATCTCGCCGCGCTTGCCGCTGCCGTTCAGTTCGGCGAGGATCTCCGGCTCCAGTTGGAGGGCGGGCGCGAAGTCGTAGTCGCCAGTCTGCACCACCGCACGGGCGGCGGATGGCGCATCGCCGCCGCCTTTCAGGACGACCTTCGCGAAGAAGGGCTTGCCCGGTTCGCGATAGGCCGGGTTCGCGGCGAAGACCGCCTGGTCGCCGGGTGCGAAGGACTCCACCACGAATGGTCCGGTGCCGATCGGCTTCAGCGAGAAGGCGTCGTGCGCGGCCTGTCCGCCCCCGTCGAGGATGTGTTTCGGGTAGATCGCGCCCCAGTTCGTCCCGCTGAACGGGATGTACCAGCCCGGCTGCGGGGCGGCGTACGTGATCCTGGCGGTGAGGTCGTCCACGGCTTCGATGCGGTCGATCGCCTCGTATTGGCCGACGGCGGCGGTGGGATTCGCGGGATCGACCAGCCACTGCCAGGTGAAGACGATGTCTTCGGCCGTCAGCGGTTCGCCATCGTTCCAGGTGATGCCGGGAGTCAGCGTGTAGGTGACGTGCGTGAGGTCGGCGGCGAGGAGGCCGTTCGCGATCGACGGCACCTGTGTGACGAGGCGCGGGAGCAGGCTGCCGTCCGGCGCGTACGACATCAGCGGCTCGCTGACGAGCGCGGCAGCCATCTTGTCCTTCTTGCCGGTGGCAGCGTGGGAACTGAGCGTGGTCGGCGCCTGCCATTGCAGGATGCGCAGGTCACCGCCCTCGCCCCGTTGCTGGTCAGGGCGGACGCCGGGATCGAGCGTGATGCCGGCGTCCGCGTCCGGTGTCTGTGCGAGGGCGGCGGGCAGGTTGGCGACCATCTGGGCAACGATGGGCGATATCCCGAGGGCGGCGGCACGCGCGAGGAAGGTCCGGCGGTCGATCTGGCCGGTGCGGAAGGCTCGGGTGAGGGCAGGCAGGAACGTGGTCAAGGCGGATGCTCCCACGAATGCAAAACCCGGTGCCGATGAAGGCGGCCGGGCATCGACATGACGCGGGTATCGTACCCGGTTTCTCCCGCTTTGCCTCCCGGCATCCGGTCAGTGGCCGCCCAGCCGCGTCACGTCTCCTACCCGTACCATGACCTCTTCTCGCCAGTTCTGCGTACACATGAAGTCGTAGAATCCCGGCCGGGAGAAATGCTGGACGAATGTCTGGCCAGCCGGAACCACCCAGGGGCCTGCCCGCTGCGTCACCACATCGTCGTTGCGGATTTCGATGGTCGCCGTGTCGACGTGGTCGAAGATGATCTGCCGCGGGATAGGAATCGCGGAATCCACCAGCGGCGTCCGGCCGGAGGTGGATGCGCCCTTCGGGATGACGAACACCATGACCGATGCGTCGGCTGCCGGCATGAGGCCAAATCCATTGTCCGGCCCCCACGCCAGCACCGTCGCGAATGCCAGCAGCACGGCCATGCCGAGCGCGCCGCAGGTATAGGCGCGGCGGCGCGAATTTCCCCATTGGGATAGCCCCGTCCCCGAGGTGAGGGCATGACGGGAGGCTCTGGCGCGTTCGTGAGGCAGGTGGGAGCCGGTGGCCGGGGCAGATTCGTTCATGACACTACCCGGATCGAGAGCGGGAACGGCCGACTCCCTCAGTATAGAACGCGGTGGACTCCCGGCAGACGCGACATCGTCTGGATGAAGGCAGGCGCCGTGCGATCGCACGGCGCCTGCCCAACCCCGCCACCCGTCCTGTGGGCACGCGTGGCGGGTGGCGGGGTTCTCTCTCAGATGGCGATCCTATCGACCTCCCGGCCGGGAATGGGGCGGGAATCCCGTGCCGGCGAGGCAGTGCGACGCGCCCGGAGGCGCTGTCCCCGGAAGCCATGCTTCGGAGCCAGGAACATCGTCATCACAAACACCAGCGTCAGGGTGACGACGATGCATCCCCCCGTAGATGCATTCAGGTGATAGCTCAGGAAGGCGCCGACGACGGAGGACGCGGCGCTGACCGCGGAGGCGATGACGAGCATCCGGTCGAAGCGGTCGGTCAGCATGAACGCGATCGCACCGGGGGTGATCAGCATCGACACGACCAGAATCACCCCGACCGTCTGGAATGCGCTGACGACGGTGAGCGCCAGCAGCACCAGCAGGAGCGACGAGAGGAAGGCCGGGTTCAGGCCGATCGAGCGGGCGTGGTTGACGTCGAAGCAGAAGAGCATGAGATCCCTTCGGAAGACGAAGCCGCCCAGGATCAGGGCAACCGCGCCGATCGCGAAGGTTTGCTGCATGTCGCTCGTCGTGATGCCCAGGATCGATCCCAGCAGGATATGCGTGAAATGGACCGTGCTCACCACCTTCGTGACGAGGATGAGGCCGAGTGCGAAAAACCCGGTGAAGACGATGCCGATGGTCGCGTCCTCCTTGATCCTGGTATGCGCCCGGATGAAGGAGATGGATGCCACCGAGCAGATGCCGGCAATGAAGGCGCCGACGGCGAACGGGATGCCGACCACGTAGGCGAGGACGACCCCCGGCAGCACGGCGTGTGACAGCGCATCCCCGAGCAGCGACCATCCCTTCAATGTCACATAGCACGAAAGCACGGCGGAGACGACGCCAATGAAGGCGGAGACGAGGACGGCCCGGCGCATGAATTCGTATTGCATCGGGTCCGCGAACCACCGCCAGATCGTATCGAGGAGGTCCATCATGATGCTTCCATAATGAGAACGGGGGCGTCCGGATCGCGCTGGCCGGCCTGGATCACGGGGAGCGCCCCGCCGAATGTCCGCGTCAGGTTCGCGACGGTGAACGTCGTGTGGGTCGGACCGGCGGCAACGACCGTGCCGTTGATGAGGGCGACCTGATCGCAGAAGTCCGCGACCGACCCGAGGTCGTGGGTGGAGATGAGAACGGTATGCTCCTCGGCACGGAGATCCTTCAGGAGGTCGACGATGGCCGTCTGGGTCGTGGTGTCGACGCCGGCCAGCGGTTCGTCGAGCAGCATGACGGACCCCTGCTGGGCCAACGCGCGGGCAAGGAACGCGCGCTTCCGTTGCCCGCCGGACAGCTCGCCGATCTGGCGGTCCCGGAAGGGCGTCATCTGGAGCCGCTCGATCGCCTCGTCGACCACGCGCCGGTCTTTGGCGCTCGGGATGCGCCGGATACCCATGTATCCGTACCGTCCCATCATGACGACATCGGCGACGCTGACCGGGAAGTTCCAGTCGATGTCCTCCGACTGCGGCATGTACACGACCTGGTTCAGCCGTTGGGCCTGGCGGGGGGATCGTCCCCGGATGGACACGGTTCCCGATGCCATCGGGACCGTGCCCATCAGGACCTTGAACAGGGTCGACTTTCCTCCGCCGTTGACACCGATGAGTCCGCACAGGGAGCCGGCGCGCAACTCCAGGGAGGCGTCGTGCAGGGCAACGTTGCCGTTGGGATAGACGACGGTGGCATTCCGGACGGCAATGGCGGGCGGGTCGGGGTTCGTTGGCGCTGACATTGGACGCGCTCCTCTCAGGCGGCGGCCGTGGCCGCGTCCGGCGCGTGTCCGGTGAGCCCGGTGACGATCGTCACGGCATCGTATTCGAGCAGCTTCAGGTAGGTTGGGGCGTCGCCGTCCGCTTCGGTCAATGAATCGACGTAGAGGGAGCCGCCGAATCGCGCTCCGGTCTCGGCCGCCACCTCGTGCTGGGCATCGGCATTCACCGTGCTTTCGCAGAAGACCGCCGGGATCTGGTCCCCGGTGACGGTGTCGATGACCTTGGCGATCTGCTGGGGCGTGCCTTCGTTCTCCGCGTTGATCTCCCAGAGGTAGACCTCCTTCAGGCCGAAGTCCCGCGCCAGGTAGGAGAAGGCCCCTTCGCAGGTGACCAGGGCGCGCTGGTTCTCCGGCAGGGTGCTCAACTCGCTCTTGAGCGTGGTGTCGATTCCCATCAACGTGGCGGAATACGCTGCGGCGTTCGCGTTGTAGGTGTCCGCATTCGCCGGATCGAGCGCGACGAGCGCCTTCCGGATGTTCTCGACGTAGATCAGCCCGTTCTTCGGCGACATCCAGGCGTGCGGGTTCGGCTTGCCGTCGTACTCACCGCCGCTGATCTCGATCGGCTCGACGCCGTCCGAGACGACGACGGAGGGAACGTCCTTGACCTGCGAGAAGAACTTGTCGAACCAGCGTTCGAGCCCGAGCCCATTGACCAGCACGAGGTCAGCGCTCTGCGCCTTGACGATGTCATCGGGGGCCGGCTCGTAGTCGTGGATTTCGGCGCCTGGGCGGGTGATGGATTCGACATCGACCTTGTCGCCGCCGACGTTCTGGGCGATGTCCTGCAGGATGGTGAAGGTGGTGAGGACCTTGAGCTTGGCGGGAGTGTCGTCCGCGGCGACGCTTCGGCTGAGCCCCAGCCCGCCGATACCGCTGGCAAAGAGCAGGAACGCCAACACCGCCGATATCGTCAGCGTTCGTCTGGAATGGTGTGTGTGTGTCATGACTGACCTCCCCGATCAGGATCGTAGTATTGAAAACACCGATAATTAGTTTTGGCTAATCCTAATCAGTGTGGTCGGAACACGGCAAGGCCCAGGCTGCAGGTTGTGTAGCAGTTCATGATCGATACGCTGTCTCAGATGGAATCCGGATGGACCGTGCGTGTTCAGGACGCGACGGGTCTACCGCCGAGAGATGGCCATCATACGCCGTAGATGCGGCCCTCGCAGCTGCGGTCGGTGGCCGCCCGGCGCATTGCGGCGGGACTTCGGACCACACGCGGTCGACCATGCGCATTGCGGCGAGGCTTCGGGCCGACATCCTTCGTCCTTCGGCCGGCTCGGTGGACTGCCCAGCCTACCCTGGCATGCAGCGAGGTCAACCGTCACACATCATCCCATGTCATGCTGAACCCTTCGGCTTCGCTCAGGATAAACTCCGTGAAGCACCCCCGTGCGAAGCACAATCGACCGGAGGTCGATATCCAGAGAGCGAACTTCTCGGATCGCGTGTCTGCCCGGAGAGCCCTGATTGGCACGGATTGACCCATGCAATCACCGGTTTTCCGGCTGCGCCGGAAGTGCTTCGCACGGGGGTTCTTCGCTTCGCTCAGAATGACAGGGGAGGATGAGTGCGGCTGATCTCTGTATATGCCAGGTTCGGCTGGACGATGTCCTGAGCCGGTGGTTGAACAGGACGCTTCTGGTGGGATGCTCGCGATACGTCGCGTTCGTGTGGAGGGGCCGACCGGGAAGCCTGTCCTGAGCGCGGTCGAAGGACGAAGGGCGCCGGTTCGCAAAACGGCAGCAACGCGCCTTGCATGTCGATGGCGTAGCTCGTAGCCTGCCCGCACATGCCGTCCCGCCGCCGTCTCACCGGAGCGATCTCGCCGATGCCTGCCACCGAATCCATGTCCTCGTCCGTGTGCCGCCCGCATCCCCTTGCCGCCTGGCGGAATCCCGGCCGCTTCTGGAAAGGCAACCTGCACACGCATTCGACGCGCTCCGATGGCGGTCTTTCGCCCGAGGCGATCAGCGCGGCCTATCGCGAACGCGGCTACGACTTCTACGCGCTGACCGATCACTTCCTCCCGGAGACGCATTTCCGGAAGAGCGCCGATCCGGTCAGCTTCATCGTGGTGAGCGATACGCGTGCCTTCCGGACGGAAGGCTTCACGACGATCCTCGGCGCGGAACTGCACGGGCCGTGCATGGCGAATGGCGACCTCTGGCACATCCTTGCCGTCGGCCTGCCCCTCGACTTCCCGCGCCTGGGTGAGAACGAGACCGGGCTGGAGATCGCCCGCCGTGCGCTCGATGCCGGAGCCTATGTCGCGATCGCGCATCCGGCCTGGAGCCTGCTGCCGATGGACGATGCGCGGGAGGCCGCGGCCTTTGCGCACGCGGTGGAGGTCTACAACCACGGCAGCCTGGGCGAGGTCGACCGTGGGGATAGCTGGCACTGCCTCGACCTGCTCTCGCAGGAGGGATTCCGGCTCACGGCCTGCGCGACCGACGATGCGCACATCGAGTTCCCGGACTATCCCGACTCGTGGACGGCGGATGCCTTCGGCGGCTGGGTGCAGGTGAAGGCGGAATCGCTCGATCCGGACGCGCTGCTGGCGGCGTTGAAGGCCGGAGCCTATTACTCGTCCACGGGGCCGCGCATCCACGACGTGACCGTGGATGACGATCACCTGGTCGTGCAGTGTGACCCAGCCGTGCAGGTCTTCGCGACCGGGCGTGGGGCGCGGAACGTCCGCGTGCGCGGTGGCGATGTGACGCAGGCAGCCTTCCCGTTGGAGCGCTTTCGTGACGGCGGCTTCATGCGCGTGACGGTTGTCGGGGAGGACGGCGGCCGCGCCTGGACGTACCCGATCTGGCTGGACGAGCTGGGGTAGCCGATGGATGCCGTCTCCATGTCCCTTCCCTCCGGATCGGCGAGGCATGCGACCCTGCACCGGGAGGAGTTCCACACGGCGCAGGGTCGGCAGGAGTTCGTCCTGCGCGACGATCAGGGGGGCGAGATCGCGCGCACCATCGATTTCGCGCCGACCGAGCCGGCGGCACGCGAACGCTTCGACTGGCTGATGTCGCTGTTGTCAGACTTGGGCTGGCAAGTGATCCAGGAGCCGAATGCCGCGTTCAGCGACCCTTGGTGGGCATTCCGGTTCGCCGTGCCGGATACCTCGCGGGCGCGGCTGGGACTCATGCAGGCAAAGGCGCTCGATGGGCGGCTTTCGCCCACGCCGTTTGCCCCCCGCGCCCGCATGAAGCAGGCGCAACGCCACTATCTGAGGATTGCGACGCTGCTCATCGTGTCGTGCGTGATGGTGAACGTCATCATCTGGGTGCTGTGGCTCATCTTCATGAAGGCGTTCCTGCCCCATTGAAGTGGCTCCCTGGTCCCGGTCTCGCCGGATCGCAGGTACACTATCGGCACGATCGTGTCGCACTGCACCTGTATTCGGAAAAGGAGATTCGCTGTGGCCGAGACCAGAACCGCCGTCGTCACCGGGGCCAGTTCCGGCATGGGGGCGGCAACCGTGCGCATGCTCCGCGAGCACGGCTGGGATGTCGTCGGGGTTGCCCGCCGCAAGGACCGTCTCGATGCCCTCGCGGAGGAGACTGGCGCCACGACGTTCGTCGCCGATGTCACCTCCGACGAGGATGTTGCGAACCTCGCCGCCTTCCTCAAGGAACGCGGCCCGGTCAATACGCTCGTCAACGTCGCCGGCGGTGCGATCGGTTCGGATTATGTCGAGAATGCACCACTCGACGCCTGGCGCGAGATGTACGAGACGAATGTGATCGGCATGGTGCGCGTCACGAAGGCGCTGTTGCCGCTCCTGCGCGAGGCGGCGCTGACGAAGCCGAACTCGGACATCCTCACTGTCTCCTCCACCGCCGGGCACATCGCCTACGAGGGCGGCGGCGGGTACACGGCGGCCAAGCACGGTACCACGGACATCGTCGAGACGCTGCGCCTGGAACTCGTAGGCGAGCCGATTCGTGTGATGGAGATCGCGCCGGGCATGGTGCGGACGCCGGAATTCTCGCTCAACCGCTTCGGCGGCGACCAGGCGAAGGCGGACAAGGTCTACGAGAACGTGCAGGACGTGATCGACGAGACCGACTGCGCGCGCGTCATGGTCGCCATGCTGGAGATGCCGACGCAGATCAACCTCGATCTCGTCGTCGTGCGTCCGCTCGCGCAGGCTGCGCAGTACAAGGTCCATCGCGGCCCACTGAAGCCCAAGCTGTAGGCCTCGCGACCCATCGCGCGCCAATCCGCCGGGGAGATGGGCAGGTCCGATCCTGCCCATCTCCCCGGTTCGCGTCTGGTGGGGTGCGCGCAGGATGGTGCCTGACACGGAGCGCCGGCCTCTCCAACAGGAGGACACCATGGCAGCGGCAAGCGATCACCTGACGGATGTTCAGCTCGCGTACCTGGGGACGCAGCGTCTCGGGAGGCTAGCGACCGTCGACGCGAACGGCGCCCCACAGAACAATCCGGTTGGCTTCCGCGTGAACGCCGATGGCACGATCGATATCCCCGGCTTCGCGAACGAGACCACCCGGAAATGGCGGAACGTGGCGCGGAATCCGAACGTCGCATTCGTCGTGGACGACTACGACCCGAACCCCTGGCGTGTGCGTTTCATGGAGATCCGTGGCATGGCCGAGCAGATTCCCGATCCCGCTCCGCAGCCCGGCCAACCGTCGAAGGCCCTCATCCGTATCACCCCGAGGCAGGTCTTCGCCTATGGTCTCGATGGTGAGTCACCCCCGGACTAGCGGGGCCGGTCATACCGTGGCGGAGGTTTCATGTGTCGAATCGTCCGGCTCAGCCGGGGGATCGGCCAGCGGCATAAGTGTCGTGGCCGGTTCCTCGCGGGCGACACTGGGTGTTGGCGCGGCCCGCTCATGCAGTTTGCGGGATCGCAGGATCGCCGCTCCGGCGACTCCGAGCACGCTGGCGCAGGCGGCGGGGATCATCCACCAGAGCGACCGTCCGTCGGTATCGTGGCTATCGTTCGGCATGGCGAACTCCTCGCATGAAACGGCTATGGGGCCTGGGCATCGTCGCGGCGGGCAACGATGCCTAGCCACGGCCCGGCCTGGTAGGGGTAGCCGGTGAAGCCATCCCACGTGGCGTCGATTCGCAGACCGGCCCGGGCAAAGACGGGCTGGACGGTCTCGGACGTGAAGTCCTGGAACCACATGCGGTAGGCCACCGCGCCGTCACGGTCGGCAACGAGGTAGTGGTCGCAGGCGATGTCGCCAGCATACGCCAGGTGTTCGGTCAGCACGAGGTGCGGATGCGGCCGCCAGAGTCCCTCCATGCTTGCTGCCCATTCCCGGATTGGCGTCTCTTCGTCTGGCAGGTGGGCGATCGGCGTGCTCAGGTCGCAGATGAAGACGCCTTCCGGGGTCAGCGCCTCCCGGATGCGGCGGAGCAGGTCGTGGCGGCTCGATGCGTCGATGGTGGAAATCTCGCCATATGCCTGAAGGATCAGGTCGTAGGTGGAGGGTTCGTCGAGCGTGAAGAAATCCTGCACCTGGTATGCGATGTCCATGCCTTCCGCCGTGGCACGATCGCGGGCGTGCGCGATGGAGACCGGGCTGATGTCGATGCCGGTGACGATGCCGCCCGCCTGGTGGAGGAGTTCCGCGAAGCGGCCCGGTCCGCAGCCGAGGTCGAGCACGCGCATACCTGGCTTCAGGAGGGCATTTGCCACGAAGGCGTCCACGCTCTCCTGCATCGTCTCCAGCGGCCGGCTTGCGGCCTCCACCGTGTCGTCGAGATGTGCGGCCAGGAGTTGCCGGGAGATCCAGGGATCGTCCCAGAAGGGTGCTTCGCTGGGAGTGAACGGTTCCGGGCGAGTGTCCCGCGCGGCGATGGCGGCGATCAGGGAGTCGATCGGAGCGGACGAGTCGGGCATTGGCGTCACATTCCGGGTGGCGGAGGGGCGAATGGGGAGCCGAAGACGCTCCCGCGACTGGCATCTTCGCATACCGGGCTTGGTTGTCGCTGCACGCTTCGTGATGTGTCAGTGGTGGAAGACGGCGAAGCCGGGACTGCTCACACGAGCAGTCCCGGCTTCGTTCGTTCTGGCGACTGTGGGACCGCCGGATGCTACTGTCCTTCGGCGAGGTTCCAGTTCGCGATATTCCAGTATGGGGTGGCGTTCGGGTTGTCGTTGCCGACATTCTCCTCGCGCAAGCGGCTGCTCACGGCGTTGTAGAAGACGCGCAGCACCAGCGGGATCACCGCCGCCTGCTCGACGATCAGGTCGTTCATCGCGATCAGGATGCGGGACGCCTCCTCGGAGGTCGTCGCGGCCACCAGCTCGTCGTAGAGCTTGTCGAAGTCGGGGCTGTTCCAGCGCTGGACGTTGCGGCCCTGCCAGCTGTTCTCCTTCTGCGCGAAGTTCTTGCCGCCATCGGCGTACCACTTGTTGACGAACTTCACCGGGATGCTGCTGCTGGGGCCGGACGACCACATCGCCAGGTCCCAGTAGAAGTGCTGGTTGTTCTGGTCCGCGCCCGGCGAGGAGTCGAAGAAGACGGCGGTATCGACTTCGACCAATTCGACCTTGAACCCTGCCGCTTCGAGGTTCTTCTTCACCACGGCCTGCGTCTTCTGGCGGACCTGGTTGATCGCGGACGCGTAGGAGACCTTCAACTCCACGCCATCCTTCTTGCGGGTGTCGCCGTCCTTTGCCCAACCGGCATCGTCAAGGATCTGGTTGGCCTTGTCGGTGTTGAACTCCCAGCTCGTGTTCGGCGAATTGAAGAACGGATTGCCCGCCAGGATGTTCGCCGTGGCGTTGTCGGGCACGCCGTAGAACTCACCGGCGATCAGGTCGCGCTGGATGGCGGCCTGGATCGCCTGCCGCACGGCGAGGTCGGACAGCACCGGATTCGGGGTGTTCGCCTCGGACCGCTGGCCGTTGACCTCCTTGTTCGGATCGGCGAACTGGACGTAGATCGCCTCGACGGTGGAGCCGCCGCTTTCCAGGATCTTGCCGGTGGTCGCGTTTGCCTCGATGTCCTGGATGATGGCCGGCTCGGCCTGCACGTTCCAGGCGTAGTCGTATTCGCCGGTCTGGACGACGGCGCGTCCGGCGGAGACAGAATCGCCGCCGCCCTTGAAGACAACACGGGAGAAGAACGGCTTGTTCGCGTCGCGATAGTTCTCGTTGGCGACGAAGGTTGCCTGATCGTTTGGCGAGAACGAATCCACCTTGAACGGCCCGGTGCCGATCGGGTTGACCAGGAAGTTGTCGTTCTTGTTTGTTGGGTCGTCATTGAAGGCGTGGGACGGGTAGATCACCCCGTATTCGGCGGCGGTGAAGCATTCGAACCACGCGACCTGTGGCGAGGTGAAGGTCACCACCGCGGTGCGGTCGTCCGGCAACTCGATGCTCTTGATGATGCCCCAGGACTCGACGTTGACGGAGGCGTTTTCCGGCGTCGTCACCCACTTCCAGGTGAACTCGATGTCCTTGGAGGTCACTGGTGTGCCGTCGCTCCAGAGCAGCCCTTCCTTGAGGACGAGGGTGACGCCCGAGAGATCTTCTTTCAGGGTGCCGGCTTCGACGGAGGGCACGCTGTCCAGCAGGACGGCGCCGAGCGATCCATCCGCGAGATAGATCATCATCGGCTCGAGCACGAGGTTGCCAGCGTAGACATCCTTGCTGCCGGTCGAGCTGTGGGGCGCGAGCACGGTGGGCGCCTGGGACTGGAGGATACGGAGATCGCCGCCCACGCCGCGCGTCTGGCCGTCGGTGCCGGCATCCGGGAACACGGTGGCGCCTGCGGCCGGAGACGCCGCCGGGGATGCTCCCGGTGTCGCGCTCTGGGCGATGGCGGTATTGGCGATGAGGGTTGCTGCGGCTGTGCCGACCCCGAGGGCGGTGGCGCCCTGCATGAACTGGCGGCGGGAAACCTTCCCGGCGCGAAGGTCATCGACGAGAGACCCAAGGCGCGACTGGCTCATATGGGGGTGTCCTTTCGCAGGGAGATGGGAACTGGCAATCGTGGGACCCGGACAGATACAGGACACATACTCGCCTTGGCGGATGCTCCTGAGCCCTGTCGTCGCTATACTCTACCCGAGCGGCCAGTAGGTATACAAGGGGAAGTATTGGGGGAATTGGTCGCAATGCCCAGTCGCCCGGAGTGACGTTGGGCGCGTGCGTCACAGATATTACGATCGGACGGATATGCGGATATACGGAATAAGGGTATCCGTCCGCGCAGGGCGGTTCATGGTGCATGGCGGGACCATGTCGCCGCATGTCGGCGGGAGTTGCCGGATGCGGCAAACTCGCCTACCGTGTCCCTCACACACGTTTGGGATTGGATTTCGCGGCGAATATCCGCGTCCGGAAAGGACTTCCTCCATGTCTCGCGCCGTCTCCACCTGGTCGCTGCACCGCACGCTCGGCAACTTCGTTGCGCCCGATTCATCCGTCTCGGGTGGCCGATCGAAGGAGCTTGCCGCCACTGAGGGCGTCACGTTGCTGGAGGTGATTCCGGAGCTCGCTGCCCGCGGCTACGACACGCTCCACATCTGCCACTTCCACCTTGCCTCGCGTGATGCCTCCTATCTCGCTTCGGTGCGGGAGGCGTTGGCGGCGAACGGTATCACGCTGGACTGTCTCCTGATCGATGACGGCGACCTCACCGCGCCGGACGCCGATATCCACCGCCACGAGGCATGGTACGGCGAGTGGCTGGACGTTGCCGAGGCGATCGGGGCGCGACGGGTCCGCATCGGGGCCGGGCGCGCTGCACCCACGCCGGAGTTACTGGCGCAGAGTGGGGAACGCCTTGCCCGGTTGGCGGCGGGGCATCCCGGCGTGCGCGTGGTGACCGAGAACTGGCTGGAGATGACACCGGATGCCGATTCCGTGCTCGCGGTGCTGGAGGCGGCGGGTGACGCCGTCGGCCTGCTGATCGATCTCGGCAACTGGACCGGTTCTGCCAAGTATGTCGATCTCGCGAAACTCGCTCCCCGTGCCGAAACGTGTCACGCGAAGTGCCATTTCTCAACTGCGGGGCCGGCTGTGGATGATTTCCGGCACTCGCTCTCCGTCCTTCGGGATGCCGGTTTCGATGGCCCGCTGGCGCTGATCTACGACGGCCCGGACGCCGATGAGTGGGCCGGCCTCGACCGCGAGTGGGAGATCCTCACGGACGTGTTCGTGCAGGACGCCGTCTCCGCCTGAGCGTTCAACGAATCCAGAGACGGGAACACCCGCGCCAAGTCCGGCGCGGGTGTTCCCGTCTCTGTGGTTTCCAAGCCGAAATGTCAGGACTGGCCGTCAGCCTCGTTCCAGTTCGCGAGGTTCCAGAAGTACCCGACGAAGGGGTGCTCGAAGTCGAGGTTCTCGTAGCGGAGGCGGTTCCCGATCGCCGTGAAGAACGCCCGGACCAGGATCGGCACCACGACCACGTTGTCGATCAGGTAGTCGTTCATCTCGATCAGGATCTTCTGTGCATCCTCATTGGAGGTCGACTTCAGGAGCGAATCGTAGAGGGCGTCGTAGTCGGCGCTGGTGTAGCGTTGGACGTTCGCCTTCTGCCAGTCGTTCTCCTTCTGCGAAATGTTCTCGCCGTTCGGTCCGGCGTACCAGACGCTCAGGCGATTGAGCGGGATCAACGAGGAAATGTCCGCCGACCAGATCGCGCTGTCCCAGTAGAAGTGCTGGCTGTTCTGGTCGTTGCCGGCGGAGGAGTCGAAGAAGATCGTGCTGTCGGCCTGCACCAGGTTGACCTTGAAACCGATCGTCTCCAGGTCCTTCTTGATGACCTCTTGCGTCTTCTGTCGCACCGAATTGACGCTCGCCGCGAATGTCAGCACCAGTTGCACGCCATCCTTCTCGCGGACGGCCCCGTTCAGCGCCCAGCCGGCCTCGTCGAGGATCTGGTTCGCCTTGTCGAGGTTGTATTCCCAGCTCGTGTTCGGCGACTCGAAGAAGTCCGAGCCGCTGAGGATGTTTGCGGTTGCCAGGTCCTCGCTCCCGTAGAACTCCCGCGCGATCAGGTCGCGTTGCACGGCGAGGTTGATCGCCTGCCGCACCGCGAGGTCGGTGAGGAATGGATGTGGCGTGTCCTTCTGCGCGCGTTGGCCATCGACCTCCTTGTTCGGGTCGGAGAAGTTGAGGTACAGCACCTCCAGGGTCGCGCCGCGCGTCTCCACGATGCGGCCAGCGGTGCCGTTCTCTTCCAGGTCCTTCAGGACCGCCGGCTCGGCCTGCACGTTCCAGGCGAAGTCGAACTCGCCGGTCTGCACCACCGCGCGCCCGGCGGAGACGGCATCGC
Source organism: Thermomicrobiales bacterium (assembly GCA_049841275.1). Classification (GTDB taxonomy): domain Bacteria; phylum Chloroflexota; class Chloroflexia; order Thermomicrobiales; family UBA6265; genus JASGDN01. Next base: position 68,837 of record JASGDN010000025.1, read on the forward strand.
CGCCGCCTTTGAAGAGCACGCCCGAGAAGTATGGCTTGTTCGGCTCCCGGTAGTTCTCGTTGATGACGAAGGTGCCCTGGTCGTTCGGTGTGAACGATTCCACCTTGTACGGCCCGGTGCCGATCGGGCTGGTGAGGAAGGCGTCGTTCCGGTTCTTCGGGTCGTTGTCGAAGACGTGTGCCGGGTAGATCACGCCCAGCGAGTTGCCGGTGAAGGCATCGAACCAGTTCACGAGTGGCTGATCGTAGTGGGCGACGGCCGTCAGGTCATCGATCACCTCGACGTTCGAGATGCGGCTCCAGACATCGTAGCTGGTGGACGTGTTCGCCGGCTCGACGATCCACTGCCAGGTGAAGGCGATGTCGTTTGCCGTCACCGGCTCGCCGTCGCTCCAGGTGATGCCGGGCCGAAGCTTCAGCGTGACGGTGGAGAGGTCCCCGGCAAGGAAGCCGTTCTCATGGGTTGGCGTCGCCTCCAGCAGCACCGGCTGAATGGAGCCGTCCGGGAAGTACTGGAGCAGTGGCTCGAAGATCATGTTGCCGGCGGAATCCCCGGCGGCATGTGGCGCCAGCACGGTTGGCGCCTGCCACCAGAGGATGCGGAGCTGGTCGCCCTGCCCGCGCGTCTGGTTCTCGACACCGACCGCCGGGCGTTGAAAGGTGCTCCCGCTTGCCGGGCTGGCGGCGGGCGATGCCGCTGGACTCGCGGATGGCGATGCATCGGGGGGCGAGGCAGGTGTCTGCGCGGCGAACACATTGCCTCCGTTGGCGAGGAAGGTCGCCGCGGCGGCGGAGACGCCGAGTGTCGTTGCCTGCTTCAGGAACGTGCGACGGTCGAGGTCGCCCCGGCGCATGCGCGCGTAGAGGTCATTGATGCGGGACGAAGATGCGGACGAATGCGTCTGATCGGCGGTCATGCGGAGTCTGCTCGCTCTCATATGATGGTGATTGGGAAGCGGTGTTGCGGTCGCCGCCGTGCGTTCGGTCGTGAGGCCAGGGACAGTCAACAGGCGGGCTCCAGCCGCGATGGCATGGGTGTCCCCCGTCGCGGGCGGCACCATTCATGGTGCGCCCGACGCCGAGCGGATGTCCGGGCGGCGAACGCTGACCGGTATCGGGATGGTTCCAGCATGAAAAGACCCTCGTCTATCAGACGAGGGAGCGACGTGCGGTTTCCAGGAGGGGCGCCGCTGGTCGTCCCTCATCTTTCAGGCAAACCCTGTCGGATGTAGCACCTGTTCGCGCGGCGAATGGTTGCTGGAGCATCATCGGGCCGATCCCTCTGCTCCTCTGGATGAGGCAACGCTTCATTTGTTGAAGGAACTGTACGTGATGATCTCTCGGCGCGTCAATACCTCACCGGGGTAGTACGCGTTTGCCGGGCGTAACGACCAAGTCGCGTGGGTCCGGTGACGTTCTCGGCGGTGAGTGGGGCGTATGCAGCGGATTCGGCGGACGTGACGGTGAAGGTCTCGGCTCCCCAGGGAGCTGTCCTCTCGGCGTCGATCACTGCTGGTGGGTTCTCGGATGTCGAGTGCAGCGTCACCCAGGACAAGGTATCGAGCGGCACGCTCTCTGTGGTGGCGAACGATCCGCGCGGCGAAGGTTCCGGGTGGAATGTGACGTTCAAGACGGGCGACAAGTTTACCGACACGTCCGATGGCTCCAGGAGCTTCTCTGCAAATGCGTTCAAGATCACCAATCAGTCGCTCACGCCCGGTCAGAACTCTTCAGCCGATGGCGTGTCGACCCAGACTCCTGGTGCTGGGAGCACGGCGACCTCGCCACAGAAAATCATGCTTGCCCAGCAGAAGAGCGGTATGGGCAGCTACACGGACACGATCAATGCTGACGTCACGGTTCCGAAGGGCACGCTGGTTGGTCAGTACAAGACTACCGTGACGGTCTCGATCACGGCCGGGCAGTAGGATCTGGGACCTCGTTCCACTCCCTCGATATACCGGGAAGCTGGCTGGAACCGCACGCGGTTCCAGCCAGCTTCGTCCTGTCTTCGTCCCGTCTGGGTGGACCGGCGTGAGCCTACTTCAACTGGTCGTCCGGAGCGTTCCAGTTCGCGATGTTCCAGAGCGGCAGCACGAAACTCGGGCCGTTCGCCAGATTCTCATTCCGCACGTGATTCGAGAGGGCGTAGGTGCTGAACGCCCGCTGCACGATCGGAATTGCCACCACGTCCGCAATCAGCATGTCGTTCATCCGGATCAAGAGGTTTGCCGCCTCCTGGGCGTCCAGCGTGTTCACCAGCTGCTCGTAGAGTGCGTCGTAGTCCGGGTTGTTGTAGCGCTGAGTGTTGTCCTTTGCCCAGCCGTTCTCCTTCTGGGCAATATTCTCGCCGTTCGGCCCGGCGTACCAGCGGCCCATCCAGGAGATCGGCAGGGGCGAGTACGGTCCGTTCGCCCACATGTCCAGATCCCAGTACATGTGGTAGAAGTTCTGCTCGTTCGTGGCGTCGCCGCTGAAGAAGATGGATCCGTCCACCTGTTGCAGTTCCACGGCGGCACCCAGTTTCTCCCAGTCCGCCTTCACGATTGCCTGCGTCTTCTGCCGCACCGGCGTAATCGAGGTCCAGTAGTCGAAGGAGAGCGTCACGCCATCCTTGCTGCGGGTCTTGCCATCCTTCGTCCAGCCGGCATCGTCCAGGACCGCGTTCGCCGCATCGAGGTCGAAGCTCCAGGTTGTGTTCGGCGAGGTGAACGACTCCAGTCCGGTCAGGATGTTGGCGGTCGGGGGCTCGCTCTGCGTGTTGTAGAGCTGCTTCGCGATCAGCGCGCGATCCACGGCGAGGTTGAGGGCTTTCCGCACGTCCAGCTGGCTGAAGAGCGGGTGCGGCGTATCCTTCTGCGACCGCTGCCCATCCACTTCTTTGCGCGGGTCGGAGAAGTTGAAGTTCAGCATCTCGACGGTCGTGCCCGGCTCGGAGAAGACCGTGCCGTACTGGCTGCCGGTCGCCATCTCCGTGATGATCTCCGGCTCCACCTGCAGGTTCCAGGCGTAGTCGAATTCTCCCGTCTGCAGCACGGCCCGGCCCGCCGAGGCCGGATCGCCGCCGCCCTTCAGGTAGATCGTCTTGAAGTAGGGCTTGTTCGACTCCCGGTAGTGCTCGTTGATGGCATAGCGCGCGGAGTCGTTCGCCTTGAACTCGCTGACGACGTATGGGCCGGTGCCGATCGGGGCGAGCAGGAAGGCGTCGTTCTTGTTGCCCGGGTCATTGCCGAAGGCGTGTGCCGGATAGAGGTTGCCGTTGTAGTTGCCGGCGAACGGCTCGAACCAGGTCGCGGCGGCTTTCGTGAAGGTCACCACCGCGGTGCGGTCGTCCTTCGCCTCGATTCCGGCGATCTCGTTCCACTGTGCGATGGAGGTGGCGCTGTTCTCCGGCGTGGTCACCCACTTCCAGGTGAAGACGAGGTCGTTTGCGGTGACTGGCTCGCCATCGCTCCAGAGCAGCCCTTCGAGGAAGACAAAGGTGGCGCTGGTCAGGTCCTCTGCCAGCAGGCCATTCTCGACGCTCGGGACCTGTTCGACGAGGTTCGGGATCAGGGAGCCGTTCGGCAGGTACTGCAATAGCGGTTCGATCACTGGTGCGGCGGCAAGGTAGTCCTTGTCGCTCAGGGCGCTGTGCGGCGCGGCCACGGTCGGCGCCTGCCAGACGATGAGCCGGAGTTCGTCGCCACCGCCGCGCGTCTGCTTGTCCGTGCCGAAGGCCGGCGCACCGGATGTCTTCCCGGCAACCGGCGACGCCGCTGGCGATGCCCCCGGTGAAGCTGCTGGTGAGGCTTCTGGCGTGCTGGTCTGCGCGGTGAAGGCGAATCCGTTGCGGGACGGCCTGCCGCTGGCGGCCTGGACCGCGGCATTTGCGAGGAATGCGGCGGTGGCGGCGCTGACGCCCATCGCCGTGGCGCGGCGGACGAAGGCCCGGCGTGAAACGGCTCCCTGCGTGAAGGCGGCATAGAGTTGGGCGAGCGGTGAATCGGTTGGTTGTGGGGCGTCTGGTGCGGTCATTGTGGTCGTTCCTGCTGGCAGAGGAGATTCGTTCGAAGTGCCCGCGGCTCCGGGCGATGGGCGGCCGCGGGGCAATCAGGCGTCGGCAGGGTCCCGGGGTGATGCGTTTGTCTGGCCCAAGCCAAGCATTCGCACGATCGATTGTATGAGGAAAGCGGGAAGGCGCAACCAGCCGGACGGGGAGATCAGCGTCCGGTCCACCGTCGTTCGCGCAGGTGATCGAAGGCGAACGGCGCGTGGATCGCCAAGGTGAGCAGCCAGGCGAGGGTTGGCCAGATTACCCAGGGACCGTTGCCGTGGAAAACGTTGACGATCGCCAGCCCGAGACAGGTGGCGCCGCCGCCCACGAGATGTGCGCCGAATCCGCTTGGCCTGACAAGCGTTGCCCCGGCGTGGGCCGCCAGCACGATGCTCCAGATGCCGATCGGCCACACCGCCCAGAGCGTGTCGCGGTTCGCGATCAGGTTGAGCGCGAGGAGGTCGATGGCGACCACGGCGAAGACGAACCCATGCATGGCCAGGCCGCGATGATGGGCGATCGCCAGGCGCGCAGGCCCCGCATCGGCGCGGCGCGGCGTCTGAGCGGGCGTCCGTGGAGGTGGCGACGAAGCTGCTGGCATGGGGCCTCCTGGGCCGGGCAAGGGCCGTGTGACCGCCGGAGGAACGACGAGGGAGGGGATCGGCGGCGTATGCCTGCAGCATACGAAGTGCCGATCCCCTCCGGCGAGGGAAATGATGCGATTTTCTGGCTATCCCCCAGCCACACGGCGCCTGCCGCCTACAGGCACTCGCCGCCTTCACCTTCCGCGACGGCCAGTGGCGAGGTCGTGCAGGCCAGGCATCCCTGGTCGCCGCAGTCGAATCCGGACTGGTTGCACCGGCTGTCCGGATCGAGTTCGTCCTTGCAGTTGCTCCAGTCGCACGAGAGCGTATACCAGCTCCAGCATGCGCCGGTCGTCACGTAGCCCACGGCGCCGTTCGGATTGTCGCCCGTGCGCGGATAGCATCCCCATGTCTGGTCCGAGCAATCGTCGATGAAGAGCGATGCGGATGCGAACTCCGCCGGGAGCACATCGTCCTTCTGGCGCGCGGTGGCGAAGTCGAGGCCTCCTCCCTGATAGCCGGAGAGGATGGACGCGCCATACGTCAGTGCGCCGTTCTTGTCGTCATAGTGAGGGGCGAAAAGCTCCATCACCGCCACGTCCTCATCGCCGGAGGCCGAACGGGTCACGAGCGCCGCGTTGGGTGGATTGTTCGGGCTGAACCCGAGCCCGTCGAGGAACGCCTGGGTGGGAGCGTCGCCAAAGACGCGTTCCGGGCGATCCGAGAAGTAGATCGTGCCGCCAGTGTGCCCTTCGAGGGTGAGCAGATAGGGAGCGCCGCCACCGGGCGTAGGGGTTGCGTTCGTGTCCGGTGTGGCCGCGTTCGGATTGGGGATGAAGGTGCCGTGCCCGCCTGTCTGCACGAAGAGGAACATTTCCTGGTTGCCAGATGCTGTGGTGGACGAGGATGCCGGTGTGGCGGCTGGCGTTCCCTGGGCAAGGGCGCTGGCGCCAAGGGCGAAGGTGCTGAGCGCCCCGGCCCCACTGGCGACTGCGGACCGCCGATTCAGGCGGGTGGCAAGCCCTTTGGAAAGTGTGTCGAAGCGGTTTCGTCCCATATGGCAGCCTTTGAGATGCGTATGGCTGGTGTACTGGTCCGGCCCTCCGGCCAGCGGTCCCGCCCACCACTATAGTGGGTGGGCATGGACATGGGAACTGTCGGGATCGCGGCAGTCAACCCCGGCCGCGAATGAGCAACACCCCCGCGATCAGCACGACCACCCCCAGGGCGCGCAGGGGATCGACCGGGCGCTGCGTCAGCCCAAAGGCGCCGATGTGGTCCAGGACCACTGAGGTCGAGAGTTGGCCGGTCACGACGGCGGCGAGGTAGACCCCGAGTCCGATCCGTTGCCCTGCCCAGGCCGCTGCGATCAGGTATGGGATGGACAGGGCGCCGGTGATCAACAGGTGTGGGGCCAGGCCGCGTCCCGCCATGAGCAGCATGGTCACGAAGGCTGCGCCGAGTAGGGCGAAAACCCACCAGTGGGTGTACGGCGATGGCAAGCGGACTTCGTGAACCCCGCTTGCCAGCAGGACTCCGGTGAGGAGGAGCGCCATGCCGCCCAGCGAGGCAAGCATGGAGATCCACGTCGCGCCGAGCGGTCCGCGTTCGCTCCGGATGCCGGTGAGGAGCGCCAGCTGGAGCGTGTTCACGCCGCCGGCCAGCAGCGCGACCACGATGACCCAGAGATCCGCCAGGCGAAGGGAGTGCATGGGGCATGTCCGTGAATGGCAACGACGATGAGACCGGTTTGGGCGAGTGACACGGAAAAGGGCCGGAACCGACGCTCCGACCCCTCTCCGATCTCGATCCGGTTTGGTACCCGGGGCGGCCGACGGCCGGCTACGAGCGGGTGCCGTTCCAGTTGGCGATGTTCCAGTACAGCAATTCGAACGGGCCGTAGCCGATGTTCTCTTCGGTGATCCACTTCGCCATCGAGAACTTCTCTCCGACATCCACCAGCGGGATCACGGCGTGGTCGGTGATGAGGATGTCGTTCAGCTGGATCAGCTGCTGGCGCAGCTTCTCGGCATCGACTTCAACCTTCGCCTGCTCGAAGACCTTGTCGTAGTCCGGGTTCACATACCGGTAGACATTCCCCTTCGCCCAGGAATTCTCCTTCTGCGCCACGTTCTCATTGTTCGGACCGGCGTACCAGTCTTCCATCAGGGTGATTGGCAGCGGCGAACCGGCTCCACGCTGGTGCATGTTCATGTCGTAGTACATGTGCAGGCTGTTCTGGTCGTTGCCGGCGCTGCTGTCGAAGTAGATGCCGCCGTCGATCTGCATGAGCTCGACGCCGATCCCGACATCCTCCAGGTTCTTCTTGACGATGGCTTGCATCTTCTGGCGAACCTGGTTGACCGTAGTGGCGTAGGAGATTTTCAGCTCAACGCCATCCTTCGACCGCTTGTCGCCGCTCCAGCCAGCGCCGTCGAGGATCTGCTTCGCCTTGTCCTGGTTAAACTCCCAGGCGGTGGCGGTCGTCGGCGACTTCAGCGCCGGGATGCCGGAGATGAGGCTGTTGCTGGCGGCCTCGCCCTGATCAGCGAAGAAGAGCTGCTTGGCGATCAGATCGCGGTCGATCGCGGTCGCTATCGCCTCGCGCACGGCGGGATCGCTCAGGCGTGGATTGGGCGTGCCGACGTGTGAGCGCTGCCCGTCCACCTCGGTGTCCGGATCGGAGAAGTTGAGGTGCAGGCGTTCGGCGTAGACACCCGGGTAGACGACGAACTTGCCCGGGCTGCTGTCGGACTGGAGGCTGCCGAGCAATTCCGGCTCCAGCTGGGTGAACCAGGCGAAGTCGTATTCCCCTGTCTGGAGGACGGCGCGTGCTGCGGAGACCGCATCGCCGCCGCCCTTGAGGTTGATCTTGCTGAACCACGGCTTGTTCGGCTCGCGATAGTTGTCGTTCGGGACGTAGGTTGCCGAATCGTTCGGGCTGAACGACTCGACCTTGTATGGCCCGGTACCGATTGGGCTCAGGCGGAAGGCATCGGATGCCTCCTGGCCCTTGCCATCGAGCACGTGCTTCGGATAGATCGAACCGACGCTGGACCCGGTGAAGGGGACGAACCAGACCGGCGTTGGGCTATTGAAGGTCACTACCGCCGTTGTGTCATCCGGCGTGTCGATCGACTTGATGGCGTTCCAGACGCCCGAGGATGTAGAGGCGTTGGCGGTGTCCATGATCCATTGCCACGTGTACTGGACATCGGCAGACGTGAACGGTTCGCCGTCGCTCCAGGTCACGCCCGAGAGCAGCTTGAAGGTGACGACGCTGGAATCGGCGTTGATGCCGCCATTCGCCTGTGACGGGACTTCGGTGAGCAGCGTCGGGATGAGCAGGCTGTCGGCGGAATAGTGCATCAGTGGTTCGAGAATCAACTGACCAGCGAGGATATCCTTGTCACCGCTGGCGGTGTGGATGCCCATCTGCGTGGGAGCCTGCCACTGCAGCAGCTTCAGTTCGCCGCCACCGCCGCGCGTCTGGCCATCGGTGCCACTCGACGGCGCGGTGGTGGCGCCCATGCCGCTGCCCGAGGCGGCTGGCGATGCGCCAGGCGAGGTGACGGCGGTCGCATCCTGGGCGGCAACGCCTTGGGCGAGGAATGCCGCCGTGGTCGCCGACACGCCAAGGCCGATCGTCGCCTCGACGAAGCGGCGGCGTGAGATCGCGCCCGCCTTGAACGCATCATAGAGCGACTGGAGCGGACCGGATGGGACAGGTGTGGTATCGCGGGACATGGAGACCCCTTCCTGGGAGTGATACAAACTTGCCCCTCCGACCACAGGTGCGTGGCGCTGGTAGGGTGCGACGGCTGACGACGATGCGTCCCTATGGTCCGATCCGGCACCAGACTGGTGAGGCCGATGTGCGACACCATATGGATGAATCGTTTGGCATTCTAGCGCACATTCGTCCTGGCGATGTTGGACGAATTCGCCGATCCTCTCGTTCAATTGGTTGAATGCATGCCGGACCAGCACGGACAATGGAAGAATTGACCGTGGGACGAGGATATCCGTGAGGGGAGAAGCTATCGTGAAGCATCGGATCGTGACGTTCTGTATGGCCGGCCTGCTGGCGGCGATGGCGGTGATGCATCCCGTTGCTGGGACGGGAGCCGCCCCGGCTTCCCGCTCGGGCAATACCCATTCGCCGTGCTCGTTGCCGCTGGTGATGGCGACACCCGTAGCCTCGCCGGTCGCGGCGACGCCGGTTGTGGGGGGTGCGGAGGCCGGGACAGAACGCCTCGCCGGCTTGCTGGGCGGCTCGCTCGATTCGTGGGTCGCTGCCTACGGTGAGGGCGGCGACGGTTCGACTGAGAGCACGCAGGTCTACCTGTGGAAAGGGTGCGGGCCCGGTTCGCAGACAACCTTCGCCAATGGCGTTGCAGTCTGGATCAGCCTCTGGTCGCACCGCCCCGAGGATATTGCTGCCGGCAAGGCAAGCGAGTCGGACGATCAGAACTGGTCGCAGGACGATGCGCTCGTGATCGCGAAGAAGCTTCTGCCGTCCGACGCCGTGCTGGAGAAGCCCACGACGACTGACCAAGGCAATATCAAGATTCACGGCACCAGTGCGATCATGAGCGAGGATGTCGGGTGGGACACCTATGGGATTGCGGGGGTCAGTTCGACACCCGGTGAGTTCGAGATCCTGATGACCCTGGACCCGGATGGCAGGGTCTACGAACTGGACGTCGCCCTCCGTGGGTACACCGTCGGGTAGTGAGCAAAGAGGAGGGGGGTGAAGGGAGCATGCGTGTTCGAGCCGCCGTGCTCCCGGCTCTCTTGCTTTGCGTCCCCTATCTCCCGCTAGCCGCGTCCGATCCAGGGCATCTTCTCGGCGGAGATGGTCAGCGTGTCGATCGTGGCGCCGCGCGGCAGGCTCGCCATGAAGAGCACCGCGCGCCCGACCTCGTTGACATCGAAGGTCGGCTCCACGGCCAGGTCGCCATTTGCCTGCATGATGCCCTTGCCCATGCGTGCGGTCATCTCCGTACCCGCATTTCCGACATCGAACTGGCTGCAGGTGATGTCCCACGGGCGTCCATCCAGCGAAATCGATTTGGTGAGGCCGGAGATGGCGTGTTTCGTGGCGGTGTAGGCCACGGAATGCGGGCGTGGGACGTGGGCAGAGATCGATCCATTGTTGATGATGCGTCCGCCCTGTGGGTCCTGGGCTCTCATCTGGCGGAAGGCCGCCGCCGCGCACAGGAATGACCCGGTCAGGTTCACCGCGACGACCTCGTTCCACGTCGCGATGTCCGTTTCGTCGACGGCACCCCCGCCGCCCATACCTGCATTGTTCACCAGGACATCGATGCGCCTCCACTGCGCCACGACCTGGGCGAACAATGCCTCGACGGCGGCGGGGTCTGTGACGTCGGTCGGGATCACGAGGGCGGAGCCGGCGGTGGCGCTCGTCACGCTTTCCTGCAATGCGGCTTCCCGGCGTCCTGCAAGGGCGACGCGAAAGCCGCCGCCGAGCAATGCCCGGGCGATGGCGCGTCCGATGCCGGAACCGGCTCCGGTGACGATGGCGACAGGACTGGAATTCGGGGATATGGACATGGACGCTCCTGCGCGGCGATCGGGGCGTGCCCGGGTAAACATGACACTGTCAGTATCGACGCCGGGCGTCATCGCGCAAGGGGGAGGGTCCGCGTCGAGGCATGCGCGGAAGTGTGTCGCTACAGGAGGCGGAGAAGCGCGAAGATGATGACCCAGATCACAGCCCCGACGATCGCGGCGGCGATGGCGGCAACGAATGCGCCTGGGCGATCTGGATCTTCCACAGGTGCGAACCAATCGGGTGAAAGGTGGTTGAGCATGGCCGGTCCCTTGTGAGGATAGAAGTGTGTACAGACAAAAATACCCCATCAGTATAGGACCTGTTGGTGTAATTGTCTAGTACTTTATCTGTGATATTACGGGACCGTAACTCGATACGCGGCAAGAATGCAGGACTTTGGGTGGGTGCCTGGGGGTGGGGGAGCCTCGTAAGGGCAGCCGGCAAGATGCCTGTCGGGATCGGCAAGGCGTCCATCCGGACGAAGGGCCGGAGGCCTCTGTGGCTTCTGCCCCTTCGTGATCGGATTTTCCATCCCAGGGGGAAGGTGCCAGCACGGAGATCAGCCGAGGAGGTCCGCTGATGCGAAGGCGTTGGCTGGCCGGCCCGTTGCCAGGAACTGCGCAATCTGGTCGCGCACGGTTTCCCACGCCCGCTCGTCGCCGCGTTCGACCGCGCCGCCGACGTGAGGCGTGAGCAGCAGGTTTGGCGCATCCCAGAGGGAATGATCCGTTGGCAATGGTTCCGGATCGGTGACATCCAGCCCGGCACGGAGTCGACCACTTGTCAGTTCGGCCAGCAGCGCATTGGTGTCGACGATCGGACCGCGTGCTGCATTGATCAGCACGGCCCCGTCTGGCATCCGGGAGAGGAACCCGGCATTCACCAGTCCGGTGGTTGCAACGGTTTGCGGAACCATGATTACGACGGCGTCATGGACAGGCAGCAGGTCCGGCAGATCCTCCATCGTGCGGACGCCGGCCCGCGCGTGCCGCCCGACCAGGGTCACGCTGGCATCGCAGGCAAGGAGACGGCGCTGGAGTTGGGTGGCCAGGTCGCCCGCGCCCACGATCAGGACACGCTTCTCCTGCAGGCCGTCGCTGCGGATGCGGTCCCAGGTGTGGGTCTCCTGCTGGCGAACGTAGCGCGGGAAGTCGCGGAAGATCGAGAGCAGCGCGGTCAGCGCCCATTCGGCGGTCGCGCCACCATGGGCTCCACGCGCGTTCGAGAGGATGACGCCTGGCGGGACCTTGCCCAGCCAGTTGTTCACACCCGCGCTGAGGGTCTGGATCAGCTTGAGATTGGGCAGGCTTTCCGGGAAGCCCTCCAGGTCCTGCGTGGTGTTCGCGCCGCCGGAGACCAGGATGCTCGCCTTCGCCGCGCCATCGGGCAGCGGCTCGCCGCGCGTGTAGGCGAGGATGCGCACGTTCGGCAGCGTCTTCAGCACGTCGGCGGGTGACGATGCGTTTTTTGAGGCATGCCCGACATAGGCGTCGCTTGCCGGGATCAGGATCGTCGTTGTGGTCGGAGATGTGGTCACCGTGAGGGCTCCTTCGCGCGAATGGATGTACTTACGCTGCCTGCCAGTGTGCCAGATGCGTCCGGTGCTGGCGGGTTTGGGGTATCGGGATCTTGGCGACGGATTGGGCGTATGGCACGAGCGGATCGGTCCTCGGTCATCTGACAATCCAATGCACGAGGAGACCTGTCCGATGGCGGATCAGGGCTACGGGGTATGAGGGGTGGCGGTGCTGGCGTCCCTGGCATCACGTCGGACCTGATCGTCACCTCCCACCTCATGCATCCCTAGCGACCAGCTCTACCTCGAAGCCGTCGGCATCGGTCAGGTAGGTCGCGTAGTAGCCCGCTTCCCCGGCGGACGGTGCGATGCGTTCGCGCAGCGTCCAGCCGTGCTCTTGCGCGTGTTGCGTCAAGTGTTCGACGTGCTCGCGGCTTCCGCCCCGGAAGGCCAGGTGATTCAGGCCCGGACGATGCCGGTCGTGTGGAATGGCGAGCATGTCCGGAGACTGCTCGATCACGATGTACGTGCCGGTTTCCTCGTGCCTCCAGCTGACGCCGTTCCGGAACGCCTGGAACGGTGTGTATCCCAACGCCGCCAGCAACCACTCCCATGCGGCTGTCGCCCGCCCGAAATCCGGCACCCATAGCTCGATGTGGTGGATCGCGCCTGTGAGGTTGGTCTCGGGATCGTGCGGGATATCGATCGGATCCGGCATAGGGGCCTCCTTGTGGCGCGAAGCTATGCGCGCTGGTTGTTATGACGAATTGGGTCGGCGCAAGCTGGTTGTCCGGGTGTCGATCCGTGGATGGAATTGTGCCACTGGGGCACGGGACGGTTCCTGCCCGGGGGCGCTTCCGGATGCGAACGTCCCGGCTGATTCGCGCTATCGGAGCCGGGACCACACGACATGTACGTACACGCTTTGTGCGGCGGTGACAACGCCGTCACAGATTTGCGTGTTTGTTCACAAAGGGTTTACGGATACCTCAGATGTGGGATAATAGGAGGGTGATGACACTATATGTAGTGTGGCGTTCGCCCCGGTTGCACGATTGCTGGAGCCAGTATGTACGCTCGTATTTCCGAACATGACACCAGCCCGACCCTCACCGTCCTGCGCGAGCAGGTTCCCGGCGAGGCGTTCGGATCGGTGCTGGCCGCGGCGCGCCCGCTCGATGAGGGCATGGGCCTGGCGGTCGGGCGGCGCACGGTCTTCCGGCCGGAGGACGACGAGGACTTCGGCAAGGTTGCGGATCGTGTGGCGGCGGGCAACATGTCGCTCATCCCGAACGCTGCCTGGCACCGTACCGAGCACATCGGCCTGCGCAACGCGATCGCGAGTGGCGCCCTGCTCACCTCCGGGCGCCACCTCCAGCATGGTGACATGTTTCAGGCCGGCCGCAACATGGAGGTCTTCACGAACTGCGCGACGGCTATTGCCTCCTTTGCGAAGTTCTACCTGTTGCTGAATGGTTCCGGCGTCGGGCGGTCCTACGACGATGCCCTGGTTGCAGTCGACTGGGGACAGGCGCCGCACCTGCACCTCCACCTCTCGCCGGAGCATCCCGACTACCCGCATTCCCGCGCCGACCTTGTCCGTTTCGGCACCGACCTTTCCCTGCTGCCGTGGGGCACAACGCCGGAGACGCTCTCCGCCGAGGATGAGGCGCGCGTGCGTGACTTCCTTGCAACCGAACTCCTCGCCTCTCTGGACGATGCCCCAGCGGATGCCGAGATCGTGACGATCGCGGACAGCCGGGAGGGCTGGGCGAAGGCGTTGGAGCAGTTGGAGGCGATGGCCTTCGCCGGACAATCCGATGCCCATCTCGTCTTCGACCTCTCGGAGATCCGTCGCGCCGGCAGCCCGATCATGGGCATGCAGGGACGCCCGGCCTCCGGGCCGGTCTCGCTGCTGCGCGGCCTGCTGAATATCCGCCGGCACGTCATCGAGCCGGCCCGGACGCGCGATCCGCGCGGCGATGAGTTCCAGCCGTGGGAACAGGCGCTGTTGGTCGATCACTACCTCTCCGTGGAAGTCCAGGTTGGCGGTGCGCGCCGGGCCGCGCGAATGGCGACCAAGAACTGGCGCGATTCCGGCATCCTGCGTTTCATCCGCGCGAAGTCGGAAGGCGGCCTGTGGACGGCCAACCATTCCGTGATGGTCGATGCCGATTTCTGGCGTCGCGTGAATGGCGATGCCGACGAGCGCAATGTCTGGACGCAGCACGCGCGGCAGGTCTTTGCCGAGGTCACTCGCTGTGCCTACATCAATGGTGAGCCCGGCTTCATCAACGGCGACTTGCTCAACGATCAGCGCGATGGCTCTGCCCGCCAGAAGCCGGTTCATGAGGACGGCCGCGACTTCCGCAGCGATCGCTACCAGGTCGATCGCGCGGCGGCGTTGCTGGCCGAGATCTCCCGGCGTGCCCGCACGGCGGAGTTCCCGGTCACGACCAATCCCTGCGGCGAGATCGTGCTCCACGTCACCGGCGGCTACTGCGTGATTGCCGATTTCGCGCCGCTGCTGGCATGCCCGGCTCCGTTTGACTCCTTTGTGCCCGGCCACGCGCCGGAGGAGGTTGCGCGGGAGTGGGATCGCCACGTGATCGAGAGCGTCCGTCTCGGTGTGCGCTTCCTGATTCGCGCGAATCGGATGAATGCCCTCTACGGTGAGGAGGTTGCCCGCACGAACCGGATCGGGATCGGCCCGACCGGGTTGCACGAGTGGGCGTGGCAGCGCTTCGGGTTCGGGTTCGAGGATCTACTGGACGAGGAGAAGTCGGCTCCGTTCTGGAACATGCTCTCCCGGCTCTCCGATCGCGCGAAACGGGAGGCAAATCGCTACGCCGACGAGCTCGGCATGGCGCGCCCGAAGACCGTGACGACGGTGAAGCCCGCTGGCACCACGAGCAAGCTCTTCGGGGTGACGGAGGGCGCGCATCTGCCGGCCCGTCGCCAGTACCTGCGCTGGGTGCAGTTCAAGGGCACGCGCGATCCGGAGACTGGTGCCTGGGCGCCGGGCAGCGACCCGTTGCTGGCCGAGTACGAGGAGCGCGGCTATCCGTTGAAGGAGCTGCGTACCTTCCCCGGCATGACCGTGGTCGGCTTCCCGACGGTGCCGCTGGTGCAGCGGCTTGGCATCGGCGATGCCCTGGTGACTGCCCCGGAAGCGACGCCGGAGCAGCAATACCAGTGGCTGCGTTTGCTGGAACAGCACTGGATCGGTGCCGAGCAGGGGAACCAGGTCAGCTACACGCTGAAGGTCTACACCGACCAGGTCGATCTGGAACAGTTCCGGACGATCGTGCGGACCGAACAACCGCAGGTGCGCTGCTGCTCGGTATTGCCGAGCAGGCCGGAGGCCGAACTTGGCTACGAGTACCTGCCGGAGGAGGAAGTCTCCGCCGATGCGTTCGCGGCGATCCTCGCCGGCATCCGGGCCGACAATGCGGACCTCGCCGAGGACATCGACCTCGCCACGCTCCAGTGCGCGACCGGCGCCTGCCCGATCTAGCCTTCCCCATCAGCGAACAGCCCGGACAGCAGTGCGCCGTCCGGGCTGTTGCCATGTCCGCTCAGGACGATGACGCTGCCCCGGTCATCGCATCGGCAGCTAGCGCGTAGGTGATCGCTCCGGTCTCGGCATCGAAATATGCGCGCGGCTGGAGATTCGGATTGCGCCCGAAGAAGACGAACTCGTACGCATCGCCGTTCACGCCCTGCTGCGCGTGGAGGTCGTGCGGCGGGTCGCCCCAGAGCACGGTGTGCCCCGGCCCATGCTCGAAGACCTCGGCGAGGCGCAGTTCCGCCCGATCGGGATCGCTCAGGTCGTCCAGCCGTTCCCACCGCCAGTAGCGATTCACTCCGGCAATCACTGCGGCTGCACCCCAGGTGTTGTGATTGTGGATCGGCGTCGGCGCGGTGTCGGGCAGCCGGAGCAGCATGAGCGCTCCACGCCCGTCCTCGCCTTGATGCAGGATCGTGGCGGTGGAGCCGGTATCGTGCAGGCGGTCGAGCGCGATATTGGGCAGGATATCCGGGGTCGCGGCCAATTCCTGGAGCAAATCGGCGATCTCCCGGCGCTGGGTTCCACTCCCGTCGTCGCTGTCCAGCAGCGCGAGCGCTTGCATGTGGAAGGCGCGGATACGTTCGTTGCGGGCATCGGTGTTCATGGAACCTCCTCGATCCGGGTGGCTGCGTCGTGCTTCGAGCATACGCCCTTCCCTTTGGGAAGTCACTCACCCGGCCGCAACCGGATAGCGCGAAACGCCGCAGGAGGGCCACGGACAACGTCGTCCACGACCCTCCTGCTAACCGGGAACCCGTGACGCCGGGGATTACTGTCCCTCGGCCAGGTTCCAGTTCGCGATGTTCCAGTATTGATAGGTGAAGGGGCCGAGTGCGAAGTTCGTCTGGTTCAGCCTCTTCGAGGCCCCGCACTTGATACCCGTCCGCACGATCGCGACCGTGGCGACATCCTCCACGATACGGTCGTTCATCTGGATGTAGAGATCGGCCAGCTTCTCCGGATCGGTCTCCTTCGTTGCGGTCTCGTACAGCGCGTCGAAGTCGGCGCTGCGGTAGCGGCCGGTGTTCGTCCCGCCCCACTCGTTGGATTTCTGGGCGATGTTCTTGCCGTCCGGGCCCGCATACCAGCAGGAGACGTAGGCCAGCGGCCTCGGCGAGAGCAGCTGGTTTGCGTGCATTTCCACATCCCAGTAGGAATGCGTGCGCGACTGGTCGTTACCGGCGGCGCTGTCGAAGAAGATGCCGGCATCGACCTGCACCAGCTCGACCTTGAACCCGGCTTTCTCCAGGTTCTGCTTATTCACTGCCTGCGACTTCTGGCGCACCTGGTTGACCGTCGTCGCGTAGGTCACCTTCAGTTCGACGCCGTCCTTCTTGCGGACATCGCCGTCCTTGGTCCAGCCGACGTCCTCCAGGAGCTGGGCTGCCTTGTCCGTGTCGAACTCGATGGTGGTGTTCGGCGACTCGATGGCGGGGATGCCGGAGAGGACGTTCGCTACCGCCGGTTCCTGGTCGCCGCCGAGGTAGAACTTGTCGGCGATGGTCTGGCGATCGATCGAGAGTGCGAACGCCTGGCGCACCGCCGCGTCCGTGAAGAACGGATGCGGCGTGTTCATCTCGGACCGCTGGCCGTCGACCTCCTTGTTCGGGTCGGAGAAGTTGATCATGATCTGTTCGATGCTCGATCCCGGCGTCAGCAGCAGGACACCCTTGCTGTCGTCGCCGGTCATCTGGTCCAGCAGTTCCGGCTCGATCGCGAGGTTCCAGGCGAAATCGAAGTCGCCTGTCTCGAAGACCGCCCGCGCTGCCGAGGCCGCATCGCCGCCGCCCTTCAGGACCACGCGGCTGAAGAACGGCTTGGTCGGAAAGCGGAAGTGGTCGTTCACCGTGAAGGTTGCGGAGTCATTCGGCGAGAAGGAATCCACGATGTACGGCCCGGTGCCGATCGGCTTCAGGCGGAAGGCGTCGTTCGCCTCCTGGCCGCCGTTCTCCAGCACATGCTTCGGGTAGATGTAGCCACTGTCGGTGCCGGCGAAGCTCTCCGGCCAGTAGGGATTCGGCGCGGAGAAGGTCACTTTCGCGGTCAGCGGATCGACGACCTCGACGCTCGCGATCGGCTCGTAGACGCCGACGTGGATGGACCCGTTGTCCGGGTTCATCACCCATTCCCAGGTGAATTTCACGTCCTCGGCGGTGAATGGCTCGCCGTCGCTCCAGGTGACATCGGGCTGGAGCTTGTAGGTGACGCTGGTGAGGTCCTCGGCGAGCAGCCCGTTGTCGACGCTCGGCAGCTCGGTGATGAGGTTCGCGACCAGCGAGCCGTCCTCGAGATACTGCATCAACGGCTCCAGCACGAGTGCGGAGGCCATGAAGTCCTTGGTGCCGGTGGCGACGTGCGGGCTGAGGTGGCTCGGCGCCTGCCACTGGAGGATGCGGAGGTCGCCGCCCGCGCCTCGCTCCTGGCTGTCGGTGCCGTTGGCGGGAATGGCGGCCGGGGTGGCGTCCTGCGCGAGGGCGACGAAGCCGTTGCGGAGCGGTGCCGGGTCGCCGGC
>JASGDN010000026.1:0-7077 GCA_049841275.1 Thermomicrobiales bacterium
CCCAAGGCTGTCGTTGCCCGCGACAGGGGAGGCAGCGGGCGACGCTGACGCCGCTGGCGATGCTTCCGGCGTCGAGGCTGCACTGGCACCGACCACGATCGTCGCGGCGGCACCCCCGGCGGCAGCCGCCACGGCCCGGCGGGAGAACCGCCGGTTCATCACCGCTGCGAGGGTTTCCCCCCGTCCTGCCTCGGAATAGACCCGATCCTTGTCTCCCTCGTAGTCGATGTACGTCATGATGGCTCCTTCAGTCACCGCGCGCGTGCCGCCGGATCGTGCTACGTGGTAGCTCATGTCTGACGATAACGATGAAGGTGAGATGAAGTCCTAAATCGGAATGAAACTTCCTCTCGGAAATGTCGGGCATGGATGTCATGGAATCCGATGGCATTCGTCTGGTATCGGGCAAATTCGGATGTATAATCCTGACGGTGTACATCGGGTATTTGCGCGATTCGCTCGCCTCATGAACCCGGTTGGCAGATCGATTCCCCGACGTTCAGGACACTTGCCCAATGACAGACCTCGCCCCTGCGACTACGCTCGACCCCGCCGCCGTCCTCGACCTGATTCGCACGCGCCGCTCGATCGGCAAGATGACCGATCAGGTCCCCGATCGCGCCCTGATCGAACAACTGCTGGAGGCCGCGATCTGGGCGCCCAATCATCACCTCACGCAGCCGTGGCGGTTCTTCGCGCTTTCTGGCGAGGGCCGGTCCGTGCTCGGACGAGCATCCGGTGAGGCGGCCGTCCGCACGGCCGACGATCCGCTCAAGGCCGAGGCTGCACGTACTGCGGCGGAGAACAAGGTGCTTCGCGCACCGTGGATCATCGTGGTGGCGAGCGAGCCCATTCACAATGGG
Source organism: Thermomicrobiales bacterium (assembly GCA_049841275.1). GTDB lineage: Bacteria > Chloroflexota > Chloroflexia > Thermomicrobiales > UBA6265 > JASGDN01. Next base: position 864 of record JASGDN010000026.1, read on the forward strand.
CGCACGCCGGACATGGAAGAACACCTCGCCGTAGGCGCCGCCACCCAGAACATGCTGTTGCAGGCAGAGGCGCTCGGGCTGGCCGCGATCTGGAGGACCGGCGGTCCCGCCTTCGCGCCGGAGGTGCGGCAGGCGTTCGGACTCACCGAGCATGCCCAGATCGTCGGGTTCATCTATGTCGGGTATCCGGCGATGGAGCGCCCCACGCGAGAACGCGTCCCATTCGATCAGGTGACGACATGGTTCGATCGCGATCCGATGGCGAGCTAGGGCAAAGGAGACGTACGAAATGGGTGCCGCGGTCACCTCGTCCAGCGAGGCTCATGCAATGCTGAAGGACGCCCACGGGCGCAGCTACCGCTTCCCGGAGGGTTTCCACGGATTCACGGCGGATGTCGCAGTGACCCAGGCCAAGGGCGATGCGGTCGTGCGTGCGTCCGGCATGGTGACGGTTGCCGGTCCGCGTGCGGTTCAGGTCGAGCTGGACGGTGATGAGGCCCTGGCGGCTTGGGCGAAACAGGAACTTGCCTCGATGGCCGGTCATCGCTGGCCGACGAGCTACGAGGAAAGCGACGGCCGCTACGAGCTGACGTTCGGGGACGATGCGGATCACCCGCTTGGGCCGGAGCTCACCTTCCAGAACGACCCGTTCAGTTCGGCCTACCGCGTGGTGGACGGCGCGATCTCGCAAGTCACCCGCAGCATGGGGCCGATGCGCTTCACGATCACCATGCAGCGGCACGAGCCGGCCGCCGATGGCCGTTCGCTGCCGTCCGAATTCACGGTCTCGTACTGGAACACCAAGGAAGGCCGCCTGGTGCGCGCCGATGGGTATCGCGATCGCTATACCGAGGTCGGTGGGGTGTCGGTGCCCGAGTCGCGGACCGTGGTGACGGCCGAGGACGGCGGGTTCACGACACATCGGCTGGTGGTGTCGAATGTTCGCTTGCTGACCGAACCGGTCGAGATCGCCGCTGCCAGTGGTGCTGCCGATCCGCATCGCCACGGCACGCGTGCCGGATAGGAAGAGGAAGGGGGAGTCCCGAGGAGAGAGACAGGGCCGGCGAAACGCCGACCCTGCCGTGCGAGACAACCGTTCGACCGGATGCCGCCGTGCCAGCGACGGCGTCCAGCAGCCCCACATTGCTGCGGGTGGCGATCGTCTCGCCCAGAGTATAAGCAACGACCCGGCGGTCGTCTGCATGCTCGCGGGCAGGCGTTCGCTCCCAACGATGGAGCGATGACGATGTTCAGTCCCATCACGCGCCGGATCGGCGCGCTGCTTGCCGCGCTCGCCCTTGTAGCGAGCATGGCCCTTGCCCCCTTCGTATCCGCGCAGACGCCCGAAGCGTCGCCCGCGTCGGGCCGCGTGCCGACGCCGACACTCCCGGTTACCGTTACCGATGCAAGCGGCGCGAGTGTAACGATTACCGACGTCAGCCGCATCATCACCCTGAATGGCGACATCACGGAAACCGTGTTCACGCTCGGACTTGGCGGCAATGTCGTGGCCGATGATGTCTCTGCGCTGTATCCGCCCGAAGCGGTCGCGTTGCCGAAGATCGGGTATCAGCGCGAACTGAATGCCGAGGGCATCCTTTCGTTCGAGCCGACCGTCGTGATCGGTGACGAGGAAGCCGGGCCACCGGAAGTCATCCAGCAGATCCGCGATGCCGGGATTCCGGTGGTGATCGTGTCTTCGGACCCGTCGTCCATCTACAGCCCGGTCGATGAGATCAAGCAAGTCGGTGCGGCGCTCGGTATCCCGGAAGAGGGCGACGCGCTTGCCACGAGCCTGGAAACGCAGTTGAAGGACGCCGAGGCGCTGGCCGCGACTGCGACCTCGAAGCCGCGCGTGGCGTTCCTCTACATTCGCGGTCAGGGCACGCAGATGATCGCCGGCACCGGGACCGCCGCGGACCTTGTGATCACGGCGGCTGGCGGCATCAATGCCGGGGCGGACAGCGGTATCCAGGGCTACGCACCGATCACGCCGGAAGCGCTGGTCGCCACGGCGCCAGACATCATCCTGGTCATGCAGGGTGGTCTCGCCTCGGTTGGCGGCGTGGACGGGTTGCTCGCAATCCCCGGTGTCGCGCAGACGCCGGCTGGCGAGTCGAAGTCGATCGTCGCCTTCGAGGATCTCTATCTGCTTGGCTTCGGCCCGCGTCTTGGCGCGGCCGTGCATGACCTGACGCTGGCACTTCATCCGGACCTGACGGGTGAGCCGATCAACCCGCAGTGGCAGGGCACCGATGTGGAGGTGATGGCCAGCCCGGCTGCCAGTCCCTCGGCGTCACCGGCCTCCTAGCGGGTTCCCGAGATGGCTGGAATTCCGGTGTCGCATCCGGAGCAATCGGCCGAATCGCGCCGGATACGGGCAGGACTTGCCCGTATCCGGCACTCCGCGTTCGGTGAGGCGTTCGCGACTGGAGCAGGGCGTGCGCCTGTCGTCCCGCTCCTCGCCCTCCTCGTCGCCGCGTTGCTTCTGAATGCCGGTATCGGTGCGGTGCGGGTTGCCCCGAATCAGGTGATCGTGATCGTCGGGCACCACATCGATGCGACCCTGCACGCCGTGCCCGGCTGGAGCGCGATCGTGAGAGCCGGCGCTTGGCTGGGAACCTTCCCGCCCGGTGCCTGGCTGCGCGACTGGCTGGATGTCGATGTCTCCCGCGTGCAGGATTCGACCATCTGGACGATTCGCATGCCGCGTATCCTCATGGGAGCCTTCGCCGGTGCTGGCCTTGCCGTCTCCGGTGCGGCCTTGCAGGGGATCTTCCGGAACCCTTTGGCCGATCCCGGCTTGATCGGCGTCTCGTCGGGTGCAGCGCTGGGCGCGGTGACGGCGATCGTGCTGAACGTGACGATCCTCGGGATCTGGACACTCCCCGTCTTTGCGTTCGGCGCAGGCCTGATAGTGACCACGCTTGTCTACCTGATCGCGCGGCATGATGGCCGGACGGAGGTCGTGACCCTGTTGCTCGCTGGAGTGGCGATCAGCGCGGTAATTGGCGCCGGGGTCGGCCTGCTCATCACGCGGGCGACCGACCAGCAGATCCGCACGGTGACCTTCTGGACGATGGGCAGCCTCGGCGGCACGCTCTGGAACCAGATCTGGATCGTGGCAGTGGTGACAGCCATCGGTATCGCGATTGTGTTGCGCTCCGGGCAGGCACTCAACCTGCTCGTGCTCGGTGAGCGGGAAGCCCGGCATCTTGGCATCCGTGTCGAGCGCATGCGCACGATCCTCATGTTCACGACCGCGGCGATGACGGGGGTGTCCGTTGCATTCACCGGGGCGATCGGGTTCGTCGGGCTGGTGGTGCCGCATCTCGTCCGGCTCTGGCTCGGACCGGACCACCGGCGACTGCTTCCGTGTGCGGCGCTGCTGGGAGCGTCGCTGTTGCTGATCGCCGATCTTGTCTCACGGACCATCGTACAGCCGTTGGAGCTTCCGATCGGGGTCGTTACGAGCCTGATCGGCGGCCCGTTCTTCCTCTGGCTGCTCATCAGGACGCGGCGCCAGCAAGGCGGCTGGGCATGAACGAGGGGGACATCGCCCTCACGATCGAAGGGCTCGCCGTTCGGCGCGGTGGGCGGGATTTGCTCGCCGGGGTCGATCTGCAGGTAAGGGGGGGCGAGGTGATCGCCCTGGTCGGTCCGAACGGGGCCGGCAAGTCGACGCTCATGGCCGCGATCGCCGGGGATCTGGAGCCGTCGTCCGGCACCATCCGCCTCTTTGGACGGGAGCTTGGGGCGTGGTCGGTGGGCGAACTGGCGCTCGCTCGTGCGGTGCTGCCCCAGCAGACCATCCTCCAGTTCGGCTTTACGGCGCGGGAGGTTGTAGCGATGGGACGTGCGCCGTTGCCTCCAGACGATCGCCGTCAGGATGATGAGGCGATCGCCTTCGCATTGAGCAAGACGGAGGCGCTCCATCTCGCGGAGCGCCGGTTTCCGACGCTCTCCGGCGGCGAGCAGACGCGCGTTTCGTTGGCGCGCGTGCTGGCGCAGGAAACGCGAATCGTCCTTCTCGATGAGCCGACGGCCGCGCTCGATATCCGGCACCAGCAGTTGGTGATGCTCCGGGCGCGGGCGCTTGCCGGTCGCGGCAAGGCCGTGATCGCCATCCTGCACGACCTCAACCTGGCCATGGCGCATGCCGACCGCGTTGCCGTACTGGCGAACGGGTCGGTGCGGGCGTTCGGGACGCCGTGGGAGGTGGCGGCCGATGGCTTGTTGGCGGACGTGTTCCGATGTCCGGTCGCTATCGCCCGGCATCCGGCGCAGGATCGTCCGCTGGTGATCCCGCTGGGTGACCTGGATGTCGAGGATGTGGCCTCGGTTGCACCCGCAGCGGAGTTTGCGTCGCTCGACTAGCCTCGCGGCATCGCGCGCGTTTGCTACCCTTCACGGCGATGGATCGAGTCGTTGTGATGGGATGAGGACGTGGCAGACGGAAGCGATACGCAGGGCTCGGTCGTGGTGGACGTCGCGTTCCCCGAGGCGATGACCGACCTTGGGAAGCATTTGGGAACGCAGCTGCGGGCGGGCGATGTCCTGTTGCTGCATGGCGATCTGGGCGCCGGGAAGACGACCCTCGTCCAGGGGATCGCCCGGGCGCTCGGTGTGAGTGAGCCGGTCCAGAGTCCGACTTTCACGCTGGTCGGCGAGCACGCAGGGCGGGACGCGGTGGGGCGTCCCTTGCGAATCCACCACCTCGATCTCTACCGTCTCGTCGATCCCGAGGAGCTGGAGAGCTTCGGTTACGACGACTACCTGAACCCGGATGATGGGATCAGCCTGATCGAGTGGCCAGAGCGGGCGGGTGACTGGCTGCCGGAGCGATTCCTGCTGGTCCGTATCGACTATCGTACCGGTGGTGGCAGGACGGTGACGATGAGCCCGGTGCCGCCGGACGCATGGCGGATCGCGCTTTCCGGAGACGCATGACTGAAGACCGGATCGCAATCCGATCCGGTCTTCGGCCGCGCCGGGGAGCTATCCCTCGATCTCCTTCAACTGATCCACCACGTCCTGCTTGTCGGTCTCCAGATCGGAGGCTACCTGGTCGAACGCATCCTGGACCGGGGTGTTCTTGAGGAACACCTGATCCCAGCCGGCAGTCATGAGCTGGCTGCCGTTCGGGAAGATATTCAGCGCGGTATCCGGGTGATGGGCGTTCGGAAGCTGGTTGATGGCGATTTCGTAGAGCGGATTTGCCTTGAGGAAGGCCTGCATCGAATCGCTCTCGATCGCTGACGTACGCACTGGCATGTATCCCGATGCCTGTGCCCAGGCCGAGACACTCTCGGTGTTCGTGCTGAAGTCGATGAACTTCGCGGCGGCAAGCTTCACGTCATCCGAACCCGTGCTGACGATGGCGAGACCGGCGCCGCCAGTCGGGCAGCCGATCTGCTTCTCCTTCGGCAAGGCAACGGCGCCGACGGTGAACTTGGCGCCCTTCTTGATAAAACCGATGTTGCCCGTCGACGCGATCGTCGATGCGGTGGTGCCTTTCTGGAAGTCTCCGACGGGATCGGCTGTTGCGCCCGCAGACTTGTCCTGCACCAGCTTCTGGAAGAATTCGCCGACCGCGACGGTTTCCGGCTGTTTGATGGTAACGGTGAAATCGTCCTTCGAGTAGGTCCCGCCGAATGCCCAGACCGGCCCCTGCATCATCCATGTGCTGGTGGGATGGCCACCCGCGAGACCGAGCCCGTAGGGGATGTCCGATCCCGCGAGCTTGGCGACGGACTCCGTGAAGCTCGTCCACGTCTCGAAGATGCTCTCATCGAGCCCGGCAGCTTTCAGGGCATCGACGTTGTAGTAGAGCAGCGGTGTGGAGCGGGCGAACGGCAGCATGTATTGGGCGCCGTTGCGGCCGAACTCGGTATAGAGCGGCTGGACGAAGTCGTCGGTGTCGACCTCCAGCTCGGTCAGGAAGGGGGTGAGGTCGGTGATCGCCTGGGCGAGGTAGAAGCGGAACCAGAAGTTGTCCGAGAAGATCACGACATCGGGTGCATCGCCGGTCTGCAAGGCGGCGGTGAGGGAGGAGACGATGGTGTTGTAGTCCGGCTGGATGGTTGTCGTGATCTTGATATCCGGGTTGGCGGCCATGAAGTCGTTGATGACCTTGGTCTGGGCATCGCCATTGACACCGGAGCCGAAGGACGTCCAGTACTTGACCTCGATCTGGGCGCCCTGCAGGAAGGCC
>JASGDN010000027.1:0-14815 GCA_049841275.1 Thermomicrobiales bacterium
AACGCCACGAACGGCGCCACAACAAGACAGGTCGCCGCGCAGACGAGCATTACCGGCACCGTCGCTGGCAGGAGGACGCCTAGGGCAACCGTCACGACCGCCGCCATCGCCGCGCCGACCAGCGGCGGCATCACCACACGCGGCATCAGGTCGCGCACGCGGTCGATATCGCCGATCAGGTGGTCGATCGCCCGCTCACCGCGCAGGAACCGCGCGATGGACGGCCCCTGCGCCGCCAGCCGCATCCACGTCTCCACCCGCAACGCGGTCATCGCCCCGAAGATGGCATCGTGCAGGCGCAAGCGTTCCAGATAGCGAAAGATGCTCCGCCCGATCCCGAAGAAGCGCACCGCCACGATGGCCATCAGCAAGTAGAGGATCGGCGGTTGCTGGCTCGCCCGCACGATCAGCCAGCCGGAAACGGAGGTCAACGCCACCGCCATCAGCGCCGCTACCGTCCCCCAGGCGATCGCCAGCAGGAATCCCCCATGCCACGGCTGCACGATCCGCAGCAGGTCGCGAAGTGTTCCCTTCGTCTCCACCTCGGCCCGATCGACGGCGGCGACCGCCGGGATGCCTCCGGAAGACGCCGTATCGAGCGTGACGGTCGCATCGGCAGAGTCCTCCGCCGCCACCGCACCACCAAGCGACACGATACGATCGGCCAGCGCCCGCACCGGCGCATCGTGGGCGACCAGCAGGATCGTCACCGTGCCGCGCAAGGCCGCAATCGTCTCCAGCACGAGCGCCGACGTCGTCGCGTCGAGATGAGCCGTCGGCTCGTCGAGCAAGAGCAACGTCGCCCCCGCATCGATTCTCGCCAGCGCCCTTGCCAGCGCCACCCGCCGTAGTTCGCCGGGAGAGAGTTCCGCCGGATGCCGGTCGATCAGGTGAACCGCGCCAACACGATCCAGCAGCGCCAGGACTTCACCGTGCGCGAAGTCCCCGGCATGCCCGTAGAGCCGGATCTCCTCACCAACTGTCTCCGCGATCGTCGCCGGATGCTGCGGCACCCAGGCGATCCCGTTCGCCGCCACCCCCTCGATCTGCCCGCTCACGCGCACGGAACCGTCGTCCGTCGTGCCGAGCAGCCCGGCAATCACCGCCAGCGCGGTCGATTTGCCACAACCGCTTGGGCCGCTCAACGCAACCACCTCACCCGGCACGGCGCTGAACGAAAGCCCGTCCACGGCACGATGCGCCCGGTCCGCATACTGCACGCGCAGGTCGCGCACCACGATTGTGGTCAGGGCCGGATGCGTCCGGGCCGTCATCTCATCGCGTTCCGCGACCAGGACGTGGGCTTTCGGGCTGGATGCGATCCGTTCGGCCCGCTCCATCGCCTCGATCCCATCCTCGGCCGCGTGGAACGCCGCACCGACCTCCCGGAATGGCAGATAGCATTCCGGCGCCAGGAGCAGCGCGAGCAGGCCGATTTCCAGGCTCATCTCGCCATGCACCAGCCGCACGCCGATGAAGACCGCCACCACCGCCACCGAGATCGTCGCGATCAGTTCCAGCGCCAGCGACGAGAGAAACGCCACCTTCAGCGTCTCCATCGTCCGTCGCCGGTATCCCTCGGAGACCTCGCGCAGGGATGCCACCTGTGCCTCCGCTCGCCCCAGCCCGACCAGCACCGGCAATCCACGCGCCAGTTCCACAAGCTGGTTGGAAAGCCGGGCCAGCGCGTCAGCCGCCTCGATTACGCGATCCTGGGTATAGGACCCGATCAGGATCATGAAGACCGGGATCAACGGCACGGTGAGGACGATCACCAGCGCGCTCACCCAGTCCGCACACAGGATGCGCGCGCCGACCAGCAGCGGGATCGTGGCGGCGCTCACGAGCGAGGGCAGGAATGTCCGGTACCAGTTGTCGAGGGCATCGAGTCCGGTGGTGGCCAGTGTCGTCGTTGCCCCCACGCGCTCGGCGAGATCGCGGCCGCCGCGCGCCACCATTCGCGCGGCCAGGCGGCGGCGAATGTCTGCCTTCGCGTCCGTCGCCACCCGTGCCGCGATCACGTCCGTTGCCCAGCTCGCCCCAGCCCGCAGAAGGCCACCGGCGAGTCCGAGCGCGACATCACGCCGCCAGTCGGCAGCGCCATAGATCGCGCCAACGATCCCGCCCGCGACCGCCTGCGCGATCGTCACGAGTGCCAGTGCTTTCAACGCGGCCAGGAATCCAAGGACGACGATTGCCCGCTTGCCATCGGCCGAGAGATAGCGCAACGGCGATGCCGGTCGCCGCCGCACCGGAGCCGTTTCGGTTGATGAGATGACGGATGTCAGGGGTGTTCCGGAAGCCATAAAGTCCGATTCTATGCGTCGTGTGCAGGCAAGACGTTACGTTCATCGCGTCATCGAATACCCGATATTGCTTGTCATTCTGAGCGGAGCGAAGGATGACATGGGCGGCTGGATGCACCGAAAACGTCCCGAGCCGATGTTCACCATGACTGGGATGTTGATCGTGCGGGAGACACTGCGCGTGCCGGCTGGTGCCTCGCGTCGCTCGGCATGACATGGAAGGTCACGGGTTCGAGACGCATCCATGCAGCACCTGCCCCGTCTCTCGCTAGTCCGCCACACCCTCCGCGTAGCGGCCATCGCCAACCTGCGCCACCACCTCATGCGCATCCGGGATCCGGGACGTACTGATCCGCTTGCGGAAGACCCAGTACGTCCAGCCTTGATAGACCAGCACCACCGGCACACCGAACGCCGCGACGAATGTCATCACCTTCAGCGTGTAGGGCGACGATGACGCATTGTGAACTGTCAGGTTCCACGCCGAATCCAGCGTGCTGGGCAACACCGTCGGATAGACCGACGCGAAGATCGCCGCCGCGCCCAGCACGATAAAGACCGCCAGCCCCAGGAATCCGCGCTTCTCCGCGCCTGACTTCAGGCTGATCCACGCGAAAGCCACCGCTGCTACCGCTCCGAGGATAGGCAGCCACGTCCACCATTTGCCGTTGTCGACCTGGACGATCAGCACCCACACCACGATCGGCACCAACAGGACCGGCATCAGCCGCACCACGAAATCACGCGCCCGGTGCCGGATCTCCCCGTCCGTCTTCAGCATGACGAACGCCGCGCCATGCACCAGGCAGAACCCGACCACTGCCAGGCCGCCGATCACCGCATAGCCATTCAGGAAGGTCAACCAGTTGCCGTCACGATCACCGTACTGGTCGAGCGGCAGGCCCGTCGTCGTCAACGCCAGCCCGGCGCCGATCCCGAATGCCGCCAGGAACGACCCCAGCGCCATCGCCCACGTCCAGAAGGTCGTCCATCGCTCGGAATGGACCTTCCCCCGGTACTCGATGGAGACGGCCCGGAAGATCAGTCCCACCAGCACCAGCGTCAATGGAATGTAGAGGGCCGAGAAGAGCGCCGCGTACCAGAGCGGGAACGCGGCGAAGGTCGCGCCGCCCGCCGTGAGCAGCCACACCTCATTACCGTCCCACACTGGGCCGATCGTGTTGAGCAGCACGCGCCGCTCCTTCTCGTCGCGGGCCAGCAGCTTCATCAGCATGCCCACACCGAGATCGAATCCTTCGAGAAAGAGATAGCCAGTCCAGAGGACCGCAATCAGGATGAACCAGAGCATCTCCAGGCTCATGTCAGACTCCCATCACCACATCCACGACGGCATGCACGATATCCGTTGCGGCGGAGCGCGAAGCCCCTGCGGGCATTCGGGATTCGCGACGCGGTCGTTCGTAGGGCGAACCCTTGTGGTTCGCCGTCCCCCGGTATCGCAATACCAAGATGGGCCCGTCGTCCCGCACCCGGCTCAATACGCGAACGCGAGGACATCGTCCGCCTTCTTCCGCTCCTCTGGCGTCGGTTCGTGACACACCAGTTCCGGCATCGCCGAGGGCACCCCGCCTCGGGTGTACTTAAAGAGCAAGCCGACTTCGACCACCGCCAGCGCGCCGTAGACCAGCGTCAGCGTGACCAGCGAGAAGAGGATCTCCCCGGCGGAGACGCCTGGCGACACCGCCGCCGCCGTGAACATGAACACGCCATCGATGCCGGTCGGGTTCGGCGCCACCACGAATGGCTGGCGCCCCATCTCGGTGAAGATCCAGCCCGCGGCATTCGCCAGGAACGGCAGCAGGATCGCCGCGACACCCAGCCGCATCAGCCACGTCGCGGGCGGAACGGTGCCCTTGCGCGTCAGCCACCAGGCGAGCACGCCGCCGAACATCGAGACGATCCCGAAGCCGATCATCGCCCGGAAGCCCCAGTAGGTCACCGGCATCAGCGGCACGTAGCTGATCTCCTCCCCGGCACGCGCGCCCAGGCGCGGATCGTCGGGCAGGTTCGTCCCAAACTTCCCCTGGTAGATCGGCACCAGGTCGCTCACCCCCATGACATCGGTGTTGAAATCGCCGTGCGCGAGGAAGGAGAGCAGGCCGGGAATCTCGATCAGCGTGGTCACATCGTCGCAACTGTTGGAACGCAGGTCGCCGATCGTCAGGATCGAGAGCGCTCCGCCGTTCTCGCAGGCCGCCTCGGCCGAGGCCATCTTCATCGGCTGCTGCTGGAACATCAGCTTCGCCTGCTGGTCGCCGGTGATCGCTACCGCAATCCCGGCAACCACCGCCACCACCGCGCCGATGCGCAGCGATGCGATCCAGACGCTGTGATCGGTCTTGTCCCGGCCCGGAATCTCTGGATGATCGCCGGCCACCACATGCCCATCGCCATCGACAGTGTCCACGCCATCGACACGCCGTCGCCAGAGGTGATACCAGGAAATGCCGACCAGCAGCGCCGCAGCCACCCCAAACGACCCGGCGATCACATGTGGATAGGCGACGAGCGCCGTGTTGTTCGTGAAGACCGCCCAGGCGTCGTTCATCCGGGGCCGGCCATCGACCAGGTCGATGCCGACCGGGTGCTGCATCCACGAGTTGGCAACGATGATGAAATAGGCGGAGAGGATGGAGCCGATCACCGCAGCCCACAGCACGGTGAGATGCAGCTTCCTCGGCAGGCGGTCCCACCCGAAGATCCAGAGCCCGAGGAAGGTCGATTCGATGAAGAAGGCGAGCAATGCCTCCATCGCCAGCGGCGCCCCGAAGGCATCGCCGACGAAACGGCTGTAGTCGCTCCAGGCCATGCCGAACTGGAACTCCTGCACGATGCCCGTCGCCACGCCCATGATGAAGTTGATGAGGTAGATCTTGCCCCAGAACTTCGTCATGCGCAGGTAACGCTCGTCGCCGGAGCGATACCAGAGCGTCTGGAAGATCGCGACCATCGGCCCAAGCCCGAGCGTGAGCGGCACCATGAAGAAGTGATAGACCGTGGTGATCCCGAATTGCCACCGTGCGATATCGAGTGCGTCCACCGCGTTCCCCCTGTACGCATTCCGACCGCCATCCCGCGAGCACGCGCGATCCTGCGCCCGCCGGGCCTGCTGCACGCAAGTGTAGGCTGTCGGAAAGGCCGGGAGTGACAGGAGGAATGCCAATCTGTAATGCGTCTCATCCCTACAAACGCATCGCTGGTGTCCGGCCCAGGAACAGAATCTTCCCGACAGGTGCCGGGGATCTCCCCGCCGCGCGGAATCGCCGGCCAGATCCCGCTGCGTTCCCGGACGGCATTTCACCCACCATCCGTCGCACCCTGCGCATCCAGACCGAGAACCCCCGACGATATCAATGCCAAGATCAATATCCTGAATCATCACGCGCGGTAAAAGTTAATATCGAACACGGGTATGTATCATTATCTTGACTCCAGCGTGATCCGGGTGTACGATCCTCCCACAGTCGGATGGCGGAGGACGGTCCCCGCCTCGTTGGCCCACCCCGTTCTCGTATGCCGTTCCGGATCGAGGGATTCCGCCGGACCTGACACAGAATTGACACGTCCCGATCACATCCTGCCCGCACAACATCCCTACAGTACGTCAGCGTCCTGGATGATTCGTCGCTCGCCGTCCGAATGCGGAATGCCCCGGTCCTGATAGCTCTCTAGACTCGAATGCATGACATCGTCATCATCCCGCTCGCCGGATTCACCGCCGATCGGGCAGGTTCATCGTGTGCCCGCGCGCACGGTCTCCGCCCGGAAAGGAGTCTCCATCGTGAATGCATCCATGGCTGTCCGCGTCCAGGGACTGCGCAAGTCCTTTGGCAAGACCGAGGCACTGGCAGGCGTCGACCTCCAGGTTCCCACCGGCGCGGTACTCGGCCTGCTCGGCCCCAACGGCGCTGGCAAGACCACGACCGTCCGCATCCTCACGACCCTGCTGAAGCCGGATGCCGGCAGCGCCGAGGTGGCCGGGGTCGATGTCCTCGCCCAGCCGGAGAAGGTCCGCTCCCTGATCGGCCTCACCGGCCAGTACGCCGCCGTCGACGAGATCCTCACCGGCAAGGAGAATCTGGTGATGTTCGGCCAGCTCTACCGCCTCACCCACCGGGCGGCGGTACGACGCGCCGACGAACTGCTGGAGCGCTTCAACCTCACCGATGCCGCCAACCGCACCCTGAAGACCTACTCCGGTGGCATGCGCCGCCGCCTCGACCTCGCCGCCAGCCTGATCGTCGCCCCGCCCGTCCTCTTCCTCGACGAGCCGACGACCGGTCTCGACCCGCGCAGCCGCAACGACATGTGGGACGTCATCGCCGATCTCGTGGCAGACGGCACCACGGTCCTCCTCACCACGCAGTATCTCGAAGAGGCGGACAAGCTCGCCGACACCATCGTCGTGATCGACCACGGTCGCGTCATCGCCGAGGGCACTGCCGATCAGTTGAAGACGCAGGTCGGCGGCGAACGCCTCGCTATCGGCATTCCCCGCGACGCCAGCCTCGACCAGGCCGAGCGTGCCCTCCGCTCGCTCTCCGGCGCCGATGGCGACCGCGACGGTGGTGTGCAGATCGATCGGGAAGCGCATCTGCTCACAGTCCCCTTCCCCGGCGGGGCGGTGGGATTGCCGGAGGCCGTCCGTGAGCTGGACGCCGCCGGCATCCAGCTCACCGATCTCGCCCTTCGCCGTCCCACGCTGGACGATGTCTTCCTCTCCCTCACCGGGCGTCCCGCCGAAGAAGCGCTCTCCCCCACGGGCGCCACCGCATCGCAGGAGCAGGCCGCATGAGCAGCCAGACAACGACCACCACGACGGCGGCCGCGACCGCGACCGCCACGCAGTCCCTCTCCCCCGGCGCGACCGCCCGCCCGCGTCGTCACAGCGTGGACCTGGAGATGGTTCACCACAACCGGCTGTTCGCCGTCCTCACCGATTCGTTCGTGCTGGCCAAGCGCAGCCTTAAGAAGATCCCGCGCCAACCCGACTGGCTGGTGGGCGCGACGATCCAGCCGATCATGTTCCTGTTGCTCTTCCGCTACATCTTCGCGGGCTCGATGCAGTACGCGATGCCAGAAGGCGTCAGCGCGGTGAACTACCTGATCGCCGGCATCGTCGTTCAGGGGATCGTCTTCGGCTCGATCAACACCGCCATCGGCCTCGCGACGGACGCCAAGGAAGGGTTGATGGACCGCTTCCGCGTGCTGCCAATGACCCGATCCTCCGTGCTGCTCGGACGCATCATGGCCGACACGATCCTGATCGTGATCGTCACCACCATTACCGTACTGGCGGGACTCGCCGTCGGATTCCGACCGAACGGCGATGTCCTCGACTGGCTCCGGGCGATCGGCCTGATGCTCCTCTTCTCCTTCGCGCTGTCGTGGGTGGGGGCGATCATCGGCCTCGGCCTGAAGAGCATCGAGGCGGTCAGCTCCATCGGCCTGATCTGGATCTTCCCGTTCACCTTCATCAGCAGCGCCTTCGCCCAGCCGAGCACCTTCCCCAGCTGGATGCAGGGATTCGCCAAGAACCAGCCCTTCACCCTCGTCGTCGATTCCGTTCGCGGCTGGCTGACGGGCTACCCGGATGTCGGGAACAAGGGTCTCATCGCGACGGCCTGGCTGGTCGGCCTGATCGTCGTTGCGGTACCACTCGCGGTCTGGGCCTACGAACGCCGCGCGAAATCCTGATCGCGGCCCGCTGCTTCCATCCGATCACTGACGGCCGGACACCGTCCTCCCCCTCTCGATGGCGTCCGGCATTTCCAAATCCCCCGAGCAACACGCCCCTCGGATGGCCAGCACCATCCGCCTGGGGCGTGTTGCCCATTCCGCTCACACGCTTGCACCCCGCCTCATCCCCGGCAGGACACCACGCACATCAGGCGATGAGGTTCCGGATGACCGGAAGCAGGGTCTGCAAGTCGTTCACGTCCACGTCCGCAGCCGGCTCTCCGGAAGCGATCTTGCCAGAACGATTCACCCACGCCACCGGAATCCCCAGCACCGCCGCCCCAGCCACATCGCTGGACCGCGAGTCTCCGACGTGCAGCACCTCGTCCGCACGCAATCCGAGCGCCTGCAATCCGGCCAGGAAGAGTTCCGGATTCGGTTTGTACGATCGGACATCCTCACTGGTCAGCACCCAGTCGGCAACGATCCCGTGAACCGCCATCGCCGCTTCGATGTCCCGGCGGTCGATGTTGGACACGATGCAGACCGGCAGCCCCATCACGCGCAGTTCGTCCAGGAAGGTTTGCGTTTCGGGAAAGACCGGCGGCGCGGCCCAATGCGCGAACTGCGGCGCGAGCAACGCATCGGGATCGATCTCCGCGCCAACGTCCGCCGCGGCCACCATCAGGGACCGGCGTGCCAGGTCGCGCTGCAGCACGAACGTTTCCCCATGCGCCGTCGCATAGCCTTCCCGAAAATGAGCCCACCACCGAGCGCCGACCTGTCCTGCACTCGCCTTCTCCCGTCCGTCGGGAATCGACAATCGCACCGCCTCGCAGATCGCGGCGATCACGTCGTCATCTTCATGGACGAGCGTCCCATAGAAATCGAGCAATATCCCACGCACCATCGGCATCCCCCCTATCCGGCGATTCCTCCACGACATCGATCCTCCGGCGGCACCGGATGGGGTCGTACAATACCCACCACAATCGCCCAGACATGCCCTGCACCGCACGTCTGCCCCCCGCTTCCGAAAGGACACCCCATCGCGTTCATGAGCACCGACCGCCCGACCGCCGCAGCCACCACATCCACAGCCTCGCCTGGCCCCGGAACCGATGTCCTCGATCGCCTGAGCGACGAGCAACGGCACGCCGTAACGGCGCTGGCAACGGCCTTCGCGGAGACAGGCGGTGAGCTCTACCTCGTCGGCGGTATCGTCCGCGACATCATGCTCGAACGCACCCTACCCAACGCTCCGGGCGACCTCGACTTCGCAACCTCGCTGCTGCCCGAGCACACGAAAGCGATACTCACCGCCATCCCGAACGCCGGCCTCTACGACATCGGCGAGAAGTTCGGCACCATCGGCGTCATCATCCCCGGCCCCGTCGAGGGCGATCCCGCCGTCACCGTCGAGATCACCACCTTCCGTAGCGAGCAGTACGAACCCGGCAGCCGGCATCCCATCGTCGCCTATGGCACGTCCATCGAGGACGACCTCTCCCGCCGCGACGTAACGGTCAACGCCATCGCCGTGGATGTGCGCGACAGACGCATCATCGACCCGTTCTACGGGCAAGCCGACCTGCACATGGGCATGCTCCGCGCGGTCGGCGACCCCGATGCACGCTTCGCCGAGGACCCGCTCCGTCTCCTGCGCGTCGCCCGCTTCGTCTCCCAGCTCGGGTTCGCCGTGGAGGCGGAGACGAAAGCCGCGATGACGCGCCAGGCGCCGATGCTCGCCCAGATCAGCCACGAACGCGTGCTGGCCGAACTCACCAAGCTCCTCACCGGCGACTACCCCGATGCCGGACTCGATGTCCTGCTGGAAACCGGTCTCTTCGGCATCGCCATGCCGGAACTCGCCGCCCTGGAGCGGGATGCCCTCGGCCCCGCCGGGCCGAATCGCGAGAAGGATCTCTGGGACCACACCAGGCGCGTGGTCGCGCAGGCGCCGCCGCGCCCGATCGTGCGGTGGGCGGCCTTGCTGCACGACGCCGCAAAACCGCTCACCCGCTCCGTCGATGCGCGCGGCGAAGTCCACTTCTTCGGGCACGAACGCGTCGGCGCCGATCTTGCCGGCAAACTCCTGCGTCGCCTGAATGCCGACAAGCAGACCCAAAGCCACGTCCGCCAGTTGGTCGACATGCACCTGCGTCCCGCTGCCTACGACGAGACCTGGACCGACAGCGCCGTCCGCCGCCTCGCCCTGGAGGCCGATGGCGTGATGGACGACCTGCTCGACCTTGCCGCCGCCGATGTCACCTCCGCCCGCGTGGCGAAGCAACGCGCCGCCGCCGCCCGGGTCCAGGGCCTGCGCGACCACCTCGCGCGGCTGGAGGCGGAACAGGCGCTCGACCAACTCCAGAGCCCGCTCGACGGCAACGAGCTGATGGCAATGTTCGACCGCAAGCCCGGCAAATGGATCGCCGACATCAAGAACCACCTGCGCGACCTCGTGATCGACGGCAAGCTTGCCCCTGGCGACAAGGAAACCGCTGCGGCCATCGCCCGCGATCTCATGCGCCAGGAGGATGCTCCCTGAACCCGGCATTCAACACGTTCACTCTGGACGCAACATGCCTGTGTCATCCTTCGCTCCGCTCAGTGGACTATCAACGCCAACCTGACATGCTTGGAATTCAGGGCCGCCACGAAGACGGCCCACACACACGACGCGTCAGAGGATATCGTCGTTTGGAGGGACCGACCGCGTGTCGGTCCGCTCGCGATCACCCGACAGTCTGGCCTTGACAGTCTACTCAGGATGACAGGGGGCCAGGACGCCAAAGAACGGACTGACTCCAACGAAAGCTCTCGCCTGAATCATATTGGCCGCAGGCCGACATCGTGCCCACGCACCCATCCAGAAAGGGACCCACCCCATGTCCACACCGTCCTCCCCCGCCGATGACGACGCTGCCGCCAAGGCTCGCGTCCTCGCCCAGTACGGCTCCGTCGGCGACGCCTACGTCCGCAGCACCGGGTTCGCCGTTGCCAACGACCTCTCCCGCATGGTCGAACTGGCGCAACCGCTTCCGACCGACCGCGTCCTCGACATTGCGACCGGCGGCGGCCATGTCGCCGTCACCTTCTCGCCCCACGTCGCCCAGGTCATCGCCAGCGATCTGACCCCCGAGATCCTTCACTACGCCGCCGCCTACTTCGCCGAGCGGGGATTGACGAACGTGGAGACGGCCCTCGCCGACGCCGAGGACCTCCCCTTCGCCGACGATTCGTTCCAGATCGTCACCTGCCGGATCGCTCCGCATCACTTCCCGCGCCCGGACCACTTCGTGGCCGAGGTTGCCCGCGTGCTGACGCCGGACGGGCGGTTCGTCCTGATCGACAGCACCATACAGGCGGGTGGCCTCGGCGACTTCTTCAACCGCATGGAACGCCTGCGCGATCCCTCGCACGTGCGCGCGCTGTCGAATGAGGAATGGGAGGCCCTGCTTGCGGATGCAGGCCTGCGCGTGGACGTCGAGGAGTCGTATCACAAGCATCACGACTTCGATGACTGGACGGCCCGGTCTCGCATGACGCCGGAGGACAAGGCCATCCTCGCGCAATCGATCCTGGACGCTCCGGCGGCCTGGCGCGAAGCGTTGCAGGTCGAGACGGACGGCGACCGGATCGTCGGCTTCTCGGACACGAAGACGCTCTTCCTTGCCCGTCCGGCCTAGCAGGCTTCCCAGCAGCGGCAATCGAGCAGCGGCAATCGGCAACCCTCTAGACGAACGAAAGCGGAGAAGCATGGTGCTTCTCCGCTCGTTCGTTCAGTCTATTGATCGCCTTCGACAACGATCGTCACCGATTCGGAGGCATCGACCGTACAGACGTATTCGTAGGTTCCCGGCTCGTCGAACTTCGCCGTATACGTCTGGCCTGGCCCGATCACCCACGGCCCAGCCCGGTTCGCCACCGTATCCTCATTGCGGATCGAGAGGATCGCTGGTTCCCCCTTCGCAAACGTGATCTGCGTCGGGATGGCGATCGCGGAATCGATCGTCGGCACCTCGACGTTCGCCGAGGCCCCCTGAGGAATCACGAAGACCAACCCCTTCTCCGCCTCCGCCGTCTCGTGCCGATTCGCCACCACGTAGACCACACTCAGCAGCGCCGTCAGCGCGATCAAGCCGATCATCAGGTAGCCGCCACGCCGGTAGACACGCGCCCGCGCGCGCTTGCGGCGCGCGGTCTCCGCATCGGCCCGCGCCAGGGCCCGGCTCGCCGCGACGAGGTCGGGCGATGGTCTCACCGGATCGGGATCGGTCGGAGGATTCGGCATGAACGGCCCCTACCCGTGCTGATGTCCGCCGGCCGGAGATGCTTCCGGCGTCGCGTCCGGCATCCCCTCGGTCGTCAGCGTCCCATCGATACGCGGCGCGGGCCGGCTCCAGGCGGCAAGGACGGTGACATCCTCCCCGGAACCGGAGACCATCTGTGCATCCTCTGGCTCCGTCATCTGCACCGCTACGGTCACCGGCACCTCACCTGCCCGCGCGAACTGGAGGACAAGCTCGTAGGTCGAGTTCGGCATCAGGTCGTGCATCAGGTCGACCAGCATGAAATGGTAGCTCTGCGGCGCAAGTTGCAGGCTTTCTCCGGAGGGTATCTCCACACCGGACGGCACGGGCGCCATTTGCATCACCCCGTTCGCACCCACCGTCATCGAGTGCAATTCCACGGTGCGGGCGGCATCCGTATGCGCCCCGAGTAATGTCTCGTTGTGAGCGCCCGTATTCTGGATCGTCATGTAAGCGGCAGCCGTGCCGGTGTTCTCGGCAGCAGGCGAGGCCTCCGGGGATGCGGCCGGAGTCGACGCGTCGCCATGTCCTTCGTGCGCGGCGACGCGGCCCGCGACCGCCACAAGCGGCAAGCTCAGCCCGATCGCCGCAATCCGGCGGCGTGTAAACGTGGTTCGGATCATGGATAGTCCCTTCGGGAATACGTCAGCCGGCGTCCGGATGATCGAGCAGATACGTCACGTCGGACGTGACGTCGGCAGGACTGGTGCCATAGGCCCAGGTCAGGCGCAGGTTGCCGCTCTGGTCGATCGCATAGAGCGACGTCGAGTGGCTGACAAGGTAGAACGACGAGCCGGCTGAGATCGGGGTCGCGCTGTCCTTGCTCACCGAGACAGCATAGTCCCGTTCGATCGGCGCCGGTTGGTCTTCCGTGCCGGTGAGGCCAATGAACGAGGGGTCGAAGAAGCCGAGATATTCCTTGATCCGCGCCGGTGTGTCCCGCTCCGGATCGACGGAGACGAAGACGATTTCCACATCGTTCGCGCGGTCCCCCAGCTGCTCCTTCACCTGCATGAAGTCGGACATCGTGGTTGGGCAGTAATCCGGGCAGTAGGTATAGCCGAAATAGAGCAGGATCACCTTGCCCTTGTGATCCTCCAGCGAGAACGGCTGCCCGTTCTGGTCGGTCAATGCCAGATCGGTGGCGATGTGCGGCGGCGTCCAGAACCCGCCCTTGAACTCGTAGGCTTTCGCATCGCTGCGCGATTGCTGGAAGAGGTAGATCCCCACGCCGCCCACCAGCAGGACGAGCGCGGCGACACCCGCCAGGATGGCGAGCCGTCGATCGTTCTTTTCCATGATGTGATCGAGATACTCCTCCGGGCACGATGAACCGTCCCGGATTACCCAGGCCTGTCGAACGACATCGGTCGGGCAATATCATCGCGTGGCGGCGGCGTCTCACCGGCTATCAACGCCGCCAGCAACGCGGGATCGGATTGCGCAGGCCGGTCCATCGGCAGACCGCCATCCAGACCAGTCGCGGACGGCAGGATCGCGAAGCGCGAACCGAAATCGTCCGAATGCATGCGCGGTTCGTCCGAATGCGAGGCGCTGCTGCCATCGCCGCCAACACCATAGACGCATCCATCGCAAGCATCGACCACCTGCGCGTTCGCCGCCTGATGCAGGAGATGCACGCCAGGGGTCGTCACGACCTCCACGACATCACGCGATTCGGTGACCGTCCGCTCGTCGGCATCGAGACTCTGGACAGCATCGTGCGGCAGGCAAAGCGGTAGGGCGACGACGGCCATCAGGGCGATCGCCACACTCAGGAGGTGCGGGACAAGCCGCGCGAATGGGACTGGGCGGTGCCGAATCGGCATGACGCATTCCATAATGCCATGATGCCACGCCCACGCGTCCGCATCCGGCCGGGTCGCGACCTCATGCCCGTTCACCATCCCCATGTGCTCCACGATTCGTGCCCACACTGTCGCCATCATTCCGGCGCAATCGCCCCGCCGGAGGGATGGCGCTGTATTATGATGCACCGTACAGTGACGGAATCTGCAGGGATTGCCTGGTTCGGCAGAGCGGTCGTGGTCGCGGCGGCAGTTCCACCCGGCAGGTCTCCGATGTTCGCGACGCTCGCCTCGGTGAGCGAATCATCGTCCAGACGAGGAAACGGGCACGATGCAGCAACGAACGAGTGTCGAAATCCAGGCCTATTCAGTGGACGAGGCCGTGCGCCTCGCACTCGAGCAGCTGGCGCTTCCCGAAGACGCGGTCGACATCGAAATCCTCTCCGATGCCGGTCCGGACGAAGACGCCGAAGCCCTCGTCCGCGTCACCGCCAAGGGCCATGCCTCCCAGCCGGTTCCTTCCGGCAAGGGCGCCACTACACGCACCAGCGATCATCGCGACCGGGGCGATCGCCCCCGGCGACGGGGCCGTGGCAGTCGCGGCAGTAGTGGCAACAGCCTCTTCGGCGGCCGCGCGCCGGGCGACCGTCCATCGCAGCGCGGGACGCCGCCGCGTCCCGTCGAC
>JASGDN010000028.1:0-52957 GCA_049841275.1 Thermomicrobiales bacterium
GCTTGTGCTTGCCCGAGCCAGAGACCACGCGGCCACGGCGGCCGTTGTCGATGAGCGCGTCGACGGCCTCCTGCAGCATGCGCTTCTCGTTGCGGACGATGATGTCCGGCGCGCCCAGCTCCAGCAGCCGCTTGAGGCGATTGTTGCGGTTGATGACACGCCGGTACAGGTCGTTCAGGTCGGACGTCGCGAAACGGCCACCGTCCAACTGCACCATCGGGCGCAGTTCCGGCGGAATGACCGGCAGCGCCGTGAAGATCATCCACGCCGGCTTGTTGCCGCTCTTGCGCAGCGCCTCGACAACGCGCAGGCGCTTCGTCGCCTTCTTGCGGCGGACATCGGACGCCAGCTGCATCTCGTTCCGCAGCTCCAGCGCCAGCTGGTCCAGATCGACCTTGGTCGAAACGTAGTCGTAGACAGCCTCGGCACCCATCGCCGCCTTGAACACGCCGGGAGGAACGATGTCGGTCAGCTCGCGGTACTGTGTCTCCGTGAGGATCGTCAGTTCCTTGAGCTCGTTCATCTGCTTCAGGATCTCGTCGCGAGCGGTTTCCTCTTCCTTGACCCGCTCCGCGATCTTGTCCTCGATCTTCTTACGGCGCTCGTCAGCCTCGTAGGTCAGCTGGTCGCGCTCGGCGCCAGCCAGTGCCTCGTTGCCCGTCGTCTCGGACCGGGATTCCGCGTCGATCTTCTGCAGCTCGCTGTTGTAGATGCTCTCGAGCTTGGTGAAGCGGTTCTCATTGACCGCCTCGTCCTTCTGGACCACCATCTGCCCGCGGAAGCCGATAGCTTCCGTGGCAGCCTGGCCCTCCAGCGCCTTCATGCTCGCCAGCACTTCTTCGTGCTCGGCATCCAGCATCCGGGTCAGGCGATCCTTGCGCTCGGCAATGGACACCGCTAGGTTGGACGACCCTTCGTCGAGGTTCGCGACATCGGCGGTCACCTGGCTCGTGACCTCGTCGATCTCGGCCTGGAACTCCGCGCGGATTTCCTCGACCGTCTCCTCGTGAAGTTCGTTGATCTCCGCGATCGCGCGCTGCTTCGCCTCCTCATCCACATCGGTGATGAGGTAGGACGCGAAGTAGAGCACGCGCTCCAGGTTGCGCGGCGAGATGTCGAGCAGCAGCCCGAGGCGGCTCGGTGTGCCCTTCACATACCAGATATGCGCCACCGGCGCCGCCAGCTCGATGTGGCCCATCCGCTCGCGGCGGACCTTTGAGCGGGTGACTTCCACACCGCACTTGTCGCAGACGGTGCCGGCGTGACGGATGCGCTTGTACTTGCCGCAGTAGCACTCCCAGTCGCGGGAAGGGCCGAAGATGCGCTCGCAGAAGAGACCGCCGTGCTCCGGCTTCAACGTTCGGTAGTTGATGGTCTCCGGCTTCGTCACCTCACCGTGCGACCAGCTCCGGATATCCTCCGGGGAGGCCAGCTTGATGCGGATGGCGTCGAAATTGTTCACATCGACCACGCGGCTGCGATCCTGCCGCTCGCGGGGCGGACGGCGGTCGTTGTTGCCGGAGAAGGCCAGCGCGCTGGTCGGATCGCTCATCGGCTGTGGACGCGAGGCAGACTGCGCGTACTGCGTCGGCTGCTCGCCAAACAGATCACTGAAATTGATGTCGGACATGGTTCCTCCGGTTGAGTACACGGCCAAATCGAGATCGGGAGCGGCGCGGACTGGTCAGATCCGGCCGCTCCCCGGCGATCTCAGTCGGTCGTCCGCTCGAAACCACTGAGATTGATGCGATCCAGGTTGGAGAGCAGGTCGCGCGAGTTGTCCTCGGCGAAGTCGACCGTCTGCTCGTCCTCATTGATGACGTCGATCGAGAGCCCGAGCGAACGGAGCTCCTTCACGAGGACCTTGAACGACTCCGGCACGCCGGCCTCGCCGATCTCCTCGCCCTTCACGATCGACTCGTACGTCTTCACACGGCCAACGATGTCGTCGGACTTGACGGTGAGCATCTCCTGAAGGATGTGCGCGGCGCCATAGGCCTCCAGCGCCCACACCTCCATCTCACCGAACCGCTGTCCACCGAACTGCGCCTTACCACCCAGCGGCTGCTGCGTGACCAGCGAGTACGGGCCGGTGGACCGGGCGTGGATCTTGTCCTCCACCAGGTGGGCGAGCTTCAGCATGTAGATGATGCCCACCGTCACCGGACGGTCGAACTTCTCGCCCGTCCGGCCGTCGTAAAGGTCGACCTTGCCGTCCTCCGGCAGGCCGGCCGCCTTCAGCGCGTCGACGATATCGCTCTCGTGCGCGCCGTCGAAGACCGGCGTCGCCACGGTGAAGCCCAGCTTCTGCGCCGCCCATCCGAGGTGGGTCTCCATGACCTGACCCAGGTTCATACGGCTCGGCACCCCGATCGGGTTCAGCACGATATCCACCGGCGTGCCATCCGGCAGGTACGGCATGTCCTCGATCGGCAGGATGCGACTGATCACACCCTTGTTCCCGTGGCGGCCAGCCATCTTGTCGCCCTCGGAGATCTTGCGCTTCTGCGCAATCATCACCCGGACGCTCTGGTTCACACCCGCCGGCAGTTCGTGGTCGGAGCTGTCGTCGCGGCGGAACTGCTTGACATCGATGATCTTGCCGTAGACGCCGTGCGGCACGCGCAGTGACGTGTCCTTCACCTCGCGCGCCTTCTCACCGAAGATCGCGCGGAGCAGGCGCTCCTCGGCGCTGAGCTCGGTCTCACCGCGCGGCGTCACCTTGCCGACGAGGATGTCGTTCGGCCGGACCTCGGCGCCGATACGGATGATGCCCGTCTCGTCAAGGTTGGCGAGGCTCTCCTCACCGACATTCGGGATGTCGCGGGTGATCTCTTCCGGTCCCAGCTTCGTGTCGCGCGCTTCGCATTCGTACTTCTCGATGTGAATCGAGGTGTACACATCGTCGCGCACCATCCGCTCGCTGAGCAGGATGGCGTCCTCGAAGTTGCCACCCTCCCACGGCATGAAGGCCACCAGCACGTTCTGGCCCAGCGCCAGCTCACCCTTGTCGGTGGACGACGAGTCCGCAATGATCTGGTTGTTCGTCACCCGGTCACCGACATGCACGCTCGGGCGCTGGTTGATGCAGGTGTCCTGGTTCGAACGGACGAACTTCTGCAGGTGATAGACGTGGGTCTCGCCCTCGTCATCCCGGATCACGATCTGCTTGCCGGAGGCCGAGACCACCGTGCCCTCGTGATGCGACACCACCACCTGGCCGGAGTCGCGCGCCGTGATGTGCTCCACACCCGTGCCAACCACCGGCGCCTGCGGACGGACCAGCGGCACCGCCTGGCGCTGCATGTTTGCACCCATCAGGGCGCGCTGGGCATCGTCGTGCTCCAGGAAGGGGATGAGCGCCGTGGCGACCGAAACCACCTGCTTCGGCGACACATCCATGTAATGCACCTGCTCGGGCGGAACCTGCGGGAAGCGGTGTCCGTCCGAACCGAGGCGCACCGTCACCTGTTCCACCGCGATCCGGTTGTGCTCGTCCAGCGGGGTGTCCGCCTGGGCGATCATCACATTCTCTTCGCGATCGGCCGGCAGGTAGTCGATGATCTCGGAAGCCACCGGCTTGATGCGCACGAACTGCACGCCAGCGTCCTTGATCTGCTGTTCGACTGCCTCGTCGATCGCCGTACCGCTCGGCACGATGATCTCGCCGGTCTCGTTGTTCACGACATCGTCACGCAGGATCTGGCCGATCAACGACACGTCCTGGTGCTGCACGTCGATGCGCGAGAGCACGCGGCGGTATGGGGTCTCGATGAAGCCGTACGGATTGATCTTCCCGTACGACGCCAAGTAGCCGATGAGACCGATGTTCGGGCCTTCCGGCGTCTCGATCGGGCAGATGCGGCCATAGTGCGACGGGTGAACGTCGCGCACGTCCAGGCCAGCGCGGTCGCGGCTGAGGCCGCCCGGCCCCAGCGCCGAGAGACGGCGCTTGTGGGTCAGCTCGGCCAGCGGATTCGTCTGGTCCATGAACTGCGAGAGCTGCGATCCACCAAAGAACTCGCGGACCGCGGCCATCACCGGACGCGTGGTGGAAATCAGGCCCTGCGGCGTCACCGTCTCCGGGTCCTGGATCGTCATGCGCTCGCGGATGCCGCGCTCCAGGCGCTGGAATCCGGTGCGGACGTGCATCTGGATCAGCTCGCCCACCGCGCGGATGCGGCGGTTGCCGAGGTGATCGATGTCGTCCGAATGGCTCAGGCCGTTATTGAGGCGAATCAGCTCGCGGATGATCTCCACCAGGTCCTCGACCTCGAGGATCCGGTTGTCGGTCTGGTGATCCTTCTCCTTGTGCAGCCGCTGATTCAGCTTGTAGCGGCCAACGCGCGCCAGATCGTAGCGGCGGTCGTTGAAGAACAGGTTGTCCAGCATCGACGTCGCGTTGTCGCGCGTCGGGGGATCGCCCGGGCGCAGACGGCGGTAGAGCTCGATCAGCGCGTCGTCGCGCGTCTTGGTCGGCTCCTTGTCGATGGTTGTGGCGATGTAGCGACGATCCGGATTCGTGTCGACACCCTCGAAGGCCGCCAGCAGGTCCTCATCGCTCTCCAGCCCGATCGCGCGGAGCAGGATCGTCACCGGCATCTTGCGCTTGCGGTCGACCTTCACCGAAATCACGTCGCGGTTGGATGTCTCGAACTCAAGCCAGGCGCCGCGATTCGGGATCAGCTTCGCCGTCGCCAGGAACTTGCCCGTCGCCGGGTCGCGCTGGCGCTCGAAGTAGACACCCGGCGACCGCACGAGCTGGGACACGACGACGCGCTCGGCGCCGTTGATGATGAACGTCCCGTCGGAGGTCATCATCGGGAAGTCACCGAGGAAGATGCCGTCCGGGCCGGTCTCCTTGATCTCGCCGGTTTCCTTCATCACCAGCCGGGCGGATACGCGCAACGGTGCGGCGTAGGTGATGTCGCGCTCGCGGCAGAAGACTTCGGCGATGCGCGGATCGAGCTTCGCCCGCTCCTGCTCGTCGCCCTTCGGCATGCGGGTCCACGGCTCATCGAACCGGGGATCGGAAATATAGAGCTCCATCTTCCGATGGTGATCGGTAATCGGGGAAATCTCGTCGAGAAGTTCCTTCAGACCTTCTTCCTTGAACCACTGGAAGGATTCGAGCTGTACCTGGACGAGATTCGGCATGTCCAGCACGGTGGGAATGCGCGCGTAGCTGCGTCGTTCCGTGCCGGCATTCGCGCGGGCAACAGCAGGCCCGCCCACCAGGGTAGCAACGTCGGTCAGGACTTCGCGATCAACTGCCATCTACCGCTCCTCTTACAGGGCGTCGTGCGGATTCACGGACGAATCGCTCCGGCGCCGGAGACTGAACCAGAACCACTGTTGAAACCGGGGTCGTCAATCCCGCCAAAGACGTTCGCGGATGGAATGGATATGGGCACCCTCCCCATCGGCATCCGGCGGCGATACGCACGGATGGCCGTATCGGCACTCCGACCAGGAAGGGCGGACGCCGAACGGCATCAACGACAGCAATGGTGCCGGGGCGAACGAAACGAACGGATTTCGCGGGATCGACGAGACGCGCACCGGGGGATCATCCGCAGCCCGACGGATGACGAATGGCGGCCCCAACCGCCGGCATCCGGGCCAACGCGAAAACGGGAGGGCATACGAACCCCCTCCCGGAAGACCGAGATATGATCTTGTGGTAGGATCACCGGCACACGTTGTCCTGTCCAAGCTGTGTCTCGTCGCGGCCCGGCCTCCGCCGAGCATCCGCGCGAACGCGTAGTATGTCACCTTTCCCTCTCTATGTCAACCCCGAAACGGTTCCGAAATCCACATGACGGCCGTCCGGGGTTCCATCAACGCGGTGCTATACTCCGGCCACGGCATCGCAGGAGAAACGCGCCCAGGTACGCTTCGCTTCTTTGTCTCCGGGCATGCGCCATGCATCGACACCACTGCCCGTACCCTGCCGCCGTCGCCCACGCCGACCGTCCCCGGCTTCGTTTGATGCCGCAACGGGGATTCGCCTGGACACTCGCATGAAATCAGCCTCCCTTCGCATCTGGCTCCGTCCCGGTCTCGGCATCAAGCGCTGGATCGTGCTCGGCATCCTCTGCATGATCACCATCGCGCTTGCCCTGGCCATGTTCGCGGCCTGGGTCTACCGGAACTACGACGTTCCCCAGGGATCGCAGACACTCGTCCGCATCGTGACCCTCCAGTTCGTTCCCCACCCCATCCGCGAAATCGGGCTCCTGCTCATCGCCAGCTTCCTGCTCGTCTTCGCCTTCCTCCGTCTCAGCGCCTCGATCATCGCTCCCTTCCTGGCCCAGGATTCCAGCGGACGCGACATCGCAGAGATCGTCAACGAGCACCGCTTCGGCCCGCTCACCCCCGAACTGAACGTCGTCGCCATCGGCGGCGGCACCGGGCTCTCGGCGCTCCTGCGCGGCCTCAAGCTCGCCGACATCAACCTCACCGCCATCGTCACCGTCGCCGACGACGGCGGCAGCACGGGCCGCATCCGATCCGCGTACAACATTCCTGCTCCTGGCGACTTGCGCAACTGCCTCGTCGCCATGGCTGACGACGAGTCCACGATGGGCAAGCTCTTCGACTATCGCTTCAGCGGGACCGACAGCGAACTCGCCGGCCATTCCTTCGGCAATCTCTTCATCACCGCCATGACCCAGGTCAGCGGCAGCTTCGACCACGCCGTGATCGAGTCGGCGCGCGTCCTGAACGTGCGCGGCAAGGTGATGCCGTCCACCATCGAGAACATCGACCTCTGCGCCTATATGGAAGATGGCGAGGTCGTTCGCGGCGAATCCGTCATCGCGCACGACGAGCGGCGCATCGACCGGATCTTCCTCAGCCCGGAGAACCCGGATGGCTACGAGCCCTCGCTCCAGGCCATCCTGAACGCCGACCTGATCGTGCTTGGCCCCGGCAGCCTCTACACCAGCGTGCTCCCGAACCTGCTGGTGGAGGGCGTGGACCAGGCGATCAGGTGGTCGCGCGGAGCGACGGCGTACGTCTGCAACGTCGCCACCCAGCATGGCGAGACCGATCATTTCGGATACCGCGAGCACATCCACGAGGTCGTGAAATACCTCGGTGAGAACAGGCTCGACTACGCAATCGTCAACAGCAACCCGGCCGCCGCCGGCACCGCCGTGGCAAAGGGGCTGGATGTCGAAGCAGTCGATTGGGACGGCGAGGAGATCCTCGACGGCGTCACGCTCATCGCACGAGATGTTGTCAGCGACCGCAATCCCCTGCGCCACGATCCTGCCAAGCTTGCCGAGGTCCTGCTCGACATCGCCCGCGAAGCCCGCGCTGTCTCGCTGAACACGCCGCGCCCGACCATCGAGTCCATGCGCGAAAACGAGGGCGAGACGATCACCGTCGCTGCCTGACCCGCCCGCATCAAACGAGATTGGACGGAATCAGCTTCTCGACAATCACGGTATCCCGCCAGACATCATCGAGCTTGGCATGCTTCTCGTACACACCCACTTCCCGGAACCCTGCCTTCTGGCAAAGAGCCCTGCTCGCCGCGTTCTCCACGAAGATTCGGGAGACGAGTTTCCAGAGCCCCGCTTCCTCAGCCGCCAATAGCAATCCCCGAAGCAGGATGAACCCAACCCCTCGTCCCCGCACCGGCGCATCCACATAGATCGAGAACTCGGCGACTCCCGCATAGCAAGCGCGCGTACGATACGCATCGCACGACGCCCATCCCACAACCGCGCTATCGGACACCGCCACCACGACCGGATATCGCGGATCATGGTGCGCCAGCCAGTCCCGCCGCTCCTGCTCGGTCCGCTCGGCTGTCTCGAATGTCGCAATCCGCTCGCGAATACCCTGGTTGTAGATCCGGGCGATCGCCGCCGCATCGTCGAGCCGCGCCGGTCGAACCGAAATCATCAACGGGTCCATCGACCTCCTCTTTCGCGATGGCCATCCATCGCTCACCAGCGACAACGGAACCCCTCGGTCCCTGGCAACACCCCCAGCATCCGCCATGCGCGGCTGCACGCATCATGGTACCGACCAGCCCACTGCAACCCCTCCCTTCGCCGCAAACCATGACCACCGTGACATCCAAGGAAGACCTGGCCACTCAGACGGCCCCTTGCTGCGATGCATTCCCATGTCACGGCTCGATTCTTGGTACTCTTGGCGAGACAAGGGACAGGAACGCTCCGGCTTGCACCGCGAGCGACGCCCGTTTTTCGAGCCTAGTGCTGGAGTACCACGCATGGTCTACAAGGTTGGTATCAACGGATTCGGCCGCATCGGCCGGCAGGTCTTCAAGGCCGTCGACGAGGGAGGATTCTCCGATCTCTTCGAAATCGTCGCCGTCAACGACCTGACCGATAACAAGACCCTCGCCCATCTCCTCAAGTACGACTCCACCTACGGCCAGTTCGATGGCGACGTTTCCTACGATGACGATGGCCTCATCGTGAAGGGCAAGCACATCCGGGTCCTGGAAGAGCGCGATCCAGCCGCCCTTCCTTGGGGCGAGCTCGGCGTCGAACTCGTCATCGAATCCACCGGTCGCTTCACGGACGCCGACAAGGCCCGCGCCCACATCGACGCTGGCGCGAAGAAGGTTATCATCTCCGCCCCCGCCAAGGGCGAGGATCTCACCATCGTGCTCGGCGTGAACGAGGAGGCCTACGATCCCGCCGTCCACACCATCATCTCGAATGCTTCCTGCACCACCAACTGCCTCGCTCCCGCCGCGAAAGTCGTGCATACCACCTTCGGCATCGAGTCCGCGATGATGACCACCATCCACTCCTACACCGCCGACCAGGTACTGCAGGATGGCCCGCACAAGGATCTTCGCCGTGCGCGTGGCGCCGCCCAGAACATTATCCCCACCACCAGTGGCGCGGCGAAGGCCATGTCCCTGGTGATGCCAGAGCTGAAGGGCAAGTTCGACGGCTACGCCCTCCGCGTGCCGACCCCGACCGTCTCCATCGTGGACTTCGTCGCCGTCACCAGCACCCCCGTGACGGCCGAGGCCGCCAATGCCGCCTTCAAGGCCGCATCGGAGAGCGACGAGCTGAAGGGCATTCTCGGCTATACCGAGGACGAACTCGTCTCCACCGACTTCAAGGGCGATTCCCGTTCCTCCATCATCGATTCGAAGCTGACCCAGGTGATGGGCGAAAACATGCTCAAGGTCGTCACCTGGTACGACAACGAGTGGGGCTATTCCTGCCGCGTTGCCGACCTCGCCGCACTCGTCTGCGAGAAGGGATTCCCCTCCTAAGCCGTCGCGGCAACGACTCCGTCCAGCAAATCGCCCCACCGGTGCCCGACATCGGTCGGGGCGGTTTTCGTTCGTGGCACCATCCCGCGCAGGAGCACCCCCATGGCCAAACGATCCGTCACCACCGCCGATGTCGCCGGCAAGCGCGTCCTCACCCGCGTGGACTTCAATGTCCCCATCAAGAACGGCGTCGTGCAGGACGACACGCGTATCCGCGCCGCACTCCCCACCATCCAGTGGCTGCGCGCGCACGGCGCCCACGTCATCCTTACCAGCCATCTCGGACGCCCGAAGGGCAAGGTCAACGACGATCTTCGCCTTGCGCCCGTGGCCGCCCGCCTCTCCGAACTGCTCGACGCTCCCGTTGCCAGCGCCACCGACCTCGTTGGACCGGACGCAGAGGCAAAGGTTGCCGCGATGAAGGACGGCGACGTACTCCTGCTGGAGAACTCGCGTTTCGAACCCGGCGAAGAGAGGAACGATCCCGCCCTCGCCCGGAAGCTCGCCGGCCTCGCCGATCTCTACGTCAACGATGCCTTCGGCGCCGCTCACCGCGCACATGCCACCACGGAAGGCGTCGCCCATATCCTGCCAGCCTATCTCGGCCTGCTGATGCAGAAGGAAGTCGACATCCTGAGCCGGCTGCTCGACGATCCGGCCCGGCCGTTCGTCGCGATCATCGGCGGAGCCAAGGTCTCCGACAAGATCGCCATCCTGGAACACCTCGTCGACCGGGTGAGCTACCTGCTCATCGGCGGCGGCATGGCGAACACCTTCCTGCTCGCCCAGGGATACCAGGTCGGATCTTCGCTCGTGGAGCCGGATCAGGTCGATCGTGCCCTGCGCATCCTCTCCGATGCCGAGAACGCGGGCGTCGGCATCGGGTTGCCCACCGATGTCGTCGTCGCGAAATCCATCGACGCCGACGACGGCGCCGTCGTCAGCCTGGACGACATCGGCGACCGGGCCATCTTCGACATTGGCCCGGACACCGCAGCGGCCTACGCCGAACACGTGCAGCGGGCGAACACCATCCTCTGGAACGGTCCGCTTGGCGTCGCGGAGAATCCAGCCTTCGCCCGTGGCACCGAGGAAGTCGCCCAGGCCGTCGCCGCCAGCACCGGCTTCACCGTCATCGGCGGCGGTGATTCCATCGCCGCGATCGAGCGGCTTGGCCTGGCCAGCCAGATCGACCACATCTCCACCGGCGGCGGCGCCTCGCTCGAGTTCCTGGAGGGCAAGGAACTGCCCGGCATCGCCGTCATCCCGGACGCGGACAATGCGGGAGCCGACGCATGAGCCGAACACCCCTTGCCGTGGCCAACTGGAAGATGAACACCAATCTGGACACGGCTCGCACCCTTGCGCAGGCCGTCCGCGCCACACACGGCGGCGATCCGCAATCCCCCCTCAACCTGGAGATCGCCGTCTGCCCACCCTTCCCGTGGATCGTTCCCGTCGCCGGCATCCTCGACGGATCGCCGGTCCGACTGGGCGCACAGGACTGCTCCCCCGAGAAGGATGGCGCCTTCACCGGCGACGTATCGGCGGCAATGCTCGCACCGTGGTGCAGCACCGTTCTCGTTGGCCACTCGGAACGCCGGCACGGACACGGCGAGCCGGACGCCCTGGTGCGCCGCAAGCTGGAAGCGATCCTCGCCGAAGGCATGCAGCCGCTCCTGTGCGTCGGCGAGCGCGAATCCGAGCGCGAGGCGGGCCAGACCGCAGCAATCGTCCGGCGGCAGATTCTCTCCGGCTTGGAAGGACTTCCCGATTCGGCGATCGCCCGGTGCGCCGTCGCCTACGAGCCAGTCTGGGCGATCGGCACGGGCCGCACCGCCACCGCCGACGATGCACAGGAGGTCGCCGCCCGGATTCGGACACTGCTGGCCGGTCTGGCACCGAACCATGCGAGTTCGATCCGCATCCTGTATGGCGGGAGCGTGAAGGCGGGAAATGTTGCCGAGCTCACGGCTGGCCCGGATGTCGATGGGGTCCTAGTGGGAAGCGCCAGCCTCGATCCCGCCGGATTCGACGCGCTCTGCCGCGCCCTCGCCACCAGAGCGCGCGCCTGATCCATTGGCCCAATCACCCCGATCCGCTGCGGACATCCAGCCCGCTTGGCCGGCTGGGGAATTGAACGCCGCCGCCGGGAATGGTACGCTCAGCGTCGACAGGGACCGGCGAAGGCGCCGGGATCGATGTCGCCATCCAGGTATGAAGGACGGTCGAATCTCGTGCACGTAGCGTTGAATCTCGCGACGATCATCGTCGCCATCGTGTTGATGGTCACTATCCTGCTTCAGAGCAAGACCTCGGCATTCGGTGGCGGCATGGGCGGCGACTCCGGGTCGATCGTCAAGACCCGGCGCGGCTTCGAACAGACCCTGTTCCAGTTTACGATCGGAACCGCGGTCGTCTTTGTTGTGCTCTGCGTCCTCAGCGGGCTGCTGCTCTAGCAGTTCGACTGGGCGGGAGAATCCCAAACTAGCGACGCAATTCTAATGGGGCGGTTCGGTGGCACATACGCTCCTCTGTGTACCCGTCGTGTTGACAGGCCAGGCGGCGCAAGCCGTTTGATACCGGCAAAACCGAGGAATACAATGTGCCCGACCTCAGGCAAGTCATATCGGATCGGGCTTGCCAGGCATAACCGCCAGTGTCCGTGGAGGATTGTCAGTCATGCCGTTCGGAATTGGGGCTCCTGAGCTCGCGATCATTCTCGTCATCGTGGTCATCATCTTCGGTGTCGGCAAGCTGCCGGAAATCGGGGGCGCCCTCGGCAAGGGCATCCGCGAGTTCAAGCAGGAATCGGGTGTCGATGAAAACGGCAAGCCGATCGACGACGCCAAGCTCGACAAGGGGACGTCGACCACCGCTTCCACCCTCACGGCGACCACCAAGTCCGCCGACGAGGTCGCCAAGAAGCAGCCGGTCGGCACCGGGGTTCGCGCCGACGACATCTAGGTCCGCCGGATGTCGGCCGCAAGGACCTCGTTCACCACGCCACCATGTGACATCGAGTGGGGTTTCCTGAGGGAATGGCCGGTGTGGGAGAATCGCCTCCCCGCCGGCCATCGCCATGTCCGAGACTTGTCCTGCCCATAACGCCGATCCCGACCACAGTCGCGCGCCCATCCGGACGCCACCCACCCTGACCGATGAGGGGCCACCCCGATCATGACCGATACCAGGCCGTCCGAGGACTCGACCATATCGCCGGAAAACGCCTACGGATTCGATCCGCAACCCATCCAGCCATCCGCGGATGCCGCCCGGCCGGACGAGACCACTACCCCACCCGCGACCAAGAAGCGATCCTCCGCCACGCGCGAGATCATCGAGACCCTCATCCTGGCCCTCGTCATCTTCGTCCTCGTCCGTGCTGTCGTCCTCAACTTCAAGGTCGATGGCCACAGCATGGACAACAGCTTCGACAACGGCGAGATGCTGCTGGTCAACCGTAACGCCTACTTCGACCTTGGCACGTCGAAGATCACGGGCTGGCTTCCCTTCTGGGATGACAACGACTATCTCTTCGGCGGCCCGAAGCGTGGCGATGTCATCGTCTTCAACCCGCCCATCCCCAACAACGACAAACCGTTCATCAAGCGTGTGATCGGCCTGCCCGGCGACACCGTCGAGATCCGCGATGGGGGCGTTTACGTGAACGGCGCCAGGCTCGACGAACCCTACCTGGACGGGAAGCAATCCATCTGCGACCGCAACATGAGCTACTGCGGCCCGCTGACCGTGCCGGAAGGCGAGATCTTCGTGATGGGCGATAACCGCACGAACTCCGAGGACTCGCGCTACTTCGGGCCGGTGCCCATCAAGAATGTCATCGGCAAGGCCTGGGTCACCTACTGGCCGAAGGACGACATCGGAGTCGTCCCGCATTACGATTACGATAATGTTCCCGCTCCGTCGGAAACGCCGACCCCGGCATCGTAAGCCGCACTCTTCCGATTCCGACGGCGGCTGGATGGAACCATCATCCAGCCGCCGTCCTGTCTTCAGGCGCCGGGCGAACCTCATCCCTACGTCATGCGTTCATGATGGTGAAGGCCGCCACCGCCCACCCGGACGGCCAACTGTCGCAGCGTGCGGACCGCGTGTAAAATGTCTGTCAGGGCACAAGGCACCCGTGCTGTGCCGATCGCGTTCCCGAACAGGGATGGGCATAGCGACATCGTCGACACACCGGGCCAGGGGTGCCGCAGAAAGGGCCGGAGACCATGATCGAAGCCACCGTCGAGAGCATTCGCGTGAGCCTGATCACCCAGCATCGGGTGGTCATCCTCAAGGAACTCGAGGGAGACCGGCATCTCCCCATCTGGATCGGCGCCTACGAAGCCGAGGCCATCGCCATGGAACTGCAGGGGATCAACGCCACCCGTCCGCTCCCCTACGATCTGATGCAAACCATGCTGGCGGACCTTGGCGTTCACGTCGATCGCGTCGTCATCGCCGATCTCAACGATCAGGTCTATTTTGCTCACATCGTCCTCGATCAGGACGGCCGCAGCATCGACATCGACAGCCGGCCCAGCGACGCCATTGCCCTCGCGGTTCGCGTCGGCTGTCGAATCCTCGTCGACGACGCGATCATGGAACGGGCCGGTGTCGCCGTCGACGATGACGAGTTCGACATCGACAGCACCCTCACCCAATCGTCCGGCATCCAGGACGCGGAAACCTCGCCGGATCCATCGGCACCGGAACCATTCGCCACCTCCGCCGGATCGACTGCGCCACGTGTGGACGACGAGCAACTCTCCGTCTTCCGCGACTTCATCAATTCCCTCGATCTCGACGATTTCGACCGCCGTCGTTCGAACTGACCGAGCGGGCACGCGTCCTGCATCGCGTCACATCGTTGCCCGCATCGTCATCCGCCGCATATTCCTGAAGGGAAAGCATCGAGACCATCATGGATTCCGAAGGCCAGATCAAACAGATCGTGCTCGATCGTATCGAACGGTGCGCCGTGTGCCACCGGGAGTTCCAGGCGGACGATATCAAGGTCATCTCGCGTCGTCCCGATGTCTGGACCATGCTCGTGGAATGCGACGATTGCCATGCCCGCAACTTCGTCGCTGCTGTCATGAACGACGGCGATCCCCAGGCCGCACAACTCGCGCTGCGGCGTCTCACCGAAGAAGCCATTGTCCGTGGCCGGATCGATGCCGAGGACGATGAGCCGGTCATTGATACCGAACTCGTCGAAGAGGCTGCCGCCGGCCCAGATGTTCCGTCCGTGACCGCTGGCGATGTCGTCGATATGCACGAGTTCCTGCAGGATTTCGACGGCGACTTCAGGCGGCTCTTCCGCTAACCGCATGCTTCGTCCAGCGTCGTAACCCCAGGCCCCCGAACGGAGGCGCTGGGGTTGCGACGTGTCGCCCTCCCGGCCCGGCAATCCGCACGAACGAACATGCCTTCGCAGGTGACAATCGTTCCTGCGAGCGTGCGCGCCCCTGCTATACTCCCCCTAAGGTTTTTGTGATCGTCTTCACACTGCCACGGGGTGCGCCGACGCTCCCCGAGAGATGGCAGGGAGGGTGGCCGAGTGGCTCACGCGGAGCAAGCGCACGTACCGCTTCCAGTACCCGCCCCATTCACCGGGCGGCAGGAGATCGACCTCGACGTCGTTCGAGAACTCCTCTCCCATTTCCATTACAACGACTTCGAGGAGGCGCAGGAGCTCATCCTCTCCGCGCTCCAAGAGGTGAACGAGCACTTCGGCTGGGTCTCCCCCGAGGCCGCCGAACTCGTTGCCGATCACCTCGGGACCACGGTGAACCGGGTCTTCGGCCTGCTCACCTTCTATGCCGACTTCCGCACCGCCCCACGCGGGCATCATCACCTCCTGATCTGCCACGGCATGTCGTGCTACGTCCTCGGATCCCAGCAGCTCGTACAGGAGTTGCGCGACACCTACGGCATCGCTGACGGTGATACCACCCCGGACGAGCAACTCAGCGTCCAGGTCGTCAATGGCTGCCTCGGCGTCTGCGACCGCTCGCCCGTGGTGAAGCTCGATGACACCTACGTCGGCCACGTTACGCCCGATTCCCTGAACGACCTCCTGCAGCGCGCCGTTGCGGGCCGCGCCGCCGCCGAAGCCGCCGTCCGCGGCGACGTTGTCGGGTAAGGAGAGGATTCCGCATGGTTCACGTCGCTCCCAGCGAGCATCTCTCCCGTCTCACCTCAAAGGACGACTTCCAGGCCTTCCGCCAGCAGGCACACGCCCGTTGGGACAGCATCTGGAACGGTGACAAGGTTGTCGCCAGCATTGGCGTCGGCAGCAGCTCGATCGCCAAGGGCGCGCTCGACGTGCTCGACCGTGCTCGCCAGGAACTCGGCTCCAGGGGCATCGTCCGCGAAGTCAGCGGCAACGGCGCCTTCTGGATGGAGCCGTGGATCGAGGTCAAGCGCCCCGATGCGCCGCCCGTCGTCTACGGACCCGTCGCACCGGACGATGTCCCCGCCGTCATCGCTGGCGGACGACAGGATCTCGCCGTCGGCGTTCGCGGCGATGAGGCGTTCGACGGCATCCCGCCACTGAATGCCCATCCCTTCTTCGCGCTGCAGAAGCAGCTCCTCATGCGCAATTCCGGCGTCATCGAGCCGGATTCCATCGAGGATGCCATCGCCCGCGGCGCCTACGACGGCTACTTCAAGGTCCTCTTCGAGATGAGCGCGGAGGACGCGATCGCCGAGGTCACGACGGCCACGTTGAAGGGTCGGGGCGGCGGCGGATTCCCGGCTGGTGTGAAGTGGGAGAGCGGCCGCAAGGCGCGCAACAACCCGAAGTTCGTCGTCTGCAACAGCCACGAGGGCGAGCCGAACGTCTATAAGGACCGTCACTTTCACGAGAGCGATCCGCATCGCATCCTGGAGGGCATCCTCATCGCCTGCGTCGTCGTCGGCGCCGAGCGCGGCTACAACTACATCGGCGGCGAATACCCGCTCGCCATCCGCCGCTTCCGCAAGGCCGTCGCCGATGCCGAGCGCCTCGGACTGATCGGCAAGAACATCCTCGGCACCGGCAAGAACGTCGCCTTCCGCGTCCGTACCGGCGGCGGCGCCTACGTCTGCGGCGAGGCCTCCGCCCTCATGTACTCCGTGATGGGCGTGCGCGGCCAGCCCCGCACCAAACCGCCCCGCTCCGTCGAGGAGGGCCTCTGGAAGCGCCCAACCGTCGCCAACAACACGGAGACGCTGGCCAACATCCCGGACATCATCATCAACGGCGGCGCGTGGTACGCAAGCATGGGCACGGCGGACACGACCGGAACCAAGCTGATGACCAACCAGGGACCGATGAATCGTCACGGTGTCGTCGAGGTGGAGATGGGCATGACCCTGAACACCCTCTTCAACGACATCTTCGGCGGCATGCGCGAGGGCTATACCTTCAAGGGCGTGCAGACCGGCGGCGTCTCCGCCGGGCCGCTGAAAGCCGAGCATCTCGACGAGCCGGTCGATTTCACCTCGCTCGACAAGTTCGGCGGCATGCTCGGGTCCGGCGGCTGGGTGATCTTCGACGAGAACGTCTGCGTCGTGGATTTCGCCCGGTATCTCACCGCCTTCAACCGCTACGAGTCGTGCTCCAAGTGTGTGCCCTGCCGGCTCGGCAACCCGGCTCTGGTGGAGATCCTCGACCGCATCCGCTTCGGGCGCGGCACGCTGGACGATCTCACGCTGATCAAGCGCACCAGCAAGCACATCATCGAGCTCTCGCTCTGTGGGCTCGGCCAGGTTGCACCGGTGCCGTTGATGGGCATGATCGAGCAGTTCGAGGACGAGTTCCGCAAGCACATCGTCGATCACGTCTGCCCGACCGGCACCTGCCCGATCTCGGTGGCTGCGTCGTCACCTGCGTCCGATCCCGTCGCGGAACACGCCCTCGCCGCCGACTGACATCGAAATCACTCGAACGCAACGAACGGCGGCAGGCTGTAATTCCTGCCGCCGTTCGTCGCTCCATGCACTATCCGAGCGAAATCTCCGTCCCGATTCCGCGATCGACCGCCAGCTCGACGGCCCGGCGCGCCACCACCACGTCCTGGACCGCGTTCCCAACCGACTTGAAGAAGGTCACGTCGTCACTGGATGAGCGTGGCGAAACCTGTCCCGCGGCCACTTCTCCCAGTTCTGCCAGAACGTGTGCCGCATCGATCGTCCCCTCGTCGCGTGGAATGATGATGTCGCCACCCTCGCTCCAGGCGGATTCACGGTGATCGACCACGACTTTCGCGCGGGAGACGGTCTCGCCCGGCACCTCGCGCGTCTCGGGCGTAAACGATCCCACACCGTTGATGTGCGTGCCTGGCTGCACCCAGGCATCGTCGAAGACCGGCGTCGGAGAGGTCGTCTACTCCCACTTACCCCCCCAACGAATGAGGGGCGGAGACGACGCCGACCCGCAAGAACGAGAGTTCGTGTCGGGTGCGATGGAGGACGCTCTTGACGCCGCCAGGTCTCATCCCCTCCTCCTCGCAAATTTGTGGTATCGACAGCCCCCCCAGCTTCATCTCCAGTACGCGTCGCTGGTGGACTGGAAGTGCCGCGATCGCCTGGCGTACGTGCTCGTACTCCAGTCGCCCGAGCACATCGTCTTCCAGCGAAATCGCCGGATCCGGCACCGACCAACAGACATCCAGCGACGACTCACCATGAGTCGCGCGCATGAAGTCGATTACGGTATTACGTGCGATGCGAAACAGCCACCCCCGAAACGACCCACCATGAAATTGTGCGATGTGCTGCAGGATCTTGAGGAAGACATCGCTGGCCAGATCCTCGGCAACGTCCCGATCGAGACCCCTGTTCCGGACAAAGTGTTCAATCGGGTCACGGTAGCGGGCGTATATCTCAGACATCGCCTCGCAGTCTCCCAACTGGACCGCGCGAACCAGAGATTCGTCGTCCCACGTGCCGAAGGACGACATCCCGGCGTTGCCGGGATCTGCCGTTGTCTGCATATGCCCCTCCCAATCGTGTGACCCTCTTGCATTGTCTGCGTGGTGGCGACAACCACATTGCTATGGAACGATCCACGCCAATGCAACATGCGTGCCATCGCCGATCGCGGCTCCAGGAGCACCCACGGTGCCAGAGGCGACGACACCCCCGCCTGAAGCCCAAGCTGCGACCATATGCCCGACTGGCGCGTTCTTTCCTGTGAGGATCCTCAGACGCACCTCACTCGCAGGTTCGATGTATCGGAGGGGAATTCCATGAAACGACGACCGCAGACCATTGCCACCCTGATCGCCCTTGCTACCATGCTCGCACTGCCGGGGGCAGCCTTCGCCAAACCGGACTGGATTGACGACGGCTATGCCTCCGAAGGCAGCGTCCAGTTCTTCTGGAAATCCACGCACGATCGCCAACGCCGGAGCCCCTGACCCCGACGTCGCGTTCAACATGAGTTCCGGCCCCGCCGGGCTCTTCCTTGGCATCCACGATTGCAACGGCGGTGGTGGCGGACCGGTATACCCACAGTCTGTCGGCACCTGGCAACCGGTCGCCTACACCAACTACAACATCACGTTCTGCCTGCTCTCCTATAGCAACGATGGCTCGGGAACCTTCACCGGCACGCTCGACTGGAACTGAACCAACGCATAGCCGTTCGGGGCGGCAGATTCTCTGCTGCCCCGAACAACCAATGCAAACGGAGCGTCCCATGCCGCAGCGCCAACGCATCCTCAGTTCGTTCCTCGTCGTCGCCATGGTGCTTGTCCTCGCCGCCTGCGGATCCAGCAAGAAGAATGATCCCACCACAGTGCCAGCGACCAATCAGCCGACCAGTGCTCCCGACCAGACCCAGGCGTCATCCACCGCACCATTTGGCCTGACGCTGGGCACCCCGAGCGATACCACCGCCAATGCACGCCAGGGACCGGCAGCAGTCACCCCCGGCACCGCGGCCCTCCCCACCTACGTCTCCGATTTCGACAAGAACGGGGACGGTTGGTACACCTACGACGAACTCTACGCCGCCGTCTCAGCCCTTATTCCTTCCTACGCATGGCCCACTGCATATCAGGTGACACCAGATACCGTGATGAAAGGGTTCGCCCATTTCAAAGGGTCGGCCAACGCCAGTTGGCAGGTTCCCTACGAATATACGTTGGTTGGTAGCGCCAACACCTGTGCCTGGCAACATGAATGGCTCGATGCCTATGCCTCCGGCGACACAGCAATGCAGAACAAAAGCCTCGCCGCACTGAACGACAATCTTGACCACTCCTTGGCCACTGATGAGGGCTATCTTTCTACCTATCGAAAAGCGTATCAACAAGCAAGTCTTGGCGATCCATCCGGCATCCAGCAACGCACCGACCTGGATTGCAAGAATGTGACCTTCGCTGGAACTTCCGCGACTCCCTGACCCGCGAAGGAGATTCGCCATGAACCGCACACAACGGGTCGGTTTCGCGGCATCCTGGTTCCGACGCCTTGGAACCGTGGTGATCTGGGCGGCAGCCACTGCCGCCATCGCCTATCTCGTCGCCCGGGCCGCTGCCGACCAGAATCAGCCAGCCGGCCTCATCGCCCCGCTCCCTGCGGTCACCCTGAACGATCGCGCAACCGTCTCGCTGGAATCCAAGTCCATTGTGCCGATCGTTTCCGGAACCGGTTCGGTTGTCCGGGGGGAGTCCGGCTGGCTCCTTGAGGCTCCGATCAGCTCGGATGAGCTGGCCTACCGTCTCCTCGATCCGCCGGTTACCATCAAGGCGCTCATCAACGGGGCCCCATCGGGATTCACCTGCGAATGGGCGGGACTCGGCCTGGCTGGTGGCAGCGGCGAAGCCAGCATTGCCGCCGACGCGACTCCAACGACGCTCACCTCAGCCGCCAGCCTGCCATCCATGGCGACCGGGGTGACCATGCGCTGCCAGATTCCGGACGATGTCCGGGTTGTCGCCGGCCTGCACGGGATGATGGTGCTCCAGATGGCAAAGCCCGTCACCGTCTCGTCGCTGCCGCGCTCGGCCGTCCTGGGGTCTGCCCAGCAGGGCCAGGTCATCGTGGTTCACGCCGACGGAACGACCGAACTCCGATCCGTCCAGCTTGGCGCGAGCGACGACTACAACATCGAGATTGTCAGTGGATTGAACGCATCAGAATCGGTCCTGCTGAATCCCGTCCAGCGCGATATCACCGATGCCCAACACGGTGCCTCATGACGCATCTGCTCCAGCTTCACCATGTGCAACGGGTATTCCGCCTGCCGACAAGGGGGGAGATCGCGGTCCTGCGCGACATCAACCTGGAAATTGAACCGGCCTCGGTGACCGCCATCGTCGGTCGTTCCGGATCGGGCAAGTCAACCCTGCTGAACATCCTCGGCTTGCTCGACACCCCGACGGCAGGCGAAGTGGTCTGCGATGGCATCAAGACGGCAACCATGCGCGATGCCCAACGTTCGCGGCTGCGAGGTGCCCATCTGGGCTTCATTTTTCAACAGTTCTACCTGCTCGACCGCCGTACCGCCGTGGAGAACGTCGCGGAACCAATGCTCTATGGAAACCAGCGCGATCTCGCCAATCGCTTCGACCGCGCATTTGAACTCCTCAATGCCGTGGGACTGGGTGACCGCGCCCACTCAATGCCCCATCTGCTCAGCGGAGGCGAACAACAGCGAGTTGCCATCGCCCGCGCCCTTGTTCGTAGCCCGCGAGTCATCCTGGCCGACGAGCCGACCGGGGCCCTGGACGAAGCGACCGGCGATCGTGTGCTGGACCTGCTTTTGCAACTCGTCCACGCCACCGGTGTCGCGCTCATTCTCGTGACCCACGATCGCAAGGTGGCTGCGCACGCCGATCGTATCCTGACCTTGGCCGAGGGAACGCTCATCCCGCAGTCAGGAGAGAACCACTCATGATCGGGAGTCTGATCTCAGCCTGGCTGGATGTCCGCGCCAAGCCGCTTCGCACCGTCGCCGCCATTGCCGGGATGGTAGCCGCAATTGTCGCAGTCGTCCTTGTCGATGCAGCGAATGTCCTGAGCCACGATGCCAACGATGTCTACCTCGCCACGCAATACGGGCTCCCTATCACGATCAGCATCACGGGTTCTGGCCAAAACGATACAGCCACCGAAGCGGATGTTCTGGAGTCCACGTTGCGCGAAAATGGAATCACTGCCCTGAGCCGGGACTTCAGCCTCCCGCTGCGGATCAGCTACGGATCGACTCCGGTCTTCAATGGCGTTCGTTGGCTATCTTCAACGTATCCCGATGTCCGTATTGTCGATCTCGTCGCCGGATCGTGGCCGAAAGACACCGCCCAATCAGACACGCTGCACGTCGTCCTGCACACTGGATGGG
The DNA here is from genome assembly GCA_049841275.1 of Thermomicrobiales bacterium. GTDB lineage: Bacteria > Chloroflexota > Chloroflexia > Thermomicrobiales > UBA6265 > JASGDN01. The sequence goes on from JASGDN010000028.1 coordinate 21,627, forward strand.
CCCAACAGGCACTCGGTCTGAGCGACCAGGATGTCATTGGCAAGACCCTCGGCTACACCACCGACCTCGCAGGAACGTTCGACCCGCAGGTCATGCCTGTTCGGCCAATGGTGGTAGACGGCGTCGTCGCCATCGACACGAACGCCTTCGCAAACGGAACGTCGCCGATTGTCGTGGTCTCCGACCTGCCTCATCCGGAACTCATGGCGCTCATTCCCGGATTCACCTGGGCAGCGAGGGTCAACCCTGACGATTTCAGCTTCACGCAGAATCTGGTCGCATCCATCAAAGATACCCAAGGAACCTCGATCTACTCGGCGCACCGATCCGACTCGGGCGACCGGTTGGCACCCGTCCTGAACCAGCAGTCCGTTACCGCCCGCGCCGTCTCCCTCGTCGCCCTCATCATCGGCGGACTCGGAATCTTCGGCGTTGGTCTCGCCAGCGTTCGCGAACGCCAGCATGACTTTGGCCTACGCCGCGCCTTGGGTGCCACACGGCTCCGGATATTCGGCGATGTGATCGTCCAGACCGTGTTCGAGACCCTGCTCGCTGCCGCGATCGCCATTCCCATCGCGGCCATCAGCGTCCAGGTCTTCGCGCGAAAGCTGGTCCTGGCCAGCTTGCCAATGCCGCCAGCCACGTCCTTGCCGATCTCAAGCGCCATGCTCGGACTCGTCAGCGCCATGATCGTCGGTCTTTTCGCGTCACTCATCCCCGCAACCCATGCCGCGCGATCCAGCGTCATTCACGCGCTACGGGGATCGTGACGCCCGCCGGAGCGCATCGGCTCGATGGCGTCGCTCAGAGCGTGATCTCCGCGCCAATGCCACGATCGACCGCCAGTTCGACGGCCCGGCGCGCCACCACCACGTCCTGAACCGCGTTCCCGACCGACTTGAAGAAGGTCACGTCGGTCTCGGACATGCGCGGCGTCGCCAGCCCGGCCACTACCTCGCCCAGTTCCCCAATCACGTCCTCTTCGGCGAAGATCCCCTCGTCGCGCGCGATGATAAGATCGCCTCCTTCGGCCCACGCCGACTCCCGATGATCCACCACGACCTTCGCACGCGAAACGGTTTCTCCCGGAACCTCCCGCATCTGCGGCGTGAACGAACCGACTCCGTTGATATGCGTGCCTGGCTGCACCCAGGCATCGTCGAAGACCGGCGTGGCGGACGTCGTCGCGGCACAGATGATGTCCGCCCCCTCGACGGCCGCCTTCACATCCCTGGTCGGCTCCAGGCGATCCACAAGATGCGGCCAGTCGCGTTCCACCGCTTCCCGGAAGCGATCCCACGAGGCCTGCGAGCGATACACCACCGCGATCCGCTCCAGATCGCGCACCGCTGCCACAGCCGCCGCCTGCGTCACGCCCTGCACCCCGGCGCCGATCACCGCCAGCCGCGTCGCATCCGGCCGCGCCAGCAGGTCCGTCGCTGCGCCGGACACCGCGCCCGTCCGCAGCGCCGTCAGGAACGCGCCGTTCAGCAGTGCCCGCGGTACACCAGTCTCCTCGTCCAGCATGCAGACCATCGCATTGCCGGTCGGCAACCCACGTTGGGGGTTTCCGGTGAAGATCGAGATCACCTTGAATCCAAGCGCATTCAGTCCGGGCAGATAGGCTGGCATCACCAGCGTGGATGATGTCTCCGGCTCCACCTCGATGACGGTCCGCATTGGCACCACAGCATTGCCCAACGAGAGCTCCCGGAAGGCGAGCTTCATGAGTTCGATCGCCTCGGACATCGGCACCAGGTTCTTCAGATCCTCACGCGCTAGCACGAGCATGGACGACGTTCCTTGTCCGCCGTACCCGATACCTCCGGCCACGGCGCGATCGTTCCGGTCATGGTCCGGCCGTGCCGGATCTCGATGAGGCGAGTGTATCGATCGCGACGCGTCCAGGCAATTCTCGACACGCGTATCCACGGTCGGACAGGTTTCGTCCCGCTGGCCCGTCCGGGCCAGCCAACCGTCCGCACAGACGGGGTACAATCAGCGACAAGGCGTCACAGATCGGCCGGGATCACCCCCCGAAAGGCACGCAATCGAGTGCCTCGCTGGTGGGCGTGAACGGCAATGCCGCCGCTGGATCGGCATTCGTGCCGGTCCGGGAGAACGCAGGATGGATCCCGGATCGTCCGCAACACCGGCGTTTCTTCAAGAAGGCCCACGGGAAACGCGGTCGGGCGCTATGGCGGAATCGCCGTCTTGCCGGGATTCCCAGTCCGCTCCAAGGATCTGCCAATTGCGATCACAGCCCGAACGGACACACTGTCCGAACGATCACCCTTCGGAACCGTGCCACGTAGACAAGGTTTCGGACGCCGACTACAATCAAAGCCGACGGGGTGGTTCTCTCCAGGAATCCGTTTTCGGCCCTCGGCGCTTTGGGGAGCAGCGAGAGTCTGGAGACGCGTGTCCCAAACGTGCCCCGTGGGGAAGGGTCCAAATGGCATGCCGCCACTGAAGCGAAAATGCGCCTCGTGTCGCTACTTCCAGTCGAATCAGCTTGCCGGGAATGGCTGGTGTACGCATCCTGCACGCCAGACGTCGAGTGATGTCCGCATTCTCGTCCGGAAGGACGAACTCGCGTGCCGCAATGCCTGGGGAAGCGACCTTTGGGTGAGCGCCACCGGCGAACATCCAGCCCCCACGCCACAGGACACGGACACCACCCAATTGCCCATTGCCTTGCAACGCCGCGATGACGAGGTGACCTCGGTCGTCCATCGCGATGCGCCCGGGCGTCCGGATCTTGCCCCGGTTGTTGAGCGCGACGACAAGGTCGTTGTCGAGGCGTCGCTCGTGCCCGAGCTTCGCGACCGCGATGAAGATGACACCGGCAACGCAAGCGCCCATGCCGATCAGGAGCATCGCGCGCGCATCCTCGCACGCGGCGGCAATCACTCCGCGATCCAGGATGCCCGCGAGCGCATGCTCGCCCGGCGCGCGCCACACATACCCCTGAATGACGACGAGGCCCTCACACCGGACGACACCGCGGATTCCGAACCGCAGGCATCGGATGCTTCCCCGACTACAGGCACTCCCGTTTCCGAGGTCGATGGCGACGATAGCGCCTCGTTCGATAGCGCTTCCACGCCGGTCGAAGCGCCGCTCCGCGCGCGCGCGCCGCATGGCCTCCGCGACCGGGGCCACGATCGGACCAGGGCATCCATCGACAGCGACATCCCTGCATCCACCGCCGACGCGGACGAGGATGTCTTCAACAGCATCCCTGAAATCGACCCGTCCATCGAACTCCCGCTGATGCGTGGGCAGGATGGCTCCGAAGCAGGGCAGAACCCCGTTTCCGACACCAGCACGGCCCCATCATCCGATCAGGGCGATGCGCAGGTCACGGTGTACGACGCCGTCCTCGAACGTGCCCGCGCCATTCGCGCCGCCGCCGGCAAGGACACACTTGCCCCGGTAACGCCGGACCACGTCCGCGCCGAGGAAATCGCCCGGGAAGAAAAGCGCGCCCGTCGCCGCATCACCACCGTGCCGCCCGCACAGCCAGTGCCATCCCCTGCGATAGCGGCCGTCACGACGGACGCCGCCGCGCCCGATCAGGGCAACCTGATGCCGGAAGCCGAATCAGCAGGTCCACGGCCCCGCACCTTTGCCGAACTTCGCCGCCAGCAGGACGAGAGGCCGCAAGCACCAGCACCACGTGCACCCAGGAGCGAACCGCCCCGCATGGGCATCGCCATCGGCGCGATCAGGCAGGAGCCGCCATCCCGCAGTGATGATATCCAGGCCGGTCCGCGTCAGGCTGCGGACGATGTGCCGATCGCGCGTCACGTCGACTTCCGGCGTCTTCCGGTGGAGCCGATTGCCGACCCAGAGGTCGAACCGCTTCCGGACGAGCCGGTGATGGCCACCGTCCAGCCGGACGCGATGGATACTCCGGAGATCCATGACGAAGACACCGTCCAGAGCGTGGATGAGTGGGAGGAAGACGACCTTCTCCACGAAGAACTGCACACCCGGCGCGGACCATTCGGACGCTTCCGGAACCCCTGGCGCAAGGACCGCGACGCCATCCGCGATCATCAGCTCATGGCCACGGTCCGCGAGGCCCTGGCCGAAACCGACGCACCATTTGACGATCCCTTCGCCGATGTGTACGCCGACGACCTGACGCCTGAGCCCGTGCGCACGCGGCGCCGGCCCACCGACGAACCGGCACCGCCGATCGCCACTGCAACCGACATCGACGATGCCATCGTGCAGACCGCGCCAGCGTTGCCGACGCCAGCACATGCCAGCGACAGCGCAATGATGACCCCGCCACCGGCATCACGCTCCGCTACGCCGTCACTTCGCCAGCCGTCATCGGTGTCCCGTGCCCACGGTCTCTACCGACCCGTGCATGAGGACCGTCTCCGCAAGCAGGAACAGGATCGCGTCCCCTCGCTTCCAAGTCGCCAGGATCGCGGCAACGGCGCAACGGTTCTCCGGGTGCGCGCCGATAGCCATGACGACGAGCCCTGGGACTCCCCGGAAGTCGAGCCGTTCGCTGCCGATCCCATCCACACAATCCGGGAACCGCGAAGGTCCACGACACATCGCGACGATGGCTTCCCGCCATTCGACGCCGATCCCGCGCGGGACCCGCACCCGCCCTATCGCGACGAACCGGAGCCAGAACTCCAGCCGGTCGAACCTGCGCCGCCCGTAGCCGAGAGTCCCTGGTCCTTCGCACCGCCGGTCGACCTCGAGAGCGACGGCGGGATGGCGGCTTTCCGAGGGCGCCTGTTCGGTGGAACCAGCGCGCCGCCGCGCCGGCACGCCAGTCAGCACCGGCCAGGGGACGATGTCGTACTCGATGTCCCGCCGCGCGCGGAATCCACGCCAGATATTGCCCGGCAACCGCTTCCGCCAAAGGACTCGCCACTGCGATCGGCCAATTACCGCTCGTCCGATGAAAATCGGGACAGGGTGGCGCGGCCGGAACCGCCGCGCACGGTCGATTACGTCGAGCATCGGGACACCCGCCATCCAGGCGCTGGGGATCGCATCGATGCGGACGCCGTCGCACCGGCGTTCGACATTCGCAACATCCTGACCGGGCGCGCCGAGCCGCTGGATCTCGGCGTCTCCATCGCCCCCGACATTCCCCGCGCCTGCCGGACGTGCCGCGACTTCCGTCCGTCCGAACATGGCGAGCGTGGATTCTGTGCAAATAACTGGGCGTTCACCCATCGCCAGATGGTCAACGCCGACGATCTTCCCTGTCAGTCGACCATTGGATGCTGGTGGCTCCCGAGCGACCGCATCTGGATGCCGGAGGAACGGGAAGAAACAGCCGCCAGCCGTGTAGATGACCTGTTGCCCTCCTTGCGCCGGCGACACAGCGGATAGCACCGGAAGTCAGTCGAACGGCATTCCAGCCACGACCGGCCGCACGCGTGTACGTACGGGAAATCTCGGGTTCGGCAGGCAAAAACGCGGAAAAGGGGAGGGTACGCGGAGTAGACTGAAGGCGGTAACAGATTCGCGAGCTGGAGGGGTTCGCGTGTTGCTACCCCGCCCGAATCCATTGAAGGGAGCAGCCGCCTCCAACCAGGCGCCGCTCATCAAATCACTGCTGCCGGACTGCATTTCCAGCAGCACGCGTACGGACTCGGCGGAACGCTCGCCCCGGCAATGGACGCCATATGGTGACCATTCGTCACCAGGTGGCATCTTGGAACACAGCGACGACCCGCGTCAGGCGGTATGGTGGCAAGGTCGCCAGCATACGTTGGGGAGCCTTCGGAGAGGCCATGGCAGGTTTTGGAGATACGCTTCAACAGGCACGCGCCCGCAAGGGTGTCACCCTGAAGGAAGCGGAACAATCGACACGCATCAACCGCCAGCATCTGTCGGCGCTGGAGAATGAGAAGTTCGAGGCCCTGCCACCGCTGATCTATCAGCGTGGCATCGTCCGCAATTACGCGGTGTACCTCGATCTCGATCCCGCCAAGATGCTCGCCCTGTTCGAGGAAGCGCATGGCACCATCGCCGCGCCAGCCCCGCGCGGCGTCAGCGGTGTCGATCCCGTTCCTCCCATCGACATGCCGAGCCACTGGGCGCCGAACTTCGCGATCATCGCGTTCGCCGTCGTCCTTGGCGCCATCGTCTTCGCCTGGGGCTACAGCGCCTACTTCGCCCCGTCCGATGACGCCGGCACGCCAACCGTTGCGCCCCCCACGATGACGCCGTTCGCGAACGACATCAACCTGCCCACCGAGCCGCCGGTCACGGTTACCGTGGCTCCCACGGCACAACCCACCGCCACGACTCCGGCCGTCGATCCGTCCAGCGCCGCAACCATTCCGGGACGGGGCGACAACCAGCGTGGCCAGGACGCGGCGAGCGCTCCGACAACCGAGCCGGACAGCGCGATCGAGCAGACGCAGCCCACGACCCCGCCGACCCAGGAGGTCGTCGTGGCAACCGAGGAGCCGACAGAGCCTCCTGCAGCAGACGATCTCTCGACCCGGAACCAGGAGCGCCAGGAAACAGCAGTTGCGAACGGCTCGAACGTCGGCGGGATCAGCATCACGGCACAGGATGCGGATCTCACGCTCACGGTGACCGTCGATGGGGTGGTCGAGTTCGACGGCGTCCTCGCCGCCGGCACCAGCACCGATCAGTTCGTCGGTTCCAACTTCGAGATTTCCACGTCGTCCGGCAACGCGACCTGGTTCACGGATGCGTGCGGCTATAGCTTCCAGCAAGGCTTCGAGGCTGGACCTGCCAACTACGCATTCTCGGCTGACGGATCCTGCACCCCGTAACCAACCAGGATCGACATCGCGAATGGCCCAGGATCGCACGATCCTGGGCCATTCGCGTTACGGCGGACGTGTTCTCGCCGTAGCTATCGCAAGGGAACGACAACCCGCACCGAACGCGGGTCGATTCGGAACGTCGCGGGAAGCGTCTCGGTCACGTCACCATCCACCTGCACCGGAATGTCGCGATCCGCGCGCACCGTAACGGTCGTCGCCTGCCGGTGCATGATGAATGGCGACTGCGACAGGCTTCGCGTGGCGGCCCTGCCGAGCGTCCGTGCGATCTCGGTCGGCGTTGTCGCCGTCACCACGATCAGGTCCAGCTTGCCGTCATCCAGGTCGATGTCCGGATGGATCGTCAGCATTGGGTGAATGATCGCGCTACCATTCGCGACCAGCACCAGCGGAGAAACGACGTCGAGCTCCTCATCGTCCACGACGATATGGAAATGCGCAGGCTTCTCTCGCAGCGCCGAAGCTCCGGCCGGCAGGTACGCCATCCAGCCAACCTTCCGCTTGAGGCGACGATCCGTCCGTGCAAAAAGCTCGCTGTCGAACCCGACGCCCGCCATGTGCAAGAAGACCCGATCGTTGCAACGGCCCGCATCGATCAGCCGCTCGTCGTGCTGGCCCCAGAAGAGGGCCGCCGCACGCGCCGGATCCGTCGGAATGCCCAGCTGTCGCCCGATGATGTTCGTCGATCCAGCCGCGACGATCGCCAGCGGAATCCGCCCCTCCTCAAGGCTTCCCGCAACATCCGCCACCGTGCCGTCCCCACCGATCGCAACCACCATCGCGGCACCGTGGGCATGATCCTGCGCCAGCGTCCGCGCCTCGCCAGCCACGGAGGTTACACGAATATCGAGCTCGACCCCTGCGGGCGCCGTCTTCCGCAACATCGAGAGGATCGGCTCGATCTCCCGGCGAGTGGCGGGGTTCGCCACAATCAGGACGCGATCTCCGACCTGTAGTGTCCGAGTCCCGGTCATGCGCCACCCCCAACGACAAGACCCGTCGCCGTGGTCGTGCGGCGACGGGTCTTCCCACAATGCTCGTCGATCAGGCCTGTTCCTCGTCCGGACCGAAGATCTGCTCGACGATATACGCTGCCAGCCACGTCGCCGCCGCCGTCAGCACCAGACCCAACACACCACGAACCGTATTCTTCAGCATCGGATTGCCCTCCTTCGTCATGCGTCCGCGATCGCCACGGATCGTTACCAACATCGCCAGTGTGGCGCAGAATCCGCGTCCACGCCAAGGGACGAACTCAGCGGTCCCGCCCACCCACGGCGATCAACCCCAACGGGAAGAGCACGACCGGGGCCAGCAACGTCAGGTCGCTCACGCTCAGGTTCAGCGCGATCACCGTCGTCGCCCCCGGCAGCCGGTCCAGGAGCGTGGTAACGCGATCCGTGATGCCGTAGACGAACTCCCCGATCCAGATCCGGTCGGTGACGTCCATCGCTACCAGCACCGTTCGCAACAGGATGATGGCCGAAACCGCGGCGTAGGCCGTCAACAACAGCTCCATCGGCAGCTGGGACGATCCGAGACGGCGGCGCTGCCGCAGCGCAGGGTCGATCATGCGCCCCGCTCCCGCTCGGCGATCAGCTCCTGCACCGCATCCACGATCCGCTCGGCCAGCGCCGGTTTCGGCATCGTCGGCAAGGCTACCGTCTCCCGGTCCGGATACAGGAGCATCGCCTCGCTCTCGGCGCTTCCGATCGTGCGTACGGCGTCATTCGCCACGATCATCGAGAGGCCCTTCGACGCGATCTTCGCGCGGGCGTTCGCCTCCAGATCGTCCGTCTCCGCCGCAAACCCCACCTTGATCAGGCCTGGTTGGTTCGTCTCGGCAATGATGTCCGGGTTGCGCACCAGGTCGAGCTGCAACAGCTCCTGCCCTGGCTGCTTCTTGATCTTGCCAGTCGCCTGCGTTCGCGGCCGGAAGTCCGCCACCGCCGCCGCCATGATGAGCACGTCGGCGGACTCGACTGCATGAGCCACCGCATCCGCCATCTCGCTCGCCGATTCCACCGGGATCACCGTCATCCCACCCGGATGCGCGGCCAGCGTGGGTCCGGCGATCAACGTGACGGCTGCCCCACGAGAGACGGCTGACTCGGCAATCGCGACACCCATCGCGCCGCTCGACCGGTTGCCGAGGTAGCGCACCGGATCGAGAGCCTCTCGCGTCCCACCCGCCGAGACGACGATCCCCCGGCCAGACAGCGGCCCGCCCCGGCCCAGGGCCCGCCGCGTTTCCCCAAGGATGCGCTCGACTGGGGCCAGCCGCCCGTCGCCGTGCGCGCCGGACGCAAGATACCCACGCTCCGGCTCCACAACGAAGGCTCCCCGTTCCCGCAGCGTTGCGAGATTCGCCTGCGTCGCCGGATGGTGCCACATGTGATGCTCCATCGCCGGCGCGATCACCAATGGGGCCTCTGTCGCAAGACAGATAGAACTCAGCATGTCGTCTGCCAGACCGGTCGCCAGCCGGGCAATGGTATTGGCCGTCGCAGGTGCAACCAGCACGACATCGGCCTCCGCCGCCAGCGTGACATGTCCGCGGCCGCCCTCGTCCCACCCGTCGAACACGGACGTGAAGACAGGCTGGTGCGTCAATGCCTGGAAGGTCAGCGGTCGCACGAAGTGCGTCGCGCCATCCGTCATCGCGACATGGACCTCGGCACCGGCCTGCACCAGCTTGCTGGCCAGGTCCGCCACCTTGTACGCAGCGATGCCGCCACTTACCCCCAGCACGACGTTCGCGCCGAACAACCCAACGCGCCGTCGTGGCTTGGTTGTCCCTTCCGAGCCGGGCTCAGGCATGCGTCGCCCCCGCTGGATTCAGCACCGACACCAGGATCTCCTGCGCCCGCGCGACTGCCGCATCGCCAATCTCATGGTGCGTCACCATCCGGATGCCGCGCGTACCGTAGTCCGTCACCCACAAACCTCGCTCCCGGAGCGCAGCGATGACGGCGTTCTTGTCCATCGACGCCGGTTGCCGGAAGACGACGATGTTGGTGTGAAGCGTCTCCAGGTCGATCGTCACGCCGGGAATCGTCGCCAGGGTCTCCCCCAGCCGCCGGGCTCGGCCATGATCCTCGGGCAACCGCCCGATCATTTCCTCGAACGCCACGAGACCCGCCGCCGCGACGACGCCGGCCTGGCGCATAGCCCCGCCGAGGATCTTGCGCGCGCGGCGAACCTTTGTGACGAACGCCGCATCACCGGTCACGAGGGTACCGATAGGGGCCGAAAGCCCCTTGCTCAGGCAGAACTGAACGGAATCGACCTCCGCCGCAATCTCGGAGACCGGCACGCCGATCGCGGCCGCGGCATTGAAGATTCGCGCCCCGTCCATATGGATCGGCACATCGCGGCGCAACGAGATCTCGCGCAATTGCTTCAGGTAATCCATCGAGAGGACGGTGCCGCCGCATCGATTGTGCGTGTTCTCGACGCAGATCACGCCGGTCACCGGGCTTGTCGGGCTGGTGACGCGAATCGCCATCTCGACCCGATCGAGGTCGAGTTGTCCCCACCGGTCGTTCTGGACCGTGAAGAGCGGAATCCCGCCCAACGCCGAAGCGCCGCTCATCTCGTACCAGAGGATGTGCGACTCACTGCCGACGATCGCCTCCATCCCGCGATCGCACCGCGCCAGCAACGACGCCAGATTTCCCATCGTTCCGCTCGGCACGAAGACCGCCGCCTCCTTGCCCATCAGTTCCGCGGCCTGTGCCTCCAGCTCGTTGACCGTCGGATCGTCGCCATACTGATCGTCCCCGACGATTGCCTCCGCCATCGCCCGCCGCATCGACGGCGTCGGCCGCGTGACCGTGTCGGACCGCAGATCGATCACCCCGGAAAGGTCGGGCGGTGTCACCTGAACGCGGGTGCCGGATGCCGTGGTCGCTGTCTCGCTCATTCCATCGTCCTTCGTCACATATCATCGCGGAATGCCGCCAAGGTCGCGCTCACCGCGAGGTCCGGTCATCGCCAGCGACAGCCGGGCCATCCTGTCCGCGTGTATCATCGCACGCCGCCTTCCCTTCCGCGCCGTCGCGAGCGTTTCCTAGACCGGAGGCGTTGGCGAGGGCATCGGCTCGATCGCGCTGCTCTGCGGCTGGCCGGAATCGCCGCCAATGCTCTGCGTCCCATCATCCGGCCCGATCGGCTCGATGGTGGGAGCCGCCTCGATCGGCAGAGATGTCTCGGTCGGGAGCGATTCCGTGGTTGCGGTCGGCTCTGGCTCGATCGCCGCCGCTGTCTCGGTCGGCGTTGGCATATCGGTCGGCTCGTCCGTGACCGGCACGACCGCGTTCTCGTTCGTTGCGTCGACAGTGATGGTCGGCGTCGGCCGATCCGCCGGGCCGGCAGGATCGGCCCCCTGCATCATTTGCCAGACATAGAACGCCCCGACTGCCGCGGCCGCGAGCAGCAGCACGACAAATCCGCGTACGACTGCCGACAGACCGCTCCCCTCACGAACGGCGCGCCCCGACGCGACCGGTTGCGAAGTCACCTGCCTCGGTGGCGTGGGCGATGGCTGCCGCTGCCCTGACGGACGCGCGGCCGGACGCGTCGGGGCGGCGGTTGGGGATACCATCGATGCCCCTGCCGCCAGCGACGATCCGTGAACGGAGGCGTTCCGCAACGCCTGGCTCATTGCAGCTGCCGAGCGAAAACGATCCTCCGGGCGCTTCTGTAACGCCTGCATCGTCACGGCATCGAGATCGCCGGAGATCGGCCAGCGCGTCGCCCGCATCGAAGGCGGCTCCGGCAGCTCCTGCATGTGCGCCAGCATCATCGCCATCGGCGTCGGCGCGGTGAAGGGCAGGGTTCCCGTCAACAGTTCGTAGAGCACAACGCCGGCCGAGTAGAGATCGGTCGCCGGTCCGACATTGCGGCCATCCGCCTGCTCCGGCGCCATGTAGGCAACCGTCCCGAACGCCGTCCCCGTCGCAGTCAGGTGCCCCAGCTGCTCGACCTGGGCGATCCCAAAGTCGGCAACGCGCACATGCCCATCGTTCCCAACCAGCACATTCTGGGGCTTGATGTCGCGATGGACGATCCCGGCGGCATGGATGGCTCCCAACCCGACGAGAAGCTGCACCATGATCTCGCGCGCCCGTTCCGGCGCGAGCATGCGCTCCCGCACGATAAGGTGCTTGAGATCCTCTCCCGCCACATACTGCATGACGATGTAGAGCAGGTCGTCCTGGCGTCCGAAGTCGTAGACATCGACCACGTTGCCGTGGGACACGGAGGCCGCCGTCTGGGCCTCCCGCTCGAATCGCTGGACGTAGGCGGGATCGTGCGAGAAGTGCGCGTGGAGGATCTTGATCGCCACCGGGCGTCCGAGCCGCTGGTCCAGTCCCTTCCACGTCGTCGCGAAGGCCCCGGCGCCGATTTCGACCTGCACCTCGTACCGCCCCGCGATAACCGAGGGCTCCTGTCGTTCCGCGCGTCTATCCGTCACCGTCGCTCGTCAACCTCTGCCTGCACACCGGAGGGCAATCACGCGACGCCCCTTCTGCATCCCATCATGATACGTGACCGCCGAACACCATCTCGGCAGCGCGGTCCGATATCGTCGTCACAAGCGAGCGACTCTCCCACGTGGGGCCGCCTTGCGGCCAACCACGATCGGTGCGAAGCTGCCGGGGAACTACCCGTTCCGTACCGCCACGTCTCCGAAGGGTCGCCTCATGGCCTCCACCGCCGCCGGTCAGCCCGAGGGCATCGGCCTCTCGCCGCAAGGACGCACCATCCTCATCTGGATGTGCGCCCTCATCGCCGCCAATCAACTCGGGTTCGGCGCGGTCGTCCCCGTCGTCGCCCTTTACGCAAAAGACTTCGGCGTCAGCCAGACGGCCATCGGGCTCACCATCGCCGTCTATGGCCTCGCCCGGTTCCTCGTGAACTATCCATCCGGGCAGCTTGCCGACCGGCTCGGACGCAAACCGGCACTCGCCATTGGCGGCGCGATCACCATCGCGGGCACGGTGGCCTGCGCCATCGCACCGAACTATGCGTTCTTCCTGGCTGCCCGTTTCATTGCCGGGGCTGGAGCTGCCTTCGTCCTCACCGCCGATCAGATCATCCTCACCGACATCGCCCAGCCGCACAACCGAGGGCGTGTGATGGCGATCTATACAGGCGTCTTCGTCTTCGCCGTCGGCGCGGGATCATTCCCCGGTGGCTGGCTGGCAACGCATGTGGGGCTTGCCAGTCCCTTCTGGGCGAACGCCATGCTCGCCGGGGTCGTGACGATCCTTGCACTCGCGTTCGTTCCGGAAACGAAGCCGGCAGTCCCGGTCAGCCAGACCGGCGCGCAGGTCCCGAAACTCGGTTTCCGTGCCCAGCTCAGCATGCTCGTAGCCGTCCCCGGCTTCGCGCTCGTCTGCCTCGTGAGCTTCGCCGCCTTCTTCGCGCGAACCGGCGGTCTCTTCAACGTGATCCCGCTGCTGGCCGAAGACCGAATCGGCCTCGAACCCGATCAGATCGGGCTCGGCATCGGCATGGTGAGCATTGTCGGCCTCTTCCTGATCTATCCCTCCGGCGCCCTTGTCGATCGCTTCGGCCGCAAGGCCGTGATCGTCCCTTCCACCCTCTTCTCCGCCGGGGCGATGGCCTTCTTCGCCTTCGCCGATTCCTTCGCCAGCTATCTTGCAGCATCGTTTCTCTGGGCCGTCGCCTCCGGCATCGCCGGCGCTGCACCTGCTGCCTACGCCGCCGACCTCGCTCCGAAAGCCCATATCGGCCCGGCAATGGGCCTCTACCGGACCATCGCCGATCTCGGCTACGTCGTCGGACCGCTCCTCCTCGGCACGATCTCCGATCTCGCCAGTCCGCGCATCGCCCTCGTCCTGACCACGGCGCTCCTCATCGTCTCCGGCATACTCTTCCTTACGCGTGCTCCGGAAACGTGGATGGCAGTCGTCCCCGAGCGCCAGCGCGCAACCGCCGACTGAACGGCGGCACCCGGCCTGCCCCATGCCGGTCGCCCGTTTTCGACCACGGGATCATCAGGCCGAGCGCGCGTCCGGATCGGTGCTTGTCCCCAACCAGCACGCGTTCCACCGCCGCATTCCCACGATCTGCACCAGCATCCGCGCCAGTGCGCCCGGCGCCACCGGTCTCCGCACCACCCGCAGACGATCGGTCGTCGCATCGGGAATCGTCGGAACCGTCGTACCCGGCACCACCACGATCACCGGCCCCCGGCACAACCCACCGATCCACCGGCCAAGCCGAAACGCATCCGCCGTCGGCAACAGGAGGTCCACGACCGCCGCACCGGGTGCGGCGTGGCGCGTGAACGCCGCGAAGTCGTCGTCGATCGTGCAGACCAGCAACGGGTCCAGGCCAACCGCCTCGACCGCCTCCACGAGCGATTCGGCGAACCGGGCGTCATCCTCGACCAGCAGGATACGCGTCTGCGGTTCGGATGGGATGGGAGGAAACGAGGCGCCGGCAACACCCGCGCCATCGTTGCCGAAGTCCGTCATGGGGTCTGACTCCTGACATCGAGCACCGTTGTCCCAGTCTGGCAGGAGCGGCAATAGGTGATGTATACGGGCAATTAAGGAAACGGAACGGCGCTACTCGGGCGCACCCAACCGCGCCTGCTGTTGCCGCCGGATCGCGGCATCGCGCAGGGTTCGCCGCGTCTTCTGGCCGCTCTTGCGGGTCAGGGGCAGCGTGAACCGGAAACTCGCCCCTTCGCCCGGCACGCTCATCACCGAAATCTCGCCACCGTGCGCCTGCACGATGTTCTTCGCGATCGCCAGCCCCAGGCCAGTCCCCCCCGAATTCCGCGCCTTGTCCGATTTGTAGAACCGTTCGAAGAGCCGTTCCTGCTCCGCCAGCGGGATGCCGACGCCGGTATCGGTGACCGTCGTCGCCAGGACATCGTCACGCCGTTCCACACCGATCGTGATGGATCCTCCCGGAGCGGTGAACTTGATCGCATTGTGGACCAGGTTCAGCAGCACCTGCTCGATTCGCACCCGATCGATCGCGATCGGCTCCAGTCCCTCGCCAATCTCGACGGCGAGCGAGAGCCCGGCACGATCCACCTGCGCCCGCAACCGGTCGGCGGCATGCTCCGTCACCTCGGCCAGATCGTGAACCTCCAGGTTCAGCGGCGACCGCCCCGCCTCCAGCCGCGCCATGTCGAGCAGGTCCTCGACCAGTGCCGCCAGGCGATCCACCTCCACCAGAATCCGCTCGACGAACTGGTTCGCCAACTCCCGCTCGTCCAGCGCACCAGCCTCCAGCGTCTCCGCCAGCGCCCGGATCGAGGTCAGCGGCGTTCGCAGCTCGTGGGAGACATTCGCGACGAATTCCCGCCGCACCTGCTCCAGTTGGCGCAACCGCGTGACATCGCGCAGGACCACCAGGCCCATGCGCTCCTGTCGCCCTTCCGCCACCTGCGATGTCACGAGCAGCGTCCGCCGATCGACGCCATGCTCGACCGTCGCCACCTCACGGGCCTGTCCGTCGAGCGTATTCGCCAGCTGGTCCGCAATCTCATGGTCCCGTACCACCTGCGGAAACGGTCTCCCGACCATCTGCGTGGCAGTCGTCCTCAGCAAGTGCTCGGCCGCCCGGTTCATCTTGAGCACGATGCCCTGGTCGTCCGTCAGGATGACGCCATCCTCCAGACTCGCCATCACGGCCTGCAACCGGTTGCTCGTCCGCTCGATCGCAGCGATCGACGCTTGAAGCTCGGACGCCATCCGGTTGTAGCTCCAGCCCAGCTCCACGATCTCGCGCGGACCGCCCGGAATCACCCGGGCATCGAGGTTCCCATCGGCCAGCGCCTTCAGCTGCGCCTCCAACCCTTCGATCGGCCGCGCGATCCGGTTCGCGATCTGGATGGAAATCAGCGCGACGATCATCGCCGCGACCACGGCAGCAACCAGGAACGCGATCCGGATGCGGTCGACGACCTGCGATACCTGATCCAGATCGACGGCCACCCGCACGACGACGCCATCGTTGCTGGCCGTTGTCACCGCAACGTACATGAACCCCGAATCGACCGTCGCACTCGTACGCTCGGCCTCCCCGGTCCCGTTCGCCCGCGCCTGCTGGACCTCGGGACGCTGGTTGTGATTCACCATCGTGGCCGCGTCGGCCTCCGAATCGGCCAGCACCGTGCCATCGCCGGCGATGATGGTGATGCGGTCGCCCGTCGTCCGGGCACGATCCTCGACCAACGTCTGCGTATCCGCCTGCACCGTAGGCGATACGGCAAGGTGCTCGTAGTCCACAGCGATCAGACGCGCCTCCGTCGCCAGCATCGCCTCCAGCCGGTCCATGTAGACCGATCGCGCGTAATTCCCGAGCAGGATGGAGAGAATGAGCAGGACGACGAGCGTCATTGCCGCGAAGGGCACGGCAATCGAGAAGCGCAGGCTATGGACGGTTGTCCCCACGCCCGGCTGGTAGAGGGGATCGCGCCACGACGCGGGGTCGAACCCCGTCTCGTGAACGGGGTCAGGTCTCGTTGGCGACGAACCGGTATCCATGCCCACGCACCGTCATGATGAGCACCGGCTCGCTCGGGTACTCCTCGATCTTCTGCCGTAACCAGCGGATGTGGACGTCCACCGTTCGCGTATCCACGCGATGCTGATACCCCCACACCTCACGCAACAGGGCCTCGCGAGACAGCACGATCCCGGCATGCTTCATGAGATAGGCGAGCAGGTCGAATTCCTTGGAGGTCAGCGTCACGTCGGACCCACGGACACGCACGACACGCCGGGGATGATCGATCTCGATCGGTCCCGCCTGCTGGACAGCCGATGCCACCGGAGCCGGGACACGCGGTCCATCACGCTCCACGACGCCTGGCCTCTCGCCTTCCGGAGCAGACGGCTCGCCGGATTGGTCCGCCAATGCCTGCACCATGCGCGTACGCCGGAGCATTGCGCGGACGCGGGCGACCAGTTCCCGCATCGCGAAGGGCTTGGTGAGATAGTCGTCCGCGCCGATATCGAGGCCGACCACACGGTCGATCTCCTCGCCCCGCGCCGAGAGCAGCAGGATCGGCACGGTCGAGAATTCCCGGACGCTCCGGCACACCTCATACCCGGTCATCTCAGGAAGCATCACATCCAGCACGATCGCATCGGGGGCGAGCGACCGGGCCAGCGCCAGTGCTTCGGAGCCGGTCTGCGCCTGGACAACCTCCAGGCCTTCCCGCCGGAGGTTGAAGGCAATCGTCTCCCGCACGGCAAGCTCATCGTCCACCACCAGGACGAGTTCCGCTCGACGCGATGGCGATCTGGCTGTACTCCCTGCAAGCATCTCCGCTCTCGACCGGCTAGACCGAAATCCGGTTTGGTGGCGAGTCCCGTAGCGGCCAACCTCTGGTCCGGCCGGCCACCGACCGCAGCAACCACTGCGACATTCGTCGCCCCAGATTCGGATCCGGCTGTAGGACATCGTCTCGATCGCGGGCAATCCGCGTCACGACCGAGTATACCGGGGGTCTCTCGGACCGCGACGCCGCGAGCCGCATCGACTGAGAACGTGAGTATGCAGGCGCTCAGCCGCCCAACCATCAACACGGGATGAAGCCATCGTGACAAACGCACATCCCGGCCTCGACGCATCTGCGTCGAGGCCGGGATGATGCTCGCAGGATACCGAGGCCGGGATCAGCCCTTGACCGCCCCCGCCGTCAGTCCGGCAATGATCCGCCGCTGCACCAGCAGCACGCCGACCAGCAGCGGAACGGTCACGACCACCGCCGCCGCCATGCGCACGCCGAACGGCTCCTCGAACTGCTGGTTGCCGGTGAAATTGGAAATCGCCACCTGCACGGTGACCGACCGCTCCGTGAGCGTAAACGTACGCGCGTAGAGGAACTCCGACCACGCACTGATGAATGCTAGCAATGCGGTCGTCACCATGCCAGGAACTGCCAGCGGCAGCAGCACCTCACGCAATGCCCGCATCGGCGTTGCCCCATCCACCAGCGCCGCCTGTTCCAGTTCCTCCGGCATCGCCCGGAAGAAATTGGTCAACACCCACACGGTGAACGGCAATGTGAACGTCAGGTAGACGATCACGAGCCCCCACAGCGTGTTGTAGGCGTGGAACCGCTGCATCATCTGGAACAGCGAGCCCAGGATCGCGATCGCCGGAAACATGGTCATCGACAGGATGAGGTAGAGGATCACCGTCTTGCCACGGAACTTCAGCCGTCCCAGGGCATATGCGCCGAGCGTCCCGATCACCAGCGCCAGAATCACCACGCTGAACGAGACGATCGCCGAGTTCATCAGCGCCCGCAGGAAACTGCCGTCCGTGAAAACGCGATGATAGTGGTCGAGCGTGAACCGCTCCGGCCACAACTGCACCGGCGTCTTCACCAGGTCGTTCGTCGGCGTAAAGGACGACTTCACCGCCCAGTAGAACGGGAAGAGCGTGTAGAGCACGATGATCACGATCAAGGTCCAGAACCCGGCCTTGCCGAGCACGACGCCGGGTTTCGGCCCCGTTTTCTTGGCGTAGGACGAGCGGATGCGCTCCAACTCTTCTGGGGAGATCGTCGTGTAGGTGGCTGCGATATCTGCCATTTCAGGACTCCTCCACAGCGATCAGCCGGGAATAGCCAAGGACCATGAGTCCGATGCAGATGAAGATGAGCACCGCGGCGGCGGACCCGAATCCCAGCCGGTTCGCCTGGATCAACTGTTGCTGGGTGTAGATGGCGACGGTCATCGTCTCGGTCGCGGCCCCCTTCAGGACAAAGATGAGATCGAACACCCGGAACGAATCCATCGTCCGGAAAATCAGCGCCACCAGCAGCGCCGGTCGCAGCAACGGTAGCGTGATCTGCCAGAACTGCTGCCACTTCGATGCGCCGTCCACGTAGGCAGCCTCATAGACATCCGAGGGAATGACCTGGAGGCCAGCCAGGAGCAACAGAGCCATGAATGGCGTCGTCTTCCACACATCGATCGCGATCACCGCACCGAGCGCCGTCGACGGGTTGGCCGTCCAGGCGAAATTAGTTCCCTCTGACTGCAACCCAAGGCGGACGAAGATCGAGTTGATGACCCCATAACGGTCGTTCAGCATCCAGTTCCAGAGCAATGAAGAGACAACCGTCGGAATCGCCCACGGCACGAGCATGGACGTCCTGACCAAGCCACGCCCGCGGAATTGCGAATGGATCGTGAGGGCGACGATCATGCCGAGGATCGTCTCGAGCACTACGGACGATGCGGTGAAGATCAAGGTGTTCTTCAGCGAACTCCACCACAAGTCGTCCTCGAGCAACCGTTGGTAGTTGTCGAATCCCACCCACCGCACGGTGCGTGCGCTGGCGAGACGGGTGTTCGTGAAGCTGAGCCGAAACGTTTCCAGCAGCGGATAGATGGCCACGGCGAAGACCACCACCAGACTCGGGACCACCAGCATCCAGCCCAATCGTTCCTGCTGGCGGCCAACCGCCGTGCGTGGCGCCGACCATGCGTGTAACGTCCTTGTCTCACCAGATTTGGATACTTCCGGTGTTTCGGCTGTCGACACAGCGCCCATGCGATGATCCCCTTCCCACGGAACCGATCAGGCGGACTACACTCGGTGTAGCCCGCCTGATACCGTTCCTGCGACCGGTCCACTCCGCAGAGGAGGCTAGACGTCCTTCATGATGTCTTCGAGCGCGGACTGGAGTTCATCGACCCGCCCGCTGACATCTGACGCCGTCCCGGACAGGATCTCGTTCAGCGCCGTGTAGTAGGCCAGCGACACCTCGCCATACAGATCGGCCGACGCCGTGGACGGGCGCGCCACCGAACCGGACTTGAAAGTATCCAGCATGTCCTTGAAGAACGGATTCGCCGCCAGCACGTCCTGGTCCTGGTACAGCGACTCGATCGTCGGCAGGAGCGCGCGCTCGACCGCGCGGGCCTTCTGCACCTGCTCGGAGGCGAGGTAGCCAGCAAGGACCTTCGCAGCGTCCTGCTGCTTCGAGTACTTCGATACGAAGACCTGCCAACCGCCGAGGGTCGCCGCGTGGCTCGCACCGTCCCCATCGCCCATCGGCAGCTGCGTGATGCCGAACTTGTCCTTGATCGCCGAATCGTTCGCCGCACTCAGCGCATATGCGTACGGCCAGTTACGGTGGAACGCCGCATTCCCACCCTGCCAGACGCCACGGGAATCCTCTTCCTTGTAGCCGGTGGCGGCTTCCGGAGCGATCGTCCCGATCCAGCCCTTCGCCATCTCGAACGCGGCCTTCGCCTGGTCGTTGCTCACCGTCACCTTGCCGTCCGCATCGATGATGGTGCCGCCGCCATTCGAGAACTGCCACTCCAGGGCGTTGCAGGTCAGGCCTTCGTAGGCCGAGCCCTGGAAGGTGAAGCCAGTGAAGGCACTGTTTGCGGCCTTCTCGCCGTCGAGGATCTTCTGGGCCATCTCGGTCAATTCCGCCCAGGTCTTGGGAGGATCGCTGTACCCGTACTTCTCCAGGAGATCGGTGCGGTAGTAGAGCACACCGGCATCGGTGTACCAGGGGATGCCGACCAGCTTGCCATCGACCGTATTGTTCTCCACGATCCGCTCGAAGCTCGACGTCCCGGAATTCTTGTAAACATCCATCAGGTCCACCGCGTGGGCGGCGAAGATGCCGGGCCAGATCACGTCGATCTGGGCGACATCGATGTCGGCCGACTGGGCGGCCATCGTCTGCTGCAGGAAGGTGAGGCGGTCACTGGACGATTCCGCACCCTTGATGTAGACCGCGTTGGCTCCGGTGGCCTCGTTGAACTTGTCGATCATGGCCTGGTCAAACGGGGCACCTGGGCCGTCGGAGGCAAGCATGACGTTGAGGGTTACCCCGGAGAGGTCCGGCAACCCTTCTGGCACGACGATCGACCATCCGGCCTCCTGCGTCGCCGGGGACGCCTCCGGCGACTGTGCCGCGATCTCCTGGGCCTTCAGGATCGTCCCCATCAACGATGCGCTCAGCCCAAGCAATGCTCCTCGGCGCATCACCTCGCGCCGCGATGCCGTGCCAGACGTTGCCGCCCGCATCAGTTCATTCACCGGATTCGGGAGATAGTCCTTCACGCGTGGTACTCCTTGTGCAACATCGGCGTTGCCATCAGCCGGCATATTCGCTCCCGCCAAAACACACGTACGCATTTTGGCAAAATGCACGAAAAATGCCGAAAACCAACCGGTAGGGGCTATGAACTTGCGTGTGTTGACATGGTGATACAACCAAATGTCATCGACGTCAAGGCGAAGGCCTTCTGGCAGGCCATCTTTCCCACGCAAAACCGGGAGGACGAGTGGTGAACACCCGTCCTCCCGGCCTGGTTCGATACGCGATGACGCTCCGGCGGGAACCGCGCCGGATATCAGGCTATGGTGCCGGGTCCGGCACCTCGCACCGCCCGCTCTTTCGTGTCAGCACGATCCGGAATGGCACCGCCCCATCCACCAGCGCCGGATACGGCCCGCTGCCGTAGAGCACGCGCAGGACCTTCTCGCGTCCCGCCTCGCCGGACAGGTCCTCGAACGTCCCCTCCGCAACCACGCTCTCCCAACTGTCTTCTGCCACGCCCCGGTCCACTTCGAAAGAAACCAGCGGTTGCGCCCGCATCAGGGCGATCTTCCGGCCTGGAAAGCCGATGGCATAGATCGCCTCACCGTCGTAGCCGTAGCCCATCGGCACGAGATACGGCCGGCCTTCTGGCGTCGCGCAGGCGATCCGGCCGATTAGCGATGTGGCGAGCAGCTCCTCGATGCGCTCCGCCGTGAGTGGCGCGATGGTTCCCATGCAGTCTGCTTATCCTCGGCGTGTCAATCACGTGTCCTCGGCAAGGATTGGCCCTCAGGCGATGCCCATTGCCCTCCCTGCTCGACACAGTATGCCCCGTCCACGCGAAATCGCCCCGTCCAGAACCGAACGGGGCGATATTGCCACAGGAATCTACTGATAGATGACGAGCAGCGGCACCGGGTCCAGTTGCACGATCTCCTCTGGCGTCATCATTGGATCATCCTGCTTGTAGAAGAGCTTGATCCCGTCGTACTCGATCTGCTGGGAGCCGTTCACATACGCATAGGTGCCCTTCTTCTGGTCGGGCGGCCCCCAGCCGTCGGCATCGATCACCAGCTGCACGCCCGGCACCGGGGAAATCTTGTCCTTGTTCTCGATCATGCTTTCGAGGAATTGGTGAACGATCAGCACTTTCGGCGGAATATTGTAGGTCTTCGACAGCTCCACCAGCCAGTTCTGCGTCGCCGTGACATCGGACGCATCCACCTGGCCATAATGATCGCCCGGGATCTGCCCCTCCTTCATTGCGAACTCGGGGTCGATCGCGAGGTGAACGAATGGCTTGGCCAGCCACTTCTCCAGCCCGTGCGTATCCGTCTCCACCGTACGCCGGCCTACCTGTACGTCAAGGAAGAGCAGGATACCGTTCTGCTCGCAGAAGTCCGCGTATTCATCCAGCAGGTCGCTCGGAGCGTCGAGCAGATAGCTGCCGTCCGCCTGGGGCTGCTTCTGGCCCACGGAGGCAATCACCTCGAACGCGATGAGCACGGGTGTCGATGGGTCCGCCGCTTCATAGGCAGCCGCCTGTTCCTTCAGTTTGGCGAGCGCAGTCTCCTTGTCGTACTCGCCGAGGATTCCCATCTTGTCATCTCCGGGGAATCCGTAGAAGGTGAGAATGCGGTGGCCGGGCAACAGGCCGTTCGTGGTGGATGGCGGCTCGGTGGCTTGCAACTCCAGTTTCGGCGCAGTCTTGTCCTGCTTCGGCTCGGTCACGGCAGCATTCCCCTCCGAGACCTGCAGCGCGTCGGTCGAAATGGACGAGGTTCCAGACGCAGTGTCATCGGATGCCGCAAACTCCCCGGCAGGAATCGGCGTCTCCACCGCGATATCGGGCGATGTCGCGATATGGGCATCGCCCCGCGGACCAGCCATCCACATCGAGGAGAACACGAGGACGAAGACCATGATCACGCCCAGCGCACGTTCGCCCGGCAGTTTCTTGCCCACGGACAGCACGATGTCGACCGCACGCGGAAAGTGACGGCGGGGGCGCCTGCGCTCCGGCTTTTCGGGGTTCGTATACCAATCTGACGAAAACGGCTTTGGGCCTTCGGACATGCATGCTCGCTTCGTGAGCGCGGCGGTATCGCCGACCGCGCCAATGGGGAACTCCGGGGCGCAAACGCCAGGAATCCGGCATCGATGACCGTCTGTCTTCCCGTTCCCCGGAAGGACATTGTTCCAGGATGGAACGGTCCCGATATGCTATCTCTAGCATATACCGAGCGAGGACAATCCTCAAACTTCGGTATTTCTGTTTCGAATTCAGCAGCACAATCGATAAAAGGACTGCGAACGTTCGGCCATTTTGCCACTAAGCCGAACCAGCCTAAATCACCAGGTGTTTCCGTTTGACCGCATGTCGCCCGCGCCGACACGCCCATCTCCGCGCCTCACGGGCACAACCATCGCTCCAGTAAACGTTCGGGGCCGCCCATCGGATGCAATACAAAACGACCTCATGACTCCCTGATGATCACGGGAGTTCCGTACGTCGCCCAATCCCAGAAGAACTGCGAGTCGTCGAGCAGCAGGTTCAGGCAGCCATGACTCCCCGGCCGCCCGATCGTCTCCTTCGTCCGCCACCATGCAAAGTGGATGGCGTGCCCGACATCGGTGAAGTACTGCGTGAAGAGAACGTTTTTCAGCTCGAAGAAATTCTCGGCGCCGATCGACCCGCTGCCCATCGTCTCGTTGGCAACCCGGTTGTTGATTGCGAACCAGCCAGTCGGTGTCTCCCAGCCCGGCATCCCTGTCGTGGTCATGCACACGCGCACCGGCGTCCGGCCCTCGTAAGCCACCATCAGTTGCTGCGTGAGGTTGACGTCGATCCACTTCCCCTCGGTTGGCGCGTCGGCCGGAAGCGGTGTCGCCTGCACCGGGGCGGAGCGCCCAATATTCCGCGCGTAGACGTAGGACCCTTCCTTCGTCTTCGCCCAGACATCCGCACCCTCGTAGACCTCCTCACCCTTCACCCAGTCCACGACCGTCACCGGATCGCCATAGGCCAGGTCCTTCATCGTCTTGGCGGTGGTCGTCGGCTGCGCGCGCAGGTTCGTTTCTCCCAGCGCCGCGCCCTGCCAGACGGCGAGATCCCAATCCTTCACGTCGAGGGTTGGCAATGATGCGGGCTCCTTCAGGAACTCCGCCGCCACCCACCCGGAGTAGCCATCGACGTATCCTGGCACCCATCCATCATCACTGCTTCCCGCCGCGATGAACTCCGCGCTGTCCGGGATTACCACACGAACGTCCGCGTTGGCGTCCGGCTTCACCCGCAATCGCAGTCCGTCCGACGCCGATACCAACGTCGTCTTCCCCAGCGTCGGCGGTGCGGGAACGAATGCCGCATCGGTTGCCAGGGCCGACCCCGACACCACCTCCACCATCACCCGGCGCAACGAAACCGTCCCGTCCTTCGCCTGATCGACCACCGCGTTCGCGAAAAGCTGGGATGTTACCCCGTTCGCCGTCACGGCCCCCGACTTCGGCGCACCAAGCAGGTCCGGGATCTGATTCCAGAGCGTGGCGATCGCACCGCTCACCGCAAATCCACCCACGGGCTCCGTGCGCGCCGAGGACGATACGGCTTTGTTCGCGATTGCATCCGGCAGGGCAATTCCCTTGATCGTCCCTGGCCCGTCCGCTACCGGCGCATAGTCGAGGGTGATGCCTTCGAACGCCTGCTGGACCGTGCCCGTCGATTCGACGAACCGCCCCTCCGACAGAGGCTGTCCGAACACGGTCTCGCCACCGGCGTCCTGCCAGACCGCAAGAAACGGCGTCGTCAGGTTATGCCCGGTCGACGCGAAGTAGAGTGACGTTTCGGTGTCCCCGGTATCGGCAACCGGCACCTCGATCCCCTGGCTGTCGGCCGGCGTCGGCGCGGACTGCCCCGGATCGCTCGGCTCGATGACCTGCGACGGTCCGGTTGCGCCGGCATCAG
Organism: Thermomicrobiales bacterium; assembly: GCA_049841275.1. Lineage (GTDB taxonomy): Bacteria > Chloroflexota > Chloroflexia > Thermomicrobiales > UBA6265 > JASGDN01. The sequence continues at coordinate 46,480 of JASGDN010000028.1, forward strand.
GGGTCGGAGTCTCGGTCCCGGCCGGCTCGATGATCTGGTCCTGCGCGCCCGCGATCGACGGGATGCCCGCAAGCCCGAGACCGGTCAGTCCGGCAAGAACGGTACGGCGGCTCAGCAGCGTCGACGGCGTGGGAGAGAGTGGATGGCGCATGTATTGCTCCTCAGCGTCGAAAGTCCCCCGACAGGCGTGCATGGCGTATCGTGTGATCGGGAAACCCATGCCGGTGGACGCCAGTCCGGCATCCGGTCCATCCCGGATGTCGCAACCGCACATCGGTCTTCGGGACACGATACACACCGCATCCCGCACTCCTATCAACGAATCGGCATCACAGGAGGTTTCTGCAGGCATGACCGAGGCATCGCCAACACCCTTCGGCCCAGACTCGATCCAGGTCGGCGTCGTCTTCCCCCAGCTGGAGATCGGCGCGATCCCGTCCGACATCGCGCGCTATGCCACCACCGTCGAGGCGCTCGGGTTCCGGCATCTCCTCGCGTACGACCACGTTGTCGGCGGCGCGCTGGACGAGCATCCGGAGCTGAAGGGCCGCTACACCAGCGACTCGATGTTCCACGAGATCTTCGTCCTGTTCGGCTATCTTGCTGCCCTCACCTCGTCCCTGGAGTTCGTCAGCGGTGTGCTGATCCTGCCTCAACGCCAGACGACGCTCGTCGCCAAACAGGCAGCCGAGATCGATGTCCTCAGCGGCGGCCGTCTTCGGGTCGGCGTTGGCATTGGCTGGAACGCCATCGAATACGAGGCGCTGAATGAGGCCTTCTCCAACCGCGCCCGCCGCTTCGAGGAGCAGATCGCCCTCCTCCGCGCCTTCTGGCGGGAGAACATCCTCGACTTTCACGGCGACTATCACACCGTCGATCACGCTGGCATCCTGCCCATGCCGATCCAGCAGCCGATTCCGCTCTGGATCGGCGCCAGCGCCGAACCCGCCGTTCGTCGCGCCGCTCGCCTCGGCGACGGCTACCTCGCCACCACGCCGATTGGCCCGAACCTGGATGCCATCCTCGGCTGGCTGAACGACGAACTGGAGCGCAACGGACGATCGCCAAGAACCTTTGGCCTGGAGGGACGGATCGGAATCGCCCACGGGAACGAGGACGACTGGAAGCGGGAGTTCGCCTTCTGGCAGGAGGCAGGAGCGACCCACGTCTCGTTCAACACGATGGGTGAGACCTACGATGGCGTCGACGCGCACCTCGCCGCCCTGGAGCGCGCCCTCCGCGCCGTCGAAGGCATGTAGACGCCTCCTCACGTCGGGAATGCGGCCTCGTGTGGCCCACCCTTCTTGCGCGTCACGTCATACCCGCACAATGAGTCGTAGCATCTTCTGGCCCGACATACCGTGGATCGAACGCCAACAGGCCCCACCGGGTTTCCGATGGGGCCTGTTGGCATATCAGAACACGATCGTCCTGTCCCGGCTAATTCCGGCGATTGTTCATCCCGGACACCAGCGAGATGTAATAGAGCAGCGTCAGCAGCGAGGCCGCGAAGCCCGCCACATAGGTCCACGCCGCCGCGCCCAGCACGTCGGCCACACCCTTGCTCTCCTGGCCGCCACCCACGCCACCATCGACGAGGCCAACCTGCACCAGCGCCGCCTTGGCGCGGTTGGAGGCGTCGAACTCAACCGGCAACGTGATCAGCGCGAAGACCGTGGCCAGCGCAAAGAGCGCGACGCCAACCCACGCAACCGCCGGGTTCTGGAGAATCAGGCCGAGAAACAGGACGCCGAATCCGAGATTGGAACCGATGTTGACCGCCGGCACGATCGCCGATCGCATCTTCAACGGCGCGTAGGCTTGCGCATGCTGGATCGCGTGACCGGCCTCGTGCGCCGCGATTCCGATCGCCGCGATCGACGGCACGCCATAGACGCCCTGCGACAGGCGAAGCACGCGCGTCCGAGGATCGTAGTGGTCGGTCAACTCGCCCTGGATGGGCTCGATCGACACACTCTGCAATCCATTGGCGTCGAGCACGGCCCGCGCCGCCTGCGCACCAGTCACATTCGCGGTATTCCGAATCTTCGAATACTTCTGGTACGTCCCCTTCACCTTGCTCTGTGCCCAGAGCATGAAGAGCAGGCCAGGAATCATGAAGATGAAGTACTTGGGATCGAAGAACATTGGTGGGTACCCTCATCTGCGGCTGCCCGCTGTTACACGCACGCGGTGCTGACATCGGATGCAGGCAACTCGCCGGTGAGCTTTCGTCTCACGCTGCTATCCTAGTATACGCGCTTTCCTTCCACGCAGATGCGTTTTTCCTGAAGATTATGTGAATCAATTCGGCATTGCGTCACGCCGATTCCGGCAGATCCGCCCGCCACATCGACTAGTGGTCGATGACGGAATCCGGGGTATGCTCTCCGGGGATCGAAGGCTCCGGTCCGCGCCCGCCACGCCGGCGGGTCCCGATGAAACTGGAGCTCCAGGGAGCGAGGACAGGACCGTAGCAATGGGTGGGACGACGACTGCACACACCGATATCCGCATATCCGCGGCAGATTCCAGCGCGGACCTGGGCGGGGGAAACTGGCTCGATGCGCTGCTCGAACCGGAGATCGAACGCGCACTCGGGGAACTTTCCAGCGAAGCACCGCTGCTCTCCCTGATGGTGCGCTACCATCTCGGCCTCGTTGACAGCACCGGCCAACCGCTTGCCGACAACGACCGCCGTGCCGTCCAGGGCAAGCGCATCCGCCCACTGCTCGCGGTGCTTGCCTGTATGGCCAGCGGCGGCGCTCCCGAAATCGCCGTGCCCCTCGCCACAGGTATCGAGTTCCTCCACAACTTCACCCTCGTTCACGACGACATCCAGGATCGTAGCCCGAATCGCCGCCACCGCGCGACGGTCTGGCGAATCTGGGGGGATGCCCAGGCGATCAACGCCGGCGACGCCCTCTTCGCCGCTTCGAATCTGGCGGTCCTCGCCACGCCGCCGGATGCCGTCCCGCCGCCGACCATTCATCGCCTCACCGCCGAGTTCAACCGAATGACCATCGCCATCGTCGGCGGCCAGGTCCGTGATCTCGACTTCGAAGGCAAGGACCACATCGCACCGGAAGCGTACCTGGAGATGATCACGGGCAAGACCGCTGCCATCCTCCGCTACGCCGCATGGGCTGGATCCATCGTCGGCGGTGCCGATGATGAGAAGGCCGAGGTATTCGCGCGCATGGGTCTTGCGCTCGGCGTCGGCTTCCAGATTCGCGACGACCTGCTCGGAATCTGGGGTGCCCGCGAAGAGACGGGGAAGGAGGTAGCCGACGACATCCGCCGCCGCAAGCAATCCCTCCCGATCCTCCTCTTGCGCGCGCAGGCGACACCCGAGGAAACGGAGACACTGGACGCCCTCTATGCTGGTGATGAGATCGACGAGGCCGGCGTCGCCACCGTGCTCGCACTCCTCGAAGCACATGGCATCCGCCAGCAGGTGCTCGACCAGGTAGAATCGGCGCATCAGGATGCCATCTCGGCGCTCGCCTCGATCGGTTCGGCCGACGCGAACGACGGACTCGTTGCCATCGCCCGGCTCATCGAGCGAATGCGCGTCCGCAGTTCCTGATTCCGGCGGCACGGGGCGTGCGAAACCAGCATCCTGCTTCGCAGCGAATTGTCAGTCGACAATGACGGGGACCTACCCGTCATGAAGAAGGGGGACCCCATGCTTGCGTCTAGTCTGCCCCTGGATTCCTCGGTGCTCGCCTACCTCAAGCAGGATGGCGTGCTGCGCGAAGGGCATTTCGCGTTCCGCTCCGGTCGCCACGCACTCGCACTGCTCGACCGCGATCGTCTGCTGACGAACCCGCGTGCAGCCAGCCACATGGGCTATGCGCTCGCCAAGACGTTCTTCACCGAGAAGATCGAAACGGTCGCCGCACCCAGCATCTGGGGCGCCGGCCTCGCGCAGTGGGTCGCCTACTATCTGGAGCCCCAGGCGTCCGTCGTCTACGCAACCCCAACGTCCGGCAATGGCCTCGTCATCGCGGACAATCTCTCGCTCCTTCTGGATGGTCGCCGCGTCCTGCTGGTCGACAACGTCACGATCAGCGGACAGACGGTGGAAACATTTGCCCGCGTCGTTCAGGAACGCGGCGGCACGGTCGTCGGAGTGGGCACCCTCTGGGACGGTGCGGGCCTCTCCGATCGATCGTGGCCCGTCGTCGGTCTTCTCAACCAGCGGTATCCCGCCTTCACTCGGGAGACCTGCCCGGGCTGTCGCGACGATGCCCACGAGCACGCCCATGAGCCCGAATCGATCCCGTACTAGCCGCACCGGCTCGGAGCACCCCGAGCGAGAACGCCCGGTTCCCCGCGGCGGAACGGTCACGGCCATCACGCCGCAGCGCCACGACCCGGAACGCGTGAGTGTCTTCCTCGACGGCGAGTTCGCGTTCGGCCTGCACGCCGACCTCGTGCTGGAGCACGGCCTGTATCCCGGTCTCGTCCTCGACGAGCGAACCGCTCGCAACCTGCTTGCCGCCGACGAGATCCGTCGCGCCGTTGCGGCCGCACTCAATGCCTTGGCCTACCGCGCCCGCTCGGAAGGCGAAATCGCCCAACGCCTCCGCCAGAAGGGGTTCGCGCCCGATGCCATCGAGGACGCACTCGAACGGCTGCGCGGCTGGCACTACGTCGATGACCGCGATTTCGCCGCCCGCTGGATCGAAAACCGGCAGGATCACCGTCCCCGTTCGGAGCGCATGCTCGCGCAGGAGCTCCGGCAGAAGGGTGTCGATGCAGACACGATCGCCACGACCATTGCCGATGCTGCCATCGACGAGGTGGCGGATGCCCGCAATCTCGCGGAAAAGCAACGCGCCAAGCTCTCCGCGCTCGACCCGGAAACGCAATCCCGCCGTATCACTGCGTTCCTCTCCCGCCGGGGGTATTCCTGGGATGTCATCCGCCGCGCCCTGGAGGCTGAACCGGATGACTCTTTCCCGGAGGACGACCCGGCGTAACACAACGCCGCGACCTCCCGCTGCGAACGGATGGGATGTATTGACTCGATCAGGAGTAGGGGACCTGCAGGTCGTCGTCCTCGTCCGGAACGAACGCTGGCATATTCGGCCGCATCGCAGACACAATGCCCGGCTGATGATGTCCGGACGACGGCATGCCGAAACCCGGATTGCCAAAGCCGTCCGGCGCAAGCACCGCCGCGTACAGTTCGGCGACCTGGCGGCGCGCCGGGACCGTCAGCGCGTCGAACCGCGCCGCGCCCTCCGGTGTCAGCCGCGAGCGAAACGCCCATATCGCACGTGCCTCCGGGCGCTCCATGATCCCGCGCGGATCGCGGGGGACGCTCCACTCCTCGCACAGCCGGTCGATTACCACGTCGTCCAGCGGCAGCACGACCCCCTCCAGAAACCCTAGCGGCGTTGTGATCGCCCCGGCGGCGTGTGAGGCAACGGTGGTTGCGGCCGGCGCAGCGACGGCGCTGCCGGGCTTCTCCGCCGCACCGGCCACCGGCAGCAACGACGTCGAGACATCCACAGGCCTCGGCAACTCCGCGACGGCGGGCGTCGAAGCCAGGGCAACCTGCCCGTCCGGACGCCGGGTCCAGAGCACACCGGCGAAGATGATCGCCACACCGATGGACATCGCGATGTAGAGGTACTCGTAATGCCCGAGCCGCGTCAGGCTCCCGCCCGCCGCAACCGCGAGCGTCCCAGCCGCGATCATCAGGCAGCCGATCATGCGATTCCGCATGATGCCCTTGCGCCAGAAACGCCAGGCCGAGTACACGGTGCCACCGACAATGATGACCGTCCCGATGGCGTTGATCGCGACCGTCACTGCGACCATGAAGCCGTTACGCTCGATCGCCTCCCAGCCATCGTCGGCAATGCGAGCATGGTCGATCGGAGCGTTCACGACGAGTGAGACCCAGAACGCGGTCAGCAGCAAGGTCGCCCCGACACCGAAACGGCGCATGGCGTTCGGGGCGATCAGGTAGAGTTCGCCGATCGCGAGATACATCACCACCAATGCGGGTCCGGTCGCATAGTAGACCCGCGCCAGCTCGACGCTCCACCCAAGCGAGCGCCCGGCGGCATCCGCCCCCGCTGCCAGCGCGAACATCAGGAAGGCCAGCGCCCAGACGATCTTGTCCGGCCGCGGACGCAGGCGGGCATCCCGCGCAAGGACAACGGCGCAGGCGAGGCTGATAACGGCGCAGATGATCGGAAAGACAATCACGGCTGGGACAATCCCCGATACGGCCGAGAGCAACACCGACCTTGGCATCGCGCGCATTCGGCAGAGTCACTTCGCATTGTACCGTCCGCCGCGAATCCTGACCGGCAGGGACAGGCATCCACACAGGGCAATCGCATTCTCAGCGTGAGGGGAAGAGGAGATACTGAGCGGGCACCGAGGATGGCGGTCTGGCCTTCGTGTGTCCGCAGGAGTCCCCGCCATGCCCACAACCTCACCCTATCCCGTGCCC
>JASGDN010000029.1:0-13169 GCA_049841275.1 Thermomicrobiales bacterium
CGGCGAGTTTCGCCACGCTCGCGTGCGGGTCGAGCGGTGTGCGCGTGGGATCGCCAAATGGGTCCCGCCCGATGTTGCCGACCGTCCACAACCCGAATGTGAACCGGTCCGCTGGGGTCGGCGTGTAGGAATCTGCCATGTGCCTTCCTCCTCCCGCGTCACGCGCAGGATCGATACGCCCGGTGTCGCTCGCTCCGGAACGCGGGTAAGGCCAAGCGCCACGGCCATGCGTGCGAACGTCGCTGCGAGCGCTCGCCGTGCCGAATGCCCGTTCGTTTCCGGGCCGGAAGCCGTTCGTCGAGCTTCACCGGATCAACCATTGTGGATTCGAGTGTATCATCGTCGGACGTATGACGACTGTTCGGGGTACCCTCCCGGCTGGGACTGTATGCGCGCATTGTCAGGGTGGCGCGCTCCCTGCGCAATGCGCCGCCCATGTCGTGCCGAGTAACGCGATGGGCTATCGCCGCCTTCCAAGTACCATGCCCATTGCACACGCAACCACGCGTCATCGTGAGCGCAGCGAACGACCCCCGCGCGAAGCGCTTCCGGCGCAGCCGGAAATCGGTGCTGGCGACGATGACGTCCCATCGCCATACCAGTTCCAGGCAAGATCGTTCCAGCGTGGATTGCGTTCTTCGATCAGGGCCACCTTCTTGGCGCGAAGCCATCTCTTGAGATGCTCCCGCGCGATCACGTCATGGACATCTCCGAACTCCTCGATTTACACGAGGTGAGTTGTTCGATAGCGCTTGGAGAAGCCCTCGAACTGGCCGGTTTTGTGGTGCCATGCGCGGCGTTCAAGGGTGTTGGTCGCGCCGATATATGGTTCGGGATGCTCTGGCAACGAATACACGTAATGAGTGTCACCGGTCGTTCCTGTCATCGTTCATTCCAGACAGGTTTTCTGCCAGTCACAGATTTCCGGCTGCGCCGGAGGCGCTTCGCTGCGTTCAGCATGACATGCGTGTGCGAAGCGCGGCGCGAATGCAAACGCTCAATTCCGCCAGGAATGCCCCGGCTCCCAGCCGAGCAAGCGCTTCGCCTTCCCGATCGCGAACCCGCTCGTGAATCCCGGCAATGGTTCGCGTATTTCGATCTCCGGACCCCACAGTGTCAACGCCTCTTCGGTCGGGATCGTCAGCAACGTGTCCGCCGCGACGATGTTGAACGCCTCGAACCCGAACGGCTCCGCCTCGATCGCGAGCCGGCAGGCTCGCGCCGCGTCCTCGATATGCACATACCCCCACAAGCCGCGCACGCCCACCGTCGAATCGCCCGCATCGGAAACGCCCGCCCGCTGCGCCAGTTCCTCCGGCCGCGCGATCCAGTGGAAGCGCAGTGCGGCAATCGTCATCCCGTCCTTGCGGGCGAACATCCGTGCCGTCGTCTCGTCCACCTCCTTGGAGAGCGCGTAGGGATCTTTGGCAATGATCGGATGTTCCTCGTCCAGCGGGACGTATTGGGCGTTGAACCCCTCTCGCGCCCACGCCATGCCGTAGGCGGAGACGCTGGACGCAATCACTGCCCGCTTGATCCCGAGCAGCGATGCCGCCTGCAGGACCGCGAAGGTCGCCGTCGTGTTGTTGCCGAACACCACCTCGTCCGGATTGCTCCACGGCGCCGGGATCGCGCCGAGGTGGATCACCGCGTCGCATCCTGCCAGCGCGCCCGCGATGTGTCCGACGTGATCGAGCTCCATCGTAATGAAGCGTATTCCCTGGGGCCACGCGCCCGGCTGCGGGCGATGCCGGTCTGTTCCCCGCACGGTGTATCCAGCGGCGAGAAGTTCCTGCACGACCGCGCTGCCGAGTCGTCCCGCCGCGCCGGTCACCAGGACGGTCCTGTAGTCGCGGGTGCTGTTGTCCGTCGTCATGGATGCGCTCGATTTCCAGCCCGAAGGCAATCGCTGGCGGTGGGATGACGCCACTCGGGCATGGGCGACGCGGCGCACGAGGACGCTCCACGATGTCCACGAAACCCTCCCAAGGCGTTCACGGCATCTTCACATCCCTGCAGAAGAATGAAAACAGGTCGCACAACCACCGGGATATCCGGGGGACGCGGCCGGAAAATCCATCATTCCGGGCTATCGCAGAGGAGATCCAGATGAGACGCTCACGGCCATTCGTGTTCCTCGGAATATTCGTCGCGGTGATCGTCGGGTTGTTTGCACTCGGCACCATCTTCGGTGATGGCGACTGGGGGCCGCGTCACGACGAGAACCGCGTCACCATCGTCAATCCGGGCCAAGGGGGCACCGTCGATGGACAGCCTGTCCAGTCGGGCGGCGTCGTGGTGATCGACAACGGGCGGCGCGGCCCCGGCTTTTTCCCCTTCTTCCCGCTTGTCCCGTTGTTCTTCTTCGGGCTCGTGATCTTCGGCTTCGTGTGCTTCGGGCGCCGGTTCCGGCGTGGATGGGGCGGGCCCGGCTGTGGCCCCGGCGGCTGGGGTGGACCCGATGGCGGGCCGTCCCGGTTTGCGGGTGAGCCACCTGCCTGGTTCGACAGCTGGCACGAGCAGGCGCACCGGCAGCAGGCGGAGACGGCTTCGCCGGAGTCTCCGGCTGTGAAGACCGACCCGCCCGCGTCTACGACAGAAGCGGATGACACCGCCGGACCGGCGCAGGCATAGCGGCCTTCCCTTGCAGTCGTCGTCGATCTGCCCCACTCTTCCCATACCGGTTCCGACAGAGCATCCGCCATGCGTGCGGATCCGCGATCCCGGGTTCCGGCAACGGTGCGTGGCAATCGACGACGATTCCTGGGGCGTTCCATGGTGAACTTGCACATCGGCACAGCGCCGGTGAACTGGAACAACTTCGACCTCACCGACTGGCGCGATCCGGTCCCCTTTCCCCGTATCCTCGATGAAATGAAGGCCGCCGGCTATGTCGCGACCGAATGGGATGCTAGCTTCGGCGACGATGTTGCGGTGCTGAACGAGGAACGGCTTGCACGTGGCATCGATTTCATCGCCGCCTACCGCTGGGTCGATTTCCAGGACGCCGAGGCATTCGATCGCGACAGCGCCGAGCTTGGGCCCGTCTTGCGGACGCTCACCGGCATCGGCGTCCAGCACCTGATCGTCGCCGACCGCATGCGGCCGGAGCGGATCGCGATTGCCGGTGCCGTCCCTGCTGACGGATCGGCCTCGCTCCATCCGGAACAGCTGGATGCGCTGGTCGCAAACCTGCACACGCTCGCCCGCCGCGCCTCCGAGGTCGGTCTCGCGCTGCACTATCACAACCACGTCGGCAGCTACATCGAGGCCCCGACGGAGGTCGCGGCGCTGGCCGAACGCCTCGATCCGGCGCTGGTCGATCTCTGCTTCGACACCGGGCACTACGCCTTTGGCGGCGGCGATGCCCTCCGCTTCCTCCGGGACCAGAGCAGCCGCATTGGCATCCTCCACCTGAAGGATGCCGATGCGGCCGTCCTCGCCGAGGCGCGGGCGAACGGCTGGGATTTTCGCGAGAGCCTGCGGCACTACATCTTCTGCCCGCTTGGACAGGGCGCCGCCGGCATCGATGAGATCGTGGCGACACTGGTGGAACGGAGTTTCCCCGGCTGGGTGATCGTCGAGCAGGATACCTGCCGGGGTGATGCTACGGAAAACGCCCGCGCCAACCTCGAAACGCTGCGCCGCCTCGTTATGGCGAATGGAGGAACCATCGCATGAGCGCCCCTATCGCAACCGGTCGTTCCCTGGCCGACCTCTCCACGGAGACGCGCAAGCTGATCCTGCAGACGGTCCACAGGGCCGGCGCCGGGCACATCGGCGGCCCGCTGTCGGTTACCGATATCCTCGTCAACCTCTACTTCGACCGCCTGAAGATCGATCCTGTCAACCCCGCCGCGCCGGACCGCGACCGCCTGATTCTGAGCAAGGGGCATTCGTCCATCGCGCTCTACACGGTGCTGGCCCTGCGTGGCTACTTCCCGGTCGAGGAGCTGGCGACCTTCGACGCCATCGACTCCCGCCTGCAAGGCCATCCGGACATGAAGATCCTGCCCGGCCTCGACATGTCGAGCGGATCGCTCGGGCAGGGCCTCTCGCCCGGCATCGGGATGGCGCTCGGCGGACGCCTCTCCGGGCTCGATTTCCGGACGTGGGTCATCCTCGGTGACGGCGAGATCCAGGAGGGGCAGGTCTGGGAGGCGGCGTTCGTCGCCAGCCGCTACAAGTTGAACACACTGACTGCCATCGTCGACTACAACCGCCTGCCGCAGTTCGGCTGGCCCGATGCTTCCGGCCATACACGCGACGTGCCGATCGACGACCCCGGCGCCAAGTTCGCTGCGTTCGGCTGGAACGTGCTGTCAACGGACGGTCACGACCACGCCGCGCTCTCGCAGGCGTTCGATGCCGCCGTCGCCCATACCGATGGTCCGACCGTGATCGTCGCGAACACGGTGAAGGGCAAGGGCGTCTCCTTCATGGAGAATGATTTCATGTGGCACGCCACGCCGCCAAACGCCGACCAGCTCGCGCAGGCCCTTGCCGAACTGGACGCCAAGGAGGCCGCACGATGAACGTATTCAACATAGGGCCATCGGCGCGGAACCACCACATTGGCCGCGCCGTACGAACGACCGGCAGACCGAAGTCGTCACGTTCGTACGGCGGGCCCGGCGTGGCCCGCCGCACCCGACAGAGAGTGCTGGGCGCCTGAATGAAAACAGTGACAGACATCACCCACACGCCGACCATCGCGGATGGCCCGCCCATCGAGTTGCGCACTGCCTGGGGCGAGCAACTCGTCTCGCTGGCCGACACCGACGAACGGCTCGTTGTGCTCGACGGCGACCTCGCGAACTCCACGAAGGCCGACCTCTTCGCGAACGCTCATCCGGAGCGTTTCTTCGAGATGGGCATCGCCGAGCAGAACATGCTCGGGGTCGCCGCCGGCATGGCCACCACCGGCTACGTCCCCTGGATCAGTACCTTCGCCGCCTTCGTCGCCAAGCGCGCGCTCGACCAGATCCGGGTCGTCATCGCCCAGCCCGACCTGAATGTGAAGATGTGCGGCGCCTACAGCGGCATCCTCACCAGCAAGACCGGCAAGACCCACCAGTCGGTCGAGGATCTGGCCGTCTTCCGGGCGATGCCGAATGTCGTCACCATCGCCCCCGCCGACGCCGTCGAGCTGAAGGCGGCGATGGCAACCATGATGAACGATCCTCGTCCGACCTACCTCCGCGTCACCCGCGATGCCAGCCCGGTGATCTTCGGCGGCGACTACGCCTTCATCATCGGCAAGGCCCATCTCCTCCGCGACGGCGGTGACATCGGCATCGTCTCCACCGGCGTCGAGACCGTGCGCGCTCTCCAGGCTGCGGACCTGCTCGCGGAAGCGGGAATCGCAGCCTCCGTCCTCCACGTCCCGACGCTGAAACCGTTCGATGCGGAGGCCGTCGTCGCGCTCGCGGCACGCACCGGCGCGATCGTGACTGCGGAGGATCATTCCATCATCGGCGGCCTCGGCGGCGCCGTCGCGGAGGTGCTCTCGGAGCGGTACCCGACGCGCATTCGCCGCATCGGCATCCGGGATGTCTACGGTGAATCCGGTCCGAACGACGCCTTGCTCGACAAGTACGGCATCTCCGCGCCGCATATCGTCTCGGCGGCGCGGGACTTGCTCGGCGCGATCGCGACCACCGAAGGAGCCAGTCGATGAACGCGCGTCCCAGAGTGGCGCTGATCGGATGTGGCCGCATCGGCCAGGTCCACCTCCATACCCTGCTCGCCCACCCGGAAGTCGCGGAGTTCGCCATCCTCGTCGATGCCAACCCGGCGGCGCTGGCCAGCACTGCCGATACCTACCGCCTCGCGAAGACGGACACCGATGTCGCCGCGATCTTCGACGATCCCTCCATCGATGCCGTCATCATCGCCTCCTCCACCGAGACGCACGCGCCCTACATCATCGAAGCGGCGCGCACCGGCAAATCGGTTCTCACGGAGAAGCCGATCGCGCTCGACCTCGCATCGACCGATCGCGCGCTGGAGGCCGTGCAGGCCGCCGGGACGCGCTTGCAGGTCGGGTTCCAGCGGCACTTCGATCCGGGGTACCGCTCGGCGTGGGAGCAGGTCAGGCGTGGCGACATCGGCGCGGTCGAGATGATCCGCGACGCGATGCGCGATCCGGCTCCGCCTCCACTTGATTACGTCAAGCGATCCGGCGGCCTCTATCGCGACATGGCGATCCACAATTTCGATTGCGTGCGCTGGCTGAAGGGCGAGGATCCGATGGAGATCTTCGCGACCGGTTCCGCGCTCGTGTCCGACGAGATCGCCCAAGCCGGCGACATCGACACCAGCGTGGTTGTCCTCCGCTTCGCCGATGGCTCGCTGGCGACGATCGAGAGCAGCCGTCGTTCCGGCTTCGGCTACGATGTCCGCACCGAGGTCTTCGGCTCGGCCGGCGCGCTGATGATCGGCGAGTCGCGGCAGACGCCGGTCCGTCGCTTCGGCGCCAATGGCGTGACCGAGGATCACGAGTACTTCTTCCTCGAACGTTTCGCGCACGCCTACGAGGCGGAAGTGGTCGCCTTCCTGCAGGCCGTCGCCGAGGATCGTGAGGTGGAGGTCACCGGCCACGATGGCCGTGCCGCCCTCGCGCTCGCCGTTACCGCCGAGGAATCGCGCGCGCAGGGACGACCCGTCCGTTTCGATGTCCTGACACCTGCCAATGCTGTCCCGGAGGGGACTCCCGTTCATGCTTGAGGTCGCGAAAACCACCTGGTGGGCCGACATGGGGTCCGCAGCGCGACCGGCACTACAAACGCGACGATGCGGCGAAAGGGGATTCTCGCCATGCCGAAAGTGACCAAGACACCGGACGAATTGCTGCTGCACTCCACGCCGATCGCGTATCCCAGCATCGGTGTCTCCGTCACGCCGGAGGAGGCTGGCTGGACCTTCGTCGGGCTCGAGGTGATGCGCCTCGAAGATGGCGACAGCACCGACATCGAGCCCGGTCCCAACGAGGTCTGCCTCGTGCCGCTCCAGGGATCGGCATCTGTCGCGATGGGCGACGAGACGTGGGAGATTTCCCGTCCCGGTAGTGGTTCCATGTTCGACGGCAAGCCAACCGCGCTCTACCTGCCGATCGATTCCGCGTTCACATTGACGGCGGAAGGCAACTGCGAGATCGCGATCGCGAAGTCCCGCGCCACGACGTCCTTCCCGCCGAGGCTGATCGTGCCGGACGATATCGACGTGGAGATTCGCGGCGCGGGCAACGCCGCGCGCCAGATCAACCACATCATCAAGCCGGAGTTCCCGGCCGATACCCTGCTCGTGGTGGAGGTCTTCACGCCGAACGGCAACTGGTCGAGCTTCCCGCCGCATAAGCACGACGTGAGCCGGATGCCGGAGGAAGCGAACCTGGAGGAGATCTACTACTACCGCATCGACCCGCCGGAAGGGTTCGGCCTTCAGCGACTCTACACGGAGGGCGGCTCCTTCGATCACGCCTGGACGATCAAGGATGGCGATACCCTGCTCGTCCCGGAGGGCTATCACGCCTTCGCGGTGGCGCACGGCTACACCGGCTACTACCTGAATGTCCTTGCCGGCGACGAGCCCGTCCGGACGATGCAGCCCGCCGACGATCCCGAATACCATTGGGTCCGGGCGACGTGGACGGACGCGCAGAATGGCGGCGCGACCTCGTATCAGGAGATCGACGCCCGTATCAACGCCGGCGCGGGCCATCGGGAGTGACAAGCGGAAACGATCTCTGTGCGTAGGGGCGAACGCTGTGATCGTCCATGCAGCGCGCTGAACGAACGCTCAACCTTCCTGTCATGTTGAGCGCAGCGAAACACCTCCGCGCGAAGCGCAATCGACCGGAGGTCGATATCCAGACGTGAGCATCCCATTCGAAGCGCTCCGCAAACAGCATTCGGTCAAAACGACAGGTTTTGTGCCAACACCGATTTCCGGCTTCGCCGGAAGTGCTTCGCACGGGGGTTCTTCGCTCCGCTCAGAATGACACGGGATGTTGAGCGTCCGGTGAGCATTGCGAATGCCATGGCGGCCAATGTCTGGGCTTCATCGGGAATACGCGTCGTATCACACCGGAACATACGGAAAGGTGCGCCCCATGAGCGCGACAACAGCTACACCCCCAACGGCAACGACGTCCACGGAATCTGCCAATGCCGCCTCCGGGGACACCGTCCGCCTCACCGTCGCCCAGGCGATCGTGAAATTCCTCGCTGCGCAGTACACCGAGCGCGACGAACAGCGGCAACGCCTCTTCGCCGGCATGTTCGGCATCTTCGGGCATGGCAACGTCACCGGTCTCGGGCAGGCGCTGGAAGAACTCGGTAGCGACGAAGGTCTCACCTACTACCGCCCGCAGAACGAGCAGGCGATGGTCCACACCGCTGCCGCCTACGCCCGCATGACGAACCGCATGCAGATCTTCGCCTGCACCTCGTCCATCGGCCCCGGCGCGACGAACATGCTCACCGGCGCGGCGCTGGCGACGGTCAACCGCCTGCCGGTCCTCCTGCTGCCCGGCGATATCTTCGCGAACCGGCGTCCGAACCCGGTCCTCCAGCAGCTCGAATACCCAATGAGCCAGGATGTCAGCGTCAACGACGCCTTCCGGCCCGTCTCCCGCTTCTGGGATCGCATCAATCGTCCGGAGCAGCTGCTGGCCAGCCTGCCCGAGGCGATGCGCATCCTCACTGACCCGGCGGAAACCGGCGCCGTCACCATCGCCCTGCCGCAGGATGTCCAGACGGAGGCCTTCGACTTCCCGGCGAGTTTCTTCGCTAAGCGCGTCTGGCGCGTGCGGCGTCCGCTCCCGGTCGTGGAGGACCTGGAGGATGCTGTCGCTCTGATCGCGGCGGCGAAGCAGCCGCTGATCGTCGCCGGCGGCGGCGTCATCTATGCCGAGGCGAGCGAATCGCTCGGCGCGTTCGCGTCCGCGTTCGGCATTCCAGTCGCGGAGACGCAGGCCGGTAAGGGTGTGCTGCCGTGGGATCACCCGTGGAACGTCGGCCCGATCGGCTCCGCGGGCGGACTCGCCGCCAATCGCATCGCCAGGGATGCCGACCTCGTGATCGCCGTCGGCACGCGCCTCGCCGACTTCACGACCGCCTCGAAGACGGCCTTCCAGCATCCGGACGTGCAGGTGATCGGCATCAACGTCGCCGCGATGGATGCCTACAAGCTGAGCGCCCTTCCCCTGATCGGCGACGCCCGCGCCACGCTGGACGAGTTGGCGGACCGCCTTCGCGCAGCTGGGGTGATGGCGCATGATGAGGCACCGGTGGTCGCGCTCAAGGCCGAATGGGATGCCGCCGTGGATGACCTGATCGACCCGGAGAAACCGGGGCCGTTCAGCCAGCCGCAGGTGATCGGCCTTGTCAATGCCGCGTCCGGCCCGCGCGATGTCGTCGTCTGCGCAGCCGGCGGCATGCCGGGCGACCTGCTCAAGATGTGGAGGCCGCGCGATCCGAAGAGCTACCACGTCGAGTACGGCTACTCCTGCATGGGCTACGAGATCGCGGGCGGCCTCGGCGTGAAGATGGCCGCACCGGACCGTGAGGTCTACGTGATGGTTGGCGATGGCAGCTACCTTATGCTGCACACCGAGATCGTCACCTCCATCCAGGAGGGCGTGAAGCTGACGATCGTGCTGGTCGACAACAACGGCTTCCGCTGCATCCGCGAATTGCAGACGCAGAGCGGCTCCCCGGCATTCGGGAACGAACTCCGCTTCCGCGACGCGAATACCAACCGTCTCGACGGCCCGACCGTGCCGGTTGACTTCGCGGCGAACGCACGCAGCCTCGGCGCGGTAACCTACACCGCCACCAACGTCGCCGAACTTCGGGATGCGCTCGACAAGGCGAAGGCAGAAACGACCACAACGCTGATCTACGTGCCGGTTGAATCGCAGGAGCGAGTGCGCGGGTTCGAGGGTTGGTGGGACGTGCCCATCGCGCAGGTGAGTGCCGAGTCGGGCGTCCGGGCGGCCAGAGCCGACTACGAGGAGGCGATCGTCCGCCAGCGCCCGTTCGTGTAGGGGATAGGAACGAATCGAGGCGATCGTGTGGAAGAGGGAGACATGCGGTCGCCTCGGCGTTGGCAAAATGGGCCTCCGCATCCGCTCAAGTTTGCATGTCATGTTGAGCGACGATCAACACCCCCCGCGCGAAGCGCAATCGGCCCCAGGCCGATATCCAGACGGTCTCCATGCGACACGTTTCCGCAAGGGACCTCCGATCGGCGAGACGATCCGCATGCTAACGCAGCTTTCCGGCTTCGCCGGAAGTGCTTCGCACCGGGGGCCTTCACTTCGTTCAGGATGACATGGGGCGTTGGTTTCGTCGGAGGCGTGTTGTACGACGATTCCAACGCGATACGGCGATGATGTCTGTGTACGAACACATCGAAGTACCGCTCGCAACGAAAGGAGGCATTACGTGGCGACCACAATCCTGATCGTGGAAGACGAGGCCGCCATCGTGCGCCTCGTCCGCGACTACCTCGTTCACGACGGCTTCCAGGCCATCGCTGCGCCGGACGCCGCCTCGGCGCTCCAACGCATCCGCATGGACGCTCCCGATCTCATCGTGCTCGACCTCGGCTTGCCGGACCGCAACGGGCTCGATGTCCTGCGGGAGGTCCGGCGTTCGGGAGACACCCCGATCATCATCCTCACCGCACGCGGCGAGGAGACCGACCGCGTCGTCGGTCTCGAACTCGGCGCCGACGACTACATGGTGAAACCGTTCAGCCCGAAGGAGCTCGTCGCTCGCATCCGCGCCGTCTTGCGCCGGGTGGAGGCGCGGGACCGGTCCGGGCGTGACGTGGTCACAGTCGGTGGGCTTTCTGTCGACGTGCCGCGCATGCGGGTAACGCGCGACGGGATTCCGGTAGACCTCACCGCCACCGAGTTCCAGATCCTGCACGCGCTGGCGCAGGAGCCGGGTCGGGTCTTCACGCGGGCGAACCTGCTCGATGCGATCCATGGCATGGCGATCGATTCTTACGAACGCGCGATCGACGCCCACATCAAGAACCTTCGTCGCAAGCTCGAACCTGATCCCGCCCATCCGCGCTATATCCAGACCGTCCATGGGGTCGGCTACCGGATGACCGATGACCCGGCACGCTGAGCAGCCACCTGCCTCTTCCGCGTCCCCCCGCCATTCCTGGCGACCGCCCTGGGTGCGGGCGGATCGCAAGCCGCCCTGGTGGCCGCCCGGCGAGCCGTGGCCGCCGGAACGCCCGCCGTGGGAGGCCAATCGCCGGCGGATGCTCCTGCGCATCGTCCTCTTCGTCGTCTGCGTCCTGGTCGGCCTGATGGTGCTTGGCTGGTTGATCGGGAGCCTGATCACTGGCAGTTGGCACGGAACGTCGTCTGGATCGGGGGATGGACCTCCCATCCCGGTGCGCATCGTCTTCGTCCTGCTGGTGCTGGGTGGCATCGTCCTGGTGATCCGTCGCGTGCGGCGATACGCCACCCCGCTTGTGGACGTGATGGCGGCGGCGGACCGCGTCGCCGGGGGCGACTACGCTGTGCGCGTGGAAGCGGCGGGCTCTGGCGATGTGCAGCGGACCATCGCGGCCTTCAACGCGATGACTGCCCGACTGGCGGAGAACGACGACCAGCGGAGGCAGCTCTTCGCGGACATCGCCCACGAGGTACGGACGCCGTTGGCGGTGATCCAGGGAAACGTCGAGGGTATGCTCGACGGCGTCTTCCCGCGCGACGATGTTCATCTTGCGCCGTTGCTGGACGAGGTGAACGTTCTCGCCCGCCTGATGGCCGACCTCCAGACGCTGGCTACCGCCGAAACCGGCACCTTGCGTCTCGACCGCGTGCCAGTCGATGTGCGCGGGTTGCTGGACGACGTGCGGGAGGCGTTCGCGCCGCAGATCCACGAGCGCGGCATTCGGATGGAAGTGACCGGCGATGCCTCCGTGACGACGCCCCTCGATCCGATCCGGATGCGGCAAGTGGTGGACAACATTGTGGCGAACGCGCTGCGCTACACCCCCCGCGGTGGCCTCGTGGTGCTGGACGTGACGGCGTTGGATACATCCGTACGCGTGGAGGTGCGCGATACGGGGTGTGGGATGCCGCCGGAGGACGCGGCGCGGATGTTCGACCGGTTCGTGAAGGCTGCCGATTCGGGGGGGAGCGGCCTTGGACTGGCGATCGCGAAGGGCATCGTGTCCGCTCATGGTGGCACGATCGGCGCATCGAGCCTGCCGGATGTTGGCACGACCGTCTGGTTCACCCTCCCCCGCTCCTGATCCGTGCGTTTCAACCCACGCGCCCTTCCATCGGAGGGCGCGACGTTTCAGCTTCCGACGATCTGCGTGGACGACCAGGCTTTCAATCCCCGCGCCCTCCAGACGGAGGACGCGACCAGCGACGAGTACGACGTGATCCGGTACGGGCGGGGCGTTTCAATCCCCGCGTCCTCCGTCTGGAGGACGCGACGGCAACCGCCTGCGCGTGGTAGCTCTCCTTGAGCTCGTTTCAATCCCCGCGTCCTCCGTCTGGAGGACGCGACGATCGCGTAGATACGCTCCACGATTTCGTAAGTTGGTTTCAATCCCCGCGTCCTCCGTCTGGAGGACGCGACCAGACCTTCCGACCGACCGAGCCGAACCCGTTCAGGTCGTTTCAATCCCCGCGTCCTCCGTCTGGAGGACGCGACCACGGGCGCGAAGTCGCCGCCGACGCCTTCAAACGGTTTCAATCCCCGCGTCCTCCGTCTGGAGGACGCGACGAGGTAATGGATCTTCTGCTGACAGGGGCGGAGATGTTTCAATCCCCACGTCCTCCGTCTGGAGGACGCGACCTCCTTCTCAGGAAGCATGGTCCCGTCTGCCAATGGTTTCAATCCCCGCCTCCTCCGTCTGGAGGACGCGACGTAAGCAGCGGCCTGCTGGTTTAGGGCATTGAGCCGGTTTCAATCCCCGCGCCCTCCAGACGGAGGACGCGACGCGGTAGGCGTCGCTCGGCCAGACGGTCGTGAGGTTGTTTCAATCCCCGCGCCCTCCAGACGGAGGACGCGACCCGTTGCGTCTGCCAGAGGATGGTGGGCGAGGATTGTTTCAATCCCCGCGCCCTCCAGACGGAGGACGCGACCAGAGCCAGTCCCGATCTCCTCTCCCCTCCACCC
>JASGDN010000030.1:0-111339 GCA_049841275.1 Thermomicrobiales bacterium
CGCGCGCAACCCCGCCGGGAGCTGCCGCGCGACCCCGCCCCCCGCAATCCGGAGCCCGATCGCAATCCCTTCGATGACGATCTCGGCGCACCGCCGCCTCCCCCGCCGTACGAGGGCGAGCTGCTCACCGAGCGTCCCAATCGGCCGTCCCTCCGCGACCGCGTCCGGGGAGCCAGTGCCGGTCCGTCGCAACCAGCGAATGCAAACGCCCCTCGTGAGGACAACCGTCCGACGCGACTGCGTCCGGCTTCGCAACCGCAGCCACAGCCCCCCTCCGGCATCAACGAATCGTCTGCCCACTACGGGGCCACACCACGAAACGAAACGCCAGCGCCGCAACAGCCAGCGAGCCGGCCAGCACCGGTCCAACCGCTGGCATCCCCGTCCGCATCGGGCCCCGGTATCGGTATCGACAGCATCGTCGAGCAGTGGGTTCAGATCCGGAACGACGTGAAGGCGGTCAACCGGCGCACGGAAGCCCTGCTCCAGCAGGTCGATCCCGCTGGCGTCGCAGGCGATACGCTGGTGCTTGTCTCGCCCTACGAGTTCCACCGCAACAAGGTGAACTCCGACGAGGCCCGCGCCATCGTCGAGGACGTCATCCAGCGCCGGCTGAACCACCGCCTGACCGTCACCTGCGTGACCCGCGAGGAAGCACAGGCGATGATCGCCCAGCGGAGTCCGTCTCCCACATCGTCCGCAGCGGCGCCTGAGCCTGCTCCCGACACTCCGTCACCGCCTCGGCCCGCGCCAGAGCCGGAGCAGCCAAATCAACCTGCCATCGTCACCGACGGCGGGCGCCCGGCAGCCGACGAGCCGGTACGCGCGACCTCCGCCGTTTCGGAGGAGCCAATCGCGACGCGACCGGAAGATGCGAATGCGCCGTTCGATCCCGAGCTGGACGAGAAGCGGCTGAATGCGATACGCAATATCTTCGACGCCGAAGATGTGGACGAGGATACCGAGTTCGTCTAGCAGGACGATCACGCTACGATGCCGGCGAACTCTCTGGCGTCGAAGGCGACGCCTTCGGGGAGCCGGCCGGGGAGGCTTCCGGCGTCGCTACCGGGGATCTGGCAGGCGAGGCGGCAGGAGACGCCTGAGGCGATGTTGCCGGTGACGCGGCAGGAGAGGCTTGCGGACTCGCCGCCGGCACGCCTGCGATCGCCCAACGCTCCCCGTTCCACATCGCGATGGTACGGGAGGTCCCGTCACTGGTTGCAAGCACCAGCTCCGCATGCGAGCCATCGGCGCTGGACTGTTCCCAGAGCAATCCCCTGCTCGTCCAGACAGGCTGGCTCACCTCGGCGCCATTCGCGGTGGAAACCTCCACTGACGAACCGTCGCGGATCGAGCGCACCCAGAGGCTATGGAAACTCCAGCCATCGCCATCCGGCGTCTCCAGCGTGTAGGCGATGGATTTCCCATCCGGCGACATGGCAAACATCCCCACCCGCGCGGACGGGCCGGCACGCCCCGCTGTCGCCAGCACGCGCGGTTCCAGATTCGTCAGCCTGACCTCGTAGAGATTTCCGGACCCGGTTGCACCGCCCTGATCGGTCGTGAAGACGATGCCGGTACCATCGGGCAGCCACGCCGCCTCCCGGATCGACTTCGTCCGGCGCTCGTCGGTTCCCGGCCAGACGACGTGCGGACGGCGATCCGTCCCGGCCAACGAGACCGTCGCAATCGCCCGGCTTCCCCGCGCATCGGTCAGCACAAGAAGGAGGCTATCGCCACGCGGTGATAGCCACGCTCCCGCCATCGTCCCGGCCTCCGGCGGAATCGCGATCGTCGCTCCAGCCGCCAGGCCCGAGTCATCCACCCCCAGCACCGCCACGCTGGAACCCGCCACATTCACCACCAGCCGATCGCCCGAGGGCGCCCAGGTGAGCGAGGACGGCAAGGCCACCAGGCGCGCGCCGGTGCCATCACCCATGCCAGATGCTTCCGGACTCGCTGGCGTCGCTACCGGCGAGGCAACACCCACGGGCGATGCCACCGGGGTCGCCGGGGTCGATGCCACGCCGAGCGGTGAGGCCACCGGACGCCCATCCCGGGCATAGAGCGATACCTTCAGGGACGATGGCGACCACACTGCATCGCTCGTCAGCACCGCGAACCGGTCGCCGGACGGCGCCGACACAGCATCGCGGATGATCTCCCCCGCTACCAGCTCCGGCACGATCCGCGTCAGCACCGGCTCCTCTCCCGAGAGGCCGATGATGGTCAAAGACTGTCCGTCCCACACGAACGCATCACTGGGAGCGCCACGCGTGCTGAACGGATTCGACGCCTGCGCCGGCTGCCCGGATGTCGCGGCCTGCGCCGTAGGAGGGGCCGCGGTAACGGTCGGCGTGGTTTCGGCAGCCGGAGCGGTCTTCGCGCTGCTCGCGAACTGGCGATCGTCCGGAACGTTGGAACCAGAGGAACCGCATCCTGCCAGCAGCAACAGCGACATTCCCGCAGGCACGACGAAGAAGGCCGCCCGCGCGACTATCCTCCGCATGCCGCGTCCGGATGGCCGGACTGCGGATCGGGTACAACTCATCTGAGCGGAAGTCCGCTGGGACACAGGACGAACGATCCCTTCGCGGTGCGCGCGGCCGATCCGGACGTGGATCCACCTGCATCGGTGGGGCAGGATCTTCGGGACAGGGGGGAATCGGGACGAACGTGAACGAGCCCGAAGCAATACCAGATCGCGACTATACCACGCAGCAAGCCGCCGACCTGTGCGGGATCTCGATCAACACGCTTCTCTCATGGGAGCGTCGTCATGGTGTGCCACATCCCCGCCGCAACGAGCGCGGCGAGCGCGTCTATGGTTCTGACGACATTCGCCAGATTCGCTGGCTGGTGACCGAAACCGCCCGCGGAACCTCCATCGGCGAAGCCATCCGCCTCCTGAAGAAAGCCGGCATCTCCATCCAGGAAACGGTCGACGATGTTGTTGTTGCGTTCGACATCGCGCCAGGCGAAGCGCTCCCATCCCATGCCGCCGCAATCGCGCCAAGCGGAGTGCATGGCCAACGCGATCTGCTTGCGGCCATCGAACGCCTGGACCGCGCCACTATCTCGGCCCTCCTGTCCAGGATCGCACGGCAATCCTCGCCCGACCTGGCCGCCGCCGAAGTCGTCGTTCCCGCCGTCAGGACGCTCGCCCGCACCGTCGATTCCGGCGAAGCCGATCCCGCTACGCTCGTCCTTGCCACTCGCTGGCTTGGCGCCCGCCTCACCCACTGGCTCGATGCCGTGAATCCAGCCCGACAGGATGCCCGCGAGGTCGTCGTCCTCGTCCCGCACGGAGGTCCCCTGGGCGGTATCGTCGCGATCACGCACGCCCTCCAGCTTGCCCGGCATGGATGCCACGTGCTCGACCTCGATCCGGGTGCGCCGCTGGAAACCGTCGTTGCCGTCGCAAGGACGATAGATGCCAACCGCATCGACCTGATCGGCGGTTCGGAACGCCTCCGGCATGCCCTCGACAACCGCGCGACGCTCCTGCGCGACCTGCTGCCCACAACCGTGACCGTCTCGGTCGTGGAATCCCCAATCACGCCAGGATCGCCATCCATTCCCATCCTCGACTACGGGGAAACGAGGGACAACATCTCGCCCGATTGACGCAAATCCCCCCTTTCGGGCAAGCAGGGCACTGCCGCCGCCAGCGAACGTGACCGATACTTGGCGCCAGACGATTCGCGGGTGGCATCGTCGCTACCCCAGACGAACGAGGTGCATGTGAACCAGGATGCCGTACATCCGGATATCCCCCCGACCGCGCCCGATCTCGCAACACTTGGCGCCCTCTCCACGGAACAACGCAATCTCGCCACGATGGACATCGACGCTGTCGATACCGTGACGATGCTGGAGCGCATCAACGATCAGGATGCGCTCGTGGCCGGGGCCGTTCGTGCCGAGATTCCCCAGATCGCCGCCGCCATCGACGCCATCGCCAGCCGCATGCGCCAGGGCGGACGCCTCGTCTCCATCGGTGCGGGAACGTCCGGCCGCCTCGGCGTCCTCGACGCATCCGAATGCCCGCCGACATTCAACACGCCGCCCGACCTGGTCGTTGGCCTCATCGCGGGCGGCGACCACGCCCTCCGCCACCCGATCGAGGCGGTCGAGGACCGTCCTGATGATGGCGCCGCCGCACTGGACGGCATCGGCCTCACACCGCGCGACAGCGTGATCGGCATCGCGGCTAGCGGGCGCACGCCCTTTGTCCTCGGCGCGATGGCCCGGGCGAAGGAACTCGGCGCCCTCACGATCGGCTTGAGCACTACGACACATTCCCAGCTCGGTCAGGCCGTGGACATCGCCATCACACCGGTCGTCGGTCCGGAGGTCATCACCGGCTCGACCCGGCTCAAGTCCGGCACCGCTCAGAAGCTGGTCCTGAACATGATCAGCACCGGCGTCATGATCCGGCTCGGCAAGACCTATGGAAACCTGATGGTTGACGTCCAGCCGACAAACGCAAAGCTTCGCCGCCGCGCCGTCACCATCGTCCGCGATGCCGCCGGCATCGACGAAGCAGCGGCGGAAGCGATCCTCGCGGAATCGGGGAACGACGTGAAGGCCGCGATCGTCATGGCCCGTCTCGGGGTCGACCGCATGGCCGCCCAGGAACGGCTGGACAGCGCCAATGGCGTCCTTCGCGTCGCGCTGGGAGAACGCTCGTGAGCGCGCATCCTTCCGAAGCCCATTTCGTTGGGATCGACGGCGGTGGGACCAAGACCACGACGGTCGTCACCGACGCCCAGGGGAACGAACTCGCCCGGCACACCGGCCCGACCTCGAATCCCGCCGTGATCGGCTTCGACGAGACGATCCGCGTCCTTCACGACGACCTGAACGCCACGCGTATTGCGCTCGGTTTCGAAGGCGTCTTCACCGGTGGCTGGATCGGCCTCGCCGGCGTCGATCGCCCCAGTGACCGTGAACGCCTCCTTCCTGCGCTGGCCGAAAGCATCCTCACTCCACGGATCACCAACGACGGCGAACTCGTCCTTTCCGGTCTCGGTGGCCGGGCCGGAGTCGGTCTCATCGCGGGCACCGGATCCATCGCCATGGGCCGTAATGACGGCGGAGAACGCATTCGCGCCGGCGGATGGGGGCACATCATCGGGGACGAGGGTTCCGGCTGGGCATTCGGCGTCGCGGCCCTGAAGGCCGTCGCCGCCGAGGTCGATGGCACCGGCGAACCCACCCCATTCACGAGGGATCTCCTCACCCATTGGGGACTGGAGGATCCGCGCCAGATCGTGACGAAGACCTATGCGCCGGAGACGAGCAAGCGCGAGATTGCCGGTCTCGCCAGCTTCACCATGCAGGCCGCCATCGACGGCTGGGAACCCGCTCGCCTGGCCGTCCGCCAGGGCGCGGACGATCTCGCCGTCCAGGTAACTGCGGTCGCAGGTCGTCTTGGCATTGCCGGACCCGTCAACCTCGCATTTTCCGGAGGACTCCTGCTCAACCTGCCCTTCTACCGCGACCTCGTTCTGGACGCGATCGCCTCCCGTCATCCGCTCGGAACGGTTGCCGAGGTCCACGATCCTGCCCTCTCCGCCGCGCGGGAGGTCGCCTCCCTTCACGAAAGCCTGGTGCATCCATGACCGCGACTGCTTCTCACGCTCACGAACCGTTCGCCGTGCGCGGCAAGCTCCTCGCCGGCACCTTCCTCGATCGCGGCACCATCGTTGTCGAGAATGGCCACATCGCGGCGGTTCACCGGTCGGAATTACGAAACGGCGATCTGCCGCCAACCGTGATCGACACGGATATCGTCTCCCCCGGCATGATCGACCTCCAGGTAAACGGCGCCATTGGCCGCGAAGTCGGCCCGAACCCCGCCAACATCGAGGCCATCTCGCGCTGGATGCCGACCAGCGGCGTCACCGCCTGGCTTCCGACCGTCGTTACGGCGGACGCGTCCTTCTACCCGGAAGTCTTCGCTTCCTGGGACGCCATCGACCGCAATGCCGGCGCGATCCCGCTCGGCTACCATCTCGAAGGTCCCTTTCTCTCGCCTGAACGGAAGGGCGCTCACCAGCTCCGCTACATCGAGGCCGCAACCGATACCCTCTTCGAATCCTGGCTCGACGAGCCGTCCATTGCGCTCGTCACCCTTGCCCCGGAACGCGACGGCGGCCTCGACCGCATCCGCGCCCTGGTTGAACGCGGCATCCTCACCAGCGTCGGCCACACGAATGCGACCTACGAGCAGCTCCGCGCCGGGCTCGACGCCGGCGCGACGAAGGCAACGCACCTCTTCAACGCGATGTCGCCCATGCACCACCGCGAACCGGGCGCGATGATCGCCGTCATGACCGACGATCGCGTCACCGCCGGCCTGATCCCGGATGGCGTCCACTCCCACCCGGCGACGGTCCGCCTCGCCCTTGCCGCGAAGGGCGTCGACCGCATCGCCGTTGTCTCCGACATGATGGAGGCCTGCGGGATGGGTCCCGGCGTCTACGGCATCGGCGGCCAGGAAGTGACGGTCGACGAAACCTCGGCCCGCCTCAAGGACGGGACGCTTGCCGGGTCGATCCTGACGATGGACCAGGCGATGCGCAATCTCGTCGCCTGGACGGATGTCACCCTCCCACAGGCGCTGCACATGGCGACCGCCGTGCCGGCACGGCTGCTCGGCGATGCCTCACGTGGGAACCTCGTCGCAGGGGCACGTGCCGACCTCACGCTCTGGACCTCCGACCTAGAGGTCGCCGCGACGTACGTCGGCGGTGTGCTCGCGGCAGCCAACGATGCCGGAGAGACGGATGAGGACGCCTGACAACGCGGGCTTCGGCGATGCGATCTGATAGACTCGCCACCGTTAGGCGCGTCATCGCGTCGCCGGGTCCATGCGACCCGGCACCACCCTCCGGAATCCGCTTCCGATCGTCACGGGAGAGACCATGAGTCTTTCGAGAGAGGATGTCGACCACGTCGCATCCCTGGCCCGGCTGGGCCTCAGTAGCGAGGAAAAGGAAACGCTGCGCGATCAGCTTTCCTCGATCCTCGATCACATTGCCGTTCTCAATCGCCTCGACACCGATGCCATCTCGCCAACTGCGCAGGTGATCGAGCTGTTCAACGTCCTCCGCACCGACGAGGTCCTGCCCTCACTCACGCAGGAGCAAGTACTCGCCAACGCTCCAGCGTCGCGCGACGGCTTCTTCGAGGTCCGCGCCGTGCTTGGCGGTGACGAAGGGGGCAGCGCATGACCGCATCCAGCCACGACCTGACGGCGCTCACCGCCGCCGAAGCGCGCCGTGCGCTCGATGCCGGTGAGATCACGTCCACGGCGCTCACCGAGGCGTATTTCGCCCGGATCGACGCGGTGGAAGCGGACGTCCATGCCTATCTCCACCTGATGAGCGATGTCGCGCTGGCCCAGGCCGCCGACGCAGACCGCCGCATCGCCGCCGGCGAGAACGTTTCCGGCCTCACCGGTGTGCCGATCGCGCTCAAGGACATCCTCGTCACCACCGATGCTCCCACGACGGCGGCCTCGAAGATCCTCAAGGGGTATGTCTCCCCGTACGACGCCACCGTCGTGCGCCGTCTGCGCGAGCAGGGCGCCGTCTTCCTTGGCAAGACCAACACCGACGAGTTTGCGATGGGCTCCTCCACCGAGAACTCGGCGTTCGGGCCGACACACAATCCATGGGATCTCGACCGCGTACCGGGCGGCTCCTCGGGAGGCTCGGCAGCCTCCGTCGCCGCGCGCGAGGCCACACTCTCCCTCGGGTCCGACACCGGAGGTTCCATCCGCCAGCCCGCCGGTTTCTGCGGCGTCGTTGGCCTCAAGCCGACCTATGGCCGCGTCTCCCGCTTCGGACTGATCGCCTTCGCCAGCAGTCTCGACCAGATCGGCCCCTTCACGCGCACGGTCGAGGACGCGGCAATCGCGCTGGAAGCCATCGCCGGGCAGGATCCGTTCGATTCCACCTCCGTGCCCACGCCGGTGCCGGACTACCGTTCGGCGTTGCGCGCAGATCTCCGCGGCGTTCGCGTCGGTGTCGCCCGTGAGTACACGGTCGATGGTATGGAACCGGGCGTCGACACGGCGGTGAAGGTCGCCATCGAGCAACTGAAGGAGCTTGGCGCCGAGATCGTCGAGATCTCGTTGCCCCACACCGAATATGCGCTCGCCACCTACTACATCACGGCTCCGGCGGAGGCCAGCGCCAACCTCTCCCGGTTCGATGGCGTGAAATACGGATTGCGCCTCGACGAGGCGACGCTGCAGGAAACGTACGAGAGAACGCGCGGAGCCGGCTTCGGGGCCGAGGTGAAGCGACGGATCATGCTCGGCACGTACGCGCTCAGCAGCGGCTACTACGACGCCTACTACGTCAAGGCACAGAAGGTCCGTACGCTGATCAAGCAGGACTTCGACAAGGCCTTCGAGCAGGTGGACGTGATCGCCGCGCCGACCTCGCCAACGGTCGCATTCCCGCTGAACTCGCGCACCAACGACCCGTACCAGATGTACCTGGCGGACGTGTTCACGATTCCGTGCAACATGGCGGGCATCCCCGGCATCTCGCTCCCATGCGGGTTCAGCGAGAACCTGCCAGTGAGCCTCCAGCTCCTGGGCAAGGCATTCGACGAGGCCACGCTGCTCGGCGTCGCCCATGCCTACGAACAGGCAGCTGGCTGGTACCGCCAGCTGCCTGCGGTCGCGGCGGCAACCTCCTGATTCCGGGTCTGGGGATGGGACGGAATTGTCCCCCGTCCCGTCCCCAGACTCCTGTTCCGGACCGTGTCGGTCGGCTCGATCTGGGTTGACGCCTCGGGAACGGTCTGGTAGATTTACCCCCGGTCCGGAGAAACGGATCACCTCCAGGAATGGGCCGCTAGCTCAACGGCAGAGCAACTGACTCTTAATCAGCAGGTTCAAGGTTCGAATCCTTGGCGGCTCACCACCCATAAGACCCACAACAGGTGAATCTAGACGAGGGTTTCGACCCACTGACAGGGCAATTCGCAGTCAGTGGGTTTTCGCTTGTCCAGGCAGCTGGTTGCACGCGGCAGTCCCGCCAACATGCTGACTCGTTGGCACCAAGTGTGGAATTCGCAGGAGACCGGTGCTCGCAGGCGACGCCGGAGCCACAGCCTAACTCCAACGACCGATCCTCCCGGGGGGCCGGATTTCAGGACGAAGCGCATGCCGGTCATACGGGCGCGATCGGGAGTGCGGGCCGTCCCCCTTTGGTTCTGCAGACTTCACCGGAGGAGATCGTCAGCAAGAGGTGGACTGCGCATTCCCGGCAACCAGCACCGTCTACGCCATCGGATATGAAAGACATTCCTAGTCGACTATTCGCGAGCGGTCCTCACTCTCGTTGGAGGTCCGGGAACTCCGAATGATCGTTGCGTCATCCAGGTCCCGTTCCTTGCATCTTCCTCCTTCCCTTCGCTAAAATACCGACTATATCAGTCAGGTATCGATGCGGACGCGTCTTGCTGGTCCGGGCCGTGGCTGGATGTATGGGCGAGCCTACGCTCGGGAGGTCATGATACGTGAGCAACACGGTGGCAAAGTTGGGGCATTCCGTTGACCGTCGCGGGTTCCTGGGTGGGGCGCTTGCGGCCTCGGTTCTCCTTACGAGCGGCGAGAGGGTAAGCGGGCAAGAGGCCACGGCCAGCCCAACCGCCGGGACCGCCTATCGGCTCCTCCCGCTTTCGCCAGAGGAGCTCGGAGCACCGTCGATTCCCGAACCGTCGAAGTCCCCCAAAGAGAGCCCCATGACCCTGGAGGAGGGGGTCGCGCCCTACCAGGAGGACTATGGGACTGACGCCGATCCAGGGGCCTTTCCCCGCACCATTCGTCATGGCGGGGGCGAAACGCTGCTCGAATCAAAGCCGGAACGTGTCGTGTGTCTGGAGCTCGGGACAATTGACACCATGCTCGAACTGGGCATGACCCCCGTCGGAATCGTCGAGCCGTCATTGCTGCCATTCACCGCCGAGCAGGAGGCCTTGCTTGCGGACGTTCCTCGGGTAGAGACGGGCGAAGAAGTGGACCTGGAAGCCATCATCGCAGCACAGGCCGATCTGGTGATGGCCGACCTGGGGACCGAGGACCAGCTGAGCCAGATCGCTCCGACCGTGCTCCTTCATCGCGCGGGCAGCGGGCAAGTCTGGCGAGAAGTCTTCATGATGACCGTTCTCTCGCTCGGCGAGGAAGAGCGTGGCGCGGCGGTTGTCCAACGCTACGAAGAGCGTATCCGGAAGCTCAACGCTGCGCTGCCCACGCCCCGGCCCAGCGTCAGCTTCATTCGTGTCCAGTCCGATAGCCTGCGCTACATGCTCCGCGCGAATTTCGTCGGGCGGATCCTGACCGACCTCGGATTCCCGCGGCCAGAGGCGCAGAATGTCGATGACTTCATCTTCCTCAACATGTCGCTGGAGACGCTCGGCGACTATGCCGATGCGAACCTGATCGTCGTGGCCACCGACAAAGGCGACGAGGCCAAGGCCTTTGCTCAACAGATGCTCGAGAGTCCGATCTGGCAGACTCTCGACGCGGTGAAGAACGACCGTGTCTTCCTGGTCGATAGTGCAACCTGGATTGGCGGAGTCGGATACGGTGGGGCACATCGGGTCCTGGACGATATCGCTACGTATTTCCAGATTGCCGAATAGCCGCCAGAACCATTGAACGTTCCCCGCCACCATTCCGAGACACGCTGATCCGGAATCAGCGCGATCGATCCAGACAAGAGGGTGACTCGGGTGAATGGCCCGGCTCACCCTCTTCCTGATGTTCTGGCTCACTCCCCTCATCGGTGGAATGGTGCGATATACGGCAACGGCCTCCTGATGTCACCGAACGGGCGCATGTCGTACTGGATAGAGAGGCCAAAGTCCGGGCGCGGCTAGCCGGATCCGAATTGCGCCAATGGTCCACCGCGCTCCGTGCCAGCCCCCACCTCGCCGAAGTCCCCGCCGTTACGCCGCCAGGTCTCCGCCGCACAGGACCGCCCCATCGCCCGGCTTGTATCCGGCAGAAGCCACTCCCCCTCTACGCTCCAGCCGCTCGCGAGCTTGCCCCGCCCTAGCAAACCGGGCTGAGTGGACCGCCCTCCAAAGCTGGTTTGACCAACCATCTTCGCCACCAGGACGCCCCACGAGCCAGGGCCTTGCGGTCTCCGGGCAAACTGCGAGCGTAAACATCCCAGTACCGTAGAACAATTACTACCAACCTAAAAGTACCACCCTTATTCGAGTACGATCATTGCCATCCGAAGACCAGGAAGGCGATGAGTGCCATTTCAAGCCGATTTCACGGGAAAAGCGGCGAACCGTATACGGTTCGCCGCTTCGTACGTCCGGCGATCGGTGCCTGCAAGAGACGCATTGACCGCCATGATGGTGTTGACACAATCTTTTAGTACTAGTACTGTTGGAGGTAGTGTAACGTACTATGTAGATGGTACCACTGGTATGTATTCGATCCAGGTACGAGTACCATCGTACGCCCCGTATGTGGCATGGAGTCGACCATGGTTTCTCGGCATGGGTCCGCCGTGCCGTGGCAGCGCGCTGCCCGGACGCTGGTGTCGTCACGCTCGATCGTCCTCGGCGCCAGCATGGTGTCGATCGCCGCCTGGGCCTTCTTCGCAGCCCGCGACCAGACACTGATCTACTACGACGCTCCCATCCATCAGATGATCGCGCGCCGTGTCTTCGACAGCCCGACGCCCGGCATGGGGCAGTCCGGAAGCCTCTGGCCAGCACTCATCCACTGGCTCCAGCTGCCCCTGGTCTGGAACGGCTGGCTGTATCGCAGCGGGCTCTCCGGAAGCCTCCTCTCCATGCTGGCGTTCGCCCTCTCGGCGATGCTGCTCTTCCTCCTCGGCCGCAAGATCACCGGATCGGCATGGGCAGGCGGACTCGCGTCCCTGCTCTTCGTGCTCAATCCCAACGTTCTCTACATGCAGTCCACTCCCATGACCGACTTGCCACTGACGGGATGCGTCATCGCCACGGTGACGGCCATCGTCTACTGGTGCGAGCGAGAAGATATCCGCTATCTGGGAGCCGCCATCCTGGCCGTGAACATCGCGGCGGGCACCCGGTACGAGGGCTGGTTCCTCTGGGGATGCACGCTCGCCGTCATCGTCTACGTGGGACTCCGGAACCGGTGGGCCAGAAAGAAGATCGAGGACTACGCACTCTATTTCGCCGTATTCGGCAGCGCGTTCATGCTCTTCTGGGTCGGCTGGAACGCCGTCATCAACCGCGATGCCCTGGGCTTTCTCGGCGGCGAGTACGGCGCTTCGGACAACTGGGTCAGCACAACCGATCCGACGGTCGGCCACCTCTTGGTCTCGGTCAAGACGTACTGGTACGCGACGGTCGACATCAACGGCCTGCCCCTGGTCCTCACGGGAATCCTTGGCCTCGTGTGGTTCACCTGGCGCCACCGGCTCGATATCCGCACCTGCGGGCTCTATCTCTTCCTCTTCCCCTTCGTCTTCTATATCCCGCTGCTGTACACCGGCACGCGGCCGATGCATGTCCCCCAGATCACCGGGGACGCCTATAACGTGCGGTTTGCCCTCCACACCACGCCGCTGTTCGTCCTGATGACCGCCTGGCTGGTGTGGGCCATCGCCCAATGGATCGGCGCTGGCCGCCTTCGCACGCTCCTGATGCCACTACTGGTCACCGCTGTCGCGCTGATGGCCATCCGCGCCCCCGACATCTCGCTTCAGGAACCGCTCGAAGCCCTGGACACCACCGAGGTTCAGGTTCGGCAGGAGGCGGCGTCCTGGCTGAAAGAGCACGTCAAGGCCGATCCCGGCGTCGTGCTGATGCAGACCGTCGGGAACGAACAACTGCTCTTCTGGTCGGACATCCCCCTGGACCAGGTGGTCTACGAGGGCACCACCCAGGACGGCCAGTGGGCCCAGGAGCTGGAGCAGCCATCGCCGGACGTCGCCTGGATCGTGATGCGCTGCGGTGGCGCCCTGGGTCCGGACCACGTCTGCACCGCGCTTGGCGGTCCCGCATCACCCCTGTTCGGTCAGTTTTCCCTGGCGTTCGACGACGGATCGATCCGCATCTACCAGCGAATGGAGCCTTCTCATGCGTGACGTGTTGCCTCGATCCGGCACCCGGCCGGTCTCCCGCACCGACCGCCCCGCCCTTTCCGGGGCCTGGCTGACTATTGCCGGCGGCGTGGTGACGCTGGCGCTCGTCCTGACCCGGCATGCGCCCGAGATCGTCATCTGGTCTGTCGCCGCCATCACGGTGCTCTACACCATCATGCTGGGCTGGCGCATGCTGACGACCGCCGTTTCGCTGGGCAACAGCACGATCCGGTTCACCGACGCCGAACTGGAGGCAACCGCCGCCCGGTCCGACCTGCCATCGATCACGGTCATGATTCCCATCCGCAAGGAGCACCCGGACATCATCCACCAGCAGGCTGCCTCGTTCGAGGATCTTGCCTATCCGCGCAATCTGCTGGACATCATGGTTCTCGTCGACGAGGACGACGTGACGACGCTGGATCTCGCCCGCACCCTGATGCCAGCGTGGGTCAAGATCCAGGCCGTGCCCACCGCCGAGCCGCGCACCAAGCCCCGCGTCCTCAACTACGGCCTCCAGCGCACCAGCAGCGACCTGATCGGCGTCTGGGATGGCGAGGACTGGCCAGAACCGACCCAACTCCTCCGTGTGGCGGCGGCATTCCGCAAGGTTCCGGACTCCGTCGTATGCGTCCAGGGACGCCTGGTGTTCCGTCACGCAGAACACAACCTGCTCACCCGTTGGGCATCCATCGCCTATCACGGCAACTTCACCTTGTTCATCCCCGCCCTCGCCCGGATGAACCTGCCGGTACCGTTGGGCGGCACGTCGAATTTCATTAAGAGCAAGGCGCTGCGCTCCCTTGAAGGATGGGATTCCTGGAATGTAACCGAGGATCTCGATCTCGGCGTCCGGATCGCCCGGAACGGCTGGGGCGTGCGCGTGATCGACACGGAGACGCTCGAAGAATCGAACCCGAACCTCTCCAATTGCATCAAGCAGTGGTCGCGCTGGGAAAAGGGCAAGATCCAGACCTGGCTGGCGCACATGCAGCATCCGGTGGAACTCTGGCGGGACCTCGGACCGGTCGGGTTCTGCACCTTCCAGCTGGTGGTCGGAGCCCCGATCCTCGGTCTGCTCCTCAATCCGATATTCCTCGTCACATCGGGCGCCTATTTCGCCACGGCAGTCCTTGGCCTCATGGGATGGATGCCGCCATTCCTCGTCGGCCCTGTAGCGTCGCTCCGGCATGGCGTCGAGGACCTGTTCCCGGCGCCGATCATCTACCTCGGCGCGGTCTGCCAGATCTTCGGCAACCTCTGGTTCGCCTACCTGGCCGCCACGGGTGCCCTGGTCCGTAGGCATCATGGCCTGGTTCCCGCTGCCCTGGTCTGCGGCATACACTGGCTTCTGCTAAGTGCTGCCGCATACAAGGGCCTGTGGCAGATCCTGACGCACCGCGCGCACCACTGGGAATTGACGCGCCACGGATTCCTCGACGGAACAACCCAGCCGTCCATGTCAGAAAGGAACTACTGATCTCATGGTCCGTATCCGTCCGTCATTCCTGACCCGGTTCGCCGCCGTCATCGCCGTCTTCCTGGCATCGACGATCCCATCGCTGTCACAGGCCGCGCCCGTTGGCACTCCCGTCCTGGCGAACGCCTGCGGACAGGTGACGGTGCCGACGACACCGCTCATCAAACCGCTGCACAACGAACCGCTCCATGCGAACGACGGCCAGATCCCGACGACTGTCGTTGCTGGCAATCTCGGCGGCCATCCGTCCGCCGTTACCTTCGGACCCGACGGCACCCTCTACGTCGCGATAACCTACAGCGAGACCTATCCGCTCTCCTACTATGCGTCGCTCTACGGCCGCGTCTATGCGGTCAAGGACGGGGTGACGTCGCTGATGGTGGACGGCCTGCACAATCCCACCGGGCTGACCTTCCTCGGCGATTCGCTCTACATCGCCACACTCGACCGCATCGTCCGCGTCTCCGGCGTCTCCGGTGCGAGCTGCACGGCGATCGAACCGATCATCGATAACCTTCCCTTCGACGAGTCGCATTGGACCAACGGGGTAACGGCCCACGATGGCCGCATCTACGCCATCACCGGATACGTCTATCGTCCCCTCGGATCCAGCCGCCGCGACCTGCGTGGAACCGTCTGGTCCTTCGCCCCGGACGGAAGCGACATACGGATCGAGGCGACGGGCTTCCGTAATTCCTACGCGCTGACATTCGACCCGTCGGGCGAGATGTGGGCGTCGGACAATGCGCCGAACGCGGGATACGATCCGGGTGTCACCGACGAGAAGCAGGTGTATCCCGATGACCTCAACCACATCGTTCCAGGCAAGGACTACGGCTTTCATCCCGAATCCGGCGCCATCGTGACCGCCGTCGGCGCATACGCAGCGACCCCGGTAACGGCCAAGATCTGCATCACTCAGGACTGCGGTACGCCACCCGTCCTCTCGCTCGGCATGCATTCAGCTCCCACCGGCATCGTCTGGAGCGAAGCCCGCGGCCAGATCCTGGTCGGCCTCTCGTCCTGGGGTCAGGTCGTGGCTTACGACCCAACCGAGACCGAACCCGTCGCCGTGATCTGGAACCTGAACGTCCCCTCCGGAATGACGATCGGCCCGGACGGCAATCTCTACATCGCCGAGTGGAGCGCCAATCGCGTCATCATGGTTCCCATTCCTGCATCCTAGAAAGGTGGAGCGTCCGGCATGCGCCTCATGCGATCGATCCTGTCCGTTCTGATCCTCGTGGGATGGATATCCTCGGTAATGCCTGTTTCGGCCGCGCCGGACGCTTCCTACCTCATCGGCACCAACCTTTACGTCAAGGGCGTCGCCAGGGACAAGCGGGCGGAACAACGCGCCCGGTTGACCAGCATCTTCACCGCCCGGGCGAAAGCCGGGGACACGGCCATCATCCTCGACATTCCGATCTTCCAGTCCTCCTGGAGCAGCACTGATATCGGGGCGAAGAGTCCGGACACGCCATCCATGGACGACGTGGCGTGGGCGGTCGAGCAGGCGCATGC
Source organism: Thermomicrobiales bacterium (assembly GCA_049841275.1). Classification (GTDB taxonomy): domain Bacteria; phylum Chloroflexota; class Chloroflexia; order Thermomicrobiales; family UBA6265; genus JASGDN01. The sequence goes on from JASGDN010000030.1 coordinate 16,129, forward strand.
GCTCGGCCTGATCCCGATCATCAAACCGCTGCTCGACGAGGCCACAATCGTCGCCACCGGGCCGACGGGCGCCTGGCGCGGCACGATCCAGCCCGACGATCCCGACGCCTGGTTTGCATCCTACACGGACCTCCTGGCGGAATACCTGCGCATCGCCGGAACGGTCGAGGGGAGCTGGCTGGTCATCGGCGCGGAGCTGGGGTCCCTCGAAGCGTCCTCCTACGACGGCGAGTGGACCCAGACGATCGAGACCTTGCACAAGACTACGACCGATCATCCGGTGCATCTGATGTATTCCCAGAACTGGGACATGGTCGGCCAGGTGCCGGACTGGTTTACTGACATCGACGGCCTCGCGATCAGCGTCTTCTATCCCCTCAAGGGAGCCTCTCCCGATGCGTCGGTCGACGATCTGGCCGCCCTGATGGAGGGATATACGCCGGTGCTCGACGGCATCCGCGAGATGATGCCGGGCAAGACCGTGATCGCCGGAGAGGCGGGCATCATCTCCAGCGGCGACGTTTACGCCCGTCCCTGGGCATGGTCGGTGGATAGCGCCGACAGCCTCAACATGGAGGCACAACGCCGGTACGTTGTCGCGGCCTGCACGACCTACGCGCCACACGTCGATGGGATCTTCTGGTGGACGCTCTACAGCGACAAATCCGACGATCCGGCGCACGACCGGGGATATTCCTTCGAAGGCAAACCCGCCGAACGCGAGGTCAACGCCTGCTCGGCGACGTACGGGCATCCCACGGCCGCCGGATGATCTTCGCAATCGCGTCATGCGCTCGCGGCCCGAATCGCCCGCCTATTGCGCAACCAGCCACCAGACGAAGCCAATCGCTGCTGCCATCGGAAGCAGGATGAGCATACGCCGCGGACGTGACGCGCTCGCAGGAACGCGCCAGGGCGCGAATACTGGCAGCAGGACGAAGAGGACGATCGCCACAATGGCCTGGGGAAAGACGGTGTCCGACGCCTCGTCCAGCGAATCCAGGCCGTCCATCATCACGGCAACGAGCGCCCACGCCCCGGCCAGGATGGCGGCTGGCAGTGCCGCCATCCACGACAGCACCGTCGTCATTCGCCAGATGACCGGCGCGCGGGTGGCATCCGGATCAGCCTGGAGCCGGACAGCGGACACCAAGGCCAGCATGACGAAGACCAGGCCGAATGTGAAAAGCCACAGGACGGCCCGCGTGAGACTCCGAGACTCAATCGCCCCTGGAATCAGCAATACGCCGACCAGGAAACACGCCACCGCACAGACGACACAGGCAATGGGGACTGCGGCAGATCGGAGCCGTTCCATGAAGTCCCTCCATCGTCCGTCGTGGGCGGCGGCACGTTCCTAGGCGCCTTCGTCCTTCAACGAATCATCCAGTTCGTCCACCAATGCCAGGGCCGTCTGCAACGCTCCACCAGCGAGGTTGACCTGCTGCTGCTGTTCCTCGTCATCGAGACCACCCGCAGCAATCGCCAGCAACGCCGACCCAAGCGCGTTCAGATTCTTCACCAGCGCCCGGTGCTCGTCGTCGATCGTGGCGAATCCATCCGGCGCGGGAATCGGCTTCATATCAACCCAGTCGTTGAGGATCTCCTCGAGTTCCCGGTTGTCCGCCGCCGTGATCGTCCCCCCGTCGAACAGGATGGCCTGAAGGCGATCCAGCTGGTCCCTCCGCAGATCGGTATCCTCGCGCACCGCGTCGAGATACTCGTCATCCGACAGGTCGGCAGGACCGGACGATGTATCGGTGGCGGTGGTGTCAGCGTCCTGGGCATCCAGCAGGCCGAGCACATCGCTGACGGAGTGGGCCGCGAAGAGATCAAAGCCCTCGATCGTCAGGTCCTTGTCGGCCGCACGGAGCGATGCTTCGTAGGTCGAAGGATCGAAGAGATCGACCGCCACCGCGACGATCGGCTCGTCCGGATTGTCCGGCACCGTCACCGCGAAATAGAGTGCGTGGGCGCTGTTCTCGCCCGTGTCCCGGACCAGCAACCCAACCGAATCGGCCGTCTTCTCCAACGACAGCACATCCGCGCCCGGCTCCATGAAGAGGTTGTCTTCCAGGAAGCTGTCGGAGTCCATGCGCGAGACGATCGTATCCAGGGTCATTCCCGATGCGGTCAGGCTCAACGTAATGACCGCCGTTCCGGATGCGGTGTCGCTCAGGTACACGACATCGCCCAGCGAACGATCGGAGACAACCGGCTCCGTCGCATAGCCGCCGATCGCATGCGCCACATGCGGCTCGTCGACGTTGCCCAGTTCCCACGCGTCTGTCCAGGTAACGCTCGTCCCGAATTGCGGGCTCTCATACGTGCCGTCACCGATCATCCCCGGCAGGTCGCCGCCGGTCTGCGCCGCGACCGGCATGGCATTCACAAGACGCGACACCAGCAGGAGCATGACCAACCCCGCCGCCACGACGTTCATCCTGCCCAATCTCGACCTCATGCCGGTGTCACTCCCATTCGCTGTCCATCGATCCGGATCACGCATTCCTGCGATTCACGATGTCATGGTACCCAACGCAGCCGTCACGTTGCGGGTTCCTGTTCACCGTTTTCATCGCTCCCATAGGCTTGGCAAACGACGCACGGCGGTGCGGTCGCCCGGCCCAGCCCTATCCGCCTATGTCCATCACACCAGATGGATCGGGCCATATCGCGCAGTTGGATGCCGGGCATTATGGACAGTAGTGCCGCGCGATGGTAGGCTAAATGGCATATCCTCGGCAATCAGGTACACAGCTGGGGATTTGGGATCGGCGCGTGTCGCGCCGACAGGTTTAACGAGGAAACGCAATGCCGACCGGAACAGTCAAGTGGTACAACCCTGAAAAGGGATTCGGGTTCATCGAGCGCGATAGCGGCGGTGATGATCTGTTCGTACATCGCTCTGCGATCGGGTACCAGTCCCTTGGTGAGGGCGACCGCGTCGAGTTCCGCGAGGGTCAGGGCGCGAAGGGCCCGTCCGCGGAGGACGTGATCGTAATCGAGTCCAATCCGACCCCGCGCCCGCGCCGCGGCGGCGCCCCGACCGTCGATCCGATGTCCCTGCCAGTCGCCTCGGGTGTTGTCGATCGCTTCGACGACCTCAAGGGCTTCGGGTTCATCAAGCCGGACAACGGCGGCAGCGACGTCTTCTTCCACCAGTCCGCCCTCGGCGGCGCCCGCGTCTACCAGGGCGACCATGTCGAATTCCGCCTTGGCGAGGGGCCGAAGGGTCCGCGCGCCGAGCTGGTGCAGATCAAGTAAGCTGTCGGCTTCTACCGATGCTTCACGAGGCGGTCCCGGTTTCGGGACCGCCTCGTTGCATGTGATGGACATCTCGTTTCCAACCATCTCACGAATGCAGGGATTCTCCCGACGCGTAGAAACCGACGGCATGGTATCGTCGAAAGAGCTGCCTGACATGTGCGGCAGCGCCGCCTTTCACCATCTGGAGTTGTGATTCGTGACCGCACTCAAGGCCTTCGCTTGGGTGGCCATCATTGAGGCTACCTCCTGGATCCTGCTGATCGTGGCCATGATCTTCAAGTACGGCACCGATGTCTCCTGGGGCGCCGGGTTCGTCCGTACGATGGGACAGATCCACGGCTTCCTCTTCCTGCTCTTCGTTGCCTTGCTCGCCCTCAATCACATCCAGCGAAAATGGCCGATCAGCAAGACCCTGATCGACTTCTTCGGCTCCCTTATTCCGGGCTTCGGCTACTGGATTGGCAAGCAAGCGCTAGCCGAGGATGCCGCAACCACTGCTTCCTCGATCAAGGCCTGATCCGCTCTCATCCACAGCCCAGGAATCGGAATCGCCATGACAACGCCGTCATCGCCCGCGCCACGCAAGAAGCCGTCGTCTCCCAACCGCACCAGCCGGCGTCAGGCTCGCGCCGAGGAGGCTGCCAGGAAGGCTCGCCAGAAGCGGCTGATGTCGCTCCTGGCGGTCGTGCTGGTCGTCGCCATCGTCGGGGTCTCCGGTTTCGCCTACTGGACATCGAAGGACGACTCTCCGAGCGAACTGGTGGCGTCCCCGATGGCGCTGAGCGCGATTCCCCAGTCGGGCATGACGATCGGCATGACCGATGCCCCGATCACCGTCATCGAGTATGCGGATTTCCAGTGCCCGTTCTGCGCGAATTTCGCCCTGCAGATGGAGCCACAACTGGTCCAGAACTACGTTGCGACCGGGCAGGTACGCTTCGAGTTCCAGCCGATGCCCATCCTCAGCAGCCTCGCGCTCGACGATCCGGCAAACGAATCCGTCCGCGCCGCCGAAGCCGGTATCTGCGCATCCGACCAGGGCAAGTTCTGGGATTTCTATTCCTTGCTCTACACAAAACAGTCCGGCGAGAATATCGGGACCTTCACGCTCGACAAACTCATCGGCTATGCGCAGGAAGGCGGCCTGGACGTTCCCACCTTCACCAGCTGCATGAACAACCGGACGCATCTGCAGGAGGTCCTGAATTCCCGCCAGCAGGGAATCAACGCCGGTGTCAGCGGCACGCCGACCTTCTTTGTCAATGGCACCAAAGTTGTCGGATACGGCAAGCTCGAAGAAACGATCCAGGCCACGATCGATGCCAAATCCTGATCGTCCCCGCTCCAGCACTGGATTCCCGCACATCCTGGACACGATCCAGTGGCTGCTCGTCGCGGTAGGGACCGCCGTCGCCATCTACCTGATCTACGTCCATTACCAGGAAATCGCCCTCGTTTGTGGCATCGGCGACTGCGAGAAGGTGCAGACCAGCAAATATGCCGAGTTCGCTGGCATCCCCATCGCCTGGCTCGGTCTGGCGCTCTACGTCGTCATCGCCGCCTTGCTGGCCGCACGCCAGAAGCGCCTGATCGACGCAGATATCGTCACGGTGCTGCTCGTCGGATCAACCTTTGCCGGAACGCTCGCGGTCGGCTACCTCACCTACCTGGAAATCTGGGTGATCGACGCCATCTGCCAGTGGTGCGTCACCTTCGCGATCGTGACGGTCATCCTGTTCATCGTGACGGCACTTCAGCTTCGCGAGACCTTCGCCCCCAGCGATGAGCCAACCACCGGAGATTCCCGCCCGTGATCGACCGTCCGCTCTCTTTCCTTGACCTCCTGAATATCGAAGAAGGCTCGTCTTCCCGCGAGACCCTTCACCATGCGACGGATCTCGCGATTCGCGCCGAGGCCCTCGGCTACCGGCGCTACTGGTTCGCCGAGCATCACAACACGCCGGGCCTCGCCTCGGGCAGTCCGGAGCTCATGATCGCCCACGTCGCCAACCAGACCTCCACCATTCATGTGGGCGCAGGCGGCGTGATGCTGCCAAATCATGCCCCGCTTCAGATCGCGGAGGCTTTCCACCTGCTGGAGTCGCTGCATCCGGGCCGCATCGACCTTGGGCTGGGACGCGCACCGGGAACCGATCCGGTCACGACCTTTGCCCTCCGCCGCTCCGAAGGCGCCATGTCCGGCGATGACTATCCGCAACTCCTTGCGGAGATGCTCGCCTACGAGGAAGGCGACTTCCCGGACGACCATCCCTTCCGCCGGATCACGGTCGTTCCCGCCGATGTCAGCCTCCCGCCCGTCTGGCTGCTGGGATCGTCCGCCTTCAGCGGGGACCTGGCCGCGCGCATCGGCCTCCGTTTCGCGTTCGCCGCACACATCAATCCGTCCGCCGCGGTGGAGGTCATGCAGGCATACCGGCGATCGTTCTCGCCGTCACCGTATCTCGATGCCCCGTCCTCGATCCTCACGGTCAGTGTCGTCGTCGGCGAGACGGAGGAACACGCCGCCGATCTCCACAAGATCGTGCAGGTCGGCATGGCGCATCTCCTGACCGGGCGCGCGGGCCGCATGCCGACGATCGACCAGGCCCGCTCCTACGAGTTCACGCCCGCCGAACGCCAGCGGCTCGCGACGATGGCCCCAAACGCCTTCGTCGGCACGGCGAAAACGGTCGCCGGTCTGGTCAACCGCTTCGCCGAGGCCTGCGAGGCCGACGAGGTGATGATCACCACCATGCTCGCCAATCCCGCCGACCGCCTCCGCACCATCGAAGCGCTCGCCCCGCAATAGGCGTCTACGATACGCTCCGCCCAAGCCACGAAGCATGCTGCGTTGCCGTCTCATGCGTTCACGGCACTCGCAGGCGCACCACCTCCGATCACCCGGCCGGATACATGCCTGCTGCGTCGTCCCACCCCGCAAACGCCTCGATCGCCGCACCCACGCCCGCGCCTGGCTGGATCGCGTGCCCCAGATCGAGCAACGCCCGTTCCAGCACCCCGATCTGCGCGATGGCCGCCGTCGGATGCGCGGATGGCCCCATGTGCCCCAGCCTGAAGAGTTTTCCTGCGATCGAGCCGTAGCCGCCAGAGATCATCACACCATATCGGTTCCTCATCGCCGCGCGCAGGTCGGCATCGGAAATTCCGGCTGCCGCCACCACCGCCGTGCAGCACGGCGACGCGATCTCCTCGCGCGCCGGCCAGAGATCGAGGCCCAGCGCCCTGACCGCCGCGCGGGTGGCACGCGCCGTGGCCTGGTGTCGCGCCACGACGTTCGCCACGCCTTCGGCTTCCACCTGCTGCAACGCCGCCTGAAGCGCGTAGATCTCGTATACCGACGGGGTGTAGGGGAAACGCTGCTGCTCGATCCACGTCGTCTTCCAATCGAGGAGCGAGAGGAATGTCCCCCGGAGTGGCTTCTCGCGCCGCTCCATCGCTGTCCACGCCGCCGGACTGACCGTCATCAGCGAGAGTCCCGCCGTGCTCCCAAGACACTTCTGCGGCCCGGCAACGGCGATGTCGATACCCCACTCCTCCGGACTCACGTCCTCGCTCAGCCAACCGGAGACCGTATCCACGATCGTCAGCACGCCAAACTCGTGGGCGATGGCGCCGATCTCCTTCACCGGATTCACCGTGCCGGACGGCGTCTCCGAATGCACGACCGACAGGTATTTGATGTCCGGCTGTGTCTGCAGCACGCGCCGCACGTCCTCCGGATCGATCGCCTCATTGTATGGCACCGCCAGTTCGACCACCTCGCCGCCATAGGCGCGAATCCAGCCCTCGAACCCCTTGCCGAACACCCCGGAGACCAGGTTCAGCACCTTGTCGCCCGGCACGATCAACGAAGCTGCCGCCGCCTCCAGCCCAAGCACAGCCTCGGCCTGCATGATCACCGTGTCGTGGTTCGTGCGGAACGCGCTCGCTAGCAAGGCATGGGTATCGGCGAAGATCTCGATGAACAGCGGATCGTAGTGGTAGAGCGATGGCCGCTGCATACCACGCAATGTCTCGATCGGCACGTCGACGGGTCCGGATGCGAGCGTCAGGCGCGGCCAGGCGGGAGTCTGGGTCATGGGAGAGATCCTTTCGCATAGACGGGATCGGGCCAGGCCACATGCAGCGGTCCAGCCGGGAACTGGAAGCATTATGGCTGGCCCAGGCACGATACGGTCGCGATCTGGGAGAATCGTCGCAGCGACCGTCCCGCCACCCCACCGTCAGGAACGACACCTATGCCCCGATTCGCCCCGAACCTCTCGATGCTCTTCACGGAGGCCCCGTTCCTCGATCGCTTCGACCTGGCCGCGCAGGCGGGGTTCACGGCGGTGGAGTTCCAGTTCCCCTACGCCGAACCCGCGGAAGCGATCCACGCGGCACTGGAACGCAACAATCTCGAACTCGTCCTCTTCAACCTTCCCGGTGGCGACCACCTGGCCGGGGAGCGCGGCCTCGCTGCCCTGCCGGACCGCCGGGAAGAGTTCGGCCGGGCCGTACGGGAGGGCATCGCCTACGCCCGCGTCCTCCATCCCCGACTTGTCAACTGCCTGGCCGGACGCGTCCCGGAGGAGGATGAGAATGACGCCATCCTCATCGCGAACGTCCACTTCGCCGCCGAGGCCCTGAAAGCCGTCGGCATCGGCATGGTGGTGGAGGCGCTGAACGATCGCGACACCCCGGACTACGCCCTACCAACCAGCCGCTCCGTGCTCGAATTGATGGCGGAAGTCGAAAGCGACAACATCCGGCTCCAGTTCGATGTCTACCACGCCGTCCGCATGGGCGAGGACCCGTTCGCGATCATCCGCGAGTTCGCGCACGCCATCGGCCATATCCAGATTGCCGACGATCCCGGTCGCCACGAACCTGGGACCGGCGCCATCGACTTCCCGGCACTCTTCACCGCAATCGACCGCAGCGGGTACGACGGCTGGATCGGCCTGGAATACAATCCGACTGGCAACACGATCGACAGCTTCGGCTTCCTGCGCGCGCTGGGCTATCTGGAGCCGTGATACACGATGCATCCGAGGGGAAGGAACTCATGACCGCATTCCGTGCGAACGATTCCACGCGCCAGGGAACGCTCCATGTGAGCGGACACCCATTGATCCGCCACAAGAAGACGCTGCTTTCCGACGAACGGACCGACAGCAAGACCTTCCGCGAACTTGTCCGCGAGCTCACGCGCATGCTGATCTACGAGGCCACGACCGATGTCCCCACACGGGAGACCATCTACCGAACACCGCTGGAAGAGACGAGGGGCGACCGCATCGGCGTGCAGATCGGGCTGGTACCAATCCTTCGCGCAGGGCTCGGGATGGTCGATGCCGCCGTCGATGCACTTCCCAGCTCCGAAGTCTGGCACCTCGGCATGTACCGGGACGAACAGACCCACCAGCCAGTTGCCTACTACAACCGGCTGCCCAGCCGTTGTCCGGACGACCTCGTGATCGTGCTCGACCCGATGTTGGCAACGGGCGGTTCGGCGGTGGACGCAGTCAACGTGCTCAAGGAGTGGGGAGCGCGCTGGATCAAGTTCGTCGGCATCATCGCGGCACCGGAAGGGGTCGCATGCCTGCAGGAAGCGCACCCGGATGTGGACATCTACGTCGCCTCACAGGATCGCGAACTGGATGCGAACCGTTTCATCCGCCCCGGCCTCGGCGACGCTGGCGACCGTCTCTTCGGCACCGGAGAGCGATAGGGCAGCACCTGCTACTGCTGCCGAAGATCACCCGCAACGGAGTCCAGAAAGGCCGCCAGACGGGTAGAGAACCCGTAGCGACAAACCTCGAGCTCGCAACCACCATCGACCGCAGATCGATTCGATAGAGAACCGGGGAAAGATCGATGATCCATCACGTTCAATTGGCATGTCCGGCCGGAGCCGAGGACATGCTCCGCGCTTTCTTCGCGGACAACCTCGGGTTCGAGGTTGTCGAGAAACCGCCTGTCCTCGCGGCACGAGGCGGAATCTGGTTCGCAGGTTTCGGCATCCAGCTTCACTACGGTGTGGATTCTGACTTTCGGCCTGCTCGCAAGGCTCATCCGGGCCTGATGGTCACCGATCTCGACGGATGGGCGGGCAGGCTAGAGAATGCCGGGCGAACCGTGGAGTTCGACCTGGACCTCCCGGGATTCCGGCGCTTCTACACATTCGATCCTGTCAGCAACCGCCTGGAATTCCTCGAACCGGATACATCAGCGCCCTAAATCGGGATCGGTCACCCCCAGCTGGTTCGCAAGGGCAGAGAGGTCGTCGACATCCATGTCGGCGAGCATCCGCCGCAGGTCGCTCAGGGACTGCTCCTTCAGGAGCACATCCACACCGGCATCGCGCAATGCCGTGCGAAACTGCATCACCAGCGCCAGCTCTGGCTCATTCAGCTCGTAACCCGCATCGGCAAGCGCCTGGCCCAGATCCTTGGCCGCTGCCGCCCGGAAGTCGGCGTCGGACATTGCCTGCTCGGCCAGTTGCATCAGGATCGGTGTGCGAATCTGCGTGTCATCCATCGTATCGTGCTTCCGTCACCTTCATCCTGCCGGTGCGCGGCCACTAGAGGCCCCGGATCGGTCAGGCACCCGCACGAGCCGCCTGCACAGCGGCGACAAAGGCTCGCGCCCGTTCGGTGAGCGTGCCCCAGTCCTTCCGATCTACGGTCGCCGCGTCCACAAGGTTGCTTCCAACGGCAATCGCCGATGCTCCCGCACGGATGAAGTTGCCTGCGTTCTGCAGATTCACCCCTCCGGTGGGGATCAATTTCACCTGCGGCAACGGCCCGCGAACATCCTTCAGGTACCCTGGACCAACCGCGCTCGCCGGGAAGACCTTCACGAACGTAGCGCCAGCCTGCCATGCTGTCAGGATCTCGGTTGGCGTAAAGGCCCCGATCACCGTTGGAACGCTGTAGCGGCGCGCCAGTTCGATCGTCGGAATGCTGACGACGGGCGTCACCAGGAAATCCGCTCCCTGCAGGATCGCGGCCCGTGCAGTCTCCGGATCGAGCACCGTCCCGGCGCCCACCAGCACGTCCGACCCACATGCCCGCTTGACGGACGCAATCGCGGCTCCCGCCTCCGGATTCGTGTAGGTGAACTCGGTGGCGATGATCCCGCCTTCCGCGAGCGCTTTCACCATATCGACTGCCGCCGAATAGTCGTTCAGCCGGACGATTGCCACAACATCCGTCTGTTCCAGCACCTGGCTCACCTGCATCTCCATCAGCGACTGACAATCGATCCTCGTACGCCCATTCTATCAGGCAACGCCGGATGGCAACCGATCCTCCGGAGGGCACGGATCGTGCGAGTTTTCGCTCACGCATTTCAGGCCATCGCGGCGCCTTGCCCAGCGATGGCCTCATCGCGACGGCTCCATGCCCCGTTGCCGGGATCGCGCCGGGATCGACCATGAACCGAGACAATCACGCACTGGCGCAATCCGACATCCTCCTGCTCCGCGACCGCGCAGTCAGCGCAACCCAGATCAGCGTTGTCATCGTTGATGCCGCCGACCCGGAGCTGCCCATCATCGACGCCAATCCCGCCTTCGAGTCACTCACCGGATACAGCCGGGGGGAAGTCCTCGGTCGTAACTGCCGCCTGCTGCAGGGACCGGATACCGATCCGGGCGCCATCGCCATCATGCGCGACGGACTCCGGGACCAACGTGAGGTCGCCGTCACCATCCTCAACTACCGGAAGGACGGATCGACCTTCTGGAACGATGTTCACATCTCTCCCGCCTACGACGAGCACCATATCCTCACGCATTTCGTCGGCGTCCAGGCCGACGTCACCGATCGCGTTCACGCCGAGCGAAACCGGGATCTTCTGGTGGAAGCGACCGGAGTGCTCAGTGGCATCACGAACCGCCAGCACACACTCGCGCAGATCGCACGTATCGTCGTGCCTTCCATCGCCGACGCCTGTATCGGGTACCTCTGGCTCGACCGCGCTTCCCCCGATGACGCGCACGTCGTCCAGGCCGTAACGTGTGAAGTCGCCGCCGACCTCGATTTCCGCCCCGACCTGGCAGTCAAGCGCCTGCCTCCGATCACGATCGACGATCCGTTGCACGGTTTGGGATGGGTTCTCGAAAGTGGGGAGACCATCTGGATTCCGTCCATCCGCCCTGACGAGGTGCCGAGTGTCACATCGATTCTCGCGGGAACCACCCTTGGCGATGGCCTCGTTGGCGCCTCGCTGGTCATGACTCCCATCGCCTCGCCTACGCGGATCTATGGCGGCCTCGTCGTTCTTTCGACCTCGCCCGAGCACATCCTGAAGAAGCCCGATATCGACCTCCTGCGCGATATCGGACGACGCATCGGTACGGCCTACGACTCATTACGTCTCTTCCAGCAAGCACAGGACGCCATCCAGGCCCGCGACTCCTTCCTGTCGACCGCCGCCCACGAGTTCCGCACCCCGATTGTCAGTATCAAGGGGTACGCCCAGTTCCTCATGCGCAGCCTCCAGCGCGAGACGCTCACGTCCGAGCGCCTGCAGATCGCCCTTGCGACCATCGATTCGGCTGTTGGACGCCTCACAACCCTTACCGACGACCTGATCAGCGTCGCGCACCGCAGCCTCGATCACCTCCCGCTCCACCGGGAACCGATCAACATGCAGCGGTACCTCGAAGCATTCTTCTCCCCGGCCGGTCCGGCGGCGCAGAAGGGCTACGTCTGCACGACCACCCTGACCAACGCAGATATCTGGATCAATGCCGACCGGGAACGCCTCCATCAGGTCCTGACCGTCCTCCTCAGCAATGCAGTGAAGTTCTCGCCCATCGATTCGCCGATCTTCGTCCATGCCGAATCCGACGCCGAAGGCGTCACGGTCACCATTACCGACCTCGGCGTTGGCCTCCTTACCGGGGAGGAGCAGACCATTTTCGAGCCGTTCACCCGCACAGAGGAGGGCATCCGCGACCATCTCTCCGGCCTCGGAATCGGCCTCTTCATCGCCCGCACGATCGTCGAACGCCACAACGGCCGGATCTGGGCAAGCAGCGCCGGCCGCAACCTCGGAACGAGCATCAGCTTCTGGCTCCCCTGTATCCCCGCCCCGGAAGACGGAAGGCCATTCATCGTTCCCATTCCCTAGTGCGGCATCCGGAGCGTCCGCTAACGCTAACCCCGGAACGGTAGCCCCGCCACAACAGGACATCCGGTTTGGCGCGCTGCCCACTCGGCTGCAAGGGTGATTGCCTTCGCCGACGCAGCCCTCGTGAGCGCCACGCGAGACAAGCGGAGGATTGTGCCGGCACGATCCTCCGCTTGGACGGCCCAGAGCAACCAAGGAGGGCCGACATCAACGCAGCACCGGGAGCTCAATGGAACGGGCTGGCTGGGAATGCTTCCCCAGCCAGCTCGTTCTCTTGGATGACTATCCGGATCTATGGCCTATGAAGCGCTGTCCGCCCAGTCGGACAGCCGTGCAGCGGCCTCCTCCAACACACCTTCGTTCGCCAGCCGCTCCAGTTCCGTTACGGTCGCATCGAACTCCCCGAGTCCGATCTGCACCGGCTCTGGCGTCGTCAGATCGACGCCACCCTGCTTCAGGATGTCCAGCGGATAATCGCTACCGCCAGCCGAGAGCATCGCGAGGTAACGTTCGCGCGCCGGTTCCCCCTCGTCACGCACGGCGCGGGCAATGTTGATCGCCGCCGAGAGACCAGTCGCGTACTTGAAGACATAGAACGCGCGATAGAAGTGAGGAATACGTCCCCAGCCAATCGCGACCCGCTCATCGACATTCACGCCCGGCGTATACACCCGCTGCAAGTCCCCGAACGTTTCCATCAGGAAGTCACGTGTCAGTGGCGCCCCCGCCTCGACCGCGGCATGCGTCACCGCCTCGAAGTCGGCAAACATCGTCTGCGTCACGACCGTCGAGAAGTACGTATCGGCGAACTGGTTCAGCAGCGAGAAGCGCACCACCGGATCGAGCGCCTCCTCGCGACCCAGCAGGTGCCAGGTCAGCAGCACCTCGTTCACCGTCGAGGCGATTTCCGCGAGGAAGATCGGGTACGACGCCAGGTGAATCGGCTGTGCGGCATTCGCATAGAACGTGTGCATCGCATGGCCGGCCTCGTGCGCCAGCGTGAAGACATCGGACAGCGTGCCGTTCCAGTTCATCAGGATCACCGGCGGCGCGCCGTACGTTCCCCACGAGTACGCGCCGGAACGCTTCCCCTTCGTCTCGTGAACGTCCACCCACCGTGAATCGAACCCGTTCCGCAGGTCCGTCACATACCGCTCGCCCAGCGCCGATACCCCGCCGAGCACGACATCCACACCCTCGCGGTACGAGTACCGCAATGGCGGCTCCGGCGCGAGCGGCACCCGCAGGTCGTAGCGTTCCAGTTGGTCGACGCCGAGCGCGCGCCGCCGCAGGTCGAGATACCGCTGCAGGATGTCCGTACCGCCGCGAACAGTCTCGATCAGGCCGTCGTACACCGAATCCGGCAGGTTGTCGTCGAAGAGGGCCGCCTGTCGCGCCGACTCGTATCCGCGAATCCGCGCGCCCACCACATCCTTCCGCACCGACGATCCATAGAGGCTCGCGAGGGTATAGCCATGATCGAGGTACGCTTGCGTGTAGGCCAGATGCGCGTTCTTCCGCACCTCGCGGTCGCGACTCTCCTGCAGCACCGCGAACCGCCCCTTCGTCAGCTCGATCTCGGTGCCGTGCTCATCCCTCACCTTGCCATATGACAGATCGGCGTTGTCCAGCGCGTTGAATGCATCGGACGGCGCCCGCGTCACGTCGGAGAACTGCGCGAGAACCTCCTCGACCTCCTCCGACCGGACGTGGGCGCGCTGCCGTTCAAGATCCTCCAGCAGATGCTTGTACGTCGCCAGCTGCGGATCGGCCGCCAGCGCCGGGAGTGACCCCTCCGGCAAGGCAATCAGTTCCGGTTGCAGGAACGCGAGCACGCTTCCGGCCTGGATCGCGACGGCCACGGCCCGCTCGTAGCGACCGTTGCGCTCGACATCGGTCGTGTCCTCGTCGCGGCGCAGGCTGGCCCAGGTCATCACCCGCCCCAGCACGTCCTCGGCGTGGTAGAGGGCATCGAAGGCCTCCCTCACCACCGCCGCCCCCTCGCCAAGGCGGCCTCGATAAGCGGCCACCGCCTCGATCAGGGCCGGCGATCCTGCCAGCGCGGACTCCCACGCCTCGCCCGACGGGAAGATCCCGTCCAGATCCCAGGTGTCCTCGACCGCGACCTGATCGCGCGTCAACACATCCGATTCCATCGTCGTGGTTGCATCTGCCATCATCATGCTCCAATGAGGCCATGTCGACGCCAATCCGGCTGGGCATGGCCGCGGGTTTCGTGTAGAATGCCCTCCCCTTCTCGGTCTCTGGCACGGCGTATGCCGCCGTGCTGCAGGCCGATGGGGCGTCTCGAGACGGACAACGGCATCGTTCGACTGACGGGCACCATACCACCGGGTATCGTGATTCGTCAGCTTTTTGGCGTGCGTGGAATCCTGGCGAACCCTCGCCATTGACATAGTCCGAGCCCACTCTCCGGCTCACAGGAAGGATTTCTCATGCGCGTTTACTGGGAACTGGCCGTCCGCTCGTTCCGGCAAGTGCTTACGTATCGGGGCGCGACACTTGCCGGCCTGTTCACCAACTCCATCTTCGGAGTCATCATCGCGTCCGTCTTCATCGGCTACTACCAAGCCGTCGATGGCGCCGCCGTTCGAGGTTGGACGGAACAGCAGACACTCACCCTCATGTGGCTCAATCAGTCCACCCTCATGGTCATGTTCGTCTGGGGCTGGTGGGAGGTTGCCCGCACGATCCAGACGGGCGCAATCGCGATGGACATGCTGAAGCCGGTGAACTTCGTCGGCTACTGGCTCAGTCGCGATCTCGGGCGCGCGGCCGCCCAGATGATCGTCCGCTTCATCCCCACATTCCTGATCGGCAACCTGCTCTATTCGCTACTCGCACCGGCCTCGACCGCGAACGCCGTCGCATTCCTCGCATCGCTGGTCCTCGCCGTGGTCGTCAGCTTCGGCTGGCGCTTCCTGCTGAACATCAGCGGCTTCTGGCTGGTCGATCATCGCGGCATGAACTACGTCGCCATCGCCGCGATGAACATCCTTTCCGGCCTGCTGATCTCGCTCTCATTCCTGCCCGACCCCATCCTCTTCGCCGTCAATCTCCTGCCATTCCGCGCGATCATGATGATTCCGGGGCAGATCTATCTCGGCCAGATCCCCATCGCGGAGGGACTGGCGATCCAGGCATTTTGGTCCGTCGCCCTGCTCGTGCTGGGCGGCTGGGTGCTCTCGCTTGGCGAGAAGAAGGTGGTGGTGCAGGGTGGATAGCATTCGCTCACTCGGCGAGGAACTCGTCATCTGCCGCCGCATCGCCAGCCTGCGCCTGCGCGGGCAGATGGAATATCGCACCTCATTCCTCATGCAGATCGCCGGCACGCTGCTCGGCCAATCAACCGAGCTCGTCGCCCTCGTCGTCCTCTTCCACCGTTTCGGCAGCCTGGGCGGCTGGAATGTCGGCGAGGTGATCTTCCTGCACGCCGTGTCCCAGATCATCTTCAGTCTGGCGGACACGATCTCGAACGGCGTGCAGACCATCCCGACCACCATCCGCGAGGGTGAGTTCGACCGCCTGATGATCCGTCCCCTTTCGACCTGGTTGCAGGCGATGGTGAACGATGTCTCGCTGCGCCACCTCGGGATGCTCGTCCAGGGCACGCTCCTGATGAGCTGGGCGCTTTGGCGGGTACCCATCGACTGGACACCCGGCAAGGTCGGGCTCCTGCTCGTCTCCGTGCTCAGCGGCGTCGCCCTCTTCACCGCGATCTTCACGATCGAGGCGATCGTCGCCTTCTGGACCGTCAATTCCATCGAGGCCGTGAACGCCTTCACCTATGGCGGTTCGGACCTCGCGCAATATCCGCTTCACATCTTCGGACGGGGCATCCGCTTCATCTTTCTCTGGATCGTCCCTATCGGCTTCGTCGTCTACTATCCCGCCCTCACGATCCTGGACAAACCCGATCCGCTCGATCTCCCTGGCTTCGCCCCGCTGATGGCGCCGCTCATGGCGGCACTCTTCTGCGTCGCGGTCGGCCTCTGCTGGTTCATCGGTGTCCGTCACTACCGCTCCACGGGAAGCTAGAAGAGGAGAATCCGCGAATGGCCAACACCACGCCGATCATCGAGGCAAGTCATCTCTCGAAACAGTTCTGGGTTGCCGACCGCAAGGAAGGCCGGTTCGCCGGTCTCCGGTCCGTCACCAGCCGCGCCGGCCGGTGGCGCGGCGGCGTCACCGACATCTCGTTCTCGATCCAGCCGGGTGAAGTCGTTGGCTACATTGGACCGAATGGAGCCGGCAAGAGCACCACCATCAAGATGCTCACCGGCATTCTCGTCCCCACATCCGGCCAGGCGACCGTCGCAGGCATCATACCGTGGGAACACCGGAAGGACCTCGCACGGCGGATCGGCGTAGTCTTCGGACAACGTACCCAGCTCTGGTGGGACCTTCCGCTTGCCGACTCCCTGGAACTCCTCCAGCACATGTACCGCGTGCCCGCCGACCGTTTCGCCGCAAATCTCGCGAAAGCCCGCGAACTCCTCGACCTCAATCCCTTCATGCAGACGCCAGTCCGCCAGCTCTCGCTTGGACAGCGCATGCGTGGCGACCTCGCGGCGGCGCTGCTGCACAACCCACCAATCCTCTATCTCGACGAGCCGACCATCGGCCTCGACCTCGTTGCGAAGACGCGCATCCGCGAGTTCCTGGCCGACCTGAACCGGCAGGAAGGCGTCACCATCCTGCTCACCACGCACGATCTCGCCGACATCGAACACCTCTGCTCGCGCATCATCGTGATCGACGACGGCCGCATCCTCTACGACGGACCGCTGGCGACGTTGAAGGAACGATTCGGCACGGAACGCCAGCTGATCGTGGACTATGAGGACGAACCAGCAGACACCATCCTGCCGGATGCAGCGCCGTCCATCCGCGTGGTCTCGCAGGAGGGACCGCGCGTCCGCTTCGCCTTCGACCGCCACGCGCTCAGCGCCACGCAGGTCCTCGCCAGAGCCGACAACCTCGGCACGGTCCGCGACATGTCGATCGAGGAACCCGCCATCGAGGATGTCATCCGGCAACTCTACGAGGGCAAATGAGGAGTGAGGACCGAGGAGTGAATGGCGGGAGCCGATGCTTCGTTCCTCATTTCTCACTCCTCGGTCCTCATTCCTCCTATGCTAGGCTATCTCCCAGCTTTCCCGGCGTATCCGGGCTCGTTGCGCAGCGATCACCCAGGTTCCCTATGTCCGACCTTTCCACCTTCGCCACCCCACTCGACCGCGCGTGCATTTCCTGTGGCAAGGACTTCGTGATCACGCCGGCCGAACTGGCCTTCCGCCGCGAACACCGGCTCCCGCTTCCGGATCGTTGCCCCGCCTGCCGCGCCCGCCAGCGATCGGACCGCAATGCCGACATCGTTGCCGCCTACGCGAAGGCCGGTAACGCCGCTTACGCCGAGGTAGTGACGGCGGCGGCGCCTTCCCGGAGGGGAGCAGTCCGTGGACAGATGTACGCAACCGTCTGCGATTCCTGCGGCGCCGAGACACGCGTCCCCTTCGTCCCGCGTGGCGACCGCCCAGTCTACTGTCGCGACTGCTACAACGCACGCCGGGGCAGGTAGCGGCGAGGGGAGAGGCGAGAGAAGTGAGGAGTACCTATCGACGGCGTTGGTATGGCGGTCGAAGGGGAGTCTCTCTCACTCACAGTGCGATTCGTTGGTTGAATGCAAGGTCGAACGCCTTGACCCGGAACTGGCCGTGGCCGACTCTCACTCACAGTGCGATTCGTTGGTTGAATGCAAGAAGGCCCGTCAGGAATGATCCTGACGGGCCTTCTCACTTCTCACTCCTAGGTCCTCACTCCTCGTTACTCGGTGATCTCGCTCGCGAATTCCTTCTCACAGATCGTGAGGCACTCGTCGGCGATCGCCACCATCTGGTCCATCTCCTCCGTCGTCACTGTCAGCGGCGGCGCGAAGTGCATGACATCCCATGTCCGCGTGATCAGCCCTCGCTCCATCATCAGGGCGCCGAGCTTCTTGCAGAACTCGGATTCCTTGCCGAAGCGCGTCTTGTTCTTCTTGCTCTTGACGATCTCGATCGCCTGCAGCAGGCCGACGCCACGCACGTCGCCAATCGTCGGGTGGCTCCGCAACTGCTCCAGCAAGCCCTTCAGGTACACGCCCTTGTCCGCGCTCTGCTGGACGAGGTTCTCCTCCTCATAGATCTGGAGGTTCGCCAGCGCCGCAGCGCAGGAGACAGGATGGCCGCCGAACGTCAGCAGGTGTCCGAGCGCAACGGTGTCCTGCTCCTTGAACGTGTCGAAGAGCGACGGGCGGACGATGGCGGCGGCCAGCGGCGAATATCCCGAGGTCAGCGCCTTCGCGACGGTCATGATGTCCGGCACGATCCCGAAATGCTCGATCGCGAACATCTTGCCCGTGCGTCCGAAGCCGTTGATCACCTCGTCGGCAATCAGCAGCACACCGTGGCGATCGCAGATCTCGCGCAGCATCTTCCAGTACGTCGGCGACGGGACATGCACGCCCGCCGCGCTGGAAATCGGCTCACCGATCACCGCCGCGACCGTCTCCGGTCCCTGGTTGATGATCTCCTGTTCGACGTACTTGGCCGCCATGATGTCGGCCGCCTCGCCTTCGAGTTCGAAGTCGGAACGGTACTGGTCCGGATGCGGG
The DNA here is from genome assembly GCA_049841275.1 of Thermomicrobiales bacterium. Classification (GTDB taxonomy): domain Bacteria; phylum Chloroflexota; class Chloroflexia; order Thermomicrobiales; family UBA6265; genus JASGDN01. Next base: position 35,219 of record JASGDN010000030.1, read on the forward strand.
ACGTGATACACGCCGTACATGAATGGGCCGAAGTACTTCTCCTCGCGCGTCGCGGTCAGGCTCATCGCGCCGTGCGTCATGCCGTGATACGACTTGCGACGGGCAATGATCTTGTAGCGACGCGGGAACCCGCGCATCGCCTGGACCTGCTTGGCGATCTTCATCGCCGTCTCGACCGCTTCCGATCCTCCCGATGCAAAGTACGAACGGGAGAGGTCACCCGGCGTCAGTTCTGCCAGCAGCGCGCCCAGTTTCGCGGTCGGCTCCGTTGTATAGACGGCCGAGGATACGTAGGCGAGCTTCCTTGCCTGCTCACCCATCGCCTCGGCAATCGCGGCGCGGCCGTGCCCGGCGTTCACCACCCACAGGCCGGAGATTCCGTCGAGATACTCCTTGCCGTAGATGTCCCAGAGTTTCGTGCCCTCACCCTTGGTGAAGACGCGCGAACCACCCTTTTCGGCTTGGTCGACCCACGACGCCGAATGGATCCAGACGTGGTCCCGTGCGGCCTTCGCCAGCTGATCGGGTTCGACTGCCGGTCGCTCGGTGACGATGCTTGCCATGTGATCCGCTCTCCTGATACCTGGTGGAGCCCACATTTCACGGCCGTTCTTCCCGGCGCGATCGGCTCTCACATATGGCGGCAGTATACCAAGGTGAAAAACGGGAAGGCTCGGCGAGGTAGGAGAGCAGGCCGTGAGAAGCCAAGGCGATTCGTCAGAATCCACTGTCGAGGAAGGCGAGGATTGCACGCCGGATACCGGCGACGTCGAGGCCATGCAGACGGTGATGATCGTCAATGGTGCCGTAGCGCCGATGTTCGACGCGCTGGACACCGAGGCTGAGCAATCGATGGGGCCGATCGCCCAGGATCTCATTGATCCGGTGTGCCGACGTACCGGCGAGATATGGCTCCACAATGACAACATCCCGATCCGCTAACGCACGCAACCCGACTGCATCAAGCGGACGTACGGTTGCGGTATAGGCAACGCTGACATCGAGGTCATCGGTCGCAGCAAGGACGCGTTCGAGGGTAGGTCCCACGGCAAGGACCAGCGCCGAGCCCCTGGTTCGCACCGGGACCACCCGGTCAAGGCCATCCTTGCGCGCCGTGCTATTGCTCTCTGGATCCAGCCGGAGGTAGCGACGATCGTTTGCAGCCACCGACATGCGCAACAGGGCTCCGGCCTCATCCGGGTGGCCGGGAACGTGGACAGTCCACCCGTCGAGCGTGTCGAGCAGCGCAACATCTCGCGGTCCGAAATGGGTCTGCCCGCCTTCCGGCCAGCCATAGCTTCCACTCGCAGAGACGAGCACCGCACCGAGTTCCTGGTGATTGAGATCGATCTTGATCTGCTCGAACGGGCGCTCGATCGGGAATGGCGGAAAGGTGTGCGCAATCGGACGCATGCCCGCCAATGCGAGACCGGCCGTCGTGCCAATCAGGAGCTGCTCGCGAATCCCGACATTGATCACGCGTTGCTCTGCCGAGGGTGGCAAGTCCGGGTCGAGATAGGTCCAGCCGATCTCCGCGAGCACGAGGTTCTCCTGTGTCGCAAGGAGCTCGCCAACGTCACGGTAGAACCGGTCGCGCTGCGTCTCTTCCGGCCGCTACCCCGTCACGATCCCTTCCTCTCGACGTGGGCAATGACCGCGTGCGGCCGCTCGTCGGAACCGAAGGAATAGCCGGCGAGGAGTTCGTCGTGGTGGCGTCCATCGACATCGACAGCGGTCCAACCCTCGGCGGCGAAGCGGGAGGCCAGACCACCGGGCCATCCCAGGCTGGCGGAGTCGTTGTCGATGACCACGGCCATCAGGCGCTCCAGGCCCCAGCGGCCCGCGACCTGGATAGCCTCCCAGTTGCTGCCTTCGTCCAGTTCCGCATCCCCGGTCATCACCACAACTCGCGGACGGGATCGGCCCATGAGAGCGAGACCGCGGACCAATCCCACGGCGATTCCCAGCCCGTGGCCGAGCGAGCCGGATCCAATCTCGACACCGGGAACGATCTGTGCGTCCGGATGGAAACCCAACCGCGAATCGAATCCCCCAAACCCGGGCAATTCGTCTTCGGTCAGGAAACCTTTGGCCGCCAGCACCGCATAATAGGCCATTGGCCCATGGCCCTTCGACAACAGGAAGCGATCACGATCCGGATCGTCCGGCGCGGACGCATCGATCCGCAGCACTCGATCGTAGAGCACCCAGAGCGCATCCAGGGTCGAGGTTGCACTGGCTCCGTGCTTCTCGTCCCCAGTCATCAGACTCATGAGTCGCCGCAGGTCATCGTATTGATCGTTCGACATCGCCGGATGATAGCCGCTGGCAAGGTTGGGGACAACAGGAATCGTCTCGATCGTCACGCTCATCGCGATCGCCGCAGCAGTGCGCCGTTCCGCCAGATAGACGCCGCTAACATCGTACACTTGCGTTGACACCGCACGGGCCGCGTGGGCCCGCCGGACCATGACTACCCACCGCCTTGCTGGAAAGGACGGCTCCATGACCATCGCCTCCCGCCTCGTCATCGACTACCGAAATGCCACCGATGTGGCTGTCGGCGAACATGGTGTTTCCGCCGCAGACCTCGACAGCGTCAAGGACCTGGTCGCCTCCGAACACGAACGCATCGTTCGCGAGCATGCCGAGGGCGTCCAGCGCTGGCAGGACCTTCCGGACAACACCGCGCTCGCCGACGAGATCGCCGCCTTCGCCGCCGAAGCCCGCGAGAAATACACCGACTTCATCCTCATCGGAATCGGCGGCTCGTCGCTCGGCGCCATTGCCACAATGATGGCGCTGACGCACCCCTACCGGAACTGGCTGCCCGCCGAACGCCGCAACGGCCCGCGTATCTTCATCCTCGACAACCCGGACCCCGAGAAGGTCGCCGCCACGCTTGATACGGTCAACCTCGAGACCACGCTGGTGAACGTCATCAGCAAGTCCGGGCAGACCGCCGAGACCGCCGCCAACTTCCTCGTCGTCCGCGACGCCCTCATCAAGGCCGTCGGGGAGGAACAGGCCCGCACGCAGATCGTCGCCACCACGGATCCGGAGTCGGGGCTCCTTCGCCAGCTCTCCAACGAGGAGGGCTACCGCACCTTCCCGGTACCGCCGGGCGTCGATGGCCGCCAGACCGTCCTCAGCGCCGTCGGCCTCATCCCGGCAGCCCTCGCCGGCATCGACATCCATCAGATGCTCGCCGGAGCCGCCGCCATGCGCGAGCGCGCCACCTCACCGGATGTCCGCGAGAACCCGGCCTATCTACTCGCCGCGCTCTCGGTCCTCGCCGACACGAAGCACGACAAGTCGATGCTCGTCACCATGCCCTACGCCGATGCCCTCTTCGGCATCTCGGACTGGTTCCGCCAGCTGTGGGCGGAGAGTCTCGGCAAGAAGCTGAGCGTGGACAACGAGGTCGTCTTCGCCGGCCAGACTCCCATCAAGGCACTCGGCGCAATCGACCAGCACTCCCAGATCCAGCTGTATACGGAAGGCCCGAACGACAAGCTGATCCAGCTCATCTCGGTCGAGTCCTACCGCGATTCGGTCGCCATCCCGACACCGCCCGCCTCCGTCCCGGAACTCTCCTACTTCGACGGCGGCGAACTCGGGCAGCTCCTCGACCGCGAGCGCCTCGCCACCGCCTGGGCACTGACCAAGGCCGAGCGCCCCAATTTGACGATCACCATCCCGACCATCGATGCGGCGATCATCGGCGAGTTCTTCTACCTCATGCAATTGCAGACCGTGATGGCCGGCGCGCTCTACCACGTCAATCCGTTCGGCCAACCTGGCGTCGAGGCTGGCAAGAACGCCACCTACGCGCTGATGGGCCGCTCCGGCTACGAGGATCTGAAAGCCGAGCTGCTCGCAACGCCGGACAACGCGGACGCCTACCTCAACCGCCCGTAGGGGTATCGCTCCCCGGTTCCGGGAGCGGGCAACAAACATGCGATGATGCGCTGGACGCCGGACTCCCGGCTCCAGCGCATTCGTGCCCGTGCCGGGGCAGCAATGATCGGCATCGACACCATGAACGATCCTGGTCCGTCACTCACGCCGTTTTCCACGAACTCCTGGTCGCCATTCCGCGTGATGGTCGCCACACTCGTCGTGCTTGGTGTGTTGCTCGGCGCGTGGGTGATCGTGCAGATCAGTACGGTCGTCCTCATCGTCGTCCTCGGCCTCGTCTTCGCCGCTGCTATCGAGCCGCTCGTCTATCGCATCCGTCGCGCGGGGCTACCCCGTTCGCAAGCGATCGGCCTCGCCTACCTCATCGTCTTCGGGATCGTCGGCGGCATCCTCTACTTCATCGTCCCCCAATTCGTGCATCAGTTCTCCGAACTGAACACCGCCGTTCCTGGCATCTTCCAGACACTCCGCGAGCAGACGGCCTCCAGCAGCATCGACTTCATCCGCACCACCGGCTATCAGACAGTCGTCCGCATCGAATCGACCTACAACGGCTTCCGCAACAGCCCCTCCATCGCCAAGGACCAGGCCTTCGGTCTCGCATCCTCCATCGCGGGCGGCCTGTTCATCGTCGCCTCGATGCTCATCGTCGCGTTCTACTGGCTGACCGAGAAGGCAACCGCCAAGCGTCTCGTGCTCGATCTCTTCCCCCTCCGACGCCGCGCGCGGGCACACGCGATCTGGGACGAGATCGAGTTCCGTCTCGGCGGCTGGACGCGCGGACAGCTGACCCTGATGGCGGTCATCGGCACGATCTCCGGGATCGGCTTCTTCATCATCGGCGTCCCCTACTGGCTCGCATTGGCCTTCCTTGCCGGGCTCACTGAAGCGATTCCCTATATCGGACCGGTGATCGGCGGGGCAACCGCCTTCCTCGTCGCCCTGTCCGATTCCACCCACAAGGCCCTGGCCGTCGCCATCTTCGTCTTCGCCGTCCAGCAGTTGGAAGGAAACGTCCTCGTTCCCCGCATCATGAAGAACGCGGTCGGCATGAGTCCGCTCACAGTCACTATCGCCGTGATGATCGGCGGTGTGCTCTACGGACCGATCGGCACGTTGCTCTCGATCCCGCTCGGCGCGGTCGCCCAGGTCCTCGTCACCAACCTGACCCGTCTCAATGACGATCGCATCACCAGCGAGTTGCGATATATGGAGTTGAGTCCGATCTCCGCACTCCTCGACGATCCGCCCGACGACCAGCAAGACCACATCACATCCCCGGCGGCACCCCGATGAGCACGTGGTGGGGAACCATCGAACGCCTGCCGAAACCCCGGCAGGACAGCGTGCTCCGGACCATCGCCGCGCTGTACGACGATACGATCGACACCGAGCACACGCTGAACGACCTCCGGAAATCGGATCTCGCACCGGAGCAGATCTCGGTCATCCTCCGCGAGCACGTCATGGAGGGCGACCGCATCATCTCGTCGGAGACCATGCTCTCCCGCGTTGTGGCCGCAACCGCGATCGCCTCAGTCAGCACCTGGCTTCGCGGCCTCGCCACCCTCGTCATGTCCGACCGCGCCGCCTACCTCGTCGCCGGTCCGATTGGGTACGTGCTGGCGACAGTCAGTTCCGCGCGCGAGCGTAGCGGCAACGAGACGGCCATCGGAACCGATCTCGTCAACCAGCAGCTCCTGCAAGCGATCCGGCACTTCGGGTTCGGCGCCGACGAATCCGGGTACATCGAGGCTCGCATCGCTGCCGGTTCGCCGTTCATCGCGATCACCGCCGCCGATGTCGAATCCCTGCGTATCGCCCACGGCGTCTTCTCAAAGCGGGCCGCGGTCTACCTCGGCCTCGCACGCACCGATCCCCAAGTCGAGTCCGTCATCCAGCATCTCGCCGACATGCGACCGATCCCCCGCAGCGAATCGGTGCTTGTGGCAGATACCGCGTCGAACCTTCTCCGCTCGGGCGACCTGCCTGTTCCGCCAGATGATCTCGAAAACCTTCGCAGCCTCCCGGTCGTCAGCCGCGACGGCGCGACCCTCGGCATCGTTCGCGACGCGCTCTATCGCCGCTCCCACGATGGCGAGCCGCCGGCGCTGCGATACCTGATCGTGCTGCGCCGGCGTTTCCGGGGGCTGCAGGCCTGGATGGTGGCAATTCCGATCTCCGCCGTTGAGGTAAGGAACCGCGAGATTCGCCTCTCGCTCGATGCCGCTGACCTCCGGCAGATCCCGCACTACGTTCGGTCCCGCCCGATGAGCCGGCAGGAGGAACGGGAACTGGATATCGCATTCGGCATCCGGTCGTCCCGTCCGGACTCTTCCCGGCACGATTCGGACGGCTCCGACGACGACTGACCACCCACCGATCCACGCAACAACGCTCCCGGTTCCACACGGAAACCGGAAGCGTTATGTCATCGGTATGGGATTCCAACGGCTACGGCACCGACAGCATGCGGTCGAGCGCGACCCGCGCCTGCTCTGCGGTCTCCGGATCAACGGTCACCTCGTTGACGACCTCGCCGCGCGCCAGATGCTCCAGCGACCACAGCATGTAGGCAGGATGAATGCGATACATGGTCGAACAGGGACAGATCACCGGGTCGAGGCAGAAGATCGTCTTGTCCGGCATCTGGTCCTGCAGGCGCTTGACAAGGTTGATCTCCGTCCCGACCGCCCAGGTCGTGCCGGACGGCGCCGCGCGGATGACATCGATGATGTACTCGGTGGAACCATCGTAGTCGGACGCCTGGACGATCTCCATCCGGCACTCCGGGTGAACGATCACATTGACATCCGGATACGCGCGCCTCGCCTGCTCGATCTGCTCGACCGAGAACCGTGCATGGACCGAGCAATACCCTTTCCAGAGGTAGACACGCGCATTTCGCAGTTGCTCTTCCGTGTTCCCGCCCAGCGGCTGGAAGGGGTCCCAGATCACCATCTGGTCGAGCGGGATATCCTTGCGAACGGCCGTGTTGCGACCCAGGTGCTCGTCCGGAAAGAAGAAGACACGGTCGCCGCGCTCGAACGCCCAATCGTAGACACGCGGTGCATTCGACGACGTGCAGACGATGCCGCCGTTGCGTCCGCAGAATGCCTTCATCGACGCGGCGGAGTTCATGTAGGTGATCGGCACGATACCTTCGATGCCGAGACCAGTCAACGTCCCCCACGCCGCCTCGACATCTTCCGGTTTCGCCATGTCGGCCATCGAACACCCGGCTTCGAGGTTGGGCAGGATGACGCGCTTGGCGGGATCGCCGAGGATGTCGGCGCTCTCCGCCATGAAATGCACGCCGCAGAAGAGTGTGAACTCCGCATCCCTCTGGGTCGCGGCCTGCAACGAGAGCTTGTAGGAATCGCCCTGGAAATCCGCGAACCTGATGACTTCCTCGCGCTGGTAATGATGCCCGAGGATCGTCAGCCGGCTGCCGAGTTGCTCTTTCAACGCCCAGATCTTCGCATCCCGCTCTTCTGCCGGCATCCGGAAGTACTCGCGTGGGATGCGCTTCTGTCGCAGCGGTCCCACGCCATAGGCGGCGAGCTGGTCGTAGGCGCCGGTGCCTTCCTCGGGCACGCAGGACGCCGCCGGCATCTGCAGGTCGCCGAGCCAGAGCGTGGCGGCGGGTGTCAGTGGCTGTGGACGCTCGGCAATCGCGGTTACCGACGGCGGTGTTGTGAAAATGTCCCCCTCGGATTCGAACTCGCGGGTGTGAAGCGGGGACATGGGATCGACCACCATGACTTGCGGTCTCCTGTACAGGCGGCGCCATTGCTCCGCCGTTCGGCAGCGCGTGCTGCCCTCGTGAACGTCCACCGCATGGTATGGGGCATCCGAGTAATTGTCAATATGACACTAAGTCGATTCCCGAAAGAAAGCGTTGCCGTCAATAGCCACGACGCACGATGTCGCCGCCGATCATGCTGCCTTCGTCATCGGCAGGCGGAACGAGATGGATGTTCCCTCGCCGACCTGCGACTCGACGGCCACGCTACCGTTCTGCCCCTCGACCAACTGCTTGACGATACTGAGGCCAAGCCCGGTCCCGCCCGGGGAGCGCGTCGAATCTCCGTGGTAGAAGCGATCGAAGATCCGCGGCAGATCCTCCGGCGCGATGCCCACACCAGTGTCGCGGACCGCAACCTCCACAGCATGGGCGTTCGGCAGCGATTCCGCCGCGACGATCACCAGCCCACCGGCCGGCGTATGCCGGATGGCGTTGTGAACCAGGTTGTTGATCACCTGGGTGATCCGGGTCTCATCCCCCAGCACGGGCGGCAAATCCAGCGGCACCAGGGCGTTCACACTTACCCGGGCCTGCTGCAGCGCATAGGGGCGGATGCCACGCACGGCGTTCTCGATCAGCGTGACGAGATCGACCGACACCAGTTCGATCGGCAACACCGCCTCTTCCAGCCGCGAAAGCGTGAAGAGGTCATCGATGAGGCTCGCCAGGGTCGCGAGTTCGTGATCGATGGCCCGGAAGGTTTCCTTCGGGTCGATCGCCGCTACGTCGATCCCGTCATCCAGCGCCGGCCGCATCTGGGCATCGAGATGTCCCCGGATGATCGCGATCGGCGTGCGCAGGTCGTGGGAGATGTTCGCCACGAACGACCGGCGCTGCGCATCGAGATCTTCCAGCCGCGCGGCGAAGAGGTTGAACCGTTCCGCCAGACCGCCCATTTCGTCCGATGACATGACCTCGGCCCGGCGTCGCATGTTCCCCTGGGCGAACTCATCGGTCGCGCGCACCAGCTCGTCGATCTGCCGCGTCAGCCGCCTAGCCATGTACCGGCTGACGATCGTCGCCGAGAGAAAGCCGCAGAGCGTGATGACGAAGATGTTGAAGAGGACGAAGATCGTCAGCGCAATGAAGACCGGGGACTCGCGCAGGAGGTCGCGGAAGCTGTACCCTCCGGAAATCAGGATCGCCAGGAGAAGGAAGAACCCTCCCGCCGCATAGATGAGCAGGCTGAATGTCTGCACCAGGAGGTGTGAAACCGTCAGCTTGCTCCGCAACGAGGTCCGCACGCGATGGATGTACCCACGGACGAGTCCTCGTCGCGATTCGGCATCCCATTCGTCGCTCACACTCGTTCCCTGGGACTGAAGCGGTATCCCACCCCCCAGACAGTCTCGATGTAGTCGCCGGGCGAGTTCGTACCGCCGAGTTTCTTCCGCAGCCGCTGGATGTGCGAATCGACCGTGCGGTCGAAGATGGCGACATCGCCGCCCCATACCTCTTCCAGCAGGTATTCACGGCTGAAGACGCGGTTCGGATTCGAGGCGAGCAGCTTGAGCAGATTGAACTCGGTCGCCGTCAACGACACCTGCTCCCCCTGGCTCGTCACGTCGTGCGCATCCGGGTCGATCGTCAGATCGGGGAATTCGAGCCGCGTGGACGACTGTTCTGCCACCGACCGCGAACGGATGAGCTCCACACGGCGAAGCACCGCATTCACCCGCGCCAGCAGCTCGCGCATGGAGAACGGCTTGGTCAGGTAGTCATCGGCCCCCAGTTCCAACCCCAGCACCTTGTCGAGCTCGGTCGAACGGGCCGTCAGCATCAGGATCGGCGTCGCGTGCTGCGCGCGCACCCGCCGCGTCACCTCCAGCCCGTCGAAGCCGGGCAGCATGACATCGAGCAGCATGAGATCCGGATCCCAGGCGTTGACCGCATCGACTGCGCTCGGTCCGTCGCCCTCGACCCGGACCTCATGCCCGGCGAATGCAAGCTCCCGGCGGATCAGGTCCGCCAGCTCCCGTTCATCCTCCACCACCAATACTCGAGCCACATCCCCTCCAACCAATCGTCGATGCACCTACGCCGCTACCGGGCCACGCTCGTTCACCATGACAGGGCGTGACGGCAGCGACACAGGTGCCGAACGAACAGCCTGGCGGCGTTCCTCGGCACGCTCGATTTCTTCGATCGCAACCGGAGCCACCGCCATCGCGGCAAAGAGTCCACCGAAGACAATCAACAGGATAACGGCAATCATGCGGGGCATCCTTCCGGGATACAGTGGGAACCGGCGCTGGTTCCTTTCGACATCACCAGGATGCCCCATTGATGTTGCGTGCTTCGGGTCAATCTGCGGAGAATTCGTTGCCAGATATTGCGGTTTCATGACAACCGCTTTCACGGCAACGGCAGGACGATCCGGAACGGCCACAACCAGGAGATCGCGTCCTTCACCTGGTCGCCCGCGGAATTGATCGAGTCGCGGACCGACTGGATGCGATCGACCACGCCCTGCATCCACCCGAGCCGCCCGGTCCAGACATTCGGAGCGAGACCGCCGTCCCACACCCACCCGGACAGCTCCTGCCCATCCACATTGACCTCAACCGGCCAGAACGTGTAGTCGTCGATGCTCTGCGAAAGTCCTGTCACGCGAACCTTCTGGCCTTCCTGCAGCACAGCAAGCACCATGGTATCCAGGGATGGTTCTGGCCGCAGGTTCAGCTCATCGACGGAGACCTGCGTGGTGGTATCCGGCGCGATCGACAGGAAGCGTTCGACCAGCGCGCTCGGTCCGCCCCGCACCAGGATGACCGTTCCCAGCAACAGGTTCCCGATCAGCAGGATGAGCGTCATCCGCCAGAGCACGTATCGGAGCTTTCCGCTACGCTTCGCCGCCCGCCCGCCCATCGCATAGATACGATCCCAGGTCGTCGCCTCGCGCACAGGCGTGGGGTCGTCCGGACCGGCGAACTCGGATGCCCCGGCTGGAGGTTGCATCCCGTTGGCAATGGGTGCGGTCAGCGAGGCAGTCGGGTCGATACGTGCGTATTCGCCTTCGAGGCCCGAGCGGAAGAGCTGGGCAAAGGTCAACACGTCGGGGAAGCGTTCTGCGGGGGTCTTCGCAAGCGCCCATCCAAGGACATCGTCCACCCAGCGCGGAAGCTTGAGGTCGGGACGCGCCTCCGATGGCGCAACCGGCGTCTCACGCAGATGCGCCTGGATGAGATCGTTCTTCTGGCCGGGTCCGTCCGGCGCGCCGAACGGCGGACGTCCGGTAAGCAACTCGTAGACGACACACGCGAGTGAATAGACATCCGTCGCGGGCTGAACGGCCTCACCGCTGGCCTGTTCCGGGGCAAGGTACGCGGCAGTGCCGAACGCCGTCCCGCCGACAAGCTGCTGGCTGGGACCTGCAGGCTGCACCAGGCCGAAGTCGATGAGCTTGATATGCCCATCCGGCGTGAGCATGATGTTTTGCGGCTTGATGTCGAGGTGAACCAGCTCGCGCTTATGGAAGGCATCGAGCGCCGAGGCCAGCTCCTCCAGCAACGGCATCACGTCGGTCGGTGTCATCGGTCCGCGCCGCTCGATGGCCTGCTTCAGGTTCTCGCCCGGCACCAGCTCCATGATGACCCAGGAACCGGCTTCGTCCTCGTACAGGTCGTAGATCGGCACCACGCGGGGATGGGAGACAAACGCCATCATCCGCGCTTCCTGGCGGAACTGTTTGCGCGAGTCCGGATTGCGCTGGTATTGCGGCAACAATGTCTTGATCGCCACGTTCCGATTCGAGCGCAGGTCCCGGCCACGATACACGACCGCCATCCCGCCCTGCCCAAGCGGGCGGCCAAGGTCGATCTCGTATCGGTTGCCGACGATCGTGCGAGACTCCGTTGCCGGAGCCCGATCGCGAATGGCCATGGTGGAAAGCGCTTTCGACTCATGACGGGGAACGGTGCCACCCTGAGAACGCGGCGCGCGCGTTCGCGGTTTCCCCGCCAGCGTGCTGGGTTCCATGATACCCGCTCCCCTGCGGATGACCGTTCCGGCATACTCCGGCACAGACCTTGCCGGAACGCAGGGGACCGCCATGCCCCGCGTTGCCGCGCTTTCGGCCGCCGGATATGATGCAGCGACCGATACCGTTGACGGCTCCGGGGCATTGCCGATCCGGAGCGAGTACCACAGGAGGTGCATCCATGAAAATCGGCGTATTCACCGTCCTCTTCGCCCAGCGCCCGTTCGACGAGGCACTCGACTACATCAAGGCCACCGGCTGCGACGCCGTCGAGATCGGCACCGGCGGATATCCCGGCAACGCCCATTGCGATCTCGATGCCCTGGTGGACAACGAGGCCGCTCAGAAGGCATGGCTCGACCAGGTGACGAGCCGGGGGCTGGAGATCAGCGCGCTCTCCTGTCACGGCAACGCCCTGCATCCCAACAAGGAGCAGGCGCGCCGCGATGACGAGACATTCCGCAAGACAGTCCGGCTCGCCAGCCAGATCGGCGTCCAGAACGTCATCACGTTCTCCGGCTGCCCCGGCGATTCGCCAGCCGCATCGAAGCCGAACTGGGTCACCTGTCCGTGGCCGCCCGACTTTCTCGAGATCCTCGAATGGCAGTGGAACGAGGTTGCCACGCCGTATTGGAGCAAGGCCGGCAAGTTCGCCGCCGACAACAACGTCCGCGTTGCCATCGAACTGCATCCGGGTTTCCTCGGCTATCACACCGAGTCGTTCTGGCGGCTGCGCGAGATCGGCGGCGATGCGATCGGCGTCAACTTCGATCCTTCGCACCTCTTCTGGCAAAGCATGGATCCGCTCGTCTGCGTGCGTGAGCTGAAGGACGCCATCTTCCACGTCCACATGAAGGACACCTGGCTCGACCAGCCGAATATCCGCCGCAATGGTGTCCTCGATACGAAGCCATACACCGACGAGGTCAACCGTTCGTGGATCTTCCGCACCGTCGGTTACGGTCACGGCCCGGAGTTCTGGCGGAGCTTTGTCTCGGAACTGCGCCTCGCCGGCTACGACGGCGTCCTCTCGATCGAGCACGAGGACTCGATCATGAGCATCAACGAAGGCTTCACCAGGGCCGTCGATTTCCTGAAGGACACAGTCATCCGCGAAACGCCGGGCGAGGCCTGGTGGGTCTAGGACGAGGAGCATCAACATGAGTGAGATCGGTGTCGGTCTCGTCGGATACAAGTTCATGGGCCGCGCCCATTCCAATGCCTACCGCCAGGCAGCGGCCTTCTTCGATGTCGATCCCAAGCCCGTGATGCGCGCCATCTGCGGGCGCGACGAGGCCGCCACCAAAGCGGCGGCCGAGAAGCTCGGATGGCAGTCGTGGGAGACCGACTATCACAAGCTCGTCCAGCGCGACGACATCGGCCTGGTGGATGTTTCCACACCGGGCTACACCCATCACGATGTGGTAATCGCCGCGCTCGAAGCCGGCAAGCACGTCCTTTGCGAGAAGCCGCTCGCCAACACGCTGGATGAAGCACGCGACATGGTCGAGGCCGCGAAGAAGGCCGGCACCATCAACATGGTGAACTTCAACTACCGCCGCGTCCCGGCGGTCCAGTTCGCCAAGCAACTGATCGACGAGGGCAGGATCGGCACGATCACCCACTGGCGCGCCGTCTACCTGCAAGACTGGCTGGTGAACCCGATGGCGCCGCTCACCTGGCGCATGAAGAAGGAGACCGCCGGCTCCGGCGCGCTCGGCGACATCGGAGCGCACATCGTCGATCTTTCGGCCCTGCTCGTCGGCCCGATCACGAAGGTTGTCGGCACGCTGGACACCTTCGTGAAGCAGCGCCCGGTCGAGGTCACCTCCGATGGCGGCGCGGGTCTCAGCGCGAAGGCTGGGCAGGAGATGGGCGATGTCACCGTGGACGACGCCACGACCTTCCTCGCCCGCTTCGAGAACGGCGCCACCGGCACCTTCGAGGCGAGCCGCATGGCGACCGGCCGCAAGAACTTCAACTCATTCGAGATCAACGGCACCAAGGGTAGCCTCGTCTTCAACCTCGAACGCCTGAACGAGCTGGAGGTTTACTTCTACGATGACGAAGCCGGCCTGCAGGGCTTCCGGAACATCAATGTGACAGACAGCACGCACCCCTTGGTCAATCACTGGTGGCCGAACGGGCACATCATCGGGTGGGAGCACAGCCACGTTCACAACGTCGTCGCCATGCTGGATGGCATTCGCACTGGCGTGAATCCATATCCCTCCTTCGAGGACGGGTTCAAATGCCAGGCCGTGCTCGATGCGGTCGAGCGCAGTGCCGCCTCCGGAACGTGGGAAACGCCGGCGACGCTGTAGCGCCATGCCCGCGACGGCGTGCACAGTGAAGGGGTGGGGATTCAGCACGAATCCCCACCCCTTCGTTGACTGCCCGGAATACTCATTCTGCGGTCGCGGTCCGGAAGCGTGCCGCCACCCCGTTCCGATCGACCCGCCGCTGCTCCTGGATCGCCTGCGCGATCCGCGACCGCTCGGCGTCGGTCAGCAAGTCGAGCGAGCCATATGGATCGGGAACGGCCACCAGAACGATCCCGGCACTGTCGCCCTTTTCCAGCGCAGCCCGCACCCGGCGCAGATGGGCGTGCTGCACCAGCACCCGTTCGAGCCCATCGAGCGCGTAACGGCCGCGCAGCCGGGGATCGCGATCGTATCCCATCGTGCGCGCCGCCGGAACGAGATGCGCGAGCCGGCCGACATCCATCGGGTCCGCATCCACCGCCGCGATCACATCTTCCACCATCGACGTTCGCTCGACGATCTGCTGGATCGCGGCCCACGTCGCCCGATCGGTGATCCGAGCCCCGACCCGTTCGACGTGATTGAGCGCCCGCACGATCGCGTCGTCGTCCAGGCGATCCACCGCACGGTGCAGGTCCGCCAGGGCATGCCGCTGTTCGATCAGCCGGCGGCAACGCCGCCGCTCCGAGGTGCTGAGCCGGTCCAGCGCGGTAGCCGGAGGATCCCGGAACAGCGTCTCCAGGCCCTCCGCGTCCCGATTTCGCAACGCCTGTCGCACCTGCGTCCGCCAGTCGATCCGCGCGACCGCGTCAACAATTCGCATCCGTGCCTCGGGCGACAGCGCATGCCCGTCGTCCCACAGGTCGGGATCGAAGGCATCGACGATGATCCGGTCGTCGTCTGTCGCCAGGGCGCTCGCCAGCTCGGGCCACCGCACCGCCCGCAATACGCGCCGAAGCGTCTGCCGGTCGGTATCGTCGAGGTCCAGAAGCTCGCCGCTCACCGCCAGCTCGGCAAGCTGGTCGAGATCGTTGGCCC
Source organism: Thermomicrobiales bacterium (assembly GCA_049841275.1). Lineage (GTDB taxonomy): Bacteria > Chloroflexota > Chloroflexia > Thermomicrobiales > UBA6265 > JASGDN01. The sequence goes on from JASGDN010000030.1 coordinate 50,229, forward strand.
CGAGCGCCGCCTCCAGGCGCTCCCGCGTCATCGCACGATGCTGCGCCGTACGCAAGCGCTTCCGGATCTCGGGTTCGATCGGGATGCCGGAGGACGACGCGGAGTCCGCCAGCATCACCGCGCGTTCGTGCTGGCCCCGGCGCTGCTCGGTGCGAATACGCTCGCGCAGCCCACGTCCGACGAGATCCTGCACGGCAAGCATTGCCGTCCGCCCGACCGGATCGGTGGACATCTGCGGCCAAAGCGCGCGGATCGTCGCTTCGTCTCGCGCCGAAAGTGCTGCGAAGAACTGTCGCCGCGTCTGCTGGAGATCGGAATCGGGTTGCGATTCCCGTTCCGGACCAGACGTTTCCCGAACCGCACGATCGGGAATCGGCATGTCCCCCCCGCGGGCCTCCGGCCGGCGCCGGGCCACAGCATCACGTCGTTCAACGGGGGGTAAGGGATCGCGACGCGCGGGAATCGGGTCCTCCGGCCACGTCAAGGTCGCCGCGAACGTGGCTTCCGGTCCCGCTTGATGAGCCACGGAACGCCACGATTCCCAGGGATCGCGTTCCCGTTGCGGCGCAGCGGACCATGTCGCGGCCGGGTCGTCATCGACGGCCCGCGATTGCACCGGCTCGTCCCACGAAGCGATCGCGCCCGGCGTTGGCGCGGGAACACCCTCCCCGGCACGCTCCGGACGCGTCCGCAGATAGGCGGGTAGCTCGATCCGCCGGAAACCAGGAATCACCGCCGCCCAGCGTTCGATCTCGTCCGTCGATCCGCGTGCCGCGGACCGCAACGCCTCGACCACCTCACGCGTCTCAGCTGATGTCTCCGCAAGGACGCGTGCGAAGACCGGCGAGGCATCGGGATCGGCAAGATCGCGCGACCCGAAAACCAGGGACCGGGTATCTGCCGTCACTCCAGGTTCCGTCGAAAGGAGCGCCGGATTGTCCGCGAGCACGAGGAGCGAAGCGTAGAGGACGAGCGCCGCGAACGCATCCTCGGCGAAGGGATCCCCATCGCCGTCAGGATGGCGATAGGCCGACACCGGCTGGGACAAAGCGGGCGTCGGCCCGCCATCCCAGGTCGCGCGCGACAGGCCAACGAACACCAGCGAACCCGATTCCCCCACTAGCGCGTTTCCAGGATTGAGCGTGTCGTGAGCAAAGGAGCCGGCCCGCAGGTCGTTGATCGCCCGCGCGAAGGAGGCCGCCAGTGCCCGCAACACCGCACCATTCACCTCGACCGCAAGCCGGGTTGCCGCGTCCAGCAACGACGGTCCGCTCACCCAGGCGGCAAGCGTCGCCGATTGCAGATGTCCGTCGATCTCGATTCCGCTCGGAACGAATTCGAACTCGCCGGGCAGGTGAGATGAGAGTCGGGTAAGGGCCAGGCGCCGCAGTCCTGAAGCGCGGTCTTCGTATGGGTCGGGCCGGGAGGCATCGCGGGCAATCTGGAGGGCGAAGGTACGTCCCTCACGGGACTGGACCTTCGCGACAAGCACCCGATCGCCCTCGACAACCACCGGTTTGCCGTCGCGATCGAGCAGGGGACGGGCCTGAAATCGTGAAAGGGCCGAAACGGGACCACGCATCAGGGCGTTCTGGAACTGATGCCGATGGTGTACGATCATGGTAGACACCCTCCTCGGGGTCTGGTTCTGCGGCCGGTCAAGGTAGGAAGCAAGCGTGCGGGCCGCCTGGGTCGTGATACAGTGAGCCAGACGTGGGGATTGTAGTGGATCGGGGAGGGTCGACGACATTCACGCCGAATGCGGAAAGGCTCCAACCGTTGCAGCTTCGTTCTCAACCGACCCGACTTCGGGCTCCACAACCTGCTGCCGATTCCACCGTGCGGGTCGCCGGTGACAACGCCGGGCGTCCCACCCCTATCTCGTCTTCCGACTGGAACATCGGCGCTGCCATGCGTCCGTCCGAGATCTCGGACGAAGTCCTCGCCATGGCTGCCGCCGTCAGACCGGTCGATGTGCGTTCGGCCGATCGGCTGACCAGCCTCGGCAACGCGATGTCCTCTCCGGCCGGCGTTCAGCACTGGTCCGATGTCGACCTGCGCCGCGTCTTCAACGTAGAGCGATTGTCGTATCTCTACGCGCTGAACAAGCAGGGCGGCTATCGCTCCGCTGTCGTGGACGCCGTCGATCGCATTCGCAACGTCCTCGTCCTCGTCCCGATCCTCCTCACCTGGGCAGCACTGGCCGAGGCTGTACGCGACTATGCGCACTACCTCGATGCGCATCCCGACCAGTCTCACCTGCCGTTCCTGCTCCTCTGGCAGCAGGGGTTCGGCGGTGAGAAGAGCTGGTTCTCACCTACCTTCTCGACGGTCGCCATCATCGATGCAGCGATCATCGCGGTCATCATCCTGCTCACCTTCTACGCGCACGGTCGGCGCGAGGCGCATGACGACCGCGTTGCGGACGCCGCCTCGCAATTCCAGGCCGATTTCGAGAATGTCCTCGCCGAATCGTCCGTCTTCCTCGCCACCGACCGCGCGTCCCGCCCGCAGCAGCTTGCCGCAAGCGTCGAGAACCTGGCGGAACGCTTCGAGCGCAGTACACAGGAACTTCTCACCCAGCTCCAGGTGGAGCACGATCGCCTCGAAAGCCTGGCAGGTCGCCGCGAGAAGGAGTTCGCCGACTTCGGCGTCTTCGCCAGCGGCCTTCGCGCTGGCGCGGACGAGATGCACCGCCTGCTCGTCGATCTCCGGCAGGTCTCCAGCGCGCTGGAGCACTCGCTGGACGACCTCAGCGGCGAAGTCAGCGTGGCCAGCGATCACCAACGCAGCCTGCTGACCGCCGTCGGCAACCTCGAACGCATCACCTCTTCCGGCATCCAGAGCGACCAAGCGATGATGCGCCAGCTCTCGACCGCCGCCCAGACACTCGCCGAAACCGCCGACAAGACGATCTCCGGCGCAGAATCCGCCAGCCAGGCGAGCCGCGCCGCCAGCGAGGCCATCCGAGGCATCTCGCAGCTGGCGAACCAGATCGCCGAGAGCCAGTCGCGGGTGGAACGTGCGCTGGCCGGCGAGAGCGAGACGAATCGCCGTCTCGCGGAAACCCTGCAGGCAACCGCCTCCAACAGCCAGACGGCAGCTTCGGCCATGAACGACATCACGGCGAACCTCGCTCGCCTTCGCGAGGAGTTCGAGCGAATCGGCGGCCAGTCGGGTCAGTACGCGGGCATGTTCAATACCATGCTCGGCAAACAGGCCGAGCTCTCCCAGAACATCTCCGACGCAGCACGCGAGCTCGGGACGCAGGGGATCACCACGACGCAACGCCAGCGCGAGGTGAACGACGCCATGCAGCACCTGCTCCAACGCCTCGACGGTCTGGCTAACACGCTCAACCGGATGATCCAATCCTCGCCGAACGCGGAAAGCCTGGAGCGTACCGTCACCTCCGCCGTGCGCTCGGAACTCGGCCGTGGTTCCGGTTCTGGCTGGAATCCGTCGAATCGGGACTGACCTGGCTCCCCTAGTCCAATCCACGCCCTGCCGTGCCCAATCCTCACATCCCGACTGCACGGTAGGCTTCCCAATCCGACCGGAGAAACGTCATGGCCCCGTACAAGCGAAAATCGCGTAGCGGCAGCAGCATGGTGGTACTGGGAGGATGGCTCTTCGCCGACCTCCTGCTCGGCCTCGCCATGCTCTTCGCGGTCGCCACCACCGTCGGAGCGCCACCTCCTACACCGACACCGACGCCCGCCCCGAACTACCTCGCCACGTCGGAGGCCAACCGCGCCGCCGACCGTACGTCGGCCCAGCAGACGGTTGCCGCCCTTCAGGGCGATATCGCCAACCTCGACGCCTCGGCGCAGCAGACGCAAGAGGCGCTGATCGCCCAGAATCAGGCCGCAAACGCCCGCGCCACCGAGGCGGCAGAAGCCCAGGCGACTCGGGATGCAATGTCCGTCAGCGAACGCGCCACGGCTGACGCCCAGGCCACGCAGGATGCGATCGTCGCCCAGGCCACGATCGAGGCCCTTGCCACCCAGCAGGCCGAGGCGAACGCCAACTCGGGCGACCTACGGAACCAGCTCGCCACGACAGAGGCCCTGGCGACACAGAACGCCAGCGCCAATCAGGATACGGAAGCGACCATCACCTCACTCGAAGACCAGATCGCGCAGAACCAGTCCAGCGCCGCCACCAGCGAAGCACTCTCCACCCAGGCGGCCGCAACGGTCAGCGCCGTCCAGCAGGACCGAGCGGATGCCGATGCCACCTCGGAGGCGCTCGCCACGCAGGTCGCCGCACAATCGCTGAACCCAAGCGCCGTTCAGGAGACGATCCAGGTCGACCTGAATGGGGTCGTCGCCGGAGATACACAAGCAACCGCTGATGCACGACGGCAGTTGGAGCAGATTTTCCAGAAGTACACCAGCGGCCAGACGTGCCAGATCGGATTTGTCCTCATCTCCTCGGGCGCATCCGACATCGGTTCCGGCGTCAATCTCTCCAAGGCCATCGCCAACCTGATCTCCAGCGACTTTCCGGAGCTCTTGCCAGTTCGGGCCGACGGAAGTCAAGGTACATTGGCGAGCGAGTCGATTGCCTTGATCGGCAGCACACCATCCGGCGAAGTCCAACTCGAACTGTTCTTCAATACAGGATGCACACCCGCCGGGTAGGGAATGCGGCACAGCGAGGCTGCTGGTTGGCAGGTATCGCACCGCCATTGGTCCTGAGCCAGCCGGCACATTCGCTCAGAATCATGCGACAGTCGGCCCACGAAACGGCCTGCTCGCTTTCTCCCGATGCCCGGATTCGGACAGACGACTCCGGGACAGCGCTCGCTGTCCCGTTCGGGGTCCCCCTGCGCCACAAACACCACAATGCTCCAAATGCTAGGATGCTCATGGTGCACTATATGCACGCCGTGAATCCATCGAATTGGGTATAGGGGCCAGAAGGAATGTCCGATGCGTCGCTAGCGCGTGGAAACGCGACACGTCAGTGTTCCGTGTGTGGAGCACTATCCCTGAGTGCCACCGAACGGTTCTGCGGTCTCTGTGGAACGCCACTGCCGGGAACCGCGGCCGAGCGGGAACAGATCCCAGTCACGCGTCACCGGCTGGGCGGGCGGATGGAAACCGTGATGACCACGCGCTCCGATCCGGATGCGCCAGCAACCGCCGGCCCAGGTGAAGGCGGCAACACGGACGCAACGATCATTGCACTACCGGCTAGGCCGCCCGGCTCGCGGAACAGAAAGCGACGGAAGGCTAGGAAGAAGCCACTCTATCGCCGTCCTGTGCTCATGTCGTTCCTGACCGTCCTGGCGCTCGTCATCGGGGTCGGAGCCTACGGCCTGTTCCGGCTCGAGTCGACGGTAAACGCAATCCACCAGGTCAGCACGGTACCGCCGCAGGTTTCGGACAATACCTATGTGGACGCCGATGACGCGACACCGACAGACCTGATCACCACCAGGATCGATACGGATCCGGCACGGACCGCTGTGGCGGAATCGGACCTCGGTAATCGCTTCCGTTCTCCCCAGGGAGTGACCGGACGCATCGCCAGCGCGGCCGACAACACCGGCGCCATTGCGGCCGGAGCGCTGCAGGCATCCGGCGTGACCTCAGCCAAGGGCGAGCCGATGACCATCCTCCTGATGGGTGTCGACGCCCGTCCAGGCAGCGCCATCGACTTCGGCGTCCGGCCGGATTCGCTGATGGTGCTGCGCCTCGACCCGGTCGAGAATAGTTGTCGCATTCTTTCCATTCCCCGCGATACCCGCGTCGAACTCCCCGGCTACGGTGAATCGAAGATCAACCATGCGCTGATGGTGGGCGGGATTCCCTACCAGCTCCTGGTTACCCAGGACTACCTCGGGATCTCAATCGATCACTACTTCCTAATCGACTTCACCGCATTCGAGACAGTCGTCGATGCTGTGGGTGGTATCTCCGTCAACGTACCGGCGGAACTGACCAAGAACGGCAATGTCGTTTATACGAAGGGAACGCACGACTTCGACGGCAAGGAAGCCCTGGCGTTCGCACGCTTCCGCTCGACCTCCTCGGATGGGGACGCCACCCGCGTGGAACGCCATTGGGCCATTCTCAGTGCACTGGCGAACGCGACAAAGAACTCCTCCCTCGCAAAGGAAGTCAACTCGATCCTTCCGCAGATCGACTCCCACATCCGCACGGACATGTCGGTTTCACAAATGCTCGAACTCGCGGACAGTTACGGGGGAGCATGCCGAAACATCAACGGCAGCGAGATCGCAAAGATGGACGGGACCCGGGTCAAGATGTCGGATCCCATCCTTGGTCACACCGACTACTTCAATGTCGTGAGCGAACCGATCCGCAAGCAGCGTGTCGCGGATCTGATGGGCTCGGCAACCCCACCACCGTCGCCCGAAGGAACTCCTGTCTCCACAGTCGCTACTCCGGCATCCCCAGAGGCAAGTCCCGCCGCCTCTCCAACCAGCACCGCTGCGGCAACGCCGGAATCGTCATCTCCTCGGGCATCACCGTCATCGCGCTCACAAGCCGGACCGGAGCCTGATCCGGCCAGCACGCCGCGCCCAACACCAACGCCAGTCTCGGTGCGCGAGGCTTCCTAGCACAGCTGGGACACTGGGCAGATCACTTGCCTGCAAGACAATATCCATACATACCAGAGGTCATGGGATAAATTTGTTGGTAGTCACGGTTTTACTTTCGTCTCTCGCATGGTAGTTTCATTCACAAGGCGCGTGGGGACCAAGGGGTCCGCGCAACGGTGCAGCAATCGCGGCCCGTGAACTGTTCAGCGTTGGACCAACCGGTTGCAGGTGGGGGGTACATTCTCTATGTCCAAGCACGAGATCATTCAAGCCTATATCCGCGGCGAACTCGACCGCCGTGGTTTCGTGACCAGGTTGGCCACTCTTGGCGTCAGCGCAGGTGCCGCCGCCGCATATGCAACCCAGTTCGCTCCCGGCATTTCGGCTGCGGCCCCGGGAGGGTTCGTCGTCCGCGCTGCACAGACCACCGATGCCGACTATGGTACGACGGTCGATTTCGCTTCCGACGCCGAGGCGGTGGCGTTCGCTTCCGACATCGCCAATCCGATAGCCGACATCTACAACTCGCTTGATTCCTTTGAGGCGTCGGATTTCGACGACGGCGTGTTCGCTCAGCTAACGGACTTCTCCAGTGAGATTGGCGAACAGAATGACGCCCTCAAGAGCCTCTCGGCGACGAGGCCAACCACAAATGCCACCATGGGATTGAAGCGATCGACCGATACCGATCCGTCCCAGTTCCTTGCTGACCTCTCATCGGCCTACGACCTGGCCGTCCAGCGTTTCACGGCCGTTGTGCCAGCGGTCGATAGTGGCGAGATCCGCCAAACGCTTGCCAACATCTCTCATGCCGTAGCGCGGCATGCCGGAGTCCTCGCATTCCTCGTCAAGGGCGATGGAACTCCCGACGGCGCTTTCGAAAAAGCAAGCAAGTAGGGATCAATCCTGAAACGGAGAGAGGGTAGGCGATCGATCGCCTACCCTCTCTCCGTTTCAGGATTTTCACCAATGCTCCGCTCAGCCGGACATGCCGCGATTCCGGATCCGTTCAACCGAGGGAAGCTGCCACCAGGGAAGCGTGGTTTGCCGGCCAACTTCCCGGAATCCACGAATGATGCGAACCGCGTCGCGCGCGCGGCTCGAAGAGCCCTCTCGTCCTATGGCCGGGTGTTCGGGTTCCACCATCACCTCAAGCGTCGGGACTGCCAGACGCTCTCGCATGTCCTCACGCAGCAGCATCAGTCCAGATTCGGATGCGCTCCGTTCAGATGTCAGGTTCGCAATGCTCTCTGACAACAAGCCGGTTGGAACGGGTACCTCCGACACCTCTTCACGAGTCAGGCTGACGCTCACCAGGCTGGCGCTCCGGTATTCGCCACCCGCGAGCGCGAGCATGATCTTGTCAGGTGTATCGAAAAGCACCGCCAGCTTGCCGGGAGCAGGGCTCAGGAGCTCGTACCACATCCCCAGCCATCCCGACACTGCGCCCAGGATAACGAACGGTTTCGCGTCCGCATAGGCGCTTCGCAACGCCGGATCGGCCTGCCCAACGCGACGGTCAATTCGGCCAAGGCGGTTCGGCAGCATGCGCAGGAGGCGCTTCACGGCATCGCGATCCGCCAACACGGGATGCTCACGATACCGGTCGCGAAGGATCAACATTCCCCATCCGCGGCCTCGCTTGAACTGGTGTCGCACGAAATGCAGCCCTGTCCGACCCGGGCTCCGATGGACGAGCTGGATGGACGATTCGCGCCAGGCAACATAGCCGCGTGCCCGCAACGCCCGATTTACGGACGTATCCTCGCCATTGCGAAGGTCCTCCGGGAATCCTCCCACCTCGATCAGCGGCAGGCGGGCGTAGGAGCAGTGGATCGGCGCATCGGAAAGTTCGATCGAAGCCAGGCCGGGCAGGCTCTCGTGCTGATCGAGGAAATACGACGCCCATCCCCAGCGCGTCTCGTTCCCGTTCAGCGTCGTGCCGGTCACCATCGCATATCCCCGGCGATGCGCGCGCAGACGGGCCTCCAGGCTTCCTGCGGGCAGTTCGACGTGGGAACCGGGAAAGCTCACGAAGAGCCCCCGTGCAACGGCCAGACCGGCATTCCGCGCTTCACCCGGCAGGACCGGACGCGGAAGCTCCACCACACGGACGGTGGGGAACTGCTCGCGGACGATCGCCGCCGTGCGATCGTTACCGCTGGCCACCAAAATCACCTCGAACGGTTCGGTTGTCTCCTGCCCAACGACCGATTGCATCGTCTTCGCAATCGTCGCCTCGTTGTTCTGGGCGATCACGACCGCCGAAAGCACCGGCGTCCCATCGTCACCCCCGGCAGGGAGCACGAGGCGATCCGTCGCCTCCGTCCGCAAGATGGGCATTCCTTCGGGCCGGGAAAGCCAGACGCGCCGCTCCTCCGGACCGGGAACACGCAGGATGTGGCTGTAGTCTGCCTCATAGCGGCGTTCCGGATCCGCCTCCAGGTACTTGATGAACCGGCGCAAGCGCCGCTCCGGATTCGCCTCGCCCAGGTGCTGCAAGCGTAGGGTCGTCTCAATCCAGAAACTGCGTGGGATCGACGTCGGAACGGGTGCGAAGTGCAGCCGTGCCGACGAAAAACGCTGTCCCGGTTCGAAGCTGAAAATGCGGTAGATCCAATCGTAGTTCGGCTCGAAGGTCCGCTCGTCGTCCCACATCGGAACGTGCCTCATGCCATAGGCACACCCCGGCAAGGCATCGGTCAGCAGGAACCGCCGAAGGTCGACCGCATCACGTTCGTCAAAACGCTCGTCGGCGTCGATCGAGAGAATCCAATCCGGGTTCAGCTGGGCGGCCGCCTGCAGCAGCCGGTTCCGGTTCGCGGAATCGTCCCAGCCCTGGTAGTCCGCGCGTGGAGGATGCTGCAACAGGACCTTGACCAGCGGGTGAGCCCGCAGGATCTCGGCAGTACGATCGGTACTGCCATCGTCCAGCGCCACCACAGCATCGCAGACACGGGCGATGGAGGCAAAGTACCCATCGAGATAGGCTTCGGCATTGCGCACCGGCAACAACGCCACGATCGGATACGTAGCGGTCGGCTCCCCTGCGGTCGACACGTGGACCCCTTCCTGCGAGAATGCGTCAAGGTCGGCATAGGCCTCGCTTGCGCCCTATGGTATCATTAGGGAAGTATTAGGCAACGCCGAGCGTTATGGAGGTTCCCATGGGCAAGCCAGTCACCGTTACCGACAGCACCTACCAGCAGGAAGTGATCGACTCCGACAAGCCGGTCCTCGTGGATTTCTGGGCCCCCTGGTGTGGTCCCTGCCGCATGGTCGGCCCTGTCCTCGAAGAGATCGCCGCCGAGGATGCTGACCGCATCAAGATCGCGAAGGTCAATGTCGACGAGAACCAGCAGTATGCTGGCCAGCTCGGCGTCTTCAACATCCCGACGATGGTCCTCTACAAGAACGGCCAGCCGGTCGAGAAGGTCATCGGCGCGATGCCGAAGCAGGCCATCAAGGCCAAGCTGGAGCCGTACCTCAGCTAATCCCTGCAGGCGACACCGAGGGCCGGAGCAGATCGATCTGCTCCGGCCCTCGGTCATGCGTCGGACTTCGCCGGACCGACCGCATGGGCGGCTGTCTCCAGCACATCGGCGGGGGCAAGCCCTTCCAGTTCGCGCCGCAGGTCCTCCAGATCCGCGAACTCCCGATAGACCGAGGCAAACCGGATATAGGCGACGCCATCGATCTCCTTCAGGCCGCGCAACGCCAGCTCCCCGATCGTCTCGGACGACACCTCGCGGGTTCCCTGCGCCATCAGCTTGGCCTCGATCGAGGCTACCAGCGAATCCAGCGTCTCCTCGCTCACCGGACGCTTGGTGAGGGCGACACGCAACTTCGCCCGCAACTTGTCCGGGTTGAACTCCTCACGCCGTCCATCCTTCTTCACCACCGCGAGCGCGACCGTCTCGATCCGCTCGTAAGTGGTGAACCGCTGGTGGCACTTGATGCACTCGCGCCGCCGCCGGATGGCCGCGCCGTCGCTCAACTCCCGGCTGTCGATCACCCTGGAGTCGCGTGCTCCGCAAAACGGACATTGCATCCGATTCGACTCCCTTCCACGAACGCGAATCGGGCCGCGACAGACGCGACCCGATCCCCGCCAGCATGTCGCCAGATATCCGGATGCTACCGCTCGCGCAGGAACCGGATGATGGACGATTCGTTCTCCCAGTCGTCATCCGGATAGGCCGGAGGCGCTGCCTGCTGCTGCCGGCTCGGCGCCTGCTGCTGGCGCGGCGCGACATCGCGGGCGGATGTTCCGATGTTCCGAACCGAGAACGGATCGATCGCGGCACGGTCGTCGAAGCCGGTGGCGATGAGCGTAATCATCACCCCCTCCCCGAGAGTATCGTCGATCGAGGTTCCGTAGATGATCTCGGCGTCTTCGTCGGCCGCGGCGCGAATTACCTCCGCCGCCTCGCTCGTCTCGAACAATGTCAGATTGTTGCCGCCACTGATGTTGTAGAGCACACCGCGCGCGCCCTGGATGTTCATCTCCAGCAGCGGACTCTCGATCGCTTCGCGCGCCGCGTTGACGCACCGATCGGCACCCTCGCCATACCCGATGGCCATGAGGGCAGAACCCGCATCCTTCATGATCGTCTTCACGTCGGCGAAGTCGAGGTTGATGACGCCCGGCTTGGTGATGAGGTCGGAGATTCCGGCAATACCTTGGCGCAGCACATCGTCCGCGATCTGGAATGCCTCGGTCACCGTCGTCTTCGGCTCGACCATATGCAGCAGCCGTTCGTTCGGGATCGTGATGAGCGCATCGACTGTCTCCTTCAGGAGCGCGATGCCCTCTTCCGCCGACTTGCGGCGACGCCCACCCTCGAACTCGAACGGCTTGGTTACGACCGCGACCGTCAGGGCGCCCGCCGCTTTTGCCAGCCGTGCGATGGTCGGTGAGGCGCCGGTGCCGGTGCCGCCGCCCATACCGGCCGCGATGAAGATCATGTCGCAATCGCGCATGACCTCGGCAAGGCTTTCGGCGCTCTCCTCGGCGGCGCGCTCCCCGATTTCGGGACGTCCACCGGCGCCAAGCCCCTTGGTCAGTTTGTCGCCGATGCGGATCGCAATCGACGCCTCACTGGTCATGAGCGCCTGCGCGTCCGTGTTGACGGCCACGAACTCAATGCCCTCGACCCCGGACCGCACCATACGATTGATCGCATTGCCGCCAGCGCCACCGACGCCGATCACCTTGATGCGGGCGAAGGCCTGGGCAAACGTATCACCGCCGCTCCATCGCGAGGACGGGATGGGCGCGGAACCCGGAGCATCGGTCATCGCATCGAGCCCTTCCGATGTCGATCGCTGGGAAGCTCCGGTTTGCTGCACGCCAGGCACGCGCTGCTGCGGGTTCCTGGGCGGATTCTGTCCGCGGGATTGCATCGTCCGTCCACCATCCACCTTGTGCGTATCCCGGAGGTGCATCTGCCCGGGAGTGCCCGACGCACGGGCGTCATACCCATGCATTCCGTAGGGACTGGCGTCCCGAATCTGCGAGAATGCGACGATATCCGATTCGTGGGAATACTCGTTGCGACCGAACGTACACAGGCGCGTCACGCGAACACTGAGACGCCGAGCCGCCTTCTCCCCCAGAAGCAGACTCATCAATCTGGCAGAGTATATCATGCAGGTCCGCTGTCCCGGCTGACCGCTTCTGCCTGCCCGTACTGACGGGTGTGTCGCCCACAGAACCCATTATGTCACACCGGGACGGACACGGAACGCTACCGGTGCCCGTCCCGGTTGCGCTCGACCCCAAGCTGGATCAGGCGATCGACCAGCTCGGCCAGAGGCACGCCGCTCGCCTCCCACAACATCGGGTACATGCTGATCGACGTGAAACCGGGAATCGTGTTCACCTCGTTGATGAACACGCGATCGGTGTCTCGTTCCAGGAAGAAGTCGACGCGCGCCAGCCCCGCGAGATCGAGCGCCTGGAAGGCCGCAATCGCCAGTTCCTGCATATAGGAGAGCACTTCGCGGCCGATCTTCGCCGGAATGATCAACTGCGCATCGTCGTCGATGTACTTGGCGTTATAGTCGTAGAACTCGCCAGCTGGAACCACCTCGCCCGCCACGGAGACGATCGGATCGTCGTTTCCGAGCACCGCGAGCTCGATCTCGCGCGCGTTCACGCCCTGCTCGATCACGATCTTCCGATCGAACCGCGACGCCTCGCGCATCGCATCGTGAAGCTCCGCCGGGTTCCGCGCCTTGCCGACCCCGACACTCGACCCCATGTTGGCCGGCTTCACGAAACACGGGTATCCCAACCGCTCCCCGACCAGCTGCTCGATCTCCTCCGGATCGCGCTCCCAGTCCCGGCGCAGCACCTGCACCCACGGCACCTGCGGCAGGCCGGCCTGGGTGAGCAGGTTCTTCGTAACCGCCTTGTCCATCGCCACTGCCGACCCAAGCACGCCGGAGCCGATATAGGGGACGCCCGCGAGTTCCAGCATGCCCTGCACGGTGCCGTCCTCGCCCTTCGGGCCGTGCAGCGCCGGGAACACGATGTCGACCGTCTCCGTCAGGCCCGCTGGCAGACCGCTGCCGCCAACCTCAAGCACGACGACCTCGCTCGACGCAGTCGTCTCGCCGCTTGCGTCATCGGCCTCCGTCTCACCATCACCCAGGGCGTACATCGGGGAAATCGCCTGCAACGCCTTCAACGGGTCGCCATTCGCCACCCATTGCCCCTCCCGCGTAATCCCGACCGGAACGACCTCGTACCGCTCGGAATCGAGCGCATCCATGATCGTCTGGGCCGACCGCAACGACACATCGTGTTCGTCGGACTGGCCGCCGAAGAGGATGGCGACGCGGACCTTGCGTTGGGCCGGGTTGTTGGAGGTTCCATCGGTCATGGTGTGGACGTTCCTTCGATAAACGTACGGCAAGGACGGAATGGATATTCGGCTCAGACGTCGTCGGTATGGTCGCCGACGCGCTCGATCTCGGGATGAAGCTCGACGCCGAAGCGCTCGCGCACGGTCTCGCGCGCATGCTGGATCAAGGCCCAGGCCTCCGCCGCCGTGCCGCCGCCGGTGTTGACGACCCAGTTGGCGTGCTTAGGCGAAAGCAGCATCGGCCCGATCGCGTAGCCCTTGAGTCCCGCCTGTTCGATCAGGCGGCCAGCGTAATCGCCGGGAGGATTCGCAAACGTCGATCCGGAGCAGGCCCCGGTGGGTTGCGTACGCTTCCGGAAGTTGGCATGTTCGTCCGCGAGCTGGACGAGCTTCGTGGGATCGTCCTTCAGCAACAGGAAGGTCGAACGCAGGATCGTCCATGGACGCGGACGACCGGCGACCTTGATCCGCGTCCGCCGATACCCCGCCTCCATCCAGGATGCCGGGACACGTTCCGTGTTCCCGTCAAGATGCAGCAACTCGACCTCGACCAGATGGTCCTTCAGTTCGGTGCCGTGCGCCCCGGCGTTGTTCACGGTTGCGCCGCCGATCTGGCCAGGCAGCCCGACACCCCAGTCCATCCCGGCCCAGCCCTGCTCCGCGCAATAGCGGCCAACCCACGAAAGCGGCGCCTGGGCCCCGACCGTCACGCGGACGTGGTCGTCCTCGTCTTCCCAGGACAGCAGGTTCGCGGCGCGCTCGCCGGGCGTCCGCGCCACGATCACCAGACCCCGGATGCCGCCATCGCCGACGAGGAGGTTGCTGCCGCCACCGATCGCGGTTACCGGCACGCCCTCATTCGCGGCCCATTGCATCGCGTAAGCCATGTCATCCGGTTCCTGTACGCGGACGAGAAAATCTGCCGGACCGCCAATCCGCATTGTCGTGTAGAGCGACATCGCGGCATCGCGATGGACCTTGAGATGCTCGTGACCGGGAATGGCGATTGCCGCCGCTTTCGCAGCCGCACCGGCTCGCGGCCGGCGGGGAACCGGCCGCGGCGATGCCTCGGCCCCGGCAACCGGACCAGCCCCCAACGGCGTACGCTCCCTCAGTAACCCAAGCAGGTTCGCTCCCACCGTCGTGATGTCCCCGGCCCCGAGCGTGAGGACGACATCCCCAGCCTTCGCGACCTCCGCGAGTTTGCGGGCAGCATCCTCCGGCTTCGCGACCTGGTGCGCAGGCGTCGTCAATCGCGCAAAGATATCCGCCGACGAGACACCAAAGACATCCGGCTCACCCGATGGGTAGACCTCCAGCAACACGACCTCATCCGCGCCACTTAACGAGGCCGCAAACTCATCGAGGAGGACCTTCGTCCGGCTGTAGGTGTGTGGCTGGAATGCCACGATCACCTTACGATTCGGAAAGCGCTCGTGGGCTGCCTGAATGTTGACGGCAATCTCGTCGGGATGATGGGCGTAATCGTCAACCACATCGATCCCGTCGAACGTTCCCTTGTGCTCGAACCGGCGGCCAACCCCGGTAAACCCGGTCAGCGCCGCAACTGCCGCTTCCGGCTCGAACCCGAGCGCCTCCAGCGCAATCGCCCCGGCCACCGTATTGCGGACATTATGCCTGCCGGCCACACTCGGGGTCACCGGCAGCGTGCGGCCATCCGGAAGCGTCACCATGCCGCCCCGCTCGCCAAATGCAATCCGCCAGTCGGCATCATCGGACGAACCGAACGTGACGACCTCGAACGGAAACTCGCCGCGAGCCTTCACGCTCGAAAGCACCCGCTGTGACCCCGCATCGTCGGCAGGAATCACGAGGCGACCGCCCGCCAGGATGCCATTCGTGAATTCGACGAAGGCATCGTCGTAGTCCTGCTGCGTCGGATATACATCGGGATGATCGTAGGCCACTGACGTGATGATGGCGACCTCCGGCTTCAACCAGAGGAACGCCCGAGCGAACTCGTCCGCCTCGACCGGCATGTACGGTCCGTTACCGGGGGCGGCATTCAGGCCGGTCTCGGCAAGCACCGCGCCGATCGCATAGCTCGGGTCGCCGCCAAGCGTGCGCAACGCAGATGTGAGCATGCCGGTGGTCGTCGATTTGCCGTGGCTGCCCGCCACCGCAACAGAACGACGCGCATTTGCCAGCATCGCGAGCATCAACCCACGCTGGACATGCATCACCCCAGCGGCCCGTGCGGCTTCGATCTCGATGCGGGCATTCTCCTCAGCGCGCGGCGTCGTCACGAGAATATCCGCCAGGGACGCGAAGGTCGGGTCGTCGTGGCCGATGACGATGTCTGCCCCAAGCTCCTGCAACGCTGCCGTCACCCCGCTTGCCGCGGCATCGGACCCGGTAATGCGATACCCCCACGCAAGAAGAATCCGGGCCAACCCGCTCATCCCGATGCCGCCGATCCCGATGAAGTGGATCGTCGCCGGAGGTGGGGGCAGGTGAAGATTCGTTGCGTCGAATGGGGCGGTGGTTCTGGCAGCCACGATGGTTTCTCGCATTCCTGTATACCGATGGTGGTCGATGGTCAGCGCCCGGTTGCGGTGGCAGCGGAGATGGAGCGGTCGGTGCCCCACTCTCCGACGGCGGCGATGAACTGGCCGCCCCGGTCGAATTCGTTGCGGAACATGCCAAAGCTGGCGCAACCCGGCGACAACGCGACGATATCGCCCTCCCTCGCCTCCGCGACCGCCGCGCGAACGACATCTGCCATCGAACCGTAAACGCCATCGATGGCGCCGCCTCCCGCCTCGATCAGGCGGCGCAACTCCAGAGTCGCCGATCCATCGAGCAGCAGGACGCGGGCGCGGGATCGAGCGATTGCGGCCGCCATCTCGCGAAGATCCGCGCCCTTGTCGTGACCGCCCGCGATCAGATGCAACGTCTTCGCACGCGGGACGAGGACATCCAGTGCGGCCATGGTCGCCGCGGGAGCGGTCGCCGACGTGTCGTTGACAAAGAGGACGCCGTCGATAGTGGCAATCTCCTCCATCCGGTTCTCGACCCCAGTGAAGGACTCAAGCCCATGCGCGACCGCATCGTGCGGCGCGCCATAGACCCGCGTTGCCGCAACAGCCGCCAGCACGTTGCGTGCACCGTGAACGCCTTGCAGGGCAAGGTGCGCCGGACGCAGCCAGCGCTCCTCCTGGCCCGCCGTCCGCCAGACGATCTCATCGCCGGAGAGCCACGCGCCATCCGCGCCGTCGTCCGTGATCCCGAAGCGCACGACCCTGGCAGCCGTCACGTCGGCGACACGAGCCGCCTGCGGATCGTCACGGTCGAAGACAACCACATCGCCGGAATGCAGGTGCCGCCCGATAGAGAGCTTGGTCTGGATGTAGTGCTCGTAGTCGTCATAGCGGTCGAGGTGATCCTCGGAGATGTTCGTAATGACGGCAACGTGCGGACCGAGCCGATTCTCGTCCAGCGCCTCCAACTGGAAGCTGGAAAGCTCGATCGCCACGGGCGTCCCCTCCGTCAGGCGATTGACCTGCGCCAGCGCCGAGATCCCCATGTTGCCCGCCAGCAACGTCTCCGGCTTCCACGACCGCAGGATCTGTCCACAGAGCGTGGAAACGCTCGTCTTGCCCTTGGTTCCGGTCACCCCGAGGATAGGAGCCGGACACGCGCGGAAGAAGAGTGACATCTCCATCTCGACGCCGACGCCATCGTTTCGCGCAGCGACGAGATACGGCGAATCCGGCCGCACACCGGGATTCCGCACGACGATATCGGCACCAGCCTTCGTGAAATCCGCCAGATCGTGTCCGCCAAGGTGATAGGTGACCGGCAGGCCGCTCAGCTGATGAATCGACTCGGTGAGCGACGCGGCATCCCGCATGTCTGTCACCGTGACATGCGCCCCGTGCGTCGCGAGGTAGCGCGCCACGCCGACCCCACCGCCGAGGACGCCAAGCCCCATCACCGTCACCCGCTTGCCGGCCACGAACGATGCAAGATCGTGACGCCGATCCTCCCCACGCCCGCCGGACTGTTCCACGCGTTCCTGCTCCACCCTCGTCCTTGCCTCACTATCCCTACAGCAGCGCCAGGGCAACGCCCAACAGCCCAGAGATCATCCCGACCAGCCAGAATCGCATCGAGATCTGCGTCTCCGACCATCCGAGCATCTCGAAATGATGGTGGATCGGCGTTCTGCGGAAGAACCGCTTGCCCTTTGTCGCCTTGAAATACAGCACCTGGATGATGACCGACACCATCTCGGCCACAAAGACGAACCCGACAACCGGCAGCAACAGCCATTGTCCGGTCATGAACGCCGCCGTTGCCAGCGCCGCGCCGATCGCCAGCGCCCCGGCGTCCCCCATGATCACCTGAGCCGGCGGCGCATTGAACCACAGGAAACCGGCCAGCGCGCCCACCATGATGAAACAGAACGTCACGACGCCGGTCTGCCCCTGGCGGTAGGCAATGATCCCATAGGCACAGAAGGCGATTGCCCCCGTCCCTCCGGCAAGGCTGTCCAGCCCGTCCGTGAAGTTCACCGCGTTCGCGGCCCCCACAATGGCAAAGACCGCAACCGGCACGTAGAGCCAGCCGATGTCGTAGCGATCCAGGAACGGAATGTACATATGCCGCAGGCCAAGCCCGTAGGGGTCGGGCAGGTGCAGGACCAGCGCGGCAAAGATCGCCAGCAGCATCAGCCAGAGCATCTTGAACCGGCCGGACATACCGTTGCCCTTGCCGCCCACGAGACCCATCATGTCGTCGACGCCGCCCAGCACTCCCGCCCCGATCAGCATGAGAACCGGAAGGAGGATCGAGAGACGGCCGGAAGTGTTGAAGACGAGGTTGATCACCACCGCGGTGAAGACGAACATCACGCCGCCCATCGTCGGCGTTCCGGCCTTGCCGAGATGGATCGAGTCCTGCAGCTCCAGCCGGATCTTCTTGCCGACCTTCTTCACCCGCAGGAACGTGATGAATGGGCGCCCGATAAGGATCGTCACGACAAACGCGAGCGACGCCAGCGCCAGCGAAACCGCCATGTTCTCGTTTGGATCGACCGGCATCACCGATGCCTGCGCCGGAACAAGGCCGAGGAAGAGCCCGAGCGGCAGCGACATCATGCCTCCGCACTCCCGCCGTTCGGGCGGTTTGCCAGACCGTCCTTCGCGTCCGTCCGCAACGCTGTCACGATACGCTCCATCTCCAGCCCTCGAGACCCCTTCAGCAGCACGACATCGCCCTGCCGCAATTCGCGATCGAGATAGGCTACCAGCGCATCCCGTTCTTCCTCGTCGAAGGAGACGATCGGCAGGGTCTTGCCGACCTCCCCAGCGGTCTTCGCCGCCTCGTCGGCCAGCACCCGCGCGTACGACCCGTAGGTGACCAGAACATCGACGACGTCTGCCGCGCGCTGTCCGACCAACCGGTGCTCTTCCTCGGCCAGATTGCCAAGCTCCCGCATCTCACCAAGCACGCCGATCCGGCGTGTGGCAGGAACCTCCTTCAGCACGCCGAGCGCGGAGAGCACCGACGGCGAGCTGGCGTTGTAGGTGTCGTCGATCAGCTGCGCACCGTGCGGACCGGGAACGAAGAGCAACCGCACCTGGATCGAAGGGTCCTGCAACCCCTGGATCATTTCGGAAAGATGCATATCGAAGCTGTAGCCGACCGCCAGCGCCACAAGGGCGATGTAGACACCATGCGAACCGATGAACGGCACCTTCACGAAGTTCCGTTCACCCTCGATCGTGACAGCGAAGGAGGTTCCCTTCCAGCCATCCGTCGTCACGGCGTCTGCCCGGATGTCCGCCTTCTCTTCCAGCCCGTACGTGATGACACGCGCCTCGGTGCGCTCGGCCATCGCCCGCACGCGAAAGTCGTCCTCGTTCAGCACGACGACGCCCGTCGGCGGAATCGATTCGACCAGTTCGGCCTTCGTCTCCGCGATTGCCTCCAGGGATCCCATCCGCTCGATGTGGACCGGGTAGACATTGGTCACGACACCAATGTGCGGCTTCGCGATCTTCGCGAGCAAAGCAAGCTCACCGAAGGCGTAGGCTCCGCCCATCTCCAGCACCATGATCTGCACGTTGTCCGGCGCCTCAAGGACCGCGAGCGGCAAACCGAGTTCGCTGTTGAAATTGCCAGGACTCTTGTAGACAGAGAACCGCTGGCTGAGGACCGCGCTGATCGACTCCTTTGCGCTGGTCTTGCCGATGCTGCCGGTGATGCCGATCACCAGCGGCCCATTCTGATCGCGCTTCCAGGCGGCCCAACGCTGGAGCGCCATCGTGGTGTCATCGACGACGATCACCGGGGTGGCGTCAGGATGAGCGTTGGCCCAGTTCTCGGAGACGATCGCAGCGCTCGCACCAGCGGCGAACGCATCGCGCACGAAGTCGTGACCGTCGAACTTCTCCCCCTTGATCGCGATGAAGAGATCGCGCCGGCCAACGTTCCGGGAGTTTCGTTCGAGGGCCGGGAAGATGGTATCGGGCGGTAGTTCGCCGCGCAGCGTGCCGCCAGTGCCAGTCAAGACATCGGCAAGTTGGAAATTACTCATGCGGCGTCTCCAGAGGATTCGGTCGCGGGCAATGGACGGATGTCACGGGAAACGGAATTCGTGGACGGCAACCGCTCGGCCACGCGCAAGATCGCGCTTCGGCTGCGAGCATTGACATCCAGCTCCCGCTGGGAAGGTTTCATGGGTTTGCCGATCTTGCGCAAGCGGGGGACGTGTCCACAGGTGCAGATGGGCTGTTCCGGCGGGCAGATGCAGCCAGTCGATTCCAGCTCCAGGAACTGCTTCACGATGCGGTCCTCAAGCGAATGAAAGGAGATCACCGCCAACCGGCCGCCTGGCCCGAGCAGGTCGAGCGCCGCCGCCAGCACGCGTGGCAGCACATCCAGTTCCTCGTTCACGGCGATGCGCAGTGCCTGGAACGTCCTCGTGGCCGGATGCGTGGCCTTGCCGCGCCGTCCGCCCACCGCATCGCTGACAACCGATGCCAACCGTCCGGTGGATGCGATGGGATCGACCGACCGCGCCGCAACGATCGCCCGGGCGATCGTCCGCGCCTGCCGCTCCTCGCCATACCGCCAGATGACGGTGGCAAGGTCGGTTTCATCCCAGCCATTCACGATGTCGAAGGCGGAGATACCGGCGGTGGGATCGAACCGCATGTCCAGCGGCGCGTCGAAACGGAAGGAGAACCCGCGTTCGCCCTCGTCCAGCTGGAACGAGGAGACACCAAGATCGAGCAGGATGCCATCGAGCGGCGGAATCCCGGACTCCCAGGCAAGACGGGCAAGGTCGCCGAAGTTTCCATGCACCGGGCGCAGCCGGCCGGCCGCCATCGACTCGACAGCCATCGCATTCGCCCGCACGACCGCGCCCGGATCGGCGTCTACCGCCCAGAGCTGCCCGATCGGCGGCTCGACGCCGAGCAACGCCCGGCTATGGCCGCCGCCGCCGAAGGTGCCGTCGAGATAGACGCCACCAGCCTTCGGTTCCAGCGCGGCAACTGCCTCGTCGAGGAGCACGGAAAAATGGCCACCGTCTGCAAGGTGACGGGGCCGATCCCACGCATGGCCGGACACAATTCGTCTGGAAGGAGCAGGCTTGGCGGTCATGGATCTCGCATTGGAGGACGGAACGGGCAACCGCAATCGCCCCACCGGTGCGGTCGAGGACGCGGCGCCGCTATTCTACCCGAACTCGGCATTTCCCCGACTGGCCGGAACAGGGCGCTCGCTCCCCGCGTCCGCCGAACGCCTGGTGGCGACCGGGCCTGTTCCTTCGCGGTCGCTGCGGCAGATATGACTGCCGCTCGCCATATCACCCTGCGAACGTACGCGCAGTTTCAGATCCAGCAAAAAATAGATTTAGAACTAATGTTCGTATAGAATGGTCGTAACGGTGACGCATGGGCACGTCGCCGCAGGTCTTGCAGTCGATTGGAGCATCATCATGTATCTCGTCTGGTTCGATCCCGACAAGCGCCGTTCGATCCACACCAAGCTCGACGATGCGGTGGCCGTCTATCAGGAAAAGTTCGGCGACGATCCCGACATCTGCCTCGTGAACGAAGCCGACCGCGAGGCGCTGCTCGCAGCCGCGTCCTCCCTGCCCGTTCCGCTTCGAAGCGAGCGGTTCGTTTCCCGCAACACGTTCTACGTCGGCCACGACGAGCGACCGGCGGAGGAACCTGGCGAGGACGTCGCCGCCTGAGCGATGCCTAGTCCGTCGAAGCTGCGGCCTCCAGGCGCACAATCGGGACGCCGATCGCTACCGATGCGCCTGGTTCCATCTCGACAGCCGCCACAGTGCCCGCTCGCTGGGCAACCACATCGTTCTCCATCTTCATGGCTTCGACCACGGCAACAACCTGCCCGGCCACGACCTCATCGCCCGGCGCGACATTCACCCGGACCACCGTGCCCTGCACGCCACTCGCAATCGTGTCCGCATCGCCAGCCGAACGGGACCCCGCCCCACCAGACCGTGGCTTCCGAGCCCGACCGTTCCGCCGCGTCCCGTTTGCCGGCGTCGCCTCCGCTCCGGCACTCATCGGAGCCAACACGTCCACCGAGAACCGGCGTCCGCCAACTTCCACCACCAGGCTGGTGCGATCCAGCACATCGTCAGCCGCGCCGGGGACGGTCGCCGTCCCTGGCGCGCTGGCCGCTTCCAGCACATCCGGATGATCGGCAAGGAACGTCGTGAAGACGTCGCCCGAGACAAACGCCGGATTCGCCGTTGCCGCCAGGTGGAAGGGGATCGTCGTCGGCACGCCCTCGACCCGGAAGTCGTTCAGCGCACGCCGCAAGCGCCGCAACGCCTCATCACGATCGCGGCCCCAGGTCACCAGTTTGGCAATCATCGAGTCGTAGGATGCAGGAATCGTTTCCCCCTGCCGGAAGGCGGCATCGACCCGCACGCCAAACCCAGCTGGCTCGCGATAGGTGGCCAATGTCCCCGGCGCTGGCACGAACCCACGCGCAGCATCCTCCGCATTGATCCGGGCCTCGAATGCCCACCCATTCGGAGCCGGTGTGCCTCCGAACGAAAGCGGATGCCCCTCGGCAACACGAATCTGCTCGGCAACGAGATCGATGCCGGTCACCATCTCCGTCACCGTATGCTCGACCTGGATGCGCGTGTTCATCTCCAGAAAGTAGAACGATCCATCCGTGTCCAGCAGGTACTCCACCGTTCCGGCGCCGAGATAGCCCACCCGCTCGCCAAGGGCGACCGTCGCCTCCTGCAGGCGCGCGCGGAGGTCCGGTGTCACCGCGGTGGACGGCGACTCCTCGATCAACTTCTGATGACGGCGCTGGACGGAGCAGTCACGCTCCGGCAGGGCAACGACCGTCCCGAGGGTATCGCCGAAGACCTGGATCTCGATATGCCGGGGACGCTCCAGGTAGCGTTCGAGATATACCACCGGATTCGAGAAGTACCGTTCCGCCTCCCCATGGCTTCCAGCGAAGGCGTCCGGCAGCTCGTCCGGTGTCCGCGCGACCCGGAAACCGCGCCCTCCCCCGCCGCCAGCCGCCTTCACCGCGACTGGATAGCCGTGTACTTCCGCCCAGGCGTACGCTTCCTCCACGCTCGCCACGGGCTCCTGCGTACCGGGTACCACGGGAACGCCGGCCGCGATTGCGACGCGACGCGCCTCGACCTTGTCTCCCATCGCGGCAATCACGTCCGGCGATGGTCCGATAAAGGTCATGCCCGCAGCCGCGACCGCAGCCGCGAATCCGGCATTCTCGGCAAGGAAGCCATACCCCGGATGAACCGCGTCCGCACCAGCCTGCATCCCGACTGCAACGAGTCCTTCGACATTCAGGTACGGGATACCAGCAGTTTCCGGAAGGCGATACGCATCGTCGGCAGCCAGGACATGCTGGGCATTTTCCTCGCCCGGCCCGTAGACCGCCACCGCCTCGATCCCGAGTTCGTGACACGCCCGGACGATCCGCATGGCGATCTCGCCCCGGTTCGCCACCAACACCCGCCGAATCGGCACGCCGCCCCGCTGCCCGGACTCCCCGCTCACATGATTCCCCATTCTGCGCGCCAGAAGCGCGATTCCGCCGATTCCGACGTAGATCAAGGCAACGCCGCCAATGGTGACGGAGCGACCCGAACGGCGCAAGGTTTCCTTCCGGTATGCTACCTTCTCCGCGGCCTGGATTTTGCCGGACATCCTGTCCGCATGGGCCTGCAGGAAAGCATCGCCTGGGCGCGACCGATATGCGTTCCGGTCCGCGGATTCCTGAACGACAGTACTGGCTTACGAACGCCAGTCGGGTCAAGGATCGAGAGAGCGTTGATGAGCGATCGGCCCCTTCAATTCGACGGCTCCGCCGCCATTCCACCGGCATTGCAGCATGCAACGCCCTCTGTCCGCGACAGGCACGAAGCAGCCTCCTGGCAATCCTTCCTCCAGACCCACGCCGCCATCCTGACTGTGCTCACAGGATTCCTCGGGAGCTGGCTCATCGTTCCAACGATGGTCAACGCGCCCGTTTCAGACGACTGGGTCTATTCCCGGTCCGTCGAGATTTTGCTCCAGCAACAGCACCTGAAGATCCTCGACCTCTCAGTCGTCACCCTCGTCTCCCAGGTCGTCTGGGGCGCGCTCTTCTCGATCATCTTCGGCACATCGTTCGGCGCGATGCGCCTCTCCACGCTCGTGCTCTTCTTCCTCAGCGGGATTGCACTCTACGGGATATGTCGTGAGCTTCGGGTCGACCGCACGCGCTCGGCGCTGGGCGTCGCCGCCTATCTCTTCAACCCCCTCACGTTCGCACTCGCGTTCTCCTTCATGACAGACCCGCAGTTTCTCTCGTGGCTCACCATCGCCACGTACTTCTACATCCGGGGACTGAATCCCGATGCGCCGGACACCCGCGCGCTGATCCTCGGCTCGGCCTTCGCATCGATCGCCTTCCTCACCCGGCAACAGGGCATCCTGATCCCACTCG
The DNA here is from genome assembly GCA_049841275.1 of Thermomicrobiales bacterium. Lineage (GTDB taxonomy): Bacteria > Chloroflexota > Chloroflexia > Thermomicrobiales > UBA6265 > JASGDN01. The sequence goes on from JASGDN010000030.1 coordinate 74,673, forward strand.
CTGTCGGCCTCTATCTGGTCGCCGCGCGACGCTGGCGTTTCGATCTCGACGGCCTGAAGACCGCATTCAAGGTCGCTGGCATTCCGGCGTTGATCATGATCGTCTACTACATCTGGATCTTCTCGACAGGAGCACCGGAACAACAGAGCGCCTTCCTCGACCAGATGGTCGGCGCCGGTCTGCGCGACACCCGCATCCTTGCCAGCCGCATGACGTTCATCGAGATGATGTACATCGGGCTCTTCGTCTTCCCGATCGTGCTGGCCGCCATCCCCTTCATCGGAACCTACCGCTTCCCACGAAAGCCGTTCGGCATCGCCCTGGCGCTCATCTGGACCATCATCCTCGTGGCAGGCGTCATGATCTTCACCGGCCGCGATCACTTCTTCCCCTACATCCCCCAGTTCCTTGGCCTGCAAGGCACCGGTCCAACGGACCTCATCGGCGGTCGTACGGCGCTGATCGAGCAGCCCTATCCGCAACAACCGTTCAACCGGGTCACAACCGGCATCGTCGCCCTGGCCTCCCTCGGGTTTGCGCTCTTCGTCGCCCGGAAGATGAGCACCGCCTTCACGGCCGACCGCGCCGGGGCCTCATTGCTCGCCTGCATCGGCATCTGGCAGGTTTTCGGCATCCTTCCCCCGTCCTATCACTTCCGGAACTGGATCATCTCCGTCGACCGCTACCTGATCCCGATGATCCCGTTCGCCATCGGTCTCGTCCTCTGGTCCCTGCGTGGCACCCGCATCTGGCAGCCGCTCGGCTGGATCGCCATCGCGGCATTCGCGATTTTCGCCACCGCCAGCACACGCGACTTCCTCGTCTTCCAACAAGCGACCTGGGAATTCGCTCAGGAGACGGTCGATAGCGGCATCCCGATGACCCAGCTCGATGCCGGATCGTCGTGGGATGGCTACCATCTCTACGAATACGGCGAATCGCGCGGCATCCACCAGCAAACCAAGGGCGGTCCCTGGTGGACCAACCTCTTCGCCCCAGCCACGGATTCCACCTATGTCATCGCCACCAACGTCCCGGAGGGGTACACCGCGATCGGTGAGCGGGAGTATTCCTCCTGGCTCCACCGCAACGGCCAGTACCTCTATCTTTCGAAGAAGAACGATACGCCGGGCTGATGGCCCAGGACTTGCCCCACGCTCGACCGGAACCACGCACTGCTTCGCCGCTGGAGTTGACTCATGTGGAATGGCAAGACAGTCTCGGTAATCCTCGGCACCTACGCCGAGCGCGATTCGATCTACAACGACATCCAGGGCTTCTTCGAGACCGGCGTCGTCGATGAGGTCCTGGTCGTCAACAACAATGCCGAACCCGGAACCAAGGAAGAAGTCGAGCGCACCAACGCCAGGCAGGTCTTCGAGAGCCGGCAAGGCTACGGCTGGTCCTATCGCCGCGGCCTGCAGGAGGCGACCGGCGACCTGCTCGTGCTCTGCGAGCCGGATGGCACATTCCTCCCCCGCGACATCCTGAAACTGCTCACCTACTCCGACGACTGCGACGCCGTGTTCGGCACACGCACCACGCGCGAGATGATCTGGCGCGGCGCGAACATGGGGTTCTTCCTGAAATGGGGCAACTGGGCCGTTGCGAAGCTGGTCGAAGTGCTCTTCAATACCAGCCATCTGAGCGATGTCGGCTGTACCTATCGCCTCATCACCCGGGAGACCCTGGGCAGGATCCAGGACAAGTTCAGCGTTGGCGGCAGCCACTTCGGCCCGGAGTTGATGCTGCTCGTCATCACGTCAGGCGCACGCGTGGTCGAGGTTCCCGTAAACTACCTGCCACGCGTCGGCGAATCGTCCGTCACCGGCGATATCAAGAAGGCCGTGAAGCTCGGTCTCCAGATGATCGTCTTCATCACGCGGTTCCGGCTCACCCATCCAATGCGCCGGACGACAGGCACGGCCCACCGCACGCTCGATACCGATCGGCCCAAGGCGGCATCGCCATCGTCGCTGTCCTGAATTCGCCAGGGCCCGATCACCACCAAGACGGGAGCTTTCGGATGTCTGCTTCGACCACAACGGAACGGCCGCATACCACCGGCGACCACGGCCAGACCGATTTCGACGCCATCGCGGCCGAATACGACGACAGCCTGCCGCACCACGTCATGGATCACTACCTCGACAAGCGGGTGGAGTTCATCCGACGCTACGTCGCACCCGGCAGCGCGATCCTCGATGTCGGATGCGGTACCGGCGTCCTCGCCAAGCGTCTCGCCGCCAAAGGCTATGCGGTCACCGGGATGGACCCGTTCGACGGAATGCTCGCCTATCTTCGCCAGCGCGCGCCGGAAATCCATGCCGTGCAGGGGCGCGGCGAGCAGATGCCCTTCGCAGACAACACCTTCGACCTCGCCTACTGCGTCGCCGTGATGCACCACGTCGCCGATCCGCAGGACGTTCACGACACGCTGAAGGAGATGGTACGCGTCACCAGACCGGGCGGACACATCCTCGTCTGGGATCACAACCCGCGCAATCCCTACTGGCCGCTCCTGATGAAGCGGGTGCCGCAGGATACCGGGGCAGAACGCCTGATCCCAGAAAAGGAGATCCTGGACGGCCTCACCGCCGGCGGCGCCTGGCCGATGCATGTCGAGGCGCTCGGCCTGATGCCCGATTTCACCCCGAAATCGCTGGTTCCCGTGATGGCGAAGGTGGAAGCGCTCGTTGAGCACACGCCCCTCGTCAATCGCCTCTGCGCGCACAACGTCATCCTCGCAGTCAAGGGCAGCTAGGGCGGCATGACAGACGCATCGACCGCCCCTTCACCATCGAACACGACACTCGATCCGTCCCTGCTCAAGGCTTCCACGATCCGGGGCCACTGGTGGCAGGATCGCCGCCTATGGCATGGGCTGATCGCCGTGGTCCTCTTCGCGTTCTCTACGGGCGTCTATTTCAACGGCAACGAGACCACCGACTTTCACCAGGACGAGAGCCGCTGGCTGAATCGCGCCCACTACTTCGCCGACCTCCTCGATCCGTTCGGCCCGACCTGGGAGGATCAGTACCTCACACGCGGCCAACCCCCGGTCGGCTCCTACGTCATGGGCATCGGGTTGCTGCTGCAAGGCCGCGACCTCGACACGAACCTCGCCTGGGACTTCCGGCGCGGATCGGCATTCAACATGGACAATGGCATGTTCCCCAGCGCCGGGGACATGCAGGCAGGACGCCGCACCAACAACGTTCTCGGCGCCCTGGCGGTCGTCGCGGTCTTCCTGATCGTCACGAACCTCACGAACACCTTCGGAGGCCTCGCCGCGGCGCTGCTCCTGGTCGCGAATCCGCTCCAATCCTGGCACAACCGGCTTGCGCTCGCGGACACCACGCTCACCGTTACGCTGGCTTTGCTGCTGCTGACGCTGGTGCATCTGATGCGCAGGCCACGCTGGAGCTTCGCTATCCTCGTCGGAGTGCTGGTCGGACTCGGCGGCGCGAACAAGTTCACGCCACTGGCGCTCGCCGTCCCGCTCGCCGGGCTCGGTTTCCTGATGCTCGTGCAAAGTTGGTGGGCGGGCAGAAAACTGAACGACCCATCCATGCGCGGGTGGAAGGGACTTCCGCCCCTGCGCGATGTCAGCTGGATGCTGATGTCCACGCCGTTCGTGGCGGGATTCGTCTTCGTCGCGGTCTACCCCTATCTCTGGCCCGATCCCATCGGGCGGGCGCTGGTCCTGCTTCGCTTCCGGCAGCAGGAAATGGCAAGCCAGTCGCGTGTCTATCCGGACCGCAACATTGCCAACACGACGGAAGCGTTCCACCGTACCTGGGATTACCTGACCGGCCAGTGGAGCGGCACCCAGCGATTCCTCGACCAGCAGGGATTGCCGTCTCTCGGAGACACGCTGGCCGGCCTCGATGTCTGGCTTGCGTTGGCAGGAATCGCCTTCCTGGCCATCCTCGCCGCCCGGAAGGGACTGCGCAGCCCGCACCTGATGGTCCTTGCCATTGTCGTCGTCGAGTCCGCCACCGTCGTGCTGTCGATGCGGACCGATTTCGAGCGCTATTACTTGCCGATCGTCCTCGGGAACGTCGTGACCGCTGGTGTCTTCGCCGGGGTCATCGGGTCGCTCGTCTGGCGTCTCGTCCCCAGTCGAGTCCGCCATACCCGGCGAGCCCAGCCGTCCATCTGGACCTCCGGCCGACCGGTGCTGAAGGAGCAGAGCGGTGATTGACCAGACATCGCGCTCCCGCCTCCCGGCCGGGCAGAAGATCGGAATCGTCGCGGCGCTGGTCATCCCGCTGCTGGTGGCCGGATTCTTCCTCGTGATCTGGCTCAAGCCACACGACGGAGTGGACCGCCTCGCTGGCTTGAAACTGGGCCAGCCCGGCATCGTTACCTCTCCGAACGGCCTGCTCGACGCGGACGACATGAAGTCCCTCTACAACATCACCAACGATGGCAGCCTCTTCGGGATGCCCATGGCTGTGCGGATCGTGCGTGTCTCCGCACCTATGACGCAGTCCGAAACGCAGGATGCCGCCGAGGAATACTTCAGCACCACGTCGATCGAGACGGAGTCGGGCGCGAAGAATGGACTGCTCTTCTACATCGCCGTCCCCCTCAACCAGCCACGCGCGGCCACTGCTGCCTTCGCACCGGGCGAGCACTTCTTCCCCGAGAACGGTCTCACCCAGGAACGGCTGGATCGCACGCTTGCCGAGGTCGTGCAGCCCCACCTGGCTACCGGCAATTATGCCGACGCCGCGAAACAGGGAGCGGCCTGGGTCGTCTACGACCAGCTCTTCGGCACGCTACCGCGCGTGCCGCTCTCCCACGGTCAACAGATCCTCAATCACCTGACGAACTGGGCCTTCGCTCCGCTCATCGGCATCCTCGCGGCCGGGTACGTCGCTCTCGCCGTCTGGACGAGACGAGCGGCGCGCAGGAACCACGGACGTGCCGCCGCGCCGGTGACCTCCGTTTACACCGCCGCCGCAATCGCCCGCGGGCGTGCCGACGATGCCTTGCCAGCCGGGGCGATGTTCGCCCTTTTCGAGCGTGGAAATCTCCGGCTCTCGGCAAACCGCCGGGGGATCGAGACGGGTCCGGAACCGGACATGGACGATCCGTTCGCCTGCGCGATCTGGGAACGCATCAACGAACTCGCTGAACGCACGGGCGGCATCATCCCACCGGGCGCGATCGGCCGGCTCGATGACGCGCTGGCACCGCAGCTCACCTACCTACGGACGCGGCTCGCGGACGAAGGCCAGTTCTCCTCCCGCATTCCCGCGCTAAACCGCCTGCTGTGGGGAATCGGGATTGCCTTTCTCTTCGTTATCGGCTACCTGCTCGTCCCGGCGCTCGTAAGCCGGGCAGCCGCCGGATTCCTTATGGTCATCGTGGCGGTTGCCGTGCTCGCGTGCATTACCTGGTGGACGTTCCATCGCTCACGATCCACGGAGGCCGGTATCCAGGAGGCCGGCACCTGGCTCGGCGCTGTACGGAGAGCAGCCTTGGCCGGCGATGCCGACGCAATCGCCACGCTGAGGACCTACCGGTTGATCCTGCGACAGGAGGACCTGATCGCCGACCGGGAGATCGTCACCGAAGACTACGGGACGCAGGCGCCACAGTTCCTCGCCCTCGTCCGGGGCATGAGCATCGCCTGACGGGAATCGCATTGCAGACAACGACCCCTGGGAAGCGCGAATGGCCTCTCAGGGGTCGTTGTCATACCTACGCGCGCGTGGCGTACCAGGCGCGGACGGCATCGTAGGAGAAAGGCGAGCCGTCGCGGAAGGTGATGCCCGCTTCGGAGAATGGGGTGCGCCCTTCGTCGCCGGGATCGTAGATCCGGTTCGGGAAGTTGAGCAGCGTCGCCGGCCCCTCGCTCGTCACCACGAAGCCGTGCAACGTGCGCGGCGGGATCGTCACCAGCAGCGGGGCCGGACCGTCGGCGGGCGCCGCCAGCTCGACCAGCATCACCGTGCCCTGGCTCGGCGAATCCGGACGCGGATCGGCGATCGCCACCACGATCCGGCCCGAGACACAGTAGAAGCGATCCGTCTGATGCTGGTGGACGTGCCACTTGTCGATGTCGCGCGCCACCCCCGACGCCGTCATCGACGTGTAGACCTGCTGGAAGGGCATCGTCGGCCCGAAGACGTCCGGCCAGTCGGCGCGCAACAGCTCGGTCAACGTCCCGCGCGGATCGCGGTGCGTGGTGAGGCCATGCACGATCACGTCAGGGATCGCCCAGGGCGATCCAGCCGCCGTCACCAACGCCTGCCCCACTGCGTCGAGCGTCGCGTCGCTGAAGGCCGAGAGGTCGAGTGCCGGGGCTACCGTGTCGATCACGAGATACCTCCTGCCTGGGCGGCAACCGGGGTGGCGGCGCCTTCCGCCAGCCGCCAGGCGTATTGCTGGGCGTAATAGTCCTGGAATTCGGGTGAGGCGTCGCGGATCGCCTGCCACCACTGCGGATGGCCGACGTACCAATCGACCGTGTCGTTCAACGTCTGGGCGAAATCCCGCGCCGGCTGCCAGCCCAGCTCGGAGCGGATCTTGTCCGAGGAGAGGGCGTACCGCCGGTCATGCCCCGGCCGGTCCGGCACGTAACGGATCAGCGACGCCGGCTTGCCGAGCCGCGCGAGGATGCCTTCCACCACATCGAGGTTCGGGCGTTCGTTGCCGGCGCCAATGTTGTAGATCTCGCCGCTGCGGCCCCGGCGCAGGGCGAGGTCGATGCCGGCAGCATGATCCTCCGCGTGGAGCCAGTCGCGCACCTGCTGGCCGTCGCCGTAGACCGGCAGCGGCTCGTCGCGCAGGGCATTCGTCACAAAGAGCGGGATCAGCTTCTCCGGATACTGGCGCGGCCCAATCGTGTTGCATCCCCGGGTAACGACCACATCAGTGCCGTAGGAAACCGCGAAGGAACGACAGAAGAGTTCACCGCCCGCCTTCGCCGCCGAGTAGGGCGAGCGGGGGTTGACCGGATCGGTCTCCCGCGAGTAGTGCCCCTCCGGGATATCGCCGTAGACCTCGTCCGTACTGACCTGGAGCAGGCGAATCCCGTGGCGCCGGGCGGCATCGAGCAGGACGTAGACGCCATGCACGTTGGTGGCGAGAAACGCTTCCGGATGCAGCAGCGAGCGGTCGACGTGGGTCTCCGCCGCGAAGTTGACGATCGCATCGACGCCATCGCCGACGAGGTCGTCCACCAGCGTGGCGTCGGCGATCGAGCCGTGCACGAAGCGGTGACGGGGGTCGTCCTCCAGCCCGGCGAGGTTCGCCAGGCTGCCGGCGTAGGTCAGCGCGTCGAGCGAGACCACCTCGTCGTCGGGATGCCGATCCAGCACGGTGCGGACGTAGGTCGAGCCGATGAACCCGGCGGCGCCGGTCACGAGCAGTTTCATGGTCAGGCTCCTGGTGATGCCGCGGCCGTTCCGGCGAATCCGAGCTCAGCCGCCAGCACCGGCGCGTAGCGACGCACCGCATCCTCCCACGGCGGGAGACGAATGCCAATCGCGGCGGCGCGGGTATTGGCGAGGGTGCTGTTCGCCGGCCGTGTCGCGGGCAGGGGGTATTTGGCAAGGAAGGCCTCGGTTGTCGTCGGCTGCACGACGGCGGGATCGCCGCCAGCTGCCGCGACGACGGCCTGCGCCAGGCCGAACCGGCTCACCGATCCCTCATTGGCGAGATGCAGGATGCCGGACGGGCGATGCGGCAGCAGGCGGGCGATCGCCTCGGCGAGGTCTGGCGCGTAGGTCGGACCGCCGATCTCGTCCTCGACCACCTCCATGCCGCCGCGCTGGGCGATGACGGAGAGGACGGTCCGCGGGAAGTGCTTGCCCGCCCCACCGTAGACCCACGAGGTCCGCGCCACGGCGAAGGTCTCGTCGGCGGCGAGCACGGCCTGCTCGCCAGCCAGCTTGGACGCCCCGTAGACCGAGCGCGGCCCGGTCCGCGCATCCTCCGCGTAGGGAGCCCCCCCATCGCCGGGAAAGACGAAATCGGTCCCGGCGGCCAGCAGCCAGACCCCGGCGTCCGCCGCCAGCTCGGCCAGGTCCGCCGACGCACGGTGATTGACCGCGTCGGCCCGCGCCGGATCGCGCTCGCACCCATCGACATCGGTGTAGGCGGCGGCATGGATCACCGCCAGCGGCGCGATCTCTCCAAAGGCGTGCGCCAGCTCGTCCCGATCCCGCAGGTCGACGACGACATCGACACCGGGACGTGGCGTGCTGCCCATCCCGATCACGCCATAGCCCTGTGCGTGCAGGACCCGGCGCAATTCCGTGCCCAGTTGGCCGCCAGCCCCGGTGACCAGCACGCGTTCACGAACGGACACAACCACCACCTTGCTCCGCGAGGACCGGCATCCTAACCGATGCCGATCTGGGCATGATCGCCAAGCAGCAGCCGGATGCCATGCGGCTTACGCGGCGTGCGCTCCACGACGACCTCCTTGCCAATCAGGGAATCGCTGATCCGGGCGTCGATGTCGCGGATCGTGCTGTCCTGCAACACGATCGAGTGCTCGATCTCGCACCCGACGAGGGCGCACCGCTCGCCGATCGCGGTGAATGGCCCGACGAACGTGTCCTCGATCCGGGCATCCTTGCCGATGATGGCCGGTCCCCGGATCGTACTGCCAACGACCGTGGCCCCCGCCTCGACGATCACCTCACCAACGAGATGGGACTCGGCATCGACCGCGCCATCGACCCGCCGCCGGATCGTGCTCAGCACCACCCGGTTGGCCTCCAGCATGTCGTCCTTCTTGCCGGTGTCGATCCATTCATCGTCGATCAGGCCGGCATCGACCTGATACCCGGCGTCGATCAGGCCCTGGATGGCATCCGTGATCTCCAGCTCGCCGCGGGCGGAGGGCCGCAACGTCGGCGTGATCTGGTGAATCTCCGGCCCGAAGAAGTAGACGCCGACCACCGCATACGGTGAGACCGGCGTCTGCGGCTTCTCGACGAGCCGCACGACATGCCCCCGCTCATCGAGGACCGCGACACCCAGCGCGGAAGTGTCTTCGACCTCCTTGAGCAGGATCTGCCCGGCGGCGGTGCTGCCCTGGAACGCACGCGCCAACTGGCCGATCCCGCCCTTGAGGAAATTATCGCCGAGGTACATGCAGAAGGCGGAATCGCCGAGGAAGTCCCGCCCGGTCGCCACCGCGTGGGCAAGGCCGCGCGGCGCATCCTGCTGGATGTAGGTGATGCGCGCCCCGAACGCCGCCCCGTCCCCGACCGCCTCCTGCACCTGGGCAGCGGTGTCGCCGGTGATGATGCCGATCTCCTCGATCCCGGCGGCGACCATCTGCTCCAGCGCGTAGAAGAGCACCGGCTTGTTCGCCACCGGCACCAATTGCTTCGCCCCGGTTGCCGTCAACGGCCGCAAACGCGAGCCCTTACCCCCGGAAAGCACCAGCCCCTTCAATGGCCGCACCGGCCGCCGGCGGCTCCCGACCGGCATCACCTCGTCCGCCAGCACGACGCCCGGCGCCAGATCCGTATCCATTCGCACCTCCATCCGGTGCACGATCGTCCGTGCGCCACAGCGACCTATCACGATTCATACCGCGACATGCGGTCGTGCTATGTACGACCGATCGCTCCCCGGGGATTCTCTGCCGCCGGGGAGCGATCGGTAGGATCGGTCGCCGCCAGGCACGGTCAGCCGTTGTCGACGCCAGCCGCCGGCAGATAGAGCCGGTTCACGTAGTCGATCAACATTCGCCGGGAGCTGAAGCGCGGCGCCACGGTCCGGATCGCCGCCTTTGAAACGCGAATCCAGGCGTGTGGCAGCCCATCCGCTTCCCGCTCGTAATACAGGGGAACGATCTTCTGCTCCAGCGTGTCGTAGATGGCGTTGGCTTCTTCGGCGTCGCGCTCGTCCCCTTCCTTGCTGGATGGGTCGATCCCCCACCCGTTACGGTCGCCAGGCTCCCAACCCTCGATCCACCAGCCATCGAGGATGCTGCAATTGGGCACGCCGTTCGCCGAGGCCTTCATGCCGCTGGTACCGGACGCCTCCAACGGGTAAATCGGGTTGTTCATCCAGACATCGACACCGGCCACCAGCAGGTTCGCAAGCCCCATCTCGTAGTCTTCGACGAATGCCACGCGGCCACCCAGCCGGGGATCGCGCGACCGGGTGTAGATCTCCTGGATCAGCCGCTTGCCGCCTTCGTCGGCCGGATGCGCCTTCCCGGCAAAGATCAGTTGCACCGGATAGTCCGGGTTATTCAGGATCTTCGCCAGACGATCGATGTCGTGCAGCAACAGCGTCGCACGCTTGTAGGTTGCGAAACGGCGCGCGAACCCGAGCGTCAGCACATTCGCATTCTGGAACGGCCCCGAAGACAAGACCTGCCAGGCGTCGAACTGCCCTTCGGCGTAGCGACGACGCGAGCGCTCGTCCATCTCGTCGATCAGCAACTGTTTCGCCGTCTGGTGCGCGTCCCAGAATTTCTTGTCCGGGATGTTGTCGATCAGCTCCCAGACGAACTCGCTCTCCTGATGCTCTCGCCACCTGCGCGGCAGATAGCGCTCGTAAACCATCCGCATCTCGGGCGAGATCCACGTCCGCAGGTGAACGCCATTCGTGACGTGGGTAATTGGCGTGTCCTCCACATCGATGCCCGGCCAGAGGTCGTTCCACATCTCGCGCGAAACCTCGCCGTGCTTGTCGCTCACCCCGTTGACATGCGCTGCAAGCCGCAGCGAAACGGCCGTGAAATTGAAGCCCGGTTCCTCACCATGCCGCCCGATCGCCAGGAACTCGTCCCGGTCGATGCCCATCTCCGGCCAGTACGTGCCGAAGTAGCGATCGATCATCTGGTCCGGATAGATGTCGTGACCGGCGGGAACCGGCGTGTGCGTAGTGAAGACGGTTGCGCTCCGCACCAGGTTCTTCGCCTCGGCGAAGGTCTTCCCCGCCAGCACGTATTCACGCAGACGCTCGACCATATGCAGCGCCGCATGTCCCTCATTCGCGTGCCAATAGACCGGGTCGATGTCCAGGTGCCGCAGCAGGCGCACACCACCGATGCCCAGGATGATTTCCTGGCGCAGGCGATGTTCGCTGTCGCCGCCATACAGGCGGGAGGAGAGCTGGCGCGTCCATTCCGGGTTGCCCTCGACATCGGAATCGAGGAGGTATAGCTCGACGCGTCCGACCTGGACCTTCCAGACAGCCAGGCGCAGCCGCTCGTCCGGATTCAGCTGGATATCGATCAACACGGGTTCGCCGTCGTCGTCGAGCACCTGGAGGGTTGGCTCGGAATCCGGGTCGAGATCGCCCGGAACATCGTGCTGCCATCCGCCGGAGTCGATCCGCTGGCGCAAGTACCCCTGACGGTAGAGCAGGGAAACCGCGACCAGGGGAATCCCCATGTCGCTGGCTTCTTTGATGTGGTCACCGGCCAGCACGCCGAGGCCGCCGGAATAGATCGGCAGCGCGCGATGCAGGCCGAACTCGGCGGAGAAATAGGCCAGTGGCTTGTCGATCAGCGCCGGGCAATGCTTGCCCAGCCAGGTTTCATCCTTCGGCTGGTTCATCATGGCGTCGAACGCGCGAACGACCTTGTCATAGTCGGCAAGGTAGGCCGGATTGGCCGCCGCAGCCTCCAGGCGGTCCTTCTCGATGCGGTGGAGAAAGAGCACGGGATTCTGCTCGACCAGATCCCACAGCACCGGATGCAACTGGCGGAAGATCGCCCGCGCCGGCTTGCTCCAGGTCCACCACAGGTTATAGGCCAGATCGTGAAGACGCTCGATCCGCTCCGGGAGCTCGATCGGCACGGACGAAACTCGCGAAATCATGGATTGCGCACCCCCATTTGGACCTGATACGGGCCTTCAGCCGGGACCCGAGATACATGCCAGTCCTGGTTATCTGTCAGAAGCGGTCGGTCTGCAACGGCATCCGAACGCACGCCGACCGGCGGAGACCATTTCACCATACCGATCGGTAATGTCCCCGAGTATCGTTCCCCGACCACGTTTCCTACAAGTTCCCGTCGCCATTCGGCCGCTTCCAGAAAGGCAATGCCCACGACGACTTCCCCGATTCACCAGGATGGCGGGCACGCGACGGGTCGATCTCATGGCATCATGACGGCTCACGATGCGCGTGGACCATCGGACGCGCGCCGGTTATCGGAGGATTCCCGTTTCATGTCCATCGACGATCTCAACAACGCCATCGACGACCTCGATCCGGACGACGTGATCGGCCGCGATCGCCTCGCGCTCGCGCCGGTGAAGGATGCGCTCACCCACGCCGGTTTCTACGCCTACGGCATGCTCGACGAGGAGAATCGCTGGGCAATCGCCGTCGATGACGAACTCGGTCGCGTCGACGTTCGCGTCGGCGACGACGGTCTGCTCGTCGTGCTTCGCGCTTCGTCGCCCGGCCGATATGCCGACGAGGAAAGCCCCTGGCGACAGCGCTCGCGCTCGCGCCTGGCGCGGATGACGCTTCCGCGCATCACGCGCGGTTTCCTCGCGGAGCATCAGGAGGCATTCTGGGACGAGGAGGAGGAAGGCATCGCCGTGATCGAACGCTATCAGTTGCCCTTCAACCGCGCCGGCGATATCGGCGACTTCGTGCGCCAGCACCTGCCACAACTCGAGTCCGTGCTCGACGTGATCGAACGCCAGCTCGACTAGGCGCCTCCCCTGCTTCCCGTTCGTTCATTCACCAAGGATCGATCGCCGCATGTCCGAAGAAGCCATCTCCCCGGAACTCGCTGCCCGCAACATGTGGAAGTGGCAGTGGCGCCGCCGCGTTGCACTCGCGCAGGGACTCTACCCACCCCAGCTGGTGCTGAAGGGCGGGCGCGTGCTCAACGTCTTCACAGAGGAACTGGTCGAGGCAGATGTCGCGATCGATGCCGGGCGGATCGCTGGCGTCGGGTCCTTCCCGGAGGGCCGCGAGACGATCGACATCACCGGCTGCATCATCGCGCCATCGTTCATCGACGCCCACATCCATATCGAAAGCTCGCTGCTGTGGCTGCCGGAGTTCGCGCGGACGGTCGTCCCGCATGGTACGGGCACGATCGTCACCGATCCACATGAGGTAGCGAATGTGCGTGGGTTGGCCGGCATCGCGGCGATGCGGGAGGCGGCACGGGACCTACCGCTGCACGTCCGGTTCACTGCCCCATCGAGCGTCCCGGCCAGCCCGCTGGAGACACCCGGCGCCGCTTTCGATGACGAGCACATCGCCGAGATGCTCGCCTGGCCGGAAACCGTCGGCCTTGGTGAATTGATGAATGTCGGCGGACTCACAGCGGCGGAATCGTCCATCGGGGATACCCTGTGGACGTCGAAGGACGCCCTGCGCGATGGCCATGCGCCCGGCCTGCGCGGCGGCCCGCTGCAGGCATACATCGGCAGCGGCATCGGGGCAGACCACGAATCGGTCACGCTGGAGGAGGCGCGCGAGAAGCTCGAACTCGGCATGTTCCTCTACCTGCGCGAAGGGTCGTCCGAGAAGAACCTGGTCGAGCTCCTGCCCCTCGTCACGGACAAAACCTATCCGCGCATCGCATTCGCCTCGGACGACCGCGATTGCAACGACCTCCGGACGCAGGGGCACGTCGACGACATCCTCCGGATCGCCATCGCCCACGGCCTCGATCCAGTCCGCGCCATCCGCATGGCGACCTGGAATCCGGCCAATCACTGGCGGCTGGCGGACACCGGCGCGGTTGCGCCTGGGTATCATGCCGACCTCGTCGTCCTCCGCGACCTGGCGTCCATCGATGTCGCGATGACGCTCCACCGGGGACGCATCGTGGCGCAGGATGGCGCGTTCACCGGCTCCATCGCGGAGACGGACCTGCCAGAGGTGCTGCTGCATTCCGTCAACGTCGCGCCAGTCCATCTCTCGGACCTGCGGCTCGACCCTGCGGATGCCCATCGCGCGGTGGGAGTGATTCCTGGCCAGATCGTCACCGAGTATCGTGACGTCGAGCCGAAGGTGCTCGATGGCGCTGCCGTCGCCGATCCGGAACGCGACCTGCTGAAACTCGTCTCCGTCGATCGCCATCATGCGAGCGGACGTATGGGCATCGGCTACGTCCAGGGACTGGGACTGAAACGCGGCGCAATCGCGAGTTCCATCGCTCACGATGCGCACAACATCATTGCTGCGGGCGCGAGCGATATCGATATCCTCGCCGCAATCGCCACGATTGCCGAGATGGACGGCGGCCTGGCGGTCGTTGCCGAAGGCGAGGTCCTCGCCGCGTTGCCGCTTCCGATCGCAGGCCTGATGAGCGCCGCACCGGCCGCCGAGGTTGCGGACACGTACGCCACGCTGGAACACGAGGCGCAGCGCCTGGGCAGTCCGCTGGCCTCCCCGTTCGGACAGTTGGCCTTCCTCTCGCTCTCCGTGATCCCGGAGGCGCGCATTGCTGACACGGGGTTTCTCGACCTCCGAACCACGACCTCCCCACATGGCTAGGTCGCTTCTGTTCGTGTCACTCCTACACTAACTCCCCATGAGCCGTTCCGGCCGGATGCTCGCCACCCTCGGCAGCATCCGGCTTTCTGCAAGGATTTCTCGCCGCCATGAATGGCCGCTCCGACCGCGCCGATGCTGCTTCCGGTCTTTCCGCCTTCTTCCGCACGCCCATCCGGACATGGGAAAAGGAACGCGACTACGACATCGTCATCGTTGGCGCGGGCATCGCCGGCCTCTCGATGGCGCTGCGGCTGCCGGAAGCCATGCGGATTGCCGTCGTGACGAAAGGCGTGTTGGGCGAGAGCAACACGCGTTACGCCCAGGGCGGCTTCGCGGCGCCGATCGGCCCCGACGACAATGTCGGCCTTCACGTCGCCGATACTCTGGTCGCGGGCGCCGGGCTCTCCGACGAACCGGCGGTCCGCGAGTTGATCGAGGGCGCCGCGGATGCCGCCGCCTGGCTGATCGCCGAAGGGACGACCTTCGACCGTGAGGACGACGACCTGGCGCTCGGCAAGGAAGCCGCCCATAGCCGCAACCGAATCCTGCATGCTGGCGGGGACGCCACCGGCTTCGAGATCGAGCGGGCGCTGGTCGCCCAGCTCCGCGCACGCGCAGGCGTGGACATCCACGATCGCACGGCGGCGATCGACCTGGTCATCCAGGATGGCCGCTGCCGCGGAGTGATCGTCCAGGCCGCAGAATCCCCGGACCTGACGTTATTCTCGGCTCGTTGCGTGACGCTCGCGAACGGCGGCGCCGGGCAATTGTGGGCGGTATCCTCGAACCCCGCTGGAGCCACCGGCGATGGCATGGCAATGGCGCTTCGCGGCGGCGCGGTGCTCGCCGACCTCGAATTCGCCCAATTCCACCCCACAGTCCTCACCCGTCCCGATGGAGATGGCTTCCTCATCAGCGAGGCCGTTCGTGGCGAGGGCGCATATCTGCGTGGCAAGGACGGCGAACGGTTCATGCTCGCGATCGATCCGCTGGCCGAACTCGCCCCGCGTGATGTCGTGGCGTGCGGCATCCAGCGACAGATGGCCCTCGATGACCTTCCATACGTCCATCTCGACCTGCGCCATCTCGATCCCGCGCTCGTGAAGCGCCGGTTTCCGACGATCTCGTCATTCCTGGCCACGATGGGACTCGACCTCGCAACCGACCTCATCCCGGTCGCACCGGCCGCGCACTACTTCATGGGCGGCATCGTTGCCGGAACGGACGGCGCAACATCCATCCCTGGACTCCGCGCCATCGGCGAGGTTTCCTGCACCGGTGTCCACGGCGCGAACCGCCTCGCCAGCAACTCGCTGCTGGAAGGCCTCGTCTTCGGGATTCACGCGGCTGCGTCGATCCACGACAACTGGCATGCCGGGGCCTGGCGCGACTCGCTGCCGCCTATCCTTCGCGAGCCGGATATCGTTGCGGGACACCGCAACCTGACGCATGACGACATCGCGTCAGCACGAACGAACTTGCAGCGGCTGATGAGCGACGATGTCGCCGTCGTGCGATCCGCCGCCTCCCTGCAGGACGCCAAGACGGGTATCCGGGCGATCTCCGAGCGCGTGGACGATCTGAGGCTGGACACGTTCGGCGCCATCGAACTCCGCAACATGATCCTGCTCGCCAGCGAGATCGTCGCCTCGGCAGCCTTCCGCGAAGAGAGCCGGGGCGGTCACTTCCGCGCCGATTTCCCCATCCGCAATCCAGATCTCGACGGCCAGCATCAGCGCGTGCAGCAGGAGCGCCGTTCGTCCGTCCGCACCTATGGCACGCTCCAGGCAGCGATCCGACGCGACGATGTCGCGAATGCCCTCGCCGTCACGCCATAGCACCCACCTCGTTACGACAGGAGCCACGCCGCCGTGCCCGCCATCCACACCTATGCCGACGCCCTTGGCGCGATCTGGGATCGTTCGGGATACGACCGGGGCTTCATCAGCAACCCCTTTGCCGGGGACGATGCCGCGCGCCTCGGCCTGCGCCGCACCGAAGCGATCCTCGAACGCTCCGGCAACCCGCACCGGCGTTACCGGATCGTCCACGTCGCCGGATCCAAGGGCAAGGGCTCCACGACGACGATGATCGACGCCATCCTGCGCGCCGCCGCCGTGCGGACCGGGCGTTATGTCTCACCTCACCTGCATTCCTACCGCGAGCGGATCGTGGTCGACGACGAGCCGATCTCCGAGACGGATTTCGCGCTGCTCACGCAGCGGGCCATCGCCGCCACGGAGGACGTCGAACACACCCATCCCGAACTCGGCGAAGTCACCGCCTGGGAACTGACAACCGCGATGGCGCTACTCTGGTATGCCGAGACCGGCTGCGCCTGGGCAGTGATCGAAGTAGGGCTGGGCGGCACACTGGACGCCACCAACATCGTGACGCCGGAGGTTTCCGTCATCACCCGCCTCGACTACGAGCACACCGCCATTCTGGGCGACACGATCGAGGAGATCGCGGCGAACAAGGCCGGTATCATCAAGCCGGGCAAACCGGTCGTCTCCGCGAACCAGCTTCCAGCCGCCATGAACGTGATTGCGGCACGCGCCCACGATCTCGGATGTCAGCTCCTGATCGAGGACCGCGACTTCTCGGCGACCGGCTCGGACAGCAACTTCACGTTTCACGATGCCACGGGCACAATCGCGGATCTGGCCTCCTCCCTGATCGGCCGCCATCAGGTCGAGAACGCCGGCCTCGCCATCGAAGCCGCCCGCCTCGCCATCGCCCCGGCCGATGAGGCCATCCGCGCCGGACTCGCGCAGGTGGTCAACCCTGGACGGTTCGAAGTCGTCTCACTCCCGAACGGAGCGACAGTCGTCATCGACGGCGCGCATACACCAGTCGCCGCCGATGCCCTGCGCGTTGCCCTCGGAGACCGATTCCCCGGCCAGCGCGCGCAGGTCGTGATCGGCATGCTTCAGGGCAAGGACGCCAACCACCTGCTGGCCAACATCGCGCCGGTGGTCTCCGCATGGCATCTCGCTCCGCTCGAGACGCCACGCACGATGCGCGTGGACGACCTTGCCACGGACCTCGGCACACCCACCGTGCCGGTTTTCCGCCATCCCTCGGTTGCCGGGGCCCTCGCCAGCGTAACCTCACAATCGGCCGGCGCGTTGATTGTGGTGACAGGCTCTCTCAGTACGGCCTCGGAAGCACGGGTGGCGCTTGGCATCGCAACGAACGATCCGGCGCCGACATCAGCCCCTCGGGTATCCTAAGGGCAATCAAGCGCGCCCACCTGCGCAAATGTTGCCCGGCGCGACCGTGCGTGCGACTGCGGATTCCGAACCTGATTCGACCGAGCATGAATCCCGGCGCACAACCCAACCGTAGATAGGCATAGATGAAGCGCATGCGTCTTCACCGAAATCGACGTTCGGATGGATGGCCCTCGTGAGCGTGGCGCCACAATCCACCACCGAACAGGAACGCAACTACTCCGAACTCGAGGATGTCGTGCTGGTCGAGTTGATGGCCGCACAGGACTCCCGGGCCCTGGAGACGTTGTACGAGCGACATGCGCGCATCGTGTTTTCGTTCGCGCTCCGGATCGTCGGCGATCCCGCATCGGCCGAGGAGATCGTCCAGGAGGCATTCTTCCGGTCCTGGCAACAGGCTACCCGGTTCACCGAAGGGCGCGGAACCTACGTGACGTGGCTGCTCAGCATCACGCATAACCTCGCCATCGACGAGATCCGGAAACGCCAGCGTCGTCCCCAGCGGGCGGACAGCGCCGATCCGGTACTGTTGCTGACGAACCTGAACGATCCTGGGCTGAGCGTCGAAGACCGGGCAGTACAGCGATCGTGGCGGGACGAGATCGAATCGGCGCTCCGGGCAATCCCCGAAGCGCAACGGGAACCGATCGAACTCGCCTATTTCTCTGGCCTGACGCAGCGGGAAATCGCCGATCAGCTTGGAGAACCATTGGGGACCATCAAGACACGGATGCGGCTTGGGATGCGCAAACTCCGGGAGACCCTGGAACAGCGCGAGGTTGGATTGACGTGAACGCGCCGGAACGATACACAACTGAACCCAAGGATGAACAGGATACGCGTTCCCCGTCGCTTGACCTCGAATGCGCGTTCGTGGATGACAACGTGGAGGCCTTCGTCCTCCGCGCCCTCGACCTCTCCGACCAGCAACGGATCGCCGTCCATCTCCGCTGGTGCGAGCGTTGTCGCGCCGTGGCAAGCGGCTATGCGATCGTGCCACGCCTGCTCGCCGAGTCGGCGCCCTTGGCGGACGGCCCATCACCCGACGTGAAGGCACGGTTGATGGCGCGGGTTGCAGCAGATCATCCGTCGTCTGCCGAAACAGCACCGGCCTCTTTGGCGAGCGAGCGAGACCCTGTCACCAGCGATACCCGCAGCACACGAGCATCCTGGATCGCAGCGTGGCGACAGCGAACGCTGCCAGCGGTGACGGCGGTGCTGACCATCGCCTTCCTGGTGGTCGCGGCATGGGGCATCGGCCTCCGGAGCGAGATCGAGGACCTGCGCGCTCAGGCAGATCAGCAGACCACATTCAGCGGGCAGCCACTCTCGTCGCCGCGCCTCTTCACCACCAAGCCAGCGTGCTCCGGTTGCACGGGAATCGCCCAGCTTGGCGCCGACCCAGGCAAGTCAACCGGGGTTCTCATGGCGTGGGGACTCGATCCGAACCAGAAGCACGAAGTCTGGTGCATGCACGAGAACGGTGAATCGAACCTGGTAGCCGTGCTCGACGTGAATGCAAACGGCGATGCGATGCAGACGCTGACCTTCAGCAAGCCGATCGCGGGATACCTCGAGATCCGGATCGTGAAGCAGGACGACGCATCGCCGGAACTGATCTTCTCCCCCAAGCACGATATGGACGAAGCGAACAACGCCTCTCCGGACGACTCCGTCGCCATGTAGCTGTCGCTCTCACTTGCACGACGCAAACAGCCGGATCCTCCTCGGGGAGGATCCGGCTGTTTGCGTCACACCGGGTCCAAGGCTATAGTCTTGCGATTGAAGATGCGTAGTCGCGCCATCGGAGGTTCGCGACCTAGCTTTGGAGAACGCACGCGTGCACACCGCGGCAGCTACCGCCCCCGCCACGACTGGAACCCCGAAGGCCATCAGCGGAGCCTCGTCGCGCACCGACGAACGAGCGACGTCTCCCGCAAGGCAGGCGGCTGCTTCGACAGCGGACCCGTTCTCCGCACCGATCCGCTCCCTGTCGATCCTCATTCCGGTCATGAACGAGGAAGGGAATCTCCCCGAACTCTACGACCGGCTCAGCATCCAACTCGATGCGATCGACCTGCCGTGGGAGATCATCTTCGTCGACGATGGATCGTCCGACGGGACCTGGGCCTTCATCGAGCGTACGAACGCGACCGATAGCCGCGTGATCGGCCTGCGCCACCGCCGGAACTTCGGCAAGGCGCGCGCCCTGGCGGACGGGTTCGCCATCGCGCAGGGCGATGTCATCGTCACGATGGACGGCGATCTGCAGGACGACCCGGACGAACTGCCGCGCTTCCTCGCCATGCTCGACGATGGCTACGACCTCGTTTCCGGCTGGAAGCAGCGGCGCCAGGACCCACTCGGCAAGACGGCGCCGAGCAAGGTCTTCAACTGGACTGTCCGCAAGTTCTCCGGCGTACAACTTCACGACTTCAACTGCGGATTCAAGGCCTACCGGCGGGAGGTGACGGAGAATATCCGCCTCTACGGCGAGTTGCACCGGTTCACGCCCGTGCTTGCCAGCGCCGAGGGATTCCGCATCGGCGAGCTGCCGGTGAAGCATCACCCCCGCACCTGGGGCAGTTCCAAGTACGGGTGGTCCCGCCTCACGAAGGGATTCCTCGACCTGCTGACGGTCATCTTCCTGACCCAGTACCGGCAGCGTCCGTTGCACCTCTTCGGGTTGCCGGGCCTCCTCTCGATGATGCTCGGTGTGCTGATCGGCCTCTACCTCTCCTTCGACAAGCTCGTGATGGGCAATCCCATCGGCACGCGGCCGCTCCTGCTCCTGGCCGTCCTGCTTGTCGTCATCGGCGCGCAGTTCTTTGGCCTCGGGCTCATCGGGGAATACATCGCGCACGGCCGCAATGCACCGCGCCACGAGGTCCCAAACTCGCTCCGCCAGACGATCGGCCTGGAGACGCGCCCGACCCTGGAGACCATCGTCGTCAAGGAGACGGCGTGAACGAGTCCGCGTCGCCCGCCCCCGAGCCGATCGCCAAGAGACGCCGGCTCGGCGCGCTGACCCGCATCCCGACACCGTTGATCTTCGCCGGAAGCATCGCGCTGGCCGTCATCGTCCTGTGGTGGCAAGGGCAGATCCAGGATCTCGGACGCGTACTCGGCGACGCCGCGTGGACGCCGATCCTGATTGCCATCCCCATCTATCTCTTCAGCCTCGCGCTGCTCTGCTATCGCTGGCACGTACTGGTGGTGATGGCCCACGGCAGCTCGGACATTCCCCGCGCTTCCGAAGCCTTCCTGACCTCCGTCGTCATCAACTACGCCGCGCCGGTCGGCCTGGCGGTGCCGTCGCGCGCAGCGCTGACGAAGCGCGCGCTCGGGCTCGATGCCTCGGCGACCGGCACCATCGCGATCTGGGAAATCGGGCTCGACGTGATCGTGCTCGGACTCGGCACCCTTCTCTGGCTGATCCTCGCGCCCGGCTCCTTCGAGGCTGTCGGCGACGAACTGGGGGACTCCGCCAGCAAATATGCGCTGGCAGGCGTCGCGCTTGTCATCCTGATCCTCGGCGGACTCGTCGTCATGCTCCGCAAGCAGTCGTGGCGCGAGCGCATCATCCGCATGGCCACCCGCATCGTGCTGGCTCCGAAGGAGCGTCCCAGCGTAGCGGCCCTGGGCTTCGGCGTCTCGGCGGTCTACTGGATCCTGCAAGGCGTCGTACTCGCCCTGCTGCTCCACGCGCTCGGCGTCGAAATCACGTTCACGCTCGTCCTGGGCATCACATCATTGCCGATCCTGATCGGCATGCTGAGCCCGATTCCCGGCGGCGCAGTCGTCCGCGAGGCGTTGATGTACGTCGTTGCACGCCTCGCCGGGGTCTCGGGCGCCGAGGTCGTGGCAGCAGCATTGCTCTACCGCTTCGCGCTCTTCGGCGCGATCCCGATTCTCTACGGTCTCACCCGCCTCTGGATCACGCTTCGTGGCAATACCACGGCCCCCTCGGCGGCAACGCCCGGCGACACGGTCACGCCCTGAGCGCCGACAAATCCCGACCTTCACCCGTCATCAGGAGACGACGATGAGCATCAGCGAGACGATTCCCTACTCCGGCACGATCGATGTCGACACCAGCAACTATCGCAAGCACATGTCGGAAAATCCGGTCCAGCGCCGCCTGATCGACCGTTTCCACAAGAAGATCACGAAGATCGTTTCCGACCTCCATCCTGCGACGATCCTCGATGCCGGCTGTGGCGAGGGCTTCGTGGACGACATCCTCTTCAAGGCGATGCCATCGGTCTCCATCACCGGATTCGATGTGCTGGAAGACTCGGTCAAACTGGCGGCGCTCCGCAATCCGCGCGGCACGTTCTCGCTCGGGGACATCTACAACATCGACCATCCGGACGACAGCTTCGATGTCGTCATCTGCTTCGAAGTCCTGGAACACCTCCACGAGCCTGATCGCGCGCTGAAGGAACTCGCCCGCATCGCCCGCGAGGCCGTGGTGATGAGCGTCCCTCACGAACCGTTCTTCTGCCTTGCCAACGCCGCGCGTGGCAAGAACCTCGACCAGACACCGAAGGGCAGCGATCCCGATCATCGCAACTTCTGGTCGCGGGAGGCCTTCGGTCTCTTCGTGGCAACGGAGCTCGACCTCACGACGCTCACCGGCTCCATGCCGTGGACGATCGCCGTGGGACGTCCGCGTTCCTGACACCACACCCGAATCGACTGCAGACGGATGCCCCGCGCGAGATACGCGCGGGGCATCCTGTTTTCCGGCCACGTTGCCCGAGTGGATCGTTTCGACGGCCACAATCGTTACACTGATCGACACACGATTGCGAGGCAGCGCAGATGGACCGATCTTCCGAACCGACAAAACCTTCCGATTCCCGCCCGGACGAGCCGCAGACGACGCCTCTCGGCGGATCGGCGCGGCATGCCAGCCGCTCGCACACGGCGTCTGGCTGGCTCGGGCAGCTCGCCACGATCCGCATCTGTCCGGCATGCGGACACCAGAACGAAAGCGGGCTGATCTTCTGCGCCGATTGCGGAGCCGACCTCCGCGCGGTGGAACTGCGCGGCGCACCATCGCGCGAGGTCGGCACCAGCGTCATGGAAGCGCGGGTTCGGCGCGACCTGCGCCGCGCAAAGCGGCGCCCCGTCGAAGAGCACCGTGGTGGCAGCGGCTGGCTGCTGGCGTCGCCATTCCTGCTGCTGCCAGGCATCCTGCTTGGCAACGACTCGGTCCTCAAATACGGGGTCTGGCTCGTGGGTCTTGCCTGCGCGCTCTACGGCCTATGGAGCCTGCGTCACGATCCGGGAGCCCTGCGCAGCTGGGGCATCACCTTCGGGGCGATCGTCGCAGTGCTCTTCGGCTGGCTCGGCAACCAGGCAATCACCGCACACGACGATGCCACCGGCCCGAACGCGGCATCGCCGACCGCCGACATTGCATCGGCCGATGTCCAGCAGGGATCGGTGGCCGCGACGCCCGACACGAATCACTTCTCGGCCAGCGCGCCGCTCTTCCGGGGTGACAGCGCGCTCACCGGAGTCCAGCCCGGTCCAGCACCGGCTGGCTCCCCGAAACTCGCCTGGCGCTTCGACACCGGCGCGGAACTGCTCTCCAGCCCGGTGCTGGACCGGGGAACCCTCTATGTCGCCAGCAAGGGCGGTGACCTGCTCGCCATCGATGCGGCGACAGGCACCCTTCGCTGGCACACGCATCTCTCCGACTACGTCATCCGCTCATCGCCGAGTGTTGCCGATGGAACCGTCTACATCGGCGCGGGCTTCTCGCTCTTCGCGATCGATGCAAACTCCGGCAAGATTCGCTGGAAGGCCGAGACACGTTACGTCGGCCAGTCCACGCCGACTGTCGCCGATGGCATCGTGGTCATCTCGAGCCAGGAAGAATGGCTCTACGGATTCGACGCGAAGACCGGCGCGGCAACCTGGCGTATCCCCACCGATGGCGTCGTCTTCGGCGCACCGGCGATTGCGAATGGCGCCGTGGCCTTCGGCACGGACAAGGGGACCGTCTATTCCATGAAGTTGGGTTCCGGCGAGGTCCTCTGGCGCAAGACCGTCGGCGGCGGAATCGTCGCACCAGCGGCCTTCGCAAACGACCGCGTCATCTTCAGCACCGATCGGGGCCAGACCCTGGCGCTATCGACTGCCAAGGGCGATACGCTCTGGACCGCCGAAGTCAGTACGCTGCAACCGATGGCGATCGCAAACGGGGTCATCGTCATCGCGGCCACCGATGGCGGCGTTCACGCCCTGAATGCGGCAGACGGCACCGCACGCTGGCTCTATCCCACCGGCGAGCGCGCCATCGGCGCGCCGACGAGCGTGGGGGATGTGACTGTCGTCGGCGCAGGGTCGAGCCTGCTGTCGCTGACCGGTACGGGAACGCTCCAGGGCTATTACCTCGCGCAGGGCACGGTCACGACCTCACCGGTCACCGCGGACGGCTATACCTTCTTCGGGAGTGAGGACGGTTTCCTGTACGCGGTGACATCGGGATCGTAGACAGGGGCCGGAGAGAGGCCCGTTTCGGTCAAGTGCGCGCGGTTGCCACCGTCGCGAGGGCCTCCTCAGCCGCCGCGATTGTCGCCGCAATGTCCTCGTCGGTGTGGGCCGAGGAGAGGAAGAGCGCCTCGAACTGCGACGGCGCGAAGTAGACGCCGCGATCGAGCATGGCGTGGAAGAAGCGGGCGAAGGCCACGGTGTCGCTCGTCTTCGCCTCGTCGTAGTTCCGCACCGGCGCATCGTTGAAGAAGAATCCGGCCATCGTCCCGACCGCCGCCGCCTGGATCACGACGCCGGCACGCGACGCCGCCCGCTCCAGTCCCTCGATCAGCTTCGCCGTCTGCGCCGCGATGCCATCCCAGACGCCCGGTCGCCCGAGCACCTTCAGCGTCGCAATTCCTGCGGCAGTCGCAACTGGATTCCCGGAAAGCGTGCCCGCCTGGTACATCGGTCCGGCCGGTGCGACCAACTCCATGATTTCCCGCTTGCCACCATAGGCTGCGAGCGGGAAGCCGCCGCCAACTACCTTGCCGAATGTCACGATATCGGCATCGATCCGGTACCGCCCGATCGCCCCGGCGGGTGCGACCCGGAAGCCGGTCATCACTTCATCGATGATGAGCAAGGCGCCGTTCTGCTGCGTGATGGCACGCAGCCCCTCCAGGAAACCCGGTTGCGGCTGCACGAGGCCCATGTTGCCCGCCACCGGCTCCAGGATGATCCCGGCAATCTGCCCCTCATGCTCGGCGAACAACGCCTCCACGGCCTCCAGATCGTTGTAGGGAGCCACCAGTGTATCGGCGGCCGCGCCCTTCGGGACGCCGGGGCTGTCCGGCAGACCGAGCGTGGCGACACCGCTGCCCGCCTGCACGAGCAGCATGTCGGCATGCCCGTGATAGCACCCGGCGAACTTCACGATCTTGTCGCGGCCAGTGGCGGCGCGGGCAAGACGGAGCGCCGTCATCGTGGCCTCGGTACCGGAATTGACGAGCCGTACGAGATCGACACCCGGCACGCGGTCGACGATCAGGCTGGCCAGTTCGGTCTCGGCCTCGGTCGGAGCGCCGAAGCTCGTGCCGTCATGGAGCGCGCGAGCCGTCGCCTCGATGACCTCCGGATGTGAGTGCCCGAGGATGAGCGGTCCCCACGACAGCACGTAGTCGATGTACTCGTTGCCATCAACATCCCAGAACCGGCTGCCCGTACCCCGCTTCACGAAGACCGGCGTCCCGCCAACGCCCCGGAAGGCGCGGACCGGGCTGCTCACGCCACCGGGAATGACCTGCTTGGCCGCCTCGAAGGCGCGCACAGATTCGGCAGTGGAGCGGACGGAAGCATTGAGCGAGGTATCGGTCACGGTGAAGCACTCCTTCGTGCGTTGGGCTTGGTTTGGAGATGGATGCGGGAATCCGCTGGCACGACGATACGAGGGCACAAACTCGCCCTATCCTACCCCATTGCTGCCGGGAGCGGACTCGTCGATCGGGTCATGAAATCAGGAACTCAGGCATCGGTGTCGAGGCCGAAGAGGTGAAGCGCGCCGGCAACGTCATCTTCCGAGGTCGCCGCACGAAGCGCCTGCACCGGTTGGTGCAGCAACTTGTTCGTGATGCCACCCGCCATCGCCCGTACCAGATTGCGGTCGCGCTCGTTGAGGTGGGAGAGCTTGCGCAGCGTGCGCTCCAGTTCGGCATCGCGAATGGCATCGGCCTTCGCACGGATGGCCATGATGGCTTCGACAGCGGCGCGGCTGCGCGTCCACTCGCCGAAGGCGTCCACTGCATCCGAGACCAGGACTTCCACCTTCCGGACCTCACCGGCGTACTGCTGCCGCGTGCGCTCGACCACCGTCTCCAGCGCGTCGACATCGCGAACGGACACCATCGGCACCGCCTCGCACGCAGCGTCGATTACCCGTGGCACGCTGAGGTCGATCGCCAGCAACGGTGTCTCGCGGCCGGCCACCATCTCGGCATCGATCAGAGGATGATCGGAGAGCGCGGCGCCAACGACGAGATCCGCCCGCGCAATGGCATGCTGGAGCCCGGTCAGCGGCATCCCCTGACCACCGGTCGCCTCCGCCAGTTCGAAGGCCTTCGGCAACGTGCGGTTCACGATGGTGAGCGATCCGACGCCCGCACCGGCGAGCAGCTTGGCGGCCAGCGTCGCCATCTTTCCTGCACCGAGCACCACCGCCGACCGGCCTGCGAGATCGCCCAGTTCGTGCTGGGCGAGTTCGACCGCCGCATGGGCAATGGAAACCCGATTGCGGGCGATGTCCGTTTCCGTACGGGCTCGCTTACCGACGCGAAGGGCATCGGTGGCCAGACGCTGCAGAAGCGGTCCGACCGACGCCGCATCGCGCGCCACATCGAGCGCATCCCGGATCTGGCTAAGGATCTGCGGCTCACCGAGAACCAGCGAGTCGAGACCACTGGCGACCCGGAACAGGTGATCGACCGCATCGTTCCCGGAGAAGACGTAGGAAGCGCGTTCGAGGACGGAAACCGGCACCGAGTGGTAGGTTTCGAGAAAGTCGAAGATCCCTTCCCGAGCCCGGTCCTCGTCGTCGCTGACGACGTAGATCTCGGTCCGGTTGCAGGTCGAAAGGATGAGCCCTTCGCCAACATGCGTGTTCAACGCACGAAGACCATCCGTGAGCGCATCCCCGGCGAACGCGAGACGTTCGCGGACGCTGACCGGCGCATATTCGTGGTTGGAGCCGACGACAACGAGCGCCGGTGTCGTCATGGTGTTGGGGATCATGCCCGCGGAGTGCCCCACATAGCGGCGGTGCTGAAGGATGCCATCGCTCTGCCCGTTCATTCAGGCGCTGTCAAGGATACCCGAGGATCTTCACATCCGCGCCCGGTTCCGTGCATCGCTGCAAGAATGATTCTCAAGAATCATACGCGCCCGCCGGGATCGCCCGCAATCCCGTAGCGGCTTTGCGCGGATCCGGAAGCGGCTCTATGATGCAGACACATGCGCACGCCGACGTATCGTGCCGCCTGCGATCACTCCCACTATTCCAAGGACGGTTCATGAGCACCAGCACGACAAACCAGGCCACGATCCTCTCCGACTACGACACAACCTTCGCAACGTCCAAGGCAACGTGGGATCGCGCGAGGAAGGTCATTCCCGGCGGCATCACCCACGACGGACGGCACCTGAACCCGTTCCCGCCGTACGTCTCGCACGCCGAGGGCGGCCACAAGTGGTCGGTGGATGGCGTCGAGCTGATCGATTTCTGCGTCGGGCACGGTTCGCTGCTCTTCGGGCACACCGACGAGGACATCCTCGCGGCGATGGAGGCGCAGATTCGCCGGGGCACGCACTTCAGCGCCGGACATGAGGGCGAGATCAAGTGGGCCGAGCAGATCGTGAAGCTCGTTCCATCCGCTGAGAAGGTCCGCTTCACCGCGTCCGGCACCGAGGCCACGCTCCTCGCGATGCGTCTGGCCCGCGGCTACACGCAGAAGGACACGATCCTCAAGTTCGAGGGCCATTTCCACGGCTGGCAGGACTACGCCCTCAAGGGCGAGAAGACCCCGTTCGAGAAGACCAGTATCCCGGGCATCCCGGAAGCCACACTCGGCACGGTCGCCGTCGTACCGAGCAACGAGCTGGCGATGCTGGAGGAGCGCCTCGTCCAGGGTGATATCGCCGGCGTCATCCTCGAACCGAGCGGCGGATCGTGGACGACCATTCCGCTGGCCGAGGATTTCCTCGCCAAGGTCCGCGAGTTGACAACGCAGCACGGCGCGGTCCTCATCTTCGATGAGGTGATCTCCGGCTTCCGGTGGGCACCGGGCGGAGCCCAGGCCCGCTTCGGCGTGACCCCCGATGTGACCACCATGGCGAAGATCGTCGCCGGCGGCATGCCGGGCGGCGCGGTCGCCGGCCGCGCGGACATCATGGACATGGTGGAGTTCCGCAGCGAGCCGGGCTGGAACGACGCCCGGCGCGTGCCGCAGGCCGGCACCTACAACGGTAATCCCCTTGCCGCCGCGGCCGGCTTCGCCTGCCTTACCAAAGCCGAGAACAAGGCCGTCCACGACCATTGCGACCGGCTGGCTGGCGACATTCGCGCGGGGCTGAACCGCATCTTCGTCGAGAAAGGAGCGCCGGCCTTCGCCTGGGGAGAAAGCTCGGTCTTCCACCTTGCCTTCGGGGAGGTGCCGACCAACCTCGCGGCGAATGACCTGCGCATGCCGGAGGGGCTGTCGGCCGAGACCCTGAAGTCGAGCGGCGGCACAAAACTCGCCCAGCTCTTCGAGGTCGGCATGATGCTGGAAGGCGTGCATCTCTTCCACTCGGGCGGACTGACCTGCGCCGTCCACACCGACGAGGATGTGGCGAAGACGCTCCAGGCAGCCGAGACCGTCACCGCTCGCATGCAGGCCGAGGGTCAGCTCGGCTAGAGCAGCCAGCGACGATCTTCCAGAGCAATCACGGGCGGATGCGGATCGATCCGCATCCGCCCGTGATTCCCGACATGAAGGTGACCACGGATGGACAGTTTCGCCACAACCGTCGATCAGTGGCACGACATCTTCATGTTGCTTGGCACCGCATCGGTGACCCTGCTCGGCCTGCTCTTCGTCGCCATGTCCCTCCGCGACGACATCCGCAGCCAGAGCGAAAATCAATACATGAAACGGATGACCTCGCAGAATCTCACGAGCTTCATCACCGTCTTCCTGATGTCGGTCTTCTTCATGATCCCGGACGCTTCGGCCGACGGAATCGCCATCTCGATCGTCGCAACCGTTGCCGCGCCGCTCGTCAACGCGCTCCGCTCGATCCCGATCTACCGCCATGAATTCCATACCGACCGCGGACTGTTCATCTGGTATGGCGTTGTCCAGCCGGTCTGCTACATTGCAGCCCTGATCGGCGCACTCCTGCTCGGCCGGTACGAGGAAAGCGCCCTCACCGCAATGTTGACCGTGATGCTCTTCCTGCTCCTGATCCCCACCAACAACGCCTGGCAGCTTGCCGCCTCCAAGACCGGCGATTGACCGTACGCATCCCTACGACGTTGGCCAGGTCCTCAGGAGCGCCCGGTAGGCCTCCTCGGTGTCGAGGTCGAGTGGCGGCTCCGGATGCACGCTGGCGATCGCAACGACATCGGAAGCGCGCGCGCGGATCACATCCCGCCCACCCTGATCGCCCGAAATCGCCAGCAGTTCTGGAAAGACCTCCCGCCCAAAGAGGATCGGATGCGACCGTTGGGAGCCATAAGCCGTCATCACGAC
Organism: Thermomicrobiales bacterium; assembly: GCA_049841275.1. Taxonomy (GTDB): domain Bacteria; phylum Chloroflexota; class Chloroflexia; order Thermomicrobiales; family UBA6265; genus JASGDN01. Next base: position 104,152 of record JASGDN010000030.1, read on the forward strand.
CGGCGGGACAGGCATCAACACGTCCCGTCGCCGCGCGGCGACCGCATCGATGTCCGCCGGATCGATGCCGGGCTGATCTCCGAGCAACACGACGACCGCATCGACATCCGCCGGCAAGGCATTCAGTCCAGCGATCAGCGACGTGCTCTGTCCCTCCCGGTAGGCAGGATTCGGGACCAACCGTACTGGATACGGCGCGACCGCCTCGGCCACGGCCTCGCCTGCACCGCCCGTGACGACCATCGCACCATCCAGCGACGCAGACAGCGCGCGTTCCACAACGTGCACGATCACCGGTTTCCCGCCGAGGTCAAGCAGTTGCTTGGGACGTCCCAGCCGCGTGGATGCACCCGCCGCCAGGATGATCGCGACGACCTGCCCGCGAGAGCGATCAGCCATCGGCACGGATGCGGCCGGTCGCCTGCCGCAAGGAACCGCCGGACCGTCCATTCTTCACGGCGATCATCTCGGCCGCGATGCTGAGCGCCATTTCCTCCGGCGTACCGCCGCCAAGATCGAGCCCGATCGGACCGCGCAGGCGAGCGATCTGCTCCTCCGTCACGCCAGCGGCCAGCAGGCGTTCTCGCCGGTCCTCGTTCGTCTTCCGGCTGCCGATCGCCCCGATGTACAGCGCGTCGGTCGCCAGCGCACCGAGGATCGCGGGCTCGTCGAACTTGGGATCGTGGGTGAGGATCGCGATGAAGGTCTTCGGCGTGATCTGCAACGTCGCAAAAGCGTCGTCCGGCCATGTAACGACGATCTCGTCGGCATCCGGGAAGCGTTCGCGCGTGGCCAGCGCCGACCGCGCATCGACGACGATCACCCGGAAACCGAGCGTCCTCGCCAGCGTGGCGAGCGCCTGGGCGACGTGTACGGCTCCGATGATGATGAGCTGTGGGGGCAATGGATAGACGTCGATGAAAACCTCGGTCGCACCGAAGACGTGGACGCCAGACTTCTCGACGCGGAGCGCCTCACGCGCGGCGGCCTCCACGACCTGCCCGAATCCGAGGTTCGCGAAGCTCCCCTCACCCTCCACGCCGTCCGGCAGGACAAGGAGCTTCGAACCGATCCCGTCACCACGCACGACCGTCGCGACGGCCACCGGAATCCGGGCGGCAACCAACTCCTGTACGCGGTCGAAGATGGTTGGCCGGGAGTCCTCAGCCATTGTTGCCGCCAGCGGCGCCTTCGACCGGCTCGACGAAGACCTCGATGGTGCCGCCACAGGCGAGCCCGACATCCCAGGCCATCTCGTCGGTGATGCCATAGCGCACGACCCGCGGAACGCCCGTCTTCAGGGCATCCTGCGCCTCGATCATCACGGCATTCTCGACACAACCGCCACTGACCGAGCCCGCCATCTCGCCCTCGGCGGTCACGGCCATCCGCGCGCCGACCGGACGAGGGGCCGATCCTTCGGTCTTGATCACCGTTGCGATCGCGACGTGCTTGCCGGCCTCACGCCAGCGATCGATCTCGGGAAGCCATTCGCTCATCTCGTGCCTCCAGACCCGGCAAGGCGCTGGTTCGTTGCCACGCCTCCGCCATTCCCGATCTTGTAGCCATCCTGCTTCACGGCCTGCGCCGATTTCTGGGTGCGAACCGGCGGCTGGTCGTCCATCGAACCGAGGAGCGTCGCCAGCGCCTCCATACTCTTCAGATTATGGATCGGCAGGAAATGGTCCACATACGGCAGAGCTGCCCGAATGCCTTGGGTCAATGGTTGGTATCCGGGTGCGCCGAGCAACGGATTCAGCCAGATCAGGCGGCGGCAGGAGCGTTGCAGCCGCGCCATCTCCTGGCTGAGCAGCCAGGGATCGCCCCGGTCCCAGCCATCCGAGATCATCACCACGGTCGCGCTGGACCGCAGCACGCGACGGCTCCACTGGTAATTGAAGGCCTTGATCGACTCGCCGATCCGCGTCCCGCCCGACCAGTCATCCACCGAGCTCACGACATCGGCGATCGCGGCATCGACATCCTTCCGCCGAAGTTCGCGGGTGATGCGGGTCAGCCGCGTCCCGAAGACGAAGACCTCCACTGCATCGAGGCCCTGTTCCAGCGCATGCACGAACCGGAGGAGCAGACGCGAATAGCGGTCCATCGAGCCGGAGATGTCGCAGATCAGCACGAGCGGACGCATCCGCTCCTTGCGGGTCCGGAACTTGAGGTCGACCGGCATGCCCTCGTACTTCATCGCGCCGCGCAGGGTCGCGCGATGGTCGATGAACTCGCCGCGCAGCGCCCGTTCCTTCCGGCGCGTCTGCCGCGTGCCGAGCCGCCACGTCATCCCCTCGATGATGCGCCGGGCCTCCGCGATCTCCTCGGGCGTGAACTGGGAGAAGTCCTTCTTGCGCAACGCCTCGCTGGCGCTGAAGATCAACACGTCTTCCGGCGGGACCTCGTATTCCTCGGTCTCGCCGATATCGCCCTGTTGGTCGACGCCCTCGATCGCGAGCACGGCCTTCTCGGCCTCGCCACCCTGTCCCTGCTGGCCCTGTTGCGTCTCGTCGCTCTTCTTCGTCGGATCGGGCACGCCAACCGATTCCTCGTCATCGAGCGAGTATTCGCTCAGCAACGGGGCTTCCTGCGTCACGAGATCGCGCCAGAATCGCTTGAATTCCGCCTCGAAGACGGGGATGTGCTCCGGTCGGCTGATCAACGTCGTCCGCGCGGCCGCATGAACATCGTCCCTATTCGCAAGGTCGATGGCGTTCAGCGCCTCGAAGAGTCCGATCAGCTGGCCCGGCCCGACTGGCATGCCACCGGACCGCAACCGCCGGCTGAACATCGTGAAGTTCGCTTCGACTCGGATGGACCGCACGCGCGAATCGTCCAGTGCCCGGCTGAGTCGGGCCAGTTCGTAGTCCCTGTTCGCCTGGTCGGTCACGCGCCTATCCTGCCGCCGGCTTGGCGGATGCCGCCGCAGCCGCATTCACTGCACGCTGGACGAGCCGCTGGGAGACATCGCCGCGAATGCGATCGACGTCCTCCTGGTACTTCAGGATCACGCCGAGCGTATCCTGCACAACCTCGTCCTGCAGCTGGTTCGAGCCGAGCGCGATGAGGGCGTTCGCCCAGTCGAGCGTCTCCGCCATGCCCGGCGACTTGAAGAGATCGACCTCGCGCAGCCCCTGCGTGAACGAGCAGATCTCCCGCGACAGCCGCTCGGAAACGCCCGGCACCTTCGCCGCGAGGATCTGAAGTTCCTTCTCGTAGGTCGGGAAGTCGATCCAGTGGTAGAGGCAACGCCGCTTCAACGCGTCGTGGATCTCGCGCGTGCGGTTGGAGGTGAGGATCACGATCGGCACATGCTCGGCCCGGATCGTGCCCAGTTCTGGCACGGTCACCTGGAAGTCGGAGAGGATTTCCAGCAGGAAGGCTTCCAGCTCCTGGTCGGCCCGGTCGACCTCGTCGATCAGCAGGACCGGAGCCTTGTCATGTGCGGCGTCGATCGCCTGGAGCAACGGACGCTTGAGCAAAAATTCCTCGGAAAAGAGGTTCTTGCGCACCGCCTCCTGATCGATGCCGCCGGACGCCTCCAGCGAGCGGAGATAGAGCATCTGGCGCGGGTAGTCCCACTCGTAGATGGCGGACGACGCGTCCAGCCCCTCGTAACACTGCAGGCGGATGAGCGGCGTGTCCAGCACGGCGGAGAGGACCTTCGCGATCTCCGTCTTGCCGACGCCGGCCTCGCCCTCCAGCAGCAACGGGCGCTGGAGTTTCAGCGTGAGATAGAGCGTGGTGGCCAGGCTACGATCGGCCACGTAATTCTGGGAGCGAAGCGCCGCTTCAAGGGCATCGACCGACGCATAGGCGGACGCGGACGACGTCTCGACGCCGTTGGAAGTCGTGGTGGTTGCGTTCAACAGGGGACCTCTCAGGACGAAACAGCGGGAAGGGAGCGGGAGCGACCTCGTCGCCTGCGTCCCGCGTGGCAATTCATAGTATCCCCGAGCTTTCCCGGCAGCGCCATAGGGCATATGCCGGGCCGGATTCTTCCGAGCGCCAGGGCAACCCGATTATCGCGAACGGCGCAGCGTGTCCACGACTGGCCTGCTCGTCGCCTGGACGCCATGTACGTAGAGCGGCTCCAGTGTCGCGGGGTCGTCAATATCCCCCGTTTCCCATCGCACCCATGCCAGGTCCACCAACATTGATGGCCGGGGAACAGACGCCGAGGCGCGCGCCACGGAGACTCCCATGCCCCGCAACGTCGCCCGCTGCTCCCCCGAAAGCTCGCCCACAACCAGCAGACCCGATGCCGACGCGAGCTCAGTGAACTCGGCAAAGGCCAGGTTCATCGGGGATGCAGCCGGCGCTCCAGGCTGGAACACCGCCGACACGACACGTCCCCGGCCCGCCGGAAGCACGGCGAGCACCCCCACGCCAGCATCCAGATACGGCATGGCCGTCACCTGCAATGTCGGCACGCCGATCACCGCTACGTCGCGAGCGAGCACCAGCCCCTTCGCCACACTCAGCCCAACGCGCAGGCCGGTGAACGTCCCAGGCCCAATCGCCACCGCCACGGCCCCGACATCCTCGATCGAGCGCCCGCACCGCGCGAGCATGGCATCCACCTCGGCAAGGACGGAGGTCGTCTGCGCGCGGCCAGCCGGCCAGACGACCTCGGCAGCACGTTCCCCGTCGCCCACCGCGATCCCGGCAAGCTCGGTCGACGTGTCGATCGCCAGCATCAATCGTGCGGCTGGAGATAGCATCTTGTCCCCTCATCAGGTACGATGTGCCGAAGTCGCACATGTTAACAATCCGGAAGCCATTCGAGGCCGACGCGCGCAGCACACTTGGATGTCCGACAGGGTTCCCTCCCCGGACGCGAGTACACTGGAATTGTAAGGACGGCAGAAATCGATCTCATCCCGGAGCATAGATGCGCCGGATGGCCGGATGGAGAACGTCGTATGGTAGAAGCCGCCGCGCCGGTCGGCACGACCGGGAGCGCCGCATCGCCGGAGTCCACCAACCACGGGACGCTGATCTGGGAACGCCCACGAGCCAAGCTTTGGGAGAAGGACTGGGTCCTCTTCATTCTGTTCATGTTCCCGAACCTGTTCCTCCTCTCGCTTTTCACGTTCAAGCCAGCCATCCAGAACCTGATCATCAGCTTTCAACGGGTGAACCTGCTGAACAACAAGACCCGGTGGATCGGCCTCGACAACTACCGCTACATCTTCAACCATCCGACGTTCCAGCAGGTACTCTGGAACACGCTCTACTTCACCGTCTGCACCCTCGTCGGCGTACTGGTCCTTGGCCTCCTGGTGGCGCTACTGCTCAATCAGAAACTCCGGTTCCGGGATGGTGCACGCGCCATCGTCTTCGCGCCATACCTATTGTCCGGCGCGGCGATCGGCATTGTCTGGGCCTACATCTTCGATCCGCGCTTTGGACTGCTCGCCCAGATCCTGAGCTGGGTTGGCATTTCCTCGCCGAACTGGCTGAACGATCCGAACTGGGCCATGCCGGCGATCATCGTCGTCTACGTCTGGAAGAACCTCGGGTTCGCCGCCACCATCTTCCTTGCCGGACTGCAGGCCATTCCCCAGGATCTCTATGAAGCGGCCAAGATCGACGGCGCCAATGCCTGGTGGCGGTTCCGCTCCGTCACCCTGCCGATGCTCTCGCCGATCTCCTTCTTCCTGTTAGTGACGACGGTGCTGGGAACCTTCCAGGCCTTCGACATCCAGCGGGTGATGACCAAGGGCGGTCCCGCCTACGCCACCACCACCCTCGTCTACTACGTCTACGACCAGGGATTCGGCCAGGCAGCGAACTGGGGACGAGCCGCCGCCGCTGCCCTCACGCTCTTCGTCACCATGCTGGCCGTGACGATCATCCAGTTCCGCGCGAGCCGCGATCAGGTGCACTACGATGGCTAGTTCCCAGAAGACCCAGGAGCAAATCGGCAAGCTCGCCGCGTACGGCATGCTGGTCCTGCTCGTGCTCGTCGTCGGCATTCCCATGTTCTGGATGCTCTCCGGCTCGCTGAAATCGTACGCCGAGATCTACACCTTCCCGCCGGAATGGGTCCCGTCCAACCCGAAGTGGTCGAACTACCGCGACGCCTGGACCGCGGTGCCATTCGGACGCTTCTACATCAACACGATCATCATCACGGCCTTCGGCATGTCGGCACAGCTGATCTGCGGCGTGCTCTGCGCCTACGCGCTCTCGTTCTTCAAGGTGCCGTTCCGCAACGGCTTCATGATCATCATCCTCGCAGCCCTGATGATCCCCCAGGAGATCACGATCCTCCCGAACTACCTCTTCTTCGGCAATACCATCCGCGACTGGTTCGGCCTCGACCACAACTGGATCAACACCTACCAGGCCATCATCCTCCCAGGCGCTGCGACGGCCTTCGGCACCTTCCTGATGCGGCAAGGCTTCATGGGTCTTCCACGCGATGTGCTCGATGCCGCCAAGATGGATGGCGCCGGTCACCTGCGCACCTTGTGGGATGTGGTATTGCCGATGGCACGCCCCATCGTCGTCACCTTCGCCATCATCTCGGCCGTCAACAAGTGGAACGACTACATGTGGCCGCTGATCGTCACCAACACCAACGAGATGCGACCGCTCACCGTCGGCCTCACCTTCCTCTTCGATAACGAGGGAAACAACGAATGGGGCATGATCATGGCAGGCACCGCATTCGTCGTGATCCCGCTGATCGTCGTCTTCATCTTCGCCCAGCGCTTCATCATCGAAGGGCTTACCGCTGGCGCCACGAAGGGCTAGCACCGACCGGGAGCAGAGTATCGCGCTCCGGGCCGGAACCATTCTTCATACGGGTTCAACAATGCAACGTGGCATTCGTTGCACCATGAGCAGCGGGCCAACTGCCCCAAAGCTCGGGACCGTGATGTTGTCGCCGGCGAATCAGGTAGATCGCCAGCAGGCACGAATCAGACGATCGAGGAGGATCCAGTCGATGGTCGCTAACGTCAACCGCCGCACGCTTGTCAAATCCGCCGCTGGCGCCGCTGCGCTCGGGGCATCCGCCGTCACCCTCGGCGCGAAGCCAAGCAACGTCTTCGCCGCACCGGCCTTCCTGCAGGGCGCCCAGATCGAGGTCAAGTACTGGACGTCCTTCGGCTCCGGTGTCAATGGCGATGCCCAGACCAAGGTCATCAACGACTTCATGGCCGCCAACCCGGA
>JASGDN010000031.1:0-16587 GCA_049841275.1 Thermomicrobiales bacterium
GGATAATCCCGCGAATTTCGTGATCGCAGGCATGACCACCCACGGTCGGGGCTACCCCCGCTGCTGCCTGTATCGCCCCTACGCGGAACGGCTCATCGGGGTTGGCTACCCTCTTGGGTTCTGCTGTAGCGAGCCGGAATCGGACAACGTCACAGGCGACCGAATGAAAATTCCGGTCGCCTGGTTCATGCCGTATTCGGTTGTGAAATCTGCTGTCCGCGCCGCCATCGCCGGGTACGCTCTCCGGTCCGGACGACGACGCTGCATGATGACTCAAGCGTATCGATACGCCTCACCTCCACGCGGCCATCTGGATTCCGTGCATCGCGTCAGCCGTTTGGGATCGTGTGTCATGTCGCGTACCTGCCTGCCGGACTCGATCCGGCCTGTCGTGGCATCCTGTACCGCCCCGGGTGGGGGCGATGCCGTCCGACGAAGGCATCGGGCGTATGCGTCCGATCCATCTGTGCGACGCCGAATGACCGTTGTGGGTGGCGGCCATTCCGATCTGGAATCCGCAGGACAGTCGCATGTCCCATGCGGTTCACACCGGCGGCGATTCGTTCGCCTCGTGCATCACGTTTCGAAACATCCCTTACCGAATCGTGTTCTGGCAATGGGGAGCGAACGACTGCACGAGTGCGACGTTCGACCGGCCATACCCGATCGCCTCGCCGTTCCTCGCCGACCGATCTCCTTCGTTCCGGCCTCGTTGCCAAGAAAGGACGGAATAGCGCCGTCATGTGCTTGGCCGGATGGCGAATGAAGTTCGATCGATTGCATGCATCCTACGACCGGAGTCCGGATTGGTCAATCACCCGAAAGTGGCAGGAGCATCGCCTGTGTCCCTCAGAAGGCTGGCATCGCCGTCGTGAGGAGCCGGAGCGGTGGCTCGGTGGGGGCATCCTTCGCCAGGGCCAGCATCTGGAACCGGCCCATGCCGCCCGGATCGATCAGGCGCAGCACCGCCGCCTGCGCCTGGTAATACTCGTCCAGCGATACGCCTTCCTCGCGCTGCATTGCGACGAGGAGATCGCCCAGCCCCAACGCGGCAAGGGCATCCCCTTGCGTCGTGAGGCCGACGACGGTCATTCCTGACTCCGTCGCTGCGTCCATCAGGAGGGTGAAGTCGACGTGCGCCGTCAGGTCCTGCTCCCCGATCGCCGCAAGCGGATCGGCGTTCACGGTGTGCTCGCGGTAGCCACGCAGGAGTCCTCCCAGCCGGTGCCCGGCGTAGAGTTCGTGCGCCGGATACCCATAGTCGACGATCAGGGCATACCCGCGTTCCAGGCCGCGCGCCACCGCGCCGATCCACGAGACCGCCGCCGGGCAGATCTCCAGTACGGACCCCTCCGGCAATCTCTCTGTCGCGACTCCTTCTGTCGCCAGCCGCGCCGCCGGATCGAACGCGCGTAGGTTCGGGGAAAGCTCAGCCTCCGTGATGGTGAACCAGCCCGCGTGCTCGTCCCACGCGATATATCGCTCGCGCAGCGAACCGTTCCGCACGACAACCTGATGGCAGGGCAGGGCGTCCGCAACCTCGTTCGCGATGGAGATCCCCGTGATGGGTGACCGTTCCGCTTCGTCCGGTGTCTCGGCGGTCACGACATCTCCGAGACCGACTTCGACCATCGCGGCGAGTGCCTCCTGCATCCGGTGCGAATTGACGTCGCAGAGACGATAGCTCGTCGTTGCGGCGACCTCCGGATGGTCGGTGGCGAGCGCGGCGAGGATGTCGTAGGCAAGAGTTCCCATGCCTGGACCATACTCCCGGATCGTGAACGGATCGGGCTGTCCCAGCCGCTCCCAGCATTCCGCGACCTGCCGCGCAAGGGCGAACCCGAAGAACGGGTGAGTCTCCGGCGCGGTGAGGAAGTCGCCTTCCCGGCCCGGACGCCGCGTGGCGGTGCGGTAGTAGCCGACCACCGGCTCGTACAGCGCGCGCTCCATGAACCGGGCGACCGTGATCGGCCCCGATGTTGCGATCTCGTCGTGGAGGCGTGCGACGAGAATCGGGTTGCTGGTTGCGAGCCACTCGGCATCGGGCGCATTGGAGGACGAAGCTGACGTTGCATCCATTGGTATAGTGTCTTTCACAGGAGCGACGGGCGTTCCGGCGGCGACCGCATGGTGCCGCGCAGGAGCCCCCATCTCGGCCGGATTCGAGGCCGATCCAATTGCACGCGTAAGGATGACACCCTTGGCTGGAAAGCGACACACGGCGGCATTCATTGTCGGCACGATGGCCGGCGGCCTGGTCGGGGCAGGGATGGCGCTCTGGAAGACCCCCCATACGGGCGACGAGCTGCGGGCCGCTATCGCAACGGTCACCGATCCCACGAGCTCGTTCAACACGGAGCCGCGTCACTCCAGCAAGCTGCTCGGCGCGGTGGAGTACGTGCTTGCGCCGATCGTTGGCGTGGAGCTGGGCAAGACCGCGAATGGCAGTGGCCCGATTCCGCCAACGCCGTTCGAGGCGACCGCGGCAGACGCTTCCCCGGCACAGGACGTGCGTCCTGCCAACGGGTAGGAAGTTCGCGAGCCGCGCTCCTGGCGGCGAGGTCCCGGTATCGCACCGGAGCCTCGCCGGAAGCCAGTCCGGCCGCAATCCCTCGAACCCGATGCGAAAGGATGCTCCATGTTCAAGCACACGCGCACCGCGCTCAAGTTTTTCGTCTATGGCCTTGCCATCGGACTGCTCTTCGCGCCCAGCAGCGGTGAGGAGACTCGCCGCGAGTTGCTGAATCGCGTGAAGGGCCTCATCGGCGGCTGATCCTGAGTCGGATCGTCGCGTTCAGGGAGCGGTCCCCCTCATGTCCAGTTTCTTCACGCTCAACGTCGATCTCGATGATCTTACTGACGCGATATTCGATTTCGTCACCGATCCGCTGCCCAGCCGCAACGATCGTCCGATCGTGCAGGAACTGGGCGACATCAACCACGACCTCGTCGAGGTGCTGGAGTGCATGGTGCTCGACGGCACGGACGAGCGACCCGATGTCGCGGCCTTCGTGGATGCCGTCTTCGGGTCGCATGGTCTCGGTCCGGCCAAGGTCGAAGCCTGACTGGTTTGCCTCCTCTTTGGTTCTGTTGGCGGGTTCGATCCCCTGCGATCAACGGTTCGGGGTAATGAACCGGCGTTCCGCGGGGGGCATAGGCGGCACGGCCAGGTCGTGCGCGGCGAGGATGGCGGCGATCCGATCCGTCTTCTCCAGAGCCAGCCGGTAGATCGCCCGGTAGTACGGCTTGCCGGCGATGAACGACCGGGCCGCATCCCTGCCGATCAACTCGCTCAATCCCTCCAGCTCCCAGAAATTGATGGCGATGTGCAGGAGATTCGAGAAGGCCGACCTGCATCCGTCCGGTGGGCCGACCGGCAAACCTGGAAACTCCTGGGCGAACTCGTCCATCGCGGCGAAGGGGCATTCCCCGTGCGTTTCAAGGAGCCAGAACCAGTGCAATTGCTCGTGGATGTAGGTCGAAAGCAACCGTAGCGGCTGTTCGCGGTCGGTCTGGCCAATCGTCAGTACCGGATGGCTGTGTGGTATCTCGCCATCGCTGATCCGTATGCGGTCGGTGTAGCGCCAGCGATCCAGCGGGTACATATCCATCAGGTCGATGAGGACGTCGCGGGTCTCCCGTTCGGTAGGCGAATCGTGTGCAAGCTCGATGGTTGGCGCGGGCAGAGACGACATGGTCAAGCTCCTTCCCGATCTGTCTGGGTAGCGGGAATCATACGCTTCTCGCGGCCTGCCCATGTGTCTGCGTGCCAGTCCTCACCTGTCCGCCGGACGCTTGTCCTGCTGGTGTGCGATCCTTGGCGAACAGGCGCCGGTCGCCATCGCACTCGTTTCCCGCGATCAGGGAGTTCCATTCGCCGTGTCCATGATCCAGATCTGCTTCTCGTCGCACGAGGCCTATCTCCCGGCCGCCATCGAGGAGCTGCGTACGGTCTTCCCGGAGGCCATTTTCACGACGCCGGGGCCGGACCTCGGCGCGATAGCCGGAGACGGCGTGAGTATCGTCTCCGTCCACCAGGCCGTGACGGATACGCAACGTCCGGTCGCCTTCGTGCAGCATCTCTTCCGTGAAGTCGCGACGTTTCCCTTGCCCGGCGATTTCGATGCCCTTGGCGAGCTGCTTGACGAGGCGCTCGAAACCTGGCAGCAGACGATGCTGCCGGAGACCGTGAGTCTCCAGGTCTGGGCCAGTGTCGCGGAGGGCGAGGAGGCACCGGCGCTCCCTGTGCGGATGGACGAACTCTGGCATCTCTTCGCGGACGGCTTGAGTGACGAAGGCTTCGCCGTCCAGCGCGCCGGGGCACCGCATGTCCTCTCGGCCTGTGTGACGCCGGATGCCATCATCATTGGATCGAATCGCGCCGAGAACGCCCTCTCCGACTGGCCTGGTGGCCGGATTCGCCTGTCGAAGCCGAAGGGGCAGGTGGCGCGTTCGGAGTTCAAGCTCGAGGAACTGATGCGTGGGTACGCCGTCCGCTTCCCCGAGGGGAGGGCGCTCGATCTTGGCGCAGCGCCGGGCGGCTGGACGCGCATTCTGCGCGGTCAGGGGATATCGGTGACGGCGGTCGATCCGGGCAACCTCGATCCGCGCATTGCCCGCGATCCTGGCGTGACGCACGTCCGGCAGACCGCCGCCGTGTTCCTGCGGGAGACGACCCAGCGGTTCGACCTGGTCGTGAACGATATGCGCATGGCGCCATCGCTTTCGGTCGACCTGATGCTGGGCTGCTGGGCGCACCTCAATCCCGGCGGGATGATCGTCGTGACGCTGAAGCTCTCGCCGCATCATGCCGTGGAGACCGTGCGCCAGAGCGTGATGCGCCTGCGCCAGCGCTACGATATCGATCTCGTGCGTCAGTTGCAGCACAATCGGAACGAAGTGACGGTGGTCGGACGCCGGCGCGGCTGATATGCGTTCGCCGGGCGACCCGGACGCGAGGGAGGGACGGATGCTGAACACGATCGTCGGTTGGGCCAAGGCGTGGGTGCGGCGGCACCCGATCCTGACAGGGATCTGGGTGCTGTTCGTTGCGCTGTGCATCGTCTCGCTGTTCACCTATCCGGACGATCAGGAGCCGAATTACCTGATGGGCGGGGTGGTGCTGCCGGCAATCGCACTGGTGACGCTCATCTACATGGGGCGGACGATCGACCGGTTCCGTGCCCTGCGCGAGTACACCCGCAAGCGTCCGACCCGCTCGTCCGTCCCTACCGACTACGACGATGCGTCCTGACGGTCATCTCTATCCGGTTTGGTCGTCACTCCCATAGCGCGCCGGGCGATCACCGGCCGCAGCAACCACTGCGAGGATCGCCCCTACAGGCAAGGGTTTCTATTTCGAACTCGGCTCTCATATTCGAACAGACACAGAAACGCCCACCGATCTTGCGATCGCTGGGCGTCTGTCGTCACATGCCCGCCATATCCGGTGATTCCGCCGGTTGAGCGATGCCCTCCGCCCACGAATGGGCCTTGGACTTGGTGGAATCCTGAGAGCGAACCTCCACAGGCGAACCCGCTTCGGTGCGCTATCCCGGTGGGGACACCCGACTGAACCTGCTGGAATCCCGTGCCACGCCGCCGATCCGAAAACCGGAGGCCGAATGAAGTAATCGGAAAACCGCACTTCACACTCATCAACGCTGCTCGGGCGCCGATACGACTTGGAATCCCTTGGTTCTGTCGCCAGAACGCTTGACGTTTCGTTCTGTACGAACAATGTATGATGCCGGTGCCGAAATGTCAATAGGGTGTCAACGAGGGATTGTAGTGCCTCCCCGGAACGAGCTAGTTTCCGTCGGGTCAGGGTGCCTCCGATGCCGAGGCATCCGTGGCGTGCGAAAGCGCAAGGCGCACGACGTCGACCATCTCATCGATGTCGAAAGGCTTCAGCACCACAAAGATGCCCTTCGCGCGCAGATGACCCTCCAGTTCGCGTACCAGCTGGAGCGCCGCCGTGCAGACGACGATCGGGATGCCCGCCGTCGGCCGGTACATGCGGAGTTTTTGGAGCATCTGCCAGCCCAGCGCGTCGCCGCCGATCAGGAAGTCGAGCACGATCAGGTCCGGGGAGAGCCGTTCGACCTCGTGGACATCCTGAAAGGTGAACGACGAGAGCGTTACCTGGAACCCTTCCTCTTCCTCGAGAATGTCCCGAAAGAGGTCGAGGATCTCCTGCGTGTCGTTGACGACGAGGACGTGTGGTTTTCCGGCATTTGCGGGGGATGGTGTGCTGGGCGGCGTGGCGTGGGGCATGATGTCGGATTCGTTCTCGGTCGTCATCCGGATGGTCCTCTGGTGGTGCCATGCTTGCATGGGATGCTGGTGCATATTCGTCGAATGCTCCTTGCCGGCCGCATGGGAGCGGTGGTGTCGCCCCGGCAGGCAGGGTGCTCGGGTACCATAGCATCAGTGGACCGCTGGTCCGTCACGCGATAGGCGAGGAGCGCAGGGCATGCCGGGAGTCTTTCGGTTTCGCGGTCGTTCGGCAAGTGAGCAGGCGCGTCCAGGGGCGATCCTGTCGGATCGTCAACAGGAGCTGCTGACCGCCGAGAGCGAGCTGCTGCGCCGGCTCGATGCCGTGCTGGTCTCCTTCCCGGCTGCAGCGGACGACCTGACTTCGCTGCGCACCGCCGTCGATCAGCTTGACGACCTGTTCCTGCTCGTGATCGTCGGCGAGTTCAATGCCGGCAAGTCCGCCTTCATCAACGCCCTCATCGGCGCCGAGGTGATGCCGGAAGGCGTGACGCCCACCACCGCGGTCATCAACCTCCTGCGCTTCGGCGAGGAGCAGGGCGAGCGGACGCTCGCCGACGGGGTGATCCAGCGAACCTTCCCCGCCGACTTCCTGCAGGACATCACTGTTGTCGATACGCCGGGCACCAACGCGATCATCCGCGAGCATGAAGCGCTGACCCAGAAATTCGTGCCCCGCTCCGATCTCGTCCTCTTCGTCACCTCCGCCGACCGCCCCTTCACCGAGAGCGAGCGCGAGTTCATCGCCCAGATCCGCGAGTATGGCAAGAAGGTCGTGATCGTCATCAACAAGATCGACCTCCTGCGTGACGAGACAGCCCGCGGGCAGGTCGTCTCGTTCGTCCGCGAGAACATGGAGAAGCTGCTCGGATTCCGTCCGGAGATCTTCCCGGTTTCCGCGCTGCTCGCCCAACAGGCGAAGGCCATCGCCGACCGCAATCCGGCGGAGCGCGATCGCTTGTGGACGGCCAGCCAGTTCGAACCGCTGGAGCGCTACGTTGTCGAGACGCTCGACCAGGAGGGGCGGATCCGGCTCAAGCTGCTCAATCCGCTCGGCATCGCCGACCATCTGGCGGAGCGCTATCACCGTGCGACGGACGATCGCCTCAAGGTGCTCGCCGACGACCTGGTGACGATCGACAACATCGACCGCCAGATGACGCTCTACCGCGACGACATGCGCCGGCAGTTCACCTACTACCTGACCCGCGTCGAGAACATCATCCACAAGATGAACGTGCGCGGTGACGAGTTCTTCGAGGAGACCATCCGGATCGGGCGCATCTTCGACCTGTTGAATCCGGACAAGATTCGCGCCCAGTTCGAACAGGCCGTGGTCGGTGACACCGAGCAGGCGATCGACGCCAGCATCGACGAACTGATCGACTGGATGGTGGAACAGGATCTTCGCGTCTGGGAAGCCGTCAACGAATACATCGACCGGCGGCGGCTGAACAAGTACGCCGACGAACTGATCGGCGAGGTGGGCAGCCAGTTCCGCTACGACCGCCGTTCCATGCTCGATTCCGTCTCCCGCCGCGCGCAGGAGGAGGTCGATCGGTACGACATGGATACCCACGCACGCGATCTCTCGGTTTCGGTGCGGAATGCGGTGGCCGGCGTTGCCGTGGCAGAAGCTGGCGCGGTCGGACTTGGCGCGCTCGTCGTCGCGGCGGCCAGCACGGCGGCCGTGGATGTCACCGGCATCCTTGCGGCCAGTGTGGTAGCCGGACTGGGCCTCGTCATTCTGCCGGCGCGGCGACGCAAGGCGAAGCAGGAGTTCCACAAGCGGTCGGAGGAATTGCGCGAGCGTCTGACCCAGGTCATGCGCGAGCAGTTCGAGCACGAACTGAGCCGCTCCATCTCCCGGATCGAGGATGCCATCGCGCCGTACACACGGTTTGTGCGTGCGTCGCAAGCCAAGCTGGAAAAACTCGACACCGATCTGGGCGGTATCCGGAACGAGTTGCGGGCGCTGCGCCGCGAGATCGGCGGTGAGGATATCGCGGCGGTTCCGGCTCCAGAGCCGCCCCAGCTTCCTGCCGGAATCGGACGCGCGGAAGGAGACGCGGCCTCCAGGACGCAATGACACCTGGGCCGCTGACGTCCAGAGTGGCCACGCAGCAGGGACCTCGATGGAGCGGAACGCCGGACCGGGAACACCGGGCGGCGTTCTGGCGTTGGTTCTGCGAGAGGCCTGGAAATTCGGAGGCCTTGACAGGGTCCTCCTTCGGTACGGTCTCCCTGCGCCGACCAGCCAGGAGGATGATTCCATGCCGATCCGGCCGCTGACGAGGGCATTTGCCGCCGTCGCCCTTGCTGTCACCATGATCGGGAGCAATACCGTATTCGCGGCCCATCAGCCGTGGGCGAGCTGCCTGCCGACGGCGTGGCCGGCGGATGGGGCGCTCCTGGTTGATGATGACCAGGTCCTGTCGGTCGATGGCATGCCGATGGCGATCTCGCCCGATGGCAAGTGGCTCGCCGGCCCCGGATCCGGAATCGATCGCGAGTTCTGCCTCTGGGATGTCGAGACGCTGACGCCGCAGTGTGCGGACGCTGGCTCGTCGTTGCCCGTGACGCTTGAAACGGTGACCTGGGCGCCGGACAGCAGCGCCGTCGCCTTCTCGCTCGATGCGACCGTCCGGTTCGTCGATAGCGACATCTTCGTGATGGACATTGACGGCACGTTGCACAACATCACGGATGACGGGTTCGATGGCAGGCTGTCGCTGAGCGGCGATGGGCCGGAGGTTCCGGTCGACATCTATCCGGCCTGGTCACGGGACAGCCGTGAACTTGTCTTCGCCCGTACCGTCTGGGGCCTGGAAGCGCCGGGCACGGCGCTCTATGCCATCGGTCGCGATGGCGGCGCGCCGACCCTGCGCTTCGCGGTCTCGCCGGAGGAACCGTTCCTCGTCTTTTCACCCATGCACTGGCTGGACGATGGTTCGATCCTTTTCTCCGTGATCCACACCGATCAGGAGAACTCGCAGAACGGTGTCTGGAAGCTCGGCGCATCCGGAAGTGTCACCAAGGTCGTCGCCGGTGCTATGGCGAACGACGTTCCGATGCCTTTCGTGAGCGATGTCAGCCCCGACGGGACGCAGGCGACAATCTTTTCCCTTGCACTGGCCGGCCAGAGAAGGTACGAGGGCGGGACCGATGGCAAGCCGATCTATTTCGTCGCCGATCTGGCGACTGGTGCGCTCTCCCCGATCCAGGAGGATGATCCCCAGCCGGGGACCGGCATCGGGTCGGTCGGATCATTCCTTCCCGATGGCGCTACGATCGTCTCGGTCCAGTGGTATGGAGGTCGGAGCATGCTTGTCTTCTCCCGGCTCGATGGCACCGTGATGGGAACCGCCGACCTGCCGGAAGCTGCCCTCATGCCTGTTGCCAATTGCGGCGTCTCCGTCGCGGATGATGGCACGATCTTCATACCCGTGCGCTGGAGAGACGATGCTGACCCGCACAACGGCCTCATCCTGGCGCCGGGCGATTCCTAGGCTCCAGCCCGACACGATGACGAACCACCGGTCACGCCCCCGGGCGTGACCGGCTCAAGGATTCCGGATCGATCCCACCACGATCCGCCTCGTCTTCCGGGAGCGCATACGATCGCCGGCCCATGTGCCCAGCGGTGTTCGCGCTTGTCATTTCAGGGATCTTGTCCCTCCAGTTCGGCACGGCGATCGCCCCGGATAGCCAGTCAGCGCAGGTCGCCTCGCGCCAACCTCCCCACCACTGCATGATGAGCCAGCGTCGTTTCGGGAACCCCGGCGGCGTCTTGGCGTTGTCCTTGCGGGAGGCCGAGTCGTTTGGAACGAGCACATCGGGCATGCGCCCCGGCTCGGACCTCCCGTATTCGGCAACGCGAAATGTCTTCGCGCCATGCCGTCTCTGCGACTGGTCGGCTGGTCCCGATCGCCGGCACTCTCGGAGGACGATACCCGTGATGAACCGATCCCTGGCGCGCGCCGTCGACAGAACGATCTTCCTGCCCGTTCCTCCATCGGAGGATTCGGCGCGCTTCTTGGTGTCCTCTTCCCTGTAGACGAGTAGAACGGACTGAGCTTCCCCGACAAGGTGGACCATGGCCAGGAGGACCTCATGATCTCTCGAAGAACGCTCGTGCAAACGGCAGCGGGCGGTGCGGCGGCCCTCGCGATGTCAGGTCGCATGGCCGTCCAGGCCCAGCACGACCCCCATCTCGCAACGCCGACAATATCCCCGGCAGAGGCAGATGTGGCTAGCCCGGCCGCGACAGCCATCGTCCCAAAGGGGGCGCTGACGGTCGGAGAAGTCCGGTCGTTCTCCGTCGAGGGGCAGCCGGTGGCGATGTCTCCGGATGGCAAGTGGCTCGCCGGGCCTGGCCCGGATCGCGGCTTCTGCATCTGGGACGTCGAGACGTTGAAACCCGCCGGCGCGACCGATCGCCGGCCGATGGCCGTGCAACTAGAGACGGTGACCTGGGCGCCGGACAGCAGCGCGGTCGCCTTCTCGCTCGATGCCGCGAGGCTCCTGACAGACAGCGACATCTACGTGATGGATATCGACGGGACGTTGCACGATCTCACCGACGATGGCGACAACGACAAGGTCTCGCTGAGTGGCGACGGCCCAACGGTGCCGATCGACATGTATCCGGCGTGGTCGCCCGACGGCAGCCAGCTCACCTTTGCGCGTACGACCTGGAGTAGCGACAC
The DNA here is from genome assembly GCA_049841275.1 of Thermomicrobiales bacterium. Taxonomy (GTDB): domain Bacteria; phylum Chloroflexota; class Chloroflexia; order Thermomicrobiales; family UBA6265; genus JASGDN01. Next base: position 10,986 of record JASGDN010000031.1, read on the forward strand.
GAAGGATACCGCGCTCTACACCATCGACCGCGACGGTGGCGATCCGGCCCAGCGTTTCGTCGTTTCTCCCCAGGAGCCGTTCATCGTCTATGCGCCGATGCACTGGCTGGCCGACGGATCGGTGATCTTCTCGGTCCTGCATGCCGATCCATCGAGTACGCAGAACGGTATCTGGCGCCTGACGGCATCTGGCGGTGTCGAATCCATCCTTCCAGGGAGCGAATCGGCTGAGGTTCCGATGCCGTTCGTGAACGATGTTAGTCCTGATGGCACGCTGGCCACGGTCATGTCGTTCAGCCGGGCCGGGCAATTCAGCACCAGCGCCGAGGAGCCGGTGTACTTCATCGTGGACCTGAAGACCGGAAAGCCGGTGCCGGTTCAGTCTTCGGAGCCGAGACCGGCTGCGAGCATCACGTCCTCGGGGGCGTTCCTGCCGGACGGCAGCGCCATTCTCTCCATGGAGATGAGCGGGAATCGCCCGAGTGTCGTGTTGTCGGACCTCGATGGGGCCACGATCGGCTTTGCCAGCTTGCCGGAGGATGTTGTCGGGCCTGTCAGCTATCGTGGGCTATCGATAGCGACCGATGGGACGGTCTTCATGTCCACGAAGTCCGCAGGGGAACAGGACACGTCTGGTGGCGTCATCTTCACCGTGACGCGGTCGTGACGCGATCTCACGGTGGGCCTGCCAGGCAATGTGAACTTCGGCCAGGGGGACCCATGTTTTCTCGGCGAACACTCGCCCAAACGGCAGTGGGCGGCGCTGCGACCTTCGCGATGTCGGGCAGTGCGACTGTCCGGGCCCAGCATGCGCCGCGGCCGCCCGCATCCCCGGCGCCGGGAACGGCAATCCCGGCGTCCGAGACGACCGCCGATGGGTTGCGGATCGTCCAGGTCGATGGCCAGCCGGTCGCTCTTTCCCCGGACGGCAAATGGCTGGCGGGTCCTGGCCCGGAGGGCGATGTCTGCCTCTGGGATGTGGAGACGCTCGAGGTGTGCCGTGCGACGGGGGCTGCTCCGCAGACGGCCCAGATGCCGACGATCACGTGGGCGCCGGACAGCAGTGCCGTCGCGTATACCCTCGATGTGGGTCGCTTGCTCGTCGATAGCGACATCTACGTGATGGATGTTGACGGGACGATGCATGACCTGACCGACGACGAAACCGAGGACGCGATCGGGTTCGATGATGTGGAGTCACCGTTTCCGGTGGACATGTTCCCGGCCTGGTCGCCCGATGGCACGCACCTCGTCTTCGCGCGTACTCCCTGGGGCCTGAACGTGATTCCCACCACGATCGTGACCATGAGCCGTGAGGGGGGCGAACCGATCGAACGCCTTACGCTGGCCCCGCCGGAGCCCTGGACCATCTACTCTCCGATGCATTGGCTGGAGGATGATTCCGTGCTCTTCTCGGTCATGCATGCGGATGTCGGCAATCCGCAGAATGGCGTATGGTGGCTCGGCGCGACTGGCAGCATCTCGCGCGTCCTGGCGTGAGACATCCTTGCCGATATCAGTTACCCGTGGGTGAGTGCGGTCAATCCGGAAGGGACACACGCACTCGTGAAAGCCCGCAGGATGCAGGAGTCCGACGACGAGAATCTCTCGTTCATCGTCGATCTCGCATCCGGAGATTTCGTGCCGTTGCGGACGAACGATCCGACATCGTTGATCGTATCCCCCGCATCCTTCCTGCCCGATGGGTCCATCGTGTCGGCCATCTTCGCGAATGGGGTGCTGTCGCTGCTGCGATCGGACATGGATGGGCAGGAGATCGGGGTCGTGAGCCTCCCGGCTGGTCTCGTCCGGCCGGAAGATGGCCTCGCTCCCAGCGTGTCCACGGACGGCACGGTCTTCGTGCCGACGATGGGCGTCGCGGGGTCCGATTTTCAAGGTGGCGTGTTCGTGGATGGGGCGAGCATCGGCTAGATCGCGCCGATTGCTGGCTGGCCGTGCCCTGGCTCGTTGTGGCGGATGGCCACGGCTACACTGTGGCGGGGCACGTCGGTGCCCCGTGTGCCGACCATTCTTCTGCAGGAATCCATGTCGCCACTTGCTTTACCCCGCCGTGCTGTGCCCGCGCCGATCCTTGTGGTGGGAGGGATCTTCTCGCTCCAGATCGGCGCCTCCATCGCCCGCCAGCAGTTCGATGTCGTGGGACCGCTCGGCGCGACGCTTCTGCGCCTCCTCTGCACTGCCGTGATGCTCGCCCTCCTGTTGAGGCCGCGTTTCTGGACGTGGTCCCGGCACATGTGGCTGCCGGCAATCGTGCTGGGGGTCGCGCTGGGCGGGATGAACCAGCTGATCTACCTTGCGATCGATCGCGTTCCCGTCGGGGTCGCCGTCACCGTGGAATACCTCGGCCCGCTGACGCTGTCGCTGTTGCACGTCCGGCGCATGCGGGAGAGCATCTGGTCGCTCTGCGCGCTGGGCGGGGTGATGTTGCTTGGCGTGCAGACGGTCACCGCTCTCGATTTGCTGGGCATGACGTTCGCGGCGGTCGGCGGCGGATGCTGGGTCGCCTACATCTTGGCCGGGTCGCGGCTGGGGCAGGTTGCGCCCGACGCGGGGAGCCTGGCCGTTTCGATGGCGATCGGGGCGGTGCTGGCGGTTCCACTGGGATTCGGTGGGGCGACGAAGGCGATTGGGCACCCAGCCGTGCTGGGCATCTTCGTTTTGGTGGCGGTGCTCTCGTCGGTGGTGCCCTACCAGATCGAGATGTGGGCATTGCGGTCGATGTCGCCGCGAGTCTTCAGTGTGCTCCAGAGCTTCGGTCCGGCCGCGGGTGCTCTCGTCGGGTTGCTGGTGCTGGGGGAGCGGTTGCGCTGGCAGGAGATTGTGGCGCTGGTGCTGGTGACGGTCGCCAGCGTCGGCGTGACGCTCACCGTACGTGGCGACGTCGCTCCGTGATGGCTTCCGGCTGCACGGGACAGCTATCGCCCCGTGCAGCCGGGATCGCTCATGCGTCTGGGCTCACTTCGAGCGTCGGCGATGTTCCTTCGATTCTTGTGGGACGCTCCCGAAGGCTCCGATAAAGTCCCGCGACCGGCGATAGGACGATCCCCGAGGCGATGATCGCTGTCGAAACCGACACCCGGCTCCCGACCCAGCCGAGCGTCGGCCCACCCACCACCTGGCCGATCGCGTTCGCCTGTCCCTCCATCGAGATCACCGTTGCGCGCAACGACGAGTCGAGGTTGCGGTTCATCCATGCGGCCGAGATCGGGCTGGTCAACGTCCCGGCGACGCCGCGTAGCCAGAGCATCGCGAAGGCCAGCCAGATATTGCCCATCAGCACGAACCCGATCGTCGCACCAACTTGCACCGCCGCCAGCCCGGCGAGGAGTCGTGCCGGCGCGCCTGCGTCCAACGACTCTGGGCGATGACGGCGAAGCAGTTCTGCCGCGATCAACCCCAGCGCCGTGCCGATGAGGCTGGAAAGCCCGAACGCCATCGCCGGATTGTCCGAACCGAGGATGTGGGGGAACGTGAACCGATCGAGGATCGAGACCTGGTTCAGGCGATCGAAGGCTTCGGAGGCGAGTCCGACAATGAGGCTGATCGCGATCAATGTGCGCACGACCGGCCGCCGCCGCGCGAGGCGGACGCCTTCCACGAACGTGTGGCGCATGTGCCCAAACGTGGAGCGTTCCTCCGCCGGGGTGACTGTCATGTGGCGTTCGGGCATCACGACGAAGAGGACGATGGCGAGGGCGATCATGCCGACGCCACCCAGCACGATCGGGAGCTGGAGGGCGATCAGGCCGAGACCGGTCCCGAGCAGCGTACCGGCGATTCCTCCGATCAGCGAGATCTGCGATCCGCGCAGGAAGACGGGACCGACCTCGGCCTCCCCGATCTCGTCGGTGATCCATGCCTCGACCGCGCCGCTGGTGAAGGTGTACCCAATGCCCCAGATCATCTGCGCGAGCGCGATGGCGACGAAGGCGGGGATCGCTCCCTCGACGATGAAGCCAATGCCGATGATGGCGACGCCAATCAGGATCGAGCGACGCCGGCTGTAGAGGTCGGCGACGATGCCGGTCGGGATCTCGAAGAGGAAGCAGGTTGCTTCGAGCATGGTGCCAATGAGCACCATCTCCAGCGGTGTCAGGCCGGCGACAGTTGCCTGGTAGACCAGGTTGAGCGTGAAGGTGAGGGCGAACAGGAAGGCCTGGCCACCCTCGATCAGCAGGTAGATGGGAACCGGGTTCTGCGCGGGACGGCGGAACCGGCCGATGGCCGTGGGTAATCGGGACACGAGGTGGATGCTCCCCGATGGATGCGATGCCGGCGCCGTTCAGCGACGGCGAGGCAAGACAACAGGCCCTTCACGCGATGCGTGCGGGCGGTGAGATGGTCGTCTGCGCATCGGGGAGCGGGAAACGCGGAACCTCACAGATGAGCGTTAGGTCGCGGATGTGCTCCAGAATGCGCCGGGGATGGAGATTGACATGGTGTCGCTTGTCCTCCGGCGACTGGGTACGGGCTCAGTGCCCGTGTCGATGGCGGGAGCATACGCGGCGCTCGCGCGCAGCGTCAATCCGGACGCCGGGTGAGTCAGCCAATCGTCGGGCCGGCGTGTCCCAGGACGTGGCTGATGTAGCGTTCTGCCGAGCGCTGGACGCGTGCGCTGCCGTCTGCCACAACGTGTGCGTCGAAGGCGTCGTGAATGCGGTCGAACCGGTAGCGGGCGAGCTGATTCGCCATCCGTGCGACCGTCGCCGCGTCGAGCGGGATATCGTTCGGATAGCTGTACATGAATGTCACCCAGCGCGGGTCGGCAACGACGCGCACGATGTCGCCGGAGAAAAGGACCCCCCTGCCATCCCCGCCGCGATTGTCCCAGTGGAGGACCATCGCGCCCGGGAAATGACCGCCCGTGCGGATGACCGTGATGCCGGGCAGCGGCGCGATTTTGTCTCCGTTCCAGTACTGGATAGCGGAATCCGGTCGCATCACCCATTGCCGGTTCGCCTCGTGGAGCAGGATTGGAGCATTTCCAAAGGCCCGGCTCCATTCGACCATCGTCGTGTAGTAGTGGGCGTGGGAGATGGCAATTGCCTGGATGCCGCCGCGCCGGTTAATTTTCTCCACGGTTGCGTCGTCGATGAGGGCGAGGCAGTCCCAGAGGATGTTTCCATGCGGTGTCCCGATCAGGTAGGCGATTTGCCCGATCGCAAACCGTGGTTCGGTGACGATGCGGGTGACGCCGGGTTCGTCGGCGACCGGCTCGAAGCGGTTGGTATGTGTCTGCCGGAGTTCGGCAAGCGTCGTCCATTGTTGTCCGGCGTGGTTGACATACTGTCGGTCGTCCTCGCAGATCGGGCAATGGGCGGGCGGGGTGGCCGAAGGTGGGAACTGGGTGCCGCAGGTGAGGCAGAGGAAGGCTTCCCGTGAGGCTTCCGGGGCGGCGGATGTGGGGGTGTTCATGGGGATTGCTCCGGTGTGGGGCGAGTTGTCTGCGTTCGATCATAGCGCAGGGCCGCGTTCAAGCATCGGCGGGCCGAAATCTCGCGAGGGTGAGGCGAAGCGATGCCGCGGACGAATCAGGCGTCCTCCACACAGGTGTGGAGGACCCCGGACAGCATGATATGGA
>JASGDN010000032.1:0-46047 GCA_049841275.1 Thermomicrobiales bacterium
GTGAGTCCTTCCTTGGCGATTTCCTTCTCCACCACCCACTGCCCGGCGATCCCGGCGTGGTCGGCGCCCGGCACCCACAGGGTTGGTTCCCCCATCATGCGATGCCAGCGGGTCATAATGTCTTCCAGCGCCACGACCCGATCGACTACGCCGCACTGGCGCAAGCTGCCCTCGAACAGGCGGCGATGGACCAGCCGCGGGACGATCCCCACGAATCCCGGTCAGGCGTTGAGGACGCCCACCAGAAGCCTGGCCTGCAGGCCGACACGTCCACCGCAGGAGATCGATCGTGAACGCTTGGCTTGAAGTGCAGTGGCCACGACCGCTGGCGGAGGGGCCGTTGCTCGGACTGCTGACCCGGTTGGCCAGTGACAGATCGCGTGGTCCTCTCGTCTGGGAGGCGCGCGCCGAGGCGGGATGCATCCGGACAGTGCTCGGGGCGTCTGAGTCCGATCTGCGCGAGACGGCACGTCTGCTGCCGCAGTTCGTGCCGAGTGTCGCCGTCACGCCGCTGACGATGCCCAGGATGGAGGCGGACCGTTGTGGTCGCCTTCGCATCCAGCAGCGCTCACTGGCGCTGAACCTGATGGACACCGCGCCGATGCTGCGCGCCCTGCTCGGCGCACTGGCGAGCGCAACCGCGATGGAGGATGTGCTCGTTGTGCAGGTCTCGCTCGGTCAAGCGATGGCGCCGGAAGCGGTCCCCAAGGCGATCGAGGACCCGACCCTCAGCCTGTGGGACAAGCTGCTTTGGGGTTCGCGACCGGCTAGCGGTGAGCTGCGCACGCGGATGAGCGGCAAACTCGGGCAGTATCGCTTTCGGGCCGTTGTGCGGATTGGCGTCTCAGCCCGCACCTCCGGGCAACGCATGGTGCTCGTGCAGCGCGTGCTCGCCGCCTTCCGGCAACTGCAGAGTGGAGGCACCCATGTCGACCTCATCTCGGATCGCCCCGACACCGTCGATGAGGCGCGCGTCCCCATGCGCCTTCCCTTGCGCCTCACGCCCGCGGAGGCGCTCTGCTTCCTCGCCTGGCCGCATGGGGACGACGAGCTGCCGGGGATGCCCTCGCTGCATCCCCGCCCAATCGCGCCACCGGTGTCCTTTCGTGAGGTGAATGACCGCGCCTTCGCCGTCACCACCGCCGTCGGACCGGAGCGCCAGATCGGAATCGGACGGGAGGATGCCTTCCGCCATACCCACATCCTGGGACCGACCGGCGTCGGCAAGAGCACCCTGATGCAGCACCTCATCGCCGCTGACATCGAGGCGGGTATCTCCGTCATCCTGATCGATCCCAAGGGTGATCTGGCTTCCGACGTGCTCGCCCGCATCCCCGAGCGACGCTGGTGGGATGTCGTCGTCATCGACCCGACGCTGCCGCACCCGGTTGGCATCAACCCGCTGGCTGCGACGGAGGAACGACGGGGCCTCATCGCCGACGGTCTCCTCGCCATCGTGAAGGGCTTGTTCCCCTCGGCCTTCGGTCCGCGCACCGCCGATGTCCTCCACGCCTCGCTGCTGACCCTGATGGCCGCGCCAGGAGCGACCATCGTTCAACTCCCCGCGCTGCTCACTGATGCTGGGTTCCGAAGAAAGTTCACGGCACGGATCGATGACCCGGTCGGGCTTGGCTCTTTCTGGGCGCAGTGGGAGGCGATGAGTCCGGGACAGCAAGCGGCGGCGATCGGACCGGTGATGACCCGCCTGCGCCAGTTCTTGCTGCGACCCGGTTTGCGCGCTGTGCTCGATCAGCCGGAGCCGAAGTTTCAGCTCGCGGAAGTCTTCACCAAGCGGCGGATCGTCATCGTCTCGCTGAACAAGGGGCTCCTTGGCGAACAGTCGACGACCTTGCTCGGGTCGCTGGTGGTGGGTCAACTCTGGCAGCTCGCCCTTGCTCAAGCGGCGCTGCCAATCGAGCATCGCCAGCCGGTGAGCGTCTATCTCGATGAGGCCCAACATTTCCTGCATCTCGATGCCGATCTTGGCGAGGCGTTGGAACAGTCCCGCTCGCTGCGGGTGGCCTGGCATCTTGCCCACCAACATCGCCGTCAGATGCCACCCGACCTCCTGGCCGGGATCGATGCCAACACCCGGAACAAGATCGTCTTCACGCTGGAGACGACCGATGCCAAGGCGGTCGCCAGCGGCAGTGAGCTCTCGCCTGACGATTTCACGCAGTTGCCGCCCTACGGCATCTACGCCTCGCTGCTCTCGGGTGGCAGGCAGACAGGCTGGTTCTCGGGTCGCGCATTGCCGCCATCCCGTGCGACGTGCGATCCCGATGCCGTGATGCGTGAAAGCCTGGTCCACTACGGTGCTGACCCGCGCGATGCGGCCTCTGGGCCCGTGGGCACTCGCGCGTCGTCGATCCAACAGGGACCACTCAACGGTGCCTCTTCTGTGACCCACAACGGGACGGATGGCGTCGGGGAACCGATCGGTCGCCGACCGCGGAAGGAGCCCACATGACCGCTCACCTTCCAACTCGAAGGCGTCCGGTCGCCCGGCTGATCGCCCGTCCGGTCGTGTCGGAGCGTGTATGCCGGCATCGGCGTCGTTTCGGCCCTTCTTGCGGCACCTGGGAGCCGACTATCAGGGGGTATGCCCCTGATCGGTCGGCGCCCACCATCCCGAACGCGAGGATCCTCCAATGACCAACGCCCAGGTGCACCGGACCGACCTCGAACGCATCGCCGCCCGGCTCAGTGACCGGGATTGGAGCCTCCTCCATTGGCTCCGCCAGCATCGCTACGCGACCACCGACCAACTCCGGAGGGCCTCCTTCGTCGACCACGCCAACCTCGCCGCGGCGACCCACGCCTGCGTGCGGGTGCTCGGTCGCCTGGCGACGCAGCGCATCCTGACGCGACTGGAGCGACGGGTGGGTGGAGCCCGCCGAGGCTCGGCCGGCTATATCTGGTGCCTGGACACGATTGGGGATCGCCTCACTCGGTCCGATGATGGGCCAAGGCGGCGGATCCAGGAACCCTCGCTCGCCTTCCTGCAGCACACGCTCGCCGTGACCGAGACTCGCGTCCAAATGCAGGAAGCCGCCCGGGCAGGGACATTCCTTCTGAACACGGTGCAGGTGGAGACCGAAGCCTGGCGGGAGTATGTGACGCCGAGTGGTGCGAGGAGCATCCTCAAACCCGACCTGATGGTCACCATCAGCAGCGACGCCTACGACGACCATTGGTACATCGAGGTCGACCTCGGCACCGAATCACTGCCCGTGCTTCTCCGCAAGTGTCGGGCCTACGAAGACTATCGGCGCACCGGACGCGCCCAGGATGAGCATGGGGTCTTCCCTCGGGTGTTGTGGGTGCTCACCTCCCCAGCAAGGGTTGGGCGCCTCAAGGCGGCTATCGCGGCCGATGCGAGCCTTCCTGACCGACTCTTCACCGGCATCACGCCCGACGCCCTGATCGCCACCCTCCGCGATCCACCGTAGCCGACGCCAGGGCGTTGTTCACACCCTGTTGCCCATTCCACAACGAAAACGGACTCGACTTCATCGCATGAACGAGTGTCAATAGAAGGAAGCGTGCGACCATGTGCCGCACCAGAGAGGAGGAATCATGACCACCAACCACCAATCACCACCAATTGCCGAGGAGGAGCGGAGCACGCGACGTGGCTCGGTCTCGCGCTTCGAGAGCCTGCTACGCCTCGAGGACGCCAGGGCCACGAGCAACCAACGCGAACCCGGCACCGGAGCAGCCGTGCTCTATTTGCGGGTTTCCTCGCAGCGGCAGCTGCACACGGCAATCGACATTGATCCCGATGGCAACTCGATCGCCACCCAACGCGAGGCGACGAGAAAGCGAGCGAAGCGCCTCAAGGCTCCCATCGCCGAGGAGTTCGTCGAACCGGGGCACTCTGCCCAATCTATCGCCAAGCGTCCCGTCTTCCGGGAGTTGCTCCGCTACATCGAGGAGCATCCCGAGGTGGGCTACGTCATCATCTATATGCGTTCCCGGGTGTTTCGCAATCAGGCTGATGCGGCGATCACCAAGCGCATCCTGGCCAGCATGGACGTCAAGCTGATCTCGGCCAAAGAGGAGTTCGGCGAAGGCTACATGGCTGACGCGATGGAAGCGATCACCGACATCATGAATGAGGTGCAGGTCCGCCAGAGTGGGGAGGATATCAGCACCAAGATGCTCCACAAGGCGATGAATGGGGGCACCACCGGTCGCGCCCGCATCGGCTACCTCAACATCCGCAAGGAGATCGATGGCCACCTCGTCAACGGGATCGCCATGGATCCGAAGCGAGGACCACTCGTGACCTGGGCCTTCGACCGTTATGCCAGCGGAGAGGTCAGCCTGACGCGGTTGCAGGAGGAACTTGGTGCGCAAGGGTTCACCACCCGGCGCACGGCGAAGTGGGAGGAGAAGTCGGTCTCCCGCAGTCAACTCGGACTCATCCTCCGCGATCCCTACTATCTTGGCATGGTGCCGTACAAGGGGCAGGTCTATCCGGGGCGGCATGAGGCGCTGGTGACGCCGGAGGTCTTCGAGCGCGTGCAACAGGTGCTCGATGTGCGGAAGCAACGCACCCAACGGGATATCGTCCATAACCATTTCCTGCGCGGGATGTTGCGCTGCGGACGGTGTCACGACGCAGGCCGCGATCGCCAATTGATCTACACAGAAGCGACGAATGCGCGAGGCACGGTGTATGAGTACTTCCTCTGCGCCGGACGACAGGACGGGACGTGCGATCTGCCGCATCTGCCGGTGGCGTTAGTGGAAGAGGCGCTTCTCGGAGAAGTCCAACGATTGCAACTGTCCCCGGACGTGATCGAGGAGATGCGTGAGCAGCAGGCGGCGCAGCTGGATCAGCGGCTCACAGCGGAACGGGAGGCGCATGCTCGGGTCAAGAAGGAGCTGACAGCCCTCGACGTCAAGGAGGAACGGCTGCTCGATCTCGTCGCGGACGGGTCACTCAGCACGGACAAGGTGCGGGAACGCGTGGCTAAGATTCAAGTGCAGCGGACCACCCTGAAGCAGCGACTCGCGACGACGGCGAACATCGTGCAACAGGAAAGTGACACGGTCGGGCACTATCTCGTGCTCTTGGAACACCCAGGGACCTTCTACGCGGCGGCCACCGACGCCGTGAAGCGGAAACTGCTGCGAACCTACTTCGCGCAGATCTGGATCGATGATGATGGCTATCAGGTGATGCCGGAGACGGAGCGTCAGCCCCTGGTGGCCCAGATTGAGACGTCAGCCCGCCAGGGAGCCGGAGACGAAAACGCCACCGAGCAATTGCTCGGTGGCGCTGATTCGCAGGAACAGGACCGGTATTCACTGGCCGCATGTTCGAGTAACACTAGTTTGGTACAGCCAGACACCATCGATCTTCCGCCACCCCGGGTGCGTGTACTCGCGTCGGCGAACCACATCGGCCGAGAGCCGCTGGATCGCCTCCCGCACCCGGTCCCGGTTTCCCGAGCCGGCCGCGATGATCGGGGCCGTGCCCCAGGCGGTCGTCACCCACTGCAGGGATTCGAACCGGTTCGTGGGCACACGGGCGGGAGCCAGTATCCGACCATTGGCGAGTGTCCCGGCAATCAGCAGTTCGCCCCGCTCGCTGAGGCCGTCGTCGGCGATGATCTCCTCCCGGATCTCCGCCGTGAAGTTGGTCAGTGCGACCCAGGTTTCGTTGAGTCCCTCGCCGCGCCGCCAGACCATCCCGCCATTGACGATCAGGTAGGGCCCGTCCGGTGTCGGGTCATCGTCGTCCGGCGTCTTCACCTGGTCTACGACGTGGGCCAGCAGGTCGGTGACGGTCTGGCCGCTGGCGAGGAAATCGTCGAGTCCGACCTTCGTTCCACCCGGCCCGGCTGGCAACTGGACGACCCTCACGGTCGCCTCACGCGTCCGGAGCAGGGCGGCGAGACGATCGAGCGCTTTCCGCACGGCGGGCTTGGTCACGACATCGGAGTCGAAGACGAGGTAGACGTCCCGGCCGTTGAGGGCCACGACCTCGAAGTCGGGAAGGGCGACCTTTCCACCCTGGGGGTTGGTGCCCCGCCAGTTCCAGACGCCGAGCACGGCGATGCAGCAGAGGTCATGCGAGGCCGCCGCATCGGCCTTGCGGGCGCCCTCGGTGATGAAGAGCGGAATCGAGGGATCGCCGAGCCGGTCACGGCATGTCGGCGGCACATCGAGCACCATGTGCGAGCCGCGCGGTGTCTCGTACTTGAGCGGCTTGCCGTTCTGGATCCGGGGTTCGTCCGGCCGGGCCTGGTAGGTGGCGATCTGTCCATGCACGTCGTAGACGGGAATGAGCAGGGCGGGCACACGGGCCTGAGCGGCGCTGAACCCCAGGCGTTGCATCTCGGCCTTCGTCGTGACCGAGCGGTAACCGCGGGCGGCGGCGACCTCGGGATCGATGCCCGAGCCGTCGATCAGCGCCTGGTGCTGGGGAAGGAGGAGGGGCGCGTCGCTCGTCATGCGGCGTCCCCTCCAAGGTCGGAGTCGCCGTTCGTGCCGAGCAGCGCCTCCATCGCGCGGCGCGACACAACCATGCGCCGCCCCAGCCGGATGACCGGGACCGGCAGGGCGTCACGCCTCGTAAGGTCGTACGCGGTCGAGCGATTGATGCCGAGGAGTCGGGCGACGTCCTCGATGTTGAGCGTGAGTCGGTCGAGCCGGCTGGCAGATGATTCCGTGTCCATGGGGACACCCTCCGTGAGACTGACGATCGCCCTGTGCGATCTCGTGTCACCACGATAGGCAACGGACAGGCGGCAAGAACCGCAGAAACAGCAGGTTCCCTGAAGGTTGTATCGAGAACAAGTTTCTGCTGGAAAAGGCGGGGATTTATGCCGCATTGCCTTCGGCCAGCTCGGCAGGCGGCGGCCATTTATGTCCCTGATCCAGCCACTCGGCGATGCGCTTCTGGAGGGTCCGTTCACCGATCGGACTGCCGATATATTTGAGTCGTTCGCAGAGTTCCTTCTTTGTCGGCAACTTGTCGCCCAGGTCCTCGTACATCTGCCAGTACAAGGTCGATACCTGCTCGTATGTCACCTTGATGCGTGGTCGTCCGTTCCGATGGAGCGTTGTTGCAATAGGAGGATCCGGGACTGGATGGCGATTCTGACTGACCCGGGAGACGGCCGATCTCAATTCGCCCCAGGCCCAGGATTCCTCTTCGAATGCTTCGTCCAGGTCGCCATGTGTTTGAAGGATCGATACTGATTGGATCGCCTTGCTCGACGGCAAGGGAGATGATCTCACTGCGCAGACGCTCCAGACGGTTCGGCATGTCGGCCCGGACCCTCGCCCCGGATGCGTCACCCTCCGGAGGCAGGATGTGAGGCAGGAGATCGCCTGCCAGGGCATGGAGTGTTGTTGACTCTGGTTGATTGAGTCCTCGCAGCAGCAGGTGGCGATAGCCCTGATAGGCCTCCTCGTCGTGATTGTGGCGATGCCATCCCCCATCCTGACTGCCAAGCAAATTCCAGATATCGCCGATCCGCGCGATGATCTGCAACGCATACGCTAGCCAGTAATCCTCTTGCCTGGTGATGCGTTGCCAGAGAATACGGATCCTGCGCTTGTATGCCTGGATCTGGTCGCTCGTCAGGCCGGAAACCAGCGCCCGATCGAGTACGCGTTGCGCGCGTGCATGCTCGATACGATCGAGGGCTTCATCGAATGCCCGCGTGATGCCTTGCACGGTGCGCGGGTCGGACGTGATTCCGACTGTAAGGCCAAGCACGATGAGGTCGCTCTCGACCTGATCGAACGCATCGGAATATCGCGCGCGATCGTCGTCAGTCAGACGAGCGAGTTTGCTGCTTGTCGGGAGTTGCTCCGGAATTGTCGCCTGCGCCATTCGCCTGATCCGTGCGCTGCTCTGCCGTTGTCGCAATGCTGCGAGCAGTGAGGTCCGCAGGAGGACATACGCTTGTACTTCATCTGCAGTGCGCTCAGCAGTTCCCGGGCCAGCCGAAACGATGCTCCAGAGTCGCCGGAGGCAACCGAGAAGCTCGACGGCCAGTGGAAGCCACGCATCCTGGGCGCGCACGTCGATCAGCACCTTCGCCTGCCCCGAACCGAGCGGCAACGCAAGCGGCTCCAGCCGATCTGCAGCGATACGCTGGCGGAGCAGGTGCCGCTCAATGGGTTCTCCCTGAAACCAGATCGTGGCCAATGGCCGGCTCCCCAGGCACAACGGACGAGAATGGACACGATCGTACCAGAATATATGTTCCACACGGAGGTGTCATACGGGCAAGTCCGACTTTCCGAAGAATCACGACGGTTACTGGTTATCACTGGGCAGGGAGACTCAAGTCACACCATGAAGTCCAATAGCACCTGAGCAGCGGCATCCTTCGTGATTCGCCCCCAAATGCATCTGCCACCTTCGCCCTGTCAGCCAACGATGTAAACCGAGCGCCTGTGCCATGTTCACAAGGGCTTGACAGCGTTTCGGGCATCCAGCATCATCACGCAAATCGCGTGGTCTATACCTCTATACCAGAATCCCTTTTCGGGCGACGACCGGAGCACCGACGCATGACGGAGTGGCATCTGCATTTGCCAGGAAAGACGAGTCCCGTCCCGCTCTACTACCAGCTCGCCGAGGCGATCGAACAGCAGATCGCTTCCGGTGCCCTGCGTCCCGGCGACCGCCTGCCCTCCGAACGCGACCTCGCCCAGTTCGCCGGAATCAGCCGGATGACCGCTCGCCAGGCACTCACCTATCTCGCCGAACGCGGCGCCATCGATATCCGGCATGGCATCGGCACCTTCGTCGCCCATCCCAAACTCACCTCGGATCCCCTCCATCTGTTGGGGTTCACCGAGGAGATGATGGCAACGGGTGGCGGCACCGTCTCCTCCCGCGTGCTGGCGCAGGACCGCATTCCCGCGCCACCGCCCGTCGCCACCGCGCTCCACATCGAACCGGGCGAGACCGTGATCCGCATCCAGCGCCTGCGCTCGCTGAATGGCACACCGATGCTGCTGGAAACCAGCTTCTTCCCGCTTTCCCTCTGCGCGGGGATCGAAACCGTCGACCTCAGTGACCGCTCGCTCTACGCTACCCTCGACCTCAGCTACGACGTGCGCCTCACCCACGCCCAGCAGAGTGTCGAAGCGATCGCCGCCAACACGCTGGAAAGCTCGCTCTTCGGGATCGATAAGGGTGCCCCCATGCTCCTGCTGGAGGGTGTCGCTTCCACGGCAAGCGGTCAGCCTGGCGAGTACTTCAAGGCCGTCTATCGTGGCGATCGCTTCAAGTTTGCCCTTCGTTCCCTCGAACCGGCGTCGACCGAGCAGGCGCTGCCCATCGATCTCGTCATGACCTGACGGCACGTTGCACGTTTTCGGCATTCGTTCGCATTTCAGTATTCGGAGGAGTCCACGCATGGGAGAACCCGTACGGATCGGTGTCATCGGTTGCGGTAGCGTCGGCAAATGGTCCTACATCCCGCGCGTCCACGAACTCAACATTCGCGGCAAGAAGGCCGAGATCGTGGTCGTCTGCGATGCCGATCCGGAGCGGGTGAAGGAGACGCAGGAGCTCTATGGCATCCCGGACGGCGCCACCGACTACCACGAGGTGATCGCCCGCGATGATGTCGATCTCGTGCTGGTCCTCACCTCGATGCCGCTGCACGGGGTCATCACCAAGGCGGCACTCCTCGCGGGCAAGCATGTCCTGGTCGAGAAACCGATGGCGATGACGCTGGAGGAAGCCCGCGACATCCTCGATGTCGCCCGCACCAGCGAAGGCATCCTCGTCTGCGCGCCGCACGTCGTCCTCAGCCCGACCTACCAGGACATGTGGCGCTACATCCATCGCGGTGACCTTGGAGAAATCCACCTCGCCCGCGGCATGTATGGCTGGTCCGGACCGTGGTGGGGACCCTTCTTCTACCAGAAGGGTGGCGGCGCGATGTTCGACCTCGGCGTCTACAACGTCACTACGCTCACCGGCCTGCTCGGACCGGCAAAGCGCGTGATGGCGATGAGTGGCATCGCGATCCCGGAGCGCGAAGTCGATAGCAAGCCGATGAAAGTGCAGACCCACGACAACGCCCAGTTGCTGCTCGACTTCGGCGACGAGTGCTACGCCTCGATCATGACCGGCTTCACCATGCAGGCCTATCACCCCGAGACGCCAGGTATCGAGCTCTATGGCGCCAAGGGCACGATCCAGATGCAAGGTGAGGACTGGCTGCCGCGCGGTTTCCGCCTTTACCAGACGAAGGTTGGCCACTGGGAGGATCACAACCAGGGAGGCTGGCACTGGACCGATGGCCTCCGCCACGCGATCGACTGCATCCAGACCGGAAGCAAGCCGATCGTGCAGCCGGAACACGCCTATCACGTCCTGGAGATCATGCTGAAGTCGATGGAGAGCGGTGACACGGGTCGCGCCATCGAGATCGAGAGCACCTTCACCCCTCCGACCTTCGATCTCCAGTTGCCGGACGAGGCCAACGCCCACCTCGTGCACGATCGGAGCAGCGACGAATGATTGCGGAATCCACCACCGCTGCGGATTCCCGGTCATGAATGCCCGGGCAATCGGCATCGATATCGGTGGCACCAAGATCGCCGCCGGACTCGTCGACCTCGCGACCGGAGAGGTGGAGTTCCCATCCACCGTCTGTACCGCGGTGGACGGTGGCGGCGATGCCGTGCTCGACCAATGCCGAATGCTCGTGAACGCCATCGATACGCATGAATCCGGATCGCGCGCCCACATCGGCATCACCGTGCCGGAGCTGGTCGGTCTTGATGGCACGGTGCAATCGGCCTCCTTGTTCGATTGGCGTACCACCGATGTGCGCGCCGCCTTTCCGGGGCGAACCGTGACCGTGGTCTCCGATGTCCGAGCGGCAGCCCTTGCCGAATCGCGGTTCGGGGCTGGCGTGGGAGCCACCAGCATGCTCTACGTCTCGGTCGGAACGGGTATCAGTTCCACGCTGGTCATCGGCGGGGAACCATGGGCTGGCGCGAGGGGCAATGCCCTGGTGATCGCTTCCGGTCATCTCGCAGCCATCGACGAGCGCAACGGAGCGGTGGTGCACAGCACGTTGGAGGAATGGGCATCGGGTGCTGCCCTGGTGACCCGCTTCGAGGCGGCTGGCGGCGTTCCGGGCCACTCGACCGCCGAGATCCTGGCACTGGCCGACGCTGGCGACCGGATCGCCGCCAAGGTGGTCCATGCCGCCGCGGAAGCACTGGGCAGTGCCATCGGTCAGGCGGTGAACCTGCTCGATCCCGAGATCGTGGTAATCGGTGGCGGCCTGGGATTGGCTGCCAGGACCACTGGCTGGTGGGACCGAATCGTGGCCGCAACACGCCGTGCAATCTGGAGTGCCCAGACGCGCGACCTGCCGATCGTGCCCGCTGGCCTTGGCACGTTGTCCGGGGTGGTTGGCGCAGCTCTGGCAGCGTCAATGGCATCGGGTTCGCCGGTTCCCTGCCGTTCGGGATGATGGGACGGATCGCGTTTGCCCACGAATCGCAGCGTTCGACAAGCATGGATATGAAAGAGGGACGAGACCGTGGCAGAGGGTTTCCTGGATCGGATCAATCGGGGATCGGTGGTGCTTGGTGATGGCGGCTACCTG
Organism: Thermomicrobiales bacterium; assembly: GCA_049841275.1. Taxonomy (GTDB): domain Bacteria; phylum Chloroflexota; class Chloroflexia; order Thermomicrobiales; family UBA6265; genus JASGDN01. The sequence goes on from JASGDN010000032.1 coordinate 11,616, forward strand.
ATCGAACTCGAACGGCGCGGCTACGTGGATAGTGGTTCCGACCGCGAGAAGGTGGGGACCGGAAAGGGTAGCGGACAATTCACCCCCGAGGTGGCAATCGAACATCCGGCGGCTTTGCGTGGCCTGCACGAGGAATTCCTCCTCGCCGGATCCGACGTGTTGCAAGCCCTGACCTTCTTCGCTACCCGCGAGAAACTTGGCCGCGCTGGCTATGGACAGCAAACCGAGGCGATCAACCAGGCAGCGGTGAAACTGGCCCGCGAGGTTGCCGGGGATCGCGCGCTGGTGGCCGGTTCGGTCTCCCGCACTCAGCTCTTCGAACGCGAGGGACCTGCCGCAGCCGGCCACGCGCGTGACCTGCTCGCCGAACAGGTCCAGCTCCTGCTCGACGCCGGGGTGGATCTGCTCATTTTGGAGACCTTCTTCCGCATTGACGAGATGCGGATCGCCCTGGATGTCGTAAAAGACAGCGGGGTGCCCATTATTGCCACCATGAGTTTCCGCCCCACCACCGGCGAGAGCAGCGACGGCGTCTCCACCGCCGATTGCGCGGCACAGATGGTCGAGGGCGGCGCGCACCTGGTCGGCGCCAATTGCGAACAGGATCCGGAGCGGATGCTGCCGATCCTCCGCGCGATGCGATCCGCCGTGACCGTGCCTTTGGCGGCCCAGCCTGCTGCGTTCCGCACCACCGACGCGACACCGTGCTTCACCAAGATCCCCGAATTCCCGGACGATCTGGAGACGGTTCAGACATCCCGCTCGTCGTTTACGACATTCGGCGCCCAGGCGGCCGACGAAGGCATCGGGTATCTCGGTGGGTGTTGTGGCTGCAATGCCACCTACATCCGGGCCATGCGTCGTGGCCTGGATCGGGTTTCGGCATAGTCGCCCCGGGAGGATCGTGATGCACACCATCGTGGCAGAGAGTTCCACCCACCTCAGTGCCCTGGGGGCCGACCTGGTCGCGGCCACCCTGCGCGAGCATCCGGCTGCCACCCTGCTGGTCGCCACCGGCAACACCCCGATGGGCATCTATCAGGAATTGGCGCAACGCACCCGGGCCGGATTGCTCGACGCGAGCCGGGCGCGCGTCTTCCAGCTGGATGAATACCTGGGGGTGGACGAGCATGACGACCGCTCGTTGTTTGGCTGGACCCGCCGCTCGTTCGTCGAGCCACTCGGCATCCCGATGGACCGCGTGACCCGTCTCGACGCGACGACAGACGATCATCGGGCGGCATGCCTCGCCTACGATGCCGCCGTGGCCGCCGCCGGGGGTATCGACCTGGCAATCATGGGCCTCGGCCCCAACGGGCATCTCGGGTTCAACGAACCGCCGAGCGATGCCGATTCGCCGAGCCGGATGGTCGAACTTCCCGAGGCGAGCATCCAGAGCAACAGCGTCTATTGGGGGGGTCGCGATCGCGTGCCCACCCATGCCCTGACCGCCGGGATGCCAACGATCCTGAACGCGCGCCATATCGTGCTGGTTGTCTCGGGCGCGCACAAGCGCGACATCCTGGCACGCACCCTGAACGGTCCGATCACGCCGGACGTACCCGCGTCATTCCTGCAAGGCGTTCCCCGGCTAACGGTGCTTGCCGACCGCGAGGCGTTGCCGGGCGTCCTGGATCGGGTCGGGGAGCATGTCCCCAGCGTTCGGAGAGGATCGCCGTCATGACTCCATCTCCATCCCACGACACCTTCGGCAATTTCATCGCCACACGCCACGATGTCGAGCGTTCCTCGGCGCGGTTGAAACGACTCTACCTCGTCGAACGCGAACTGATGCGCACGCTTGGCGGCAAGCACATCGCCATCGAATCGTGGGTGGCGAAAAACCAGATGCCCCGCCACTGGTGGGTGGCGTCGCGCCACGCTGACGACCTGCGTAACCGCGTGCTGGAATTGCGCTATCCTCGCCGCGATGTCGACAAGGACCACGATCCGGCACTGGCCCAGTTCCTCGCCGAACTGGCAAAGGGGGAGGCCGATGCCGAATTCCTCGTCGGGATCTACGCCGTGCTACGCCCGGCCCTGCACGACGCCTGTCGCGCCTATCTCGATCTTGCCGACCCGATCGCCGATGCCCCGAGCATCTACCTGGTGGAGCACATTCTCTTCGACTGGGACCGTGCGCAGTCAGAGGATGCCGTCCTGCTCGCGGCGTTGCCGACCGAGGCCGTTGCAGCGGCGAATCCGTGGGGGAACTACCTTCAGACATTCCTGAACGCAATCGGCGGCATCCTCGGCGACGGCGAGCGATCCGACATCCCCGAGCACCACGCCTGCGCCGGACGATCAGATTGGGTCGTGCCTCAACGTGCCGTCCGCCCGCGCGAATGGGCACCGGCACGCGTCGAGAGTCCCGGCCGACCGCCGCAGAATCACCGCGAGGAGCAGGTCTGGTACGCGATTGACCATGCGAACGAGGTCTGGGCCGCCGAAGCCCCTGCCGCCTTCATGTGGCAGTGGCCGACCATGCCCTGGGTCTTCTACACCGATGTCGCGCGCTGGAGCTATGACGAGATGCGTCATGCCCAGCTCGGGGCGCGTCGTCTCGAGGCCTGGGGTTTCCGGATGGGCATCGACTATCCGATGGTGGGCGACCCGATCGATGCCATCTACGAGAAGGGCGGCGGTCCGCTCGAGATCCTGGCACTGCTCTACTACTTCGAGCGCGATGCCCCCGCCCACCGCATGCAGACGACCAAGCAGTTCAACGCGATGGACGACACCGATACCGCCATCGACACCGACTACGACTGGGCCGACGAGGCAATCCACCTCAAGTATGGGTTCACCTGGTTGCAGCACATCGTCGGCAAGGACAAACCGGACGAACTGAAGGAACTCGTCGAACGCGCTGGTGAAATGTGGAACACCTGGCTCCAGGAACGCTGGGACAACGGTGAGGATCTCTATGCGCCCTTCATGGAACGTATCGACGCCATCATCGGCGGGGCATCTGGATCAAGCGAGCCGGGCTCGCCATGACGGTGACCGTTCGCACGGCCGACGGGCAGGCGTTTTCGGTCGATGACGGCGAAACCGTGCTCGATGCCGCCATGCGTCAGGGGATCGACATCCCCTACTCCTGTCGAAGCGGAACCTGCCGCACCTGTTTGTCGAAGGTGATTCGCGGCAGGATCGAGCATGAAGAGGAGTGGGTCGACGACCTGATGATCGGTCCAGATGAGGTGGCCCAGGGGTTCCGCCTGTTGTGCTCATCCCTGGCCTATGAAGACAGCGATATCGAGCACGGTTGGTGACGGAGAAGGAGGCGCGGAATCAGGACCATCCCTGGGAGGGACCCGATCGTTCGTTTGTAGGGGTCGATACAAGATCGACCCGTTATGTGGATGACCGGATGTGAGCCAACACGAGTTTGGCCACATCGCTGCACCCACGCTTCCGGAATCAAATGGCGTCGCCATCCAAAGGAGATTCATATGTCCCCACGTGATCCCCGCTACCCGATCAATCACCCAGCTTTCCGAACTACTGCAAGCCGCCGTCAACTGATTGCCGGGGTTGGTGCGACGGCTGGGCTTGCCGCGCTAGGCGTCAACCGACTACCATCCGCCTTCGCCCAGGACAAGGTGAATCTGCAGTTCTGGACGCCTGGCGGGTCCACTACCTTCTGCGACGGCTTCACCGAGATCGGCGCCGCCTATGAGGCTGTCGTCGGCAACGTCCACATTGAGAGCGTTACCTGTGGTGTGGGTGACCAGAATTTCGACGAGATGTTCCTCGCCAGCATCGCGTCCGGCACGCCGCCCGATGCCACCATCGTCTGGTCGTCGCCGATCGCCTATGCTGTGCGCGGCGCCCTCGAACCGCTCGACGAGTGGATGACGGGTTCCCGTTATTCGCAGGTCGAGAATTGGCCAGCCTCCATCCTCGCCAGCTGCCAGTTCGGCGGCAAGACCTACGGCTTGCCTGTCGCCGCTGGCACCTATGCCATGGTCTACAACCAGGAACTCTTCGATGAGGTCGGCCTGTCGTCCGCCCGCGATGATTTCCCGAAGACGTGGGACGAACTCCGCGCAGCTTCGGTGAAGATCACGCAATGGGACGGCGACAATCTCGTGCGCATGGGGATGATGCCACCGCGCCAGCCGGTCGAGTTCCCGATCTGGGTCGCCACGAACGGCGGCAAGATCTTCGATCCGGAGACCATGAAATACACCCTCGACTCGCCGGAGGCGGTGGAGACGCTCACCTGGATGGTCGATTGGCTCGACACCGAATACAAGGGCGACATGGTGCAGGTCGATCTCGCCAACAACTGGACCGAGAACGTGGTCGAAGGGCGCCCTCCCGCGTTCCAGGCCGGCCTGCTCGGTATGCAGGGCAACGGCTTCTGGATCACCGGCGAGTTCTACAACCAGGTCGCGCCGGACGATCCCAAGGTGACACGCTGGGACGTCGCCTCCTACCCGGTCGGCCCCAGCGGCACCACGACCGCATCCAGCTCATGGCCGAACTGGGCCGTGGTGCCATCCGGCTCGAAGCACGCGGAGGATGCCTTCGGGTATATCGACTATGTCGGTGGACCGGAGGGTATGGAGATCTGGTTCAGCAAGATCCCCGACCTGCCGACCAACGCCAAGGTGCCGGACATGCTGCCGCCGACGCTGGAAGCGAAGCGTGGCAAGGAAGAGGCGACCAGCATCGTGCAGTTCTTCAAGAACCAGTTGAAGGTTGCAATCCCGCAATGGACCTCGCCCGTGGAGAACTTCGCCAACGACACGCTTCAGCGGACGATCGACCAGGCCTACGCCCATGCGGGCAGCCCGGCCGACCTGCTTGCCGACGCTCAGAAGGCCTGCCAGGCAGAGCTCGACAAGGTGCTGGCATCACAGTCGTAATCATGCGCTCAGCCGTGTCATTCCAGGTATGTCATCCGTGGGCAAGCTCGGTATGACACGGCAACGCTGCCTACTTCTAGGCAGAAGGCCACAATCCACGATGTCCATTGGCAAGGAGAAGGGCATGACCGACTCCATTCGGACCACGACCACAACCGCAACACCGATCCGAACCGCTCGCAGGCGTCGCGAACGCATGGGACCGCTCGCGCGGCACGAGGCGCGGACGGGACTGCTCTTCGTGCTGCCGTGGATCATCGGGCTCGTGGCCTTCACCGCCTATCCGGTGATCTCCTCGTTCTATCTCTCCTTTACCGACTACAACATCATCCAGTCGCCCCACTGGATCGGGCTCGAAAACTACCGGACGATGTTCACCGTCGATCCGCTCTTCTGGACCTCGGTGAAGAACAGCGCCTATTTCGCGGTCATCTCGGTGCCGTTGCGGCTGGTCTTTGCCTTCTTGCTCGCGCTGCTGCTGGCGATCGACACGCGCTGGATGGGCGCCTACCGCACCGTCTTCTACCTGCCCGCGCTCGTGCCTCCAGTTGCGGGAACAATCATCTTCATGCTGATGTTCGATCCGCGGGCAGGACTCATCAACCGCTTCCTCGGGCTTTTCGGGATGGAACCGATCGCTTGGTTGCTCGATCCGGCATGGTCGAAACCCGCAATCATCATCCTCAGCCTCTGGACGCTCGGTGCCGACTCGCTGATCTTCCTCGCCGGCCTGAAGGATGTCCCTGCCGATGTCCTCGATGCCTCTTCCATTGATGGTGCCGGACCGTGGCGGCGGATGATCACGATCACCTTGCCGCTGATCACCCCGGTGATCCTCTTCAACCTCGTGATGGGCATCATCGGCTCATTCCAGATCTTTGCGCAGGCGCTGATCATCGGAGGCACCGATGGCAAACCGCTCGACTCGACCCTGATGTACATGGTGCTGCTCTACAAGAACGCCTTCCGCTATTTCTCGATGGGCTACGCCTCCGCGATGGCCGTGGTGCTCTTTGTTGCTGTGCTAGCGCTGACGCTGGTGATCTTCCGCACTGCGAAATATTGGGTCTACTACGAAGGGGAGAGTGGCCGATGAGCGCACATCCGGAACCACAACCATTTGCCGCCTCACCAACTATGCCTATCGCGCCCATTCCCAGCGATGACGGTGCCCGTAGACGGCGCCGCACGGGTCAGATCCTGCAATACGCACTCCTGACCGTCGCTGCATTGGTGATGATTGTCCCGTTCTACTGGATGGTGATCTCATCGCTGAAGTCGAATGCGGAGATCTTCGCCCGCCCGATCCAGTGGTGGCCTTCGCCGATCCGTTGGGAGAACTACCACAAGGCTCTCACCTATCCGGGATTCAACTTCCTGCGCCTGCTCTGGAACAGCCTCTACTATGCCGGGTTGACGACGATCGGCACGGTCGTCTCCAGCGCCCTGGTGGGGTATGGCCTCTCGATGTTCCGCTTCCCTGGACGCAACACGCTCTTCGGGATCACGGTCGCGACCCTGATCATCCCGCCGGTAGTGACCTTCATCCCCGTCTATGTAATGTTCCAGAAGGCCGGGTTGCTCGGCACCTATGCCCCGTTGATCTTGCCCGCGTTCGTGGGGAATGCCTTCTGGATCTTCATGATGCGGCAGTTCTTCATGGGGATTCCGCGCGAATTGCTGGATGCGGGGCGGATGGACGGCGCGAACGAGTTCCGCATCTTCTGGCAAATCATGCTGCCATTGGTGCAACCGGCGCTGATCGTCGTCGCAGTCTTCACCTTGCTGGGGACGTGGAACGACTTCTTCGGGCCACTGATCTACCTCTCCAGTGCCGACAAGTACCCGCTCAGCCTGGGCCTCTATGCCTTCCGTGCCCAGCGCAGCACGGAATGGGCCTTGCTAATGGCAGCATCGGTGATGGTGACGCTGCCGGTGATTGCGCTCTTCGCCTTCGGGCAACGCTATTTCATGACTGGGATCAAGACTACCGGTCTCGTCCGGTAAACGTATTCCTGGTCGTTCGAGGTGAAGCGTTCCGGTCCATCGCGTTTCATGCTGCCGTGTCCGGCAAGATGCAACCCGGCACCCGATTGTGACGTCACATTTCGTCACGAACGCATCCAAACAAGGCCACATACGGCCAGAGGAAGCCGCAAGGGACCCGACGAAAGGGTGCATACGTACGCACCAAGTCGCACCCGGACAGATGGGCTCAGATACCGATCCTGGAGTCATTTCCCCGGTACACGCTCTCGGTCATGAAATAGTCCGGGAATGAAGGCCAGCGCGATATCGTCCCGCCGCTCCTCGTTCATCGTCGCTAACGAGGCCTCATGGGCGAGCAGCATCCGGTTCGTTTTGGCCAGACAGGGAAGTGTGTAGCTCTCCTGGCCCTCCGGTCCGATTGGCGCGCCGATGCCGCGCCGTTGTCCGGTGAAGCTGACCAGGTCGTCGCCATCGCCGATGGGCTCCGGAAGCGGCGGGTTGATGCCGCCGGTGAAGAGGTCGTAGTTGATCAGCCGGTTTCCCTGTGCGACCACCATCCGCAGCTTGAGATCGGCTGCTGAGGGATCGAGCCGCGCGCCGAGGCTCTGGCCATAGTCGCCCGACCCCGCCTCGAACTCGACCGAACTCAGCGGTTGCTCCGGACGGTTCACTGCTTCCATCATCGCATTCATCACATACCAGTCGGGTGCATTCTGGGCGGTCAGGGCTCCGAGATAGTAATCGCTTCCGGCCAGATATCCGGGCGCCTGGGTGTAGCTCTCGTAAAGCTGGCTGATCCCGATCGGGAAACTCGCGCCACCACCGGCTTCCGTTCCGTGGACATTCACGATGAACGGGACATCGTGCACGCCCATCTCCTCGGCATAGGTACGCAAGGTCGCGATATAGCATGCGAAGCGATGGCGCATGAAATGACCCAGGTCGCGCATCAACATCCCGGCTACGCCGGTTCCGGTGAGCGCACGCCCTGAGCGAATGCGGCGTCATCGGCATCGGCAAACGGATGGGCTGTCGCGCCATCTCCGAGCCAGGCGCGGAAGTCGCGGAGCACCCCGTCGGTGAGATCCGGGGAGTTGCTCACCCACGAGAGCATCCCGAACCTCATGGTCGAGCTGGACGGCAATCGTGTTGCGGTCGTTCGCATGCAGCCGCGGGACGATCACCGGCATCACCGCTTCGTACCAGCGGTGAGTCTCGTGCAGGAACGCCGGGGCGAGGTGGTCGACGGTCCGGGCGGGTGCCTGCTTGTCGTCCCAGCCGGTCGGGATGATCTCGGGGTGTTCGGTATACAGCTATTGGAATCGCGCCTACCGTCGGGACGCCACGGAGACCATGATCGCCCCGGCTGCTACTACGACAGCTCCACCGAGCAACAGCCATCCTCTGTTCTGGCGTTCACCTACCACCACGAGGGCGAACCCCAGCATCGTCATCACCATCCAGGGATACGGCCGACGGACCGGCATGCCGGCATCCTCCTCTCGGCTTGATGCGCCACTAGCCGGATGAGGGCCAGGAGAGACGGCCTTCCCGCATCGTTCATCCAGGGTCCGATGCGGCACAGGCGTCGATCCACCGATGCACATCCGCATTCCCTGGCTGACCGAGCCATGCCAGCGGATTGGCTGCAATCGCGTCCAGCATCTCGCTCACCGCCAACTGGCTTGGAAGCCCACTGGCCAGAATGGCGGCTCGTGGTGGATCGGCGGCGTTGAGACGCGGTTCCGTGCAGGGTTCGACCAGGATCCGCCAGCGATGGGCCGATCGGGATCGCGGACGGGAGTCATCCGGAAATACCAGGCAGAGCCAACGGCGTGCAGATAGAGCCGCAATCCTTCGGGATGTTCTGGACGAACGGCCGTGTATGGCAGTGGCATCAACGAGCGCCTTCCTCTTGGACCCGAGCGGGAGTATCGGCAAATACCAGGCTGTCGTCCGCGCGGTTGTCCCGCCGAAGCATGCGACGGAAGCATGGGAGCCCAGTCGTATGCTTTGCCCCCTGAGGGGAGCGGGGTGAACGGGATGCAAACACTCTTCACCCAGTCCACCCTGGCGAGGACGGGCAATCGTGTCTGGTGCCGATCGTGCCGCCCGCGGGGTACGACCGGATAGAACGACCGTATGGCAGCCAGGTTGTGTTCCCTGCGGCCTCGTTGTCGGATACGCGATGGGGACGAACCCACTTATCTCCGGCGGGCCGCTGGCATCCACTGGCGTCTGACTCGGCTTCTCCAGATATTCCCTCCAAAGAATGAAGGCGGCGGAGATCAGCGCTAGCGATACCCGCAAGGTGGATCCGCCAGACGGCGCGGATGGGCCATCGCCCGTGTTCGGCAGCCCGGCAACCGGGCGCGGGTGTCCTCGTCGGGGCACGGCTCGGCATGGACGTCGTTGCGGTCCCTGCGGGGGTGTTAGTGGTAGTGGTCGCAGGCGTTGCAGACGGTGTGATACAGCTGTCCGGATCGTTCGCGGCGAGCACCATCGCGCCACGGATCAATCGTTGGGGTGCTGGTTTGCGTCGCGGAGGCCGTTGGCGTCGGACCAACAATCGTCACCACGGCTGTGTCGCATACGGGGCCTCCGGCCCCCGCAGCCGAGACCTCTCTGCGAGAGGTGCAGAAGGCGTTCGATCCATCGGCACCTGGAGCGGCATCCCCAGAATCGGGGCGATGTCCCTTACGTCAGCAGCCGGGATCGCCACAACAGGTCGTCAGCGCGGCGGCGAATGCTCCAGGTCTTGGCCGGCACGACGGTTCCTTTCGCCGTGGTGTACTCCGGGATCACGATGTCAAACCCGTTCGTGCCTGAACGAAGAATGTCTCCGATCACCGTCGTCCCGTCAGCAAACTCGATCAGGCAGGTTGGTTCCGCCGGATCGTCTCCAACCGTGACCGTGAGATGCCCGCCGCTGAAGGCGTGACTGTATGGAAAGGTGAAACGTGTGCTGCTCATCATCGTTCTCCCCGCGGTCGTTGCTGTGCCCGATCCTCAGACGTCATCCAGCAGGAACAAGCATCGACGACTCGACGCCACGTCTGCCGCTAGCAAGCAACATCGGTTGCAAAGGCGGCATTCTTGAGAGGCAAGGCGAGCGACTCTGGGGACATGGCGGGCTTCTTCCTGAAGCCCTCCTGTGTGATTTATGTCACCTGATTAGTGGTCGCGGTCGGCGACACGCCGCCTCGTTCGCAGGATCAACCCCATCCCACTCATGAGGACCGTCATGCCGATGAGAAAGGCCAGTCCGCTTCCACCGGACTGATGGTCACCACCACTACCGGTTGTTGGCAGGTTGCGCACCTGGGCGGAGGCTGGCTGGCTGGGATCACCGGCGGGGTCATCCGGCGTTGGCGGTGTGGCGTTGGTTGCTGGAACGAGCGCCGGTGCCTGCGTTCCCTTGCTGGATGCGGTCATCGCGGGGTCGATGGTGGAGGCCATCGTCGTTCCAGCGGTCGACGTCGCCACGGGGAGCGGCGTGTCCACGGGCACGTCAGGAGACGCCGTCGTTGTGGGAGCCGGGGTGCTCGTCGGCATCGTGGTCGAGGTCGCCGTGGAGCTCACCGGGACATTGTTTGCGGGGGCTGTGGATGTTGGCGTTGCCGTCGGGGGATCGTTCACCGCCACAGCCAGCTTGCATGTCGATCCCCTCAGGCACGGACCGTGTGTGACCGGAGTGCGGCGGTAGTCCGAAGAAGCAGGATACATGCACGCTTGCGGCGGCCTGGGTTCCTGAACTCATGGAACTGGCAACGCCCAGGGCGAACACAAGAACCAGCGCCTTCGCAAACGGACGCCCGAGGCCATTCGTTCCCCTCATCACTCAATCCCTTTCAGTAAAACAAGGATTCGTAAGCCGGACGCTACGGGCGCGATGGAGCACGGCGCGACACGTCCGACGATGGCCCCGGGGCATTGGGGGTCCGCGACATTACCGGGACATCCAGAGTCCCTTCATTCGCCACCCTCCTGCACGGCCTGGGTCGTACAGGACGGTCTGTCTAGTGTGCAATACGTAATTTCCCGACTCGGTGCAGATGCTACCCAATCCGGCCAGTCTGGTTCGGCGGGGCGGCAGACGGCTTCATTCATCAGACCGGATGAGATTCGCGAGAAAACGAGGGCAGTCAGGCACGCCTCGTTGCATATAGACAGACCGTCCTGTATCCTCCTGTGGCGAGATGGGCCCCGTGGCGGACTCGGCAGGTGTGAGGAGAAGATTCGGATGTCGTGGCAACGTCGCGTTGCTACGCTGTTCACCGGAGGGATTGCAGGGCTCCTCGCCGCGTCCTGCATGCTGCTGGTCATGGTCGCCGGACGGACCTGGCTTGGCATCTCCCCACTGCCGGAGTCGGTTCCCGACCGGATTGCACCCACCCTGTCGATCCGCGAGTTCTTCGACCTCTTTGGCCGCTACGGCGGCTACAACGGCCTCAAGAAGTTCGGCGTCACCACCGGTATCCAGGCGGTTGTCGGGGTGGGAACACTCACCGGACTCCTGTACCCGCTCCTTGCCGAGAGCCGCTGGGCGCGCCGGCGAGGGGCCTGGCGGCTCGGCATCAGCCGTGTCGGCGTGGCTGCGATTGCGCTCGTGCTGCTCGTGGTGTGGGGGGCGACGCTCGTCGCCATGCGGCCGGTGTTGCAGACGAACTACCGCGGACTGCCACCTACGGAAGCGCGCATCGTCACGAGTGTCGGCCTGCTGTTGACGTACCTGGTCTTCGCCGTGGTGCTGGTCGTCGGCTACCACTGGATTGCCTGGCGGGATGTGAGTGCGTTGCGGTCCTCACCGCAACCCGATGGCGAGGCTCCGGACGATCGCGTCATCCAGACGCGCGAACCTGGGCCGGTCGGTGCGCCGCGTACACGGCGGGCGGTGCTGGCGGTCGGAGCCGGAGGGGCTGCGGCCTGGGCGACGTATGCGCTCGTGAAGCGACTCTACGATCGCGCCGTGTTTACCTACGACGGGCAGGTGTACAACGGTCCGGGCGTTCAGCCGGTCGTGCCCAACGAGAAGTTCTACACGGTCACCAAGAACGTCGTGGATCCCAACGTCTCCACGGACGTCTGGGGTTTGGAGATCGGCGGCCTCGTCGACCGGTCGTATACGTATGACTTCGCCGAGATCTCCAGCTTGCCATCGGTCGAGCAGGAATCGACGCTGATGTGCATCTCCAACCGTATCGGCGCAGGCCTCGCCAGCAATGCCGTCTGGACCGGCGTGCGCCTCGCGGACATGCTTGGCGTGGCAGGCGTCGGCGCGGGCGCCGTGGAAGTGAAGCTTTACGGCACCGATGGCTACACCGACACCTTCGCCATCGAGAAGGCGCTCGATCCGGCGACGTTGGTCGCCTATCGCATGAATGGCGAACCCTTGCCGGAACGCCATGGATATCCCGTACGGGTGATCGTTCCCGGGCTGTATGGCGAGAAGAACGTCAAATGGGTCACCGGGATCGAGGTCATCGACCACGATGGGAAGGGCTTCTACGAGGGGCAGGGATGGGGGCCGAACTTCGTCATTCCGACCCGCTCCGATTTCTTTGCGCCGGCATGGAAACGGACGCAGAAGGGTGACTTCTTCACCGGGACATTCACGCGGGCACAGACGGTGCAATTACGGGGACGTGCGTTTGCCGGAGATCGGGGGGCCGCAGGGTCGAGGTCAGCGTCGATGGGGAGAAGACCTGGAATGCCGCGACGATCGACTATCCCGGCACACGACTGACCTGGGTCTTCTGGAGCTATCGCTGGACCCCCATGCAGGCCGGCACATTCGAGCTTGTAGTCCGCGCAACCGACGGCAATGGCGACTTGCAGACCAGTGAGGTGAGAGGGACCGCACCACAAGGGGCGACCGGACTTCACCGGGTAACGGCAACCGTCGCCTGAAGAGACCGTCGGAGAGAAGGGATGCCTGGATGCACGATCCGGAGCCGCATGTGGAACAGGACGCCCGCCGCACGCGCATCGCGCGGGCTGGTGAGCGAATGGAACCCGGTCCCCAGCCGCTGATCGAGCCGATCTGCCAGAGTTCCGTCTACGCCTTCGACGATGCGGAGCAGGCCGACGGCTGGTTCATGTCAGGCATGCCAACCTACTCCCGGGACGGGCTGCCGAACGTGCGGACGCTCGAACGCGCTGTGGCGGACCTCGAAGGGACCGAGGATGCGATCGCGGTGTCCTCCGGGATGGCCGCCATCTCGATGACGCTTCTCACTCTCCTCCGTAGTGGCCAGCATGTCGTGATCGGCGACGATGTCTATTGCGAATCGTCTTCGCTGCTCGAGACCGTGGCCATCCGTTTTGGCATCGACATCACGCGCGTCGATCTCAACGACGCCGTAGCGGTCGAGGCAGCCGTTCGTCCAACCACGCAACTCGTCCTTGCCGAGACCATCTCGAATTCGGGCATGCGGCTGCTCGATCTGCCCGCCGTCTCCGCGATCGCGAAACGGCGTGGGGTGCTCCTCGCCGTCGACAACACCTTCGCCACGCCCGTCCTGTGCCAACCGGCGGCGTTCGGGGCGGATCTCGTCATCCATAGCGCGGGCAAGTTCCTCAGCGGGCATAGCGATGTCACCACAGGCGTGGTGGCGGGATCGCGGGAGCTTATCCTGCAACTCAGGGAAACGGCGCATCTGTACGGGCCGGTATTGGCGCCAATGGAGGCGTGGCTCGCGACGCGGGGAATGCGCACGTTGTTGCCCCGGATGTCGTGGGCATGCCAGTCGGCTTGTCGCGTCGCCAGCTGGCTGGCCGGGCAGCCGGGCGTGGTATCCGTCTCCTATGCCGGCCTCGCCGGATCCGATCAGGCGGAACTGGCACGGCGTGTGTTGCCACACGGTGCGGGGGCAATCCTCTCGTTCACGCTCCGGGGCGATAATACTGTTGCGGCCTCATTCGTTCGCGGCCTGCATCTGATCCCGTACGTGCCGAGCATCGGAGGAACGACGACGACGGTCTCCTTCCCCCCTCGGGCGCCATCTCGTCTTCCGATGGCCGATCTCGTGTTGCCTTGGGAGCACAACACCCTGCGCCTTTCGCTTGGACTGGAAGATCCTGCGGACATCATCGCGGATCTCGGATATGCCCTTGCCACGATCGATGGCGCCGCAACCCCGGTTGGGGCACGGAGGCAGCGATGACCACCAGCAAACGCGTGCTCGTCACCGGCGGCGCCGGGTTGATCGGATCGCATATCGTCGACGCGGCGCTCGGCGCCGGGTGGGATGTGCGCGTGTTCGACAACCTGGAGCGCACCACCCATCGCAACGGGAAGCCGCCCTGGCTGACGGACGAGATCGAGTTCGTTCACGGCGATGTGCGTCATCGCACCGATTGGGAGCGCGCCCTCGATGGGATCGACCTCGTCTTCCACGAAGCAGCCTACGGCGGCTACATGCCGGAGATCGCGAAGTTCCTGCATGTGAACGGCGTCGGCACCGGCCTCATGCTGGAGACCATCCGCGACCGCGATCTGCCGGTCGAGAAAATCGTGATGGCCTCGTCGCAGGCCGTGTACGATGAGGGGGCGTATCGCTGCGAGGTGCATGGCCACTTCTATGGAACGACCCGGCCCATCGCACAGCTGCGCGCAGGGGATTTCGCGATGCACTGTCCGCAGTGCAGGGCAGTCGCGTCGCCGGCGCCGACCGACGAAGCGGCGCCGATTGGCGGCGAGAATGTCTATGCCATCAGCAAGTCGGTTCAGGAACGGTCGTTGATTACCTGGGGTCGCGCCACCGGGCGGCCGGTGGTGGCGTTGCGCTACTCCTGCACGTATGGCCCTCGCCAGTCCATCTTCAATCCCTACACCGGGGTGATCGCGATCTTCTGCACGCGCCTGGTGAATGACTTGCCGCCGGTGGTCTACGAGGATGGGCACCAATCGCGCGACCTCGTCTTCGTCGAGGATGTGGCACGGGCGAACATGCTGGTCGCCACGGATGAACGGGCGAATGGACGCATTTTCAATGTCGGGACAGGCCAGGCGGTCGAGATTGCCGACCTGGCGCGGCTGCTGGCCCAACGCCTTGGCAAGTCCATCGGGCCGGCCCTGCCGGGGTCGTTCCGGCCGGGCGAGATGCGTGCCCTGGTCTCCGATATCGCGCAGATCGCCGAGCTGGGGTACCGGCCGACTGTCGATCTCTCGGCTGGCATCGACCGCTACCTCGCCTGGATCGACCGGCAAGGCGAAATCGTCGACTACTTCACGGCTGCGGAGCGCACCTTGCGGAAGCGGGCCATCGTGAAGGAGTCCGCCCGCCGATGAGTGCATTGCCAAACCTGGCCGTCGTTGTGCCCGCGCTGAACGAAGAGGGGAATATCGGCATCCTCGTCGGGGAGATTCAGGCAGCGGCGGCTTCGCTGGCTGGCGTCTCGCTGACCGGGATCTACGTGGTCGATAACGGCAGCACCGACGCGACCGCGATGGTGGCGGCGGAGGCCGGCGCGGTTGTCGTCGCCGAGCCGACGCGTGGCTATGGCCGGGCCTGCCTACGTGGCGCGCAGGCCGCCGGGCATGCCGATCTGCTGCTGTTCATGGATGGCGACCGAAGCGAAGTGCCCGCCGAGATGAATCGCCTCCTTGCGCCGGTGCTTGCCGGGCAGGCGGATCTCGTGGTCGGTTCCCGGGTGCGCGGACATGTCGAGAACGGGGCATTGACGGTTCCCCAACGATGGGGAAACCGGGTTGCGACCTGGCTGTTCTTCCTTATCTACCGCGTGCGCGTCACCGACCTGGGGCCATACCGGGCGATCGGGCGGGAGCACCTGCTTGGTCTTGAGATGCAGGAGCTCACCTATGGCTGGCCGAGCGAGATGATCGCGCGAGCGGTCCGGGCGGGGTTGCGGTTCGAGGAGGTTCCCGTCAGCTGCCGGCGGCGTCGCGCCGGGGAATCCAAGGTGAGCGGCAATCTGAAGGCGGTCGTCCTGACCGGATGGCGAATCCTGAACGTCATGCTCGGCGTGCGATTCACCGCAGTCCCGGTCATGAGGGAAGCGCCGTGAGCGAGCCGATGGCACTCCCCACCATTGCCGCGCGCTGGTTGCGAGGAAGGCAATGGCTGTCTCGCGCGTGGCCGCTCCTGCTGGTGCTGGCGATCTTCGCGGGGACGGCGCTGATCGTTCCCAGCCTGACCCCGGTCGCCACGACCGATGATTGGGGATACAGCCGGTCCGTCGAAATCCTGCTGGATGAGGGGCGATTGACCGTCTATCCGGTCGTGGCTGCGACGGCGGTGTTCCAGATCGGCTGGGGGGCCGCATTCGGCCTTGTGTTCGGCATGTCGCTGGGTATCGTGCGGGTTTCCACCCTCGTCATCGTGATGCTTGGAGCGGCGGCACTCTACGGACTGCTTCGGGAACTCGGGGTGCGTCGAGGTCGGAGCGCCCTTGGCACGGCGGCCTACCTCTTCAATCCGCTCCTGTTCGTCCTGTCGTTCACCTTCATGACCGATTCGTTCCTGACCTCGCTGATCGTCGGCAGTGCGTATTGCTCGGTTCGTGGACTGAAAGGGACGACGGTCGATTGGCGATATCTGGTAGCGGGGTCGGCTCTGGCGGCGTGCGCATTTCTCACGCGCCAGCAGGGCATTCTGGTGCCGGTCGCGATCGGCTCGTTCCTCCTGCTGACACGGCGGTTGCGTTTCGACTGGGCATCGGTGAAGCTGCTGCTCGCGATTGCGGGGATACCGGCCCTCGCGCTGGGCGGGTATTACGTGTGGCTCTCCACCGTCAACGACATCCCTGCCGTGCAGGCCTCCTTCACGCAGGAGATGCAGCGGGCGGGACTGGCGGGAACGTGGCGGCTTGGCTGGAACCTGCTGTTCATCGTCGCCATGTACCTCGGCTTCTTCACCGCCCCCCTCGTGGCAGCGGTACTGATCGGCTGGCTTCCCCGGTTGCGGCAGGGAACGCGGCGGGGGGTGCCCCTCGTTCTCCCCTGGCTGGCGATCCCCTGGGTGGGGGGACTGGTCGGCGGACTCGTGCTCTATGGATACGCGGGCAAACGGTGGCCCTACATCCCCCAGTTCGTGAATGCAGCGGGGCTGGGGCCATCGGATGTACTTGGATCGCGGACGCGGCTGTTTGGTGCCACGACGTTTGCCTGGTCGACTGCGATCTGTGCGATTGCCGCGCTGATTGTCGCCCTGGTCGTTAGCCGGGGAGTCGGCTTACCGCCAAGCGGGGAACGAACCGCCGCCGGGATCGTTGCCGCGATCGTTGTTTGGCAGTTCGTCGGCGTGCTGCCCCCGTCATTCCACTATCTCCGCCGTGGCTACTCGCTCGATCGCTACCTGCTGCCGCTTCTTCCGCTGATCATTTGCCTGGTGCTCTGGGCGGCGAGAGACCTCCGGCTGCCACAAGCGGTCGGCTGGGCGCTCATCGCCGGCCTGATCGCCTACAACGTGGCCGCGACGCGTGACTATCTCACGTTCCTCGATACCGTCTGGACCAGCGCCGACGAGGTGGTTGCGCAGGGTGTCCCGGCGACCAGCGTCGACGCCGGGGCGGGTTGGGATGGATACCACCTCTACACCTACGGGCTGGATCACGACATCACGCGCGCACGTACGCGGAATGGTCCCTGGTGGATGACGTTCTACGCCCTTGCGAGCGATTCGACCTACGTCGTATCGTCCACCCCGCGCGATGGCTACAAGATCATGTGGACACGAACCTACGATCAGTGGCTCGTGGGTGGGGATGTCACGCTCTACGTCCTGCGCCGGGCAGACGCTCCGGCCCTGCCGGATGCGGCGACCGATCCATCTGCGTACCTGCGACGATGGTCCGGAGGATGAGATGCCGATACGACAACACGATCGCCTCCTGCTCATCGCCGCGCGGAACCCGGTGGCCGGCGAGACCAAGACCCGCCTGGGCGCCACGATCGGAATGGCATGCGCCGCCCAGCTCTACGGAACGTTCCTCCACGATCTCGTCGACCGGTTCATGACCGCCGACCTCTCGTACGATCTCGGTTGGGCCTATACGCCGGAATCGCATCCCTTCCGGGTGACGATCGAACGCATTCAGCCAGATCGGGAGTTGGACCATGTCCACTTCGTGATGCAGGAAGGCTCCGACTGGGCGGCCCGGCAGGCGATGTTGCTCCGGTGGGGAGCAGAGCAGGGATACGCGGCAACCGTGCTGACCGCGTCGGATTCTCCACAGATGACGCGGGCGATGGTCGACGACGCCTTCGCGGGGCTGGACGCAGCCGATGTCGTGGTTGGACGAGTGCATGACGGGGGATACTATCTGATCGGTGTGCGTGGATTCCTCGATGTCGTCACCGGTGTGCCGATGAGCACGACAACCGCTGCCCGGGACCTGATTTCCCAGGCGCGACGTCGGGGGCTGGATGTCGCCACCATCGAATCCACATTCGATATCGATGTCGAAGCGGACTTGCGGCTTCTGGCCGATCTCTGCGAGTCCGATCCCGGGGCCGCACCAATGACCTGCAAGGCACTCGATGAACTTGGCCTGTTTGCCCGTATCGCAGCGCGGGACGGTCGCGAGGATGGGACATGAGCACAATTTCAGACGACAGCACAGCTCCGTCCCGGGCTCGCCAGCGGATCCTCGATACGGCGCAGGAGCTCTTCTACCAGCGAGGGTTCCGTGCCGTCGGCGTCGACGAGATCATTGCGCGATCCGGGGTCGCCAAGGCGACGCTTTATACGCACTTCGGTTCGAAGGACCGCCTGATCGCGGCCTACCTTCAGCGGCAGAGTGACAATTTCCGGGGCTTTGTCGAATCGGAGTCGATGGCGATGGAGAAGGAGCCGGGGGCAAGGCTGGATCGCATCCTCCAGACGATCGAGCGCGGATGCGCAAACCCGTCCTTTCGCGGATGCCCGTTCATCAATTTTGCGGTCGAGTTCCCCGACACATCGGCCCCTGGCTGGGCCGTCTGCCAGACGCATCGTGCCTGGCTTCGTGATTTCGTCGCTGGTCTGATCCGTGAAGGCGGTGTCCAGAAGCCGGAGCTGCTGGCGGAGCAGTGGTGCCTGCTCTACGACTCGGCGATGGTCGGCTCGATGTTCGACGGCGGTCACAGCGCCCAGGTCGCGCGGGAGATGGCACGTCGCCTTGTCTCGGCGAGCCTGCCGGCGGCGTCTTGCGCTGCAGGATCGTAGGCGTTTGGATGCTTTCTCATACTCACGCACTGAGCCATCGGCCCATCACCCGCAGCCATTCTCTCTGGCGGCGGTTGGGTTTTCCGCGCTGACGGTGGGCGATGGTCAACGTCGAGCAATGCTCTTCACCTTGTATCCCCTGTGATAGGTTGGCGTGTCTGGCTACGGAGCGCAGAAACACCGACCCCCCACGAGAAATCGGGAACCGTCACCGTTCCGGCGGGCAAGCCGCGTGTGAACCGAATGCTTTCCAGGCTGACGATCAGGCTCGCCGTGCATGCTCGCTTGCGATGGTTTCACGGGCCAGTGAAATCATCCGCTGCCTGTTGACCCGCCGTCCTCAGTTGGCTACCCTGCGCCAGGGGTAGCGGGCATGCAGTATCGGAGATGTGCACATGCGTCGAATCGGGATCGTGGGCTCGGACAATTCTCATGCCGTCGCATATTCCCGGCTCGTCAATCGGGAGCGCGTCGCGGGTGACGACGTCCAGGTCGTCGCGATCTGGGGACAGGAGCCGGAGCGGACGGCCGAGGTCGCCGAACTCGGGGCCATCCCGGAGATCGCGCCGTCACTCACCGACCTGATCGGAAACGTCGACCTCGTCTTCGTGGTCGATCGCCACGGCGACCTGCATCGGGACCATGCCCTCCCCTTCCTAGAGGCAGGCATCCCGACCTACGTCGACAAGCCGCTGGCGATCGCGCTGGACGATTGTCGCCAGATGATCGCGACCGCCCAGCGCACTGGGACGTTCCTCACATCGATGTCATCACTCCGCATCACGCCGGAGACGAACGCGCTCGCTGCCCGCCTGCCGGACCTTGGGGAGATCCGGGCAGCGCAATTCGCGGGCCCGGCCGATCCCGCCAGTCCCTATGGCGGACTCATCTTTTACGCGACCCACACGATCGAGATCGCGTTACGCCTGCTCGGAGACGACCTGCAGGAGGTTCGCGCACATCGGATAGGCCCGACGATTGTTGTGGACGGAACCTGGTCCGGCGAGCGACAGGCGACCCTTACCCTGCTCGCCAATGCCCACTACTGCTTCCATGCCACGATTTTCGGCATCGATGGGTTTACTGCGGCCGAGATCCATGCCAACGACGACAGCTATGCCGAGATCGTGCGCTCGGTCCTGCGGGCGGTCGATGCCAATCGCTGGCCGCTCGATGCTCGCCAGCTCCTGATGCCGATCGCCGCCACGCACGCCATCGAGGCATCGCTGGCCAGCGATGGCGCTCCCGTCAGTCTCGCGGACATCCTTGCCTGAGGCCGTTCCGGATATATCGATTTTACGGAATTGCGAATATATCGCGCGGGATCGTGGCGAGATCACCATAGCCGAGGCCCGGACCGTCCAGCAATGCCGTGGGGATCGCGCCGTCCCTGACCGCGTAGATTCCGGGAAAGCGCGTCGCCTCGGGTGTTGAGGTCTCCGGGAAATACTGGCGCTGGTTGCTCTCCATCGGCTCGATCGCCGGCAGGCGCGCCGCCAGCCCAGCGGAGTGCGGGAGCGCGATGCCCGGATTCGTCAGGTCCTGCACGGAGACGTGAAGGCCGAGTTCGGTTGCCTTCGCCAGGGCGAGCAGCATCAGGCTCTGCGTCTTGCAGGTCTTCAAGGCGATCCCATTCCATCCCAGCGCCGCCGCGCGGTCGATGGACGTGAGGCTGACGAGGCCCTCATCGAGCACGACCGGGATGCGGCGAGAGATCGCATGCACGTCGATCGCGTCCAAGCCGAGGTTGCGCGAGGACGGTTGTTCGAGCGAGACCAATGCGGCAAGCGCATCCGGAGCCGTATCGCGCACGTCATCCAGGAGCGCCACGAGGTACGCGAGCGACGGTCCCTGCTCGTTCAGGTCGGCGTAAAGCCGGACGTCTGCCCCGGAGATGCCGGACGCCACCGTATGGACCTCGCGCAAGCGGGCGACATCCCAGGCCAGATCCTTCCCCTTGAGCTTGACCTTGAAATTCCGCACGCCGTCGCTGGCGATCCACTCAGCCAGCGACGGATAGGCACCTATACGATCCCCGATTGTCAGCGGGTCCGCCGTGCCGACGGTATGCGCGATCGGCAGGGACGCGATCGGTTCCGATCGTACGTAATCGCCGAAGTACTGTCCAACGAACGGATCCCCCAGCACACGCGACAGGTCCCATCCTACGAATTCCGGGCCAAGCGCCGCGTACGCGCTGATACCGTGCAGCTTGCCGTAGGCATCGTGGATCGCGGCATCCAGTGGCGAAATCGCGACCAGTGCGGCCAGGCGCGGCATCTCCGCCTCGGAAAGCCTTGCTTCGATGTCCAGGAAGTGGTCGAGCGGATGCCCGAATGCGCCGCGTTCGACGGTCGCCTGGCCCGTTGCGTCGAGGAAGGCGCGCATCCGGCGACCCTTCTCGGCGGGATCGACCGCTGTCCCCGGATAGGCCCACGGATGCGACAGGAAGATCGCCCCCCACCCCTCAACCTCTCGCCCCTTCCGGTCGGCAACGCGGACGCAGACGTGGGCGAGTGTCAGGTCGCCAACCGCCGAGGCGCCGAATCCGAAGGCCGCCGACGGCGACTCGATGTTGAAGAACGTCTCGACCGCCACGATGCGGACGGCGTTCATTGCGGCGGATTCATGGGAACTGGAATGGACAGGCATGGGGTGGAAGGGCCTCCGGCGATCCGCTCGGTTCAGGCAAGGATCGCGTAGCGGTCGAGCGTGACCTCGTGGGCGAGGGGGTGGCCGCTGAAGGCGTTCGTCAGGTCCCGAACGACGCACGCCCCCTGCCGATACCGCGTCTCCCGCGTGCCGCCCGCGATATGCGGGGTCAGGACCACGTTTGGCAACGAGCGGAACGGGTGATCCAGCGGCAACGGCTCCTGGTCGAAGACATCCAGTGCCGCCCTGATGCGCCCGGACGATAACTCGGCCAGCAGCGCATCCTGGTCGATCACCCACGAGCGGGCGGTGTTGACGAGATAGGCGTTGTCCGGCAACAGCGCCAACTGCGCGGCACCGATCATGTGATGTGTCTCGGGCGTCGTCGGCGCGTGGTTGACGACGATCGGGCAGGATCGCATCAGGTCGTCCAATGTCGCCTTCGTGGCGCCCATCGCGGCGGCGGCCTCGTCGCTCAGATACGGATCGGCGACCCAGACTTCGGCCCCGAGCGCCCTGGCCTGCCGGATGAAGATCCGCCCCACCCCACCCGCACCGACGACGCCGATCCGCTGGCTGGCGATCTCCTCGCCCATCCCGAAGGCGCCCAGCCCGAGCCAGGCGCGGTCCGGATCGCCGCTATGCATGGCGGCATCGTAGCGGTGGATCGCGCGTAGGCCGAGGAAGACGAGGATCAGCGAGCATTCCGCCACGGCCGGGGCCATCGCGATCGCTGCCGAGGAGACCTTGATCCCCCGCCGGAGGACGTTCTCCGGGATGTACGCCTTCACGCTGCCCGCCGCATGGGCGACGATCTTCAGATTCGGTGCATTGTCCAGCACCGCATCCGTCACCGCCGGTGAGCCCCAGCAGGTGACG
Organism: Thermomicrobiales bacterium; assembly: GCA_049841275.1. GTDB lineage: Bacteria > Chloroflexota > Chloroflexia > Thermomicrobiales > UBA6265 > JASGDN01. Next base: position 34,183 of record JASGDN010000032.1, read on the forward strand.
AGCCCATCGTAGGGAACGATCTCCTCCGCCAACCGCTCGGAAGTCCAGTTCTCGTCACGGTCGTTGAGGGTTACGTCGGCGAGGTCGCGTAGCGCCCGGTCGATCTCCGGGGCGAAGAGATCGTGATACATCGTCGGACCGGGCAGCACGAGCACACGGGGCTTGGTCACGGGAGAGATCCTTCCATAGAACGGGATAGGGTTGCAGGGTTTGACGAAATGCCGGGGACGATCATGGCGATGTCCCCGGGCGCGAACGGACGAAAAGCGCTCGGGCAGTCTCGCCCCCGATCCCGATCAGCGTCTGCGGAGAGATGCTGTCGCCAGCGAGCTTGGCGAGCGCGGCTGCCGGAACGTAGAGCGGCGCATGCGTCCCGAGCAGGATGCGTTTCGCCGGGATCATGCGCATCACGTCGGGCAGGGTGTCCGCCGACTCGACCGAGGAGAGCTCGATCGAGACGTTCGGCACATCCTGGAGGGCCGCCAGTTCCCCGAAGAAGACGCCGGAGACGACGATTTCCAGATCCGGGTGCCGGCGTCCCAGCTCCGCGATCGACTCGACCAGGACCGGCGGCACCACCATGCGCGGGTGGTGGGCGCGTTCATCCAGCATCCGCACCTGGATTACCAACGGGATGCGTTGCGCGGACAGAACGTTGGCGAGCGCATCGACCGAGGGGCTGGCAAGATCGTAGGCGTGGTAGTTCGGGATAACGCGGATCGCGCCGAGGGCATCACCACCCCTATCGAGCGCATGCGCGAGCTGGCGTTCCCAGTCGGCAAGTGATGGGTCGATGACCGGGGCGATCCGGAGGGCGAAGCCGGACGTCGGCAGACGCATGACCTCGTCGCATAGTTCCGCATTGGCCGCCGATGGCTCGGCGGCGAGCGCCGCGCGCAGCGGCGAGACCAGGGCCCCCGAAAACCCGGCCTCGCGCAGGCCGGGGATCACCGCATTGAGCGGAAACGCCTCCCCACTCTCGAACGGCCAGGTGCCAGCCCAGGCATTCGCATCGAAGTGAGACCCCACCATGACGGCTGTCGCGGTCATCGTGCTGCCTCCGGCGCCACGCGACGCGAGAGCAGGCGCTTCATCGTCCTGCCCAGGATCGCTGTGCGCGTCGCCTCGTCGATCCGGGCGCCATCCACCTTCGCCCGTTGCACCGCGAAGTCGCGGATCGGCCAGTCGGAACCGAAGACGACGCGCTCCGGCCCCAGCCGTTCGACGGCGAACTCGATCAACCCGGCATGCGGCTGCGCCCCGGAGGTATCCACGACCACATTCGGGCAATCCTCGATGTCGATCACCCCACGCTGCCCACCGCCGCCGAGGTGCGCCATCACGATCGGCACCGCCGGATGCTTCCGGGCGAGTGTCGCAATCTGGGCGGGCGTTGACTCGTTGTAGGCGAACTCCGTCGCCTTGTACCAGGCGTGATGCAGGACCGGAAGCCTTTCACTGGCGGCGCGTTCCATGATCGGGTCCAGCCGGGGATCGTCGGCATGGACGGAGATCCAGAGCTTGATCCCGGTACAACCGCCGGCCAGGCAACGATCGAGTTCGGCAAGCGAGAATGCCGGGTCGTGGGCCGGATTCAGGTAGCAGAAGGCGAAGAACCGGTCCGGATGCCGGGCGATCAGCTCCAGGCCGATGTCGTTGCTGCGCCGGATCTCCTTCGGCGTCGGGTCGACGGACGGCGACGCCCCGAGGTCGAAGAGGTAGACCATGCGGTCGATGCGCGCGCGGTCGGCCAGCCACAGGCAGCGGTCGGCCTCGGCGGAGCTGTAGCGCCCGTCCCGGTTCTGGAGATGGATATGCCCGTCGACGATCACCGGTTGCACTCCTCTGTCGGGTCAGGAAAACGTCCGGAAAGCGGGCGTCGCGGCAATGTCGCGCGTTCGCAGGCGACTGCGGATCGTTCCCGCATCCAGCAACGGCCGCAGCGCCGCGAAGACCTCCGACGCGGCCGCCACGATGGCATCGACGTCCGTCTCCGTGTGACTGTAGGTGACGAAGTTCAACCCGCCTCGCCGCAGGAGGACGCCACGCTCTGCCATCTCCTGTAGGAGGAAGGTCCAGGCGTCGTAATCGGTTCCGGTATCGAGACCGTCGAAGCGCATCGCCGTCATCGGGTCGAAGCCATGCGTCGCGAATGGGACGCCAGCCGCCTCCGCTGCCGCATCGAGCCCGGCGCGTAGCCGCGCTCCCCGTGCGTGGAGGGTCTCGACCACGGGTTCATCGCGGTAGACTGTGAGGACGGCCTTCGCCGCCGCCAGCGACAATGCCTCACCGCCGTAGGTGATCGAGATGGTCGCATCGGTCATCGCCGCCATGACCTCGGCGCGTCCGGCCACGGCGGCGAGCGGCATCCCGTTCGCGATGCCCTTGGCGAAGACGGCGAGATCTGGGGTGACGCCGAAATACTCCTGGGCCCCGCCCCGTGCGAGACGGAATCCGGTCACGATCTCGTCGAAGATGAGCACCGCCCCGATCTCGTGGGCGAGATCGCGCAGCCAGGCGAGGTATCCCGGTTCCGGCATGGTCGCCTGTACGTCGATCGCAATCGCGGCGATCTCTCCCGGATGAGCGACGATCAATGCCTCGACGGCCTCCCGGTCGTTGAACGGGAGCGAGGCAATGCTCTCCGCGAAGGCTTCCGGCACGCCGCCATCGTTGGATGCCGCCGTCCAGACATCGGGCCAGCCGCGATAGCCGCAATTCAGGATCAGCGACCGTCCGGTGAATCGTCGCGCCACCCGCGCGGCAGCGGCGGTCGCCTCCCCGCCGCCCTTGAAGAAGCGGACCTGCTCGGCGCAGGGGATAGCTTCGACCAGCAATCGGGCGACCTCCACTTCCAGCGGCGACGGCAGGCTGGAGATGATGCCGGACGCCAGTTGCTCCCGGATCGCCGCATCGACAGCCGGATGCGCGTATCCCAGCGAAACCGGGCCGAGGCCGCTCACGAGGTCGATGTACGTGTTGCCATCGATGTCGGTGACGTGGCTCCCCTGTCCAGACACGAGGTAGATGGGATACGCTCCCCACGCGAACGCCGCCGCCCGCTTGCTGGTGGTCTGCGTGCCGCCGGGAATCAGCGTCAGCGCCTCGTCGTAGAGCGCGAGCGACGCATCGTAGGATCGATTACTGGATGTGGTCATTTGGCAACTCGTGCATACAAACTCACCAGTCGAGACCTCCCGTCATACTGAATCCTGATAGAGCCTGATCGTTCGTGGGCATGGACAAACGCGACGTGTTCGGATCGCATCCTGTCTCCCCGGATTCCGTATCAGTCCCCATTCCCCATGTCGTTCCCCCACGGAAAACATCATGAATGACATATCTATTCCGGATATCGGCCTATGGCCGATTGTGCTTCGCACGGGGGTTCTTCGCTCCGCTCAGAATGACATGCCAGGTTGGGCGGTTCAGAGCGTGTCGCATATCGATCAACCCGGTATTCCGACCGCCGGGTTTGGTAGCCACTCCGCGAGGTGCCGAGCCACGAAGGCGTCGTCATTGAGTTCCGGATAAGCCGCGTAGACGCGGTCGATCTCATCGAGCTGGCCGGGAGAGACATCCTCCGCGGGATCGAGGCACCAGCGACCGGCCATCAGTCCTTGCCGCCGCAGTACCTCGTGGATGCCGGCGATGCAGCCGAGGAAGTCGTTGTCCGTATCGAAGAAGGCGGCATTGCTGTCCGTGACCCGGATGCCGGTCGCCAGCAGGCCGGCGATCGCGTTCGGGTCGCCGCTCGCTGTCGCCGCATGGCAGGCTTCCAGGAGGGCGACGGCGCGCTCGGTCCAGGCCGCCCAATGCCCGAGCAGGCCGCCGACGATCCGTTTCTCCACGGTCTCGCCATCGATGGTGAACCGGTAGGGAGTCAGCAGGTCAGCCACGATGTTGTCGTCATTGCCGGTGTAAAGGGCGATCTCATCCCGCCGCGAGGAATCGACCACCGCCCGCACCACGTCCAGCGTCCAGTAACGGTTGAACGGGGCGATCTTGATCGCCACCACGTTCTCGATCTCCGCGACCTCGCGCCAGAAACGGTAGCTCAGCCGCCGGCCGCCGACGCTTGGCTGGAGATAGAAGCCGAAGACGGGGCGAATGGCCGCAATCTCGCGGACGTGCGCGATCAGTGCCTCTTCGCTCCAGTCGTTCAGGCCACCCAGTCCGAGCAGGACGAGGTCGTAGCCAAGCGATGCCGCCAGTTCCGCTTCGGCACGGGCCTGGGCAGTCGGGCCGACGACGCCGGCGATCTTCAGGACCGGCTTCGGTGTCGGGGTGCTGTCCACCGTCTCCGCCGCGATCCGCAGCACCGGTTCGTAGAGTCCAGCCTCGCGAATCGTGAACTGGGTCGTATGCACGCCCACTGCAACCCCGCCCGCGCCCGCCGCGAGGTAATATCGTGTGAGCGCGGCCTGGCGCGCCGCATCCAGCGTCCGTGCTTCGGTAAGAGCCAGCGGATGGGCCGGGATCACGACGCCCTCCTGTAGGCGTCGGCGCTTTTCTGGAGACAACGTTCGGAATGCGGTCATTGGAGGATAATCCGGTCTTCTGTAGAGACCGACCCCGTGTCGGTCCGACCGGGGTGGCCAAGACGGACCGACACGGGGTCGGTCCCCACAAACGCAACGATGCCGATCAGAACTTGCCCTTGCGCTCCTGGAAATGCGTCGGCTTGCCGAGCGACGGTCCGCCCGCCGCGATCCACCCGGCGACGAGATCGAGCATCGTCCCCAAGGGCATGGACGGATAGCCGAACTCGCCGAACGCCCTGGTTGCGTTGCTCAGGAGGGCGGTGGCTGCCTCCTCGCCGGTGGTCCTGGGTTCCACCCCGAAGCGCGCCGCGAACTGCTCGACCAGCCAGCGCACGGAGATCGTCTCCGGGCCGGTGACATTCAGCAGGTAGGGCGGCGCCGATGCCCGCGTGAGGGCGCGCAGGGCGATCGCGTTGGCGTCGGCCTGCCAGATCATGTTCACGTTGCCCATCATGATATCGACAGCCTCCCCCGCGTGAACCTGGGTGGCGATATCGAAGAGGACGCCGTACCGGAGGTCGATCGCATAGTTGAGCCGGAACATCGCGACCGGCGTACCCCATGTTTGCGCCGCATGCTCGAAGACGCGCTCGCGCCCGAGGCAAGTCTGTGCGTACTCGCCGACCGGCTCCGGCATCACCGACTCGTCCGCGCCACCCAGCACGACCGGGCGCAGCGGGTAGATGTTGCCGGACGAGAAGACCGTGAATCGCGAACGCCGGAAGCGCGACGCGACCTGGGCGGAAAGCGCGACATTGGTCGCCCATGTCTGGTACTCGCGGCCGGTGGTGCCGAACTTCGTGCCGAGCATGTAGACGATGTTCGGTGCGTCCGGCAGGGCGGCCAGCGCCGGCGGATCGGCGAGGTCCGCCGGAATCGTCGTCACCCCGGCGGCATCCAGCTTCGCTTTCGCCGCCGCATCCGAGAAGCGGGAGACGGCGATTGCACGATGCCCATTCCCGGCCTCATCCAGCGCTCGCTGGGCGAGCACGGCCAGCGTCGGACCCATCTTGCTCGCGCTGCCGATCACCATGATGTCGCCATCGAGCATGGCGAGGTCGGAGACCAGCGCGGGGGTCGGACGGGTCAGGAACTCGTCCAGGGTATCGACATCCGGATGATGCGGATCGAATGGGAGCGAGGTGGTTTGCGCGTGGGCGATGGTCGAGGTCACCCGCAGACTCCCCGGGCAGGAGGGGCATGAATGACGGCGACCGTATTGGATCTCACCTGCTCTTCATCGAGGCACCGTGCCGCGCAGCCAGGCTGCTCATGTGCGGTCGTCGCGCGGTCCCGATCGACGCTGGCCAATGCAAGGCATTGGGTGGAGGATCAGCAAGCACGATCGCCTCAGGTATGCTTCCCCTGCCCCGGTCCCCTGGGCGATACCGGTCGAAGCGCCTGGGTACGGGACGTCGAGATTGGGATTGGATACACCCATGGCGCGTAACGAGCTCCCTGGTCCGACCGAGTCGAACGCGAGCATGAATCCCGCTGGCACCGGGTCCGGGGAAGGGAACGGGTTCCATCCTCGTCCAGGCCTTGCCCGCTGGCTGAGGACATCCCGCTGGCCCGGATATCCCATCGCCGTGGCTGCCGTGATCGTGCTGACCGCCATCATGCTGCCGTGGCGGGAGTCGCTGGGAGTCATCAACTGCCTGCTCGGATTCGTCGGGCTTTCGCTCGTGCTTGGGCTGACGCTGGGTATCGGCCCGTCGGCCCTCGGGGCCATCCTCTCGTTCTTCACCTTCGATTACTTCTTCATCGAGCCATACAACACGCTCGATGTCGCCAATCGCAACCATGTGCTCGCCCTGGTGATCTATCTTGCGATCGCCCTCATCACCAGCGTGCTCGTGGGGAGGCTGCGCGTTCGCACGGTTCTCGCCGAGCGCGAAGAGCACCGCACCTCGCTCCTCTACGACCTCAACCGCGATCTCGTGCGCGGGGAGACCGTCGAGCAGATCCTCCAGGCCATCGTCGCCAGCGTCGTCACCATCTATGGCGCATCGGCCAGCCGCATTCTCGCGCCCAATCCGGATAGCTCCTCCGACAGCCTGCGCGTCCTTGCCCACGCCGGGACGGCGAAGGGCACGATCGATCAGGACACGCGCACGCTGGCCCAGTGGGCCATCGACCACCGGCAGGCTGCGGGCATCGGCGATGAGGGCCGCCGCATCCGTTCCCCGCATGGCGTCGGCCAGCCGCCAAAGCCGCTTCATCGCTCGCGAAGCGACGTGCTCTTCGTGCCCATCATGACTCCCGAACGCGTCTACGGCGTGCTGGAGGTCCGGGACCGGCCGGGCGGTGGGCGCTTCTCCCACGAAGACGCCCGCCTGCTTGGCAGCTTCGCGGATCAGGCCGCGCTCGCGATCGAACGTGGACGGCTCTCGGAGCAGGCGGCGCGGGCCAGTGCCCTGGCCCAGGCAAACGACCTGAAATCGACGCTCCTTGCCGCCGTCTCCCACGATCTGCGAACGCCGCTCACCACGATCAAGGCCTCGGCGTCGGCATTGCTGGACGAGTCTGTCGATTGGCAGCCAGCCGCACGGGCCGAGTTGCTCTCCGCCATCGACGAGGAGGCCGACCGCCTGGCGCTGATGGTCAGTAACCTGCTCGATCTCTCCCGGATCGAGGGCGGTGTCCTGCGGCCTGACCTCGACTGGCAGGATGTACCCGCCTTCATGGCCGATGTGCAGGATCGTGTGCGCTCGGTGATCGCGATGGGGCATCATGTCCTCACCGTCGCACTCGACCCGGGCGATGGGGCCGCATTCCCGCCGGCCCGCTTCGACTACGTGGAGATCATGCAGGTGATGATCAACCTAATCGGCAACGCCGCGAAATACTCGCCCGAAGGCTCGCCGATCGTCGTCCGGACAGGGATCGTGGGCGATAACCTGCGCATCAGCGTGGCGGATGAGGGAATGGGCATCCCGCCGGATCGCCTGCCGCACATCTTCGAGACGTTCTACCGTGCCCACGACAAAGGCCCGGTTTCCGGGTCCGGCATCGGACTCGCGATCTGCAAGGGCATCGTGGACGCCCACGGCGGCCAGATCGTCGCCAGCAGCCGGATCGGTCAGGGCACCACGATCACCTTTGCCATTCCTCGCCGGGGCGTGAAGGAGGGGGAAGCATGAGTGCATCGTCTGGCGGGACGGGCGGGCGCGTTCTCGTCGTGGATGACGAACCGCAGATCCGGCGTGCGCTTCGGACGATGCTCGCCGCCCACGGCTTCGAGGTCGAGACGGCAGAGGATGGCGACGATGCCCTCGCCCGCATCGCGACCTGGACGCCGGATGCGATCGTGCTCGATCTCGTGATGCCCGGCAAGGATGGCTTCGAGGTGGTGCGCGACACCCGGACGTGGTCGCAGGTGCCGATCGTCGTCCTTTCGGCGCGCGGTCAGGAGTCGGACAAGGTGCAGGCGCTGGACATGGGCGCCGACGACTACCTCACCAAACCCTTCGGTATCCAGGAACTCCTTGCCCGATTGCGTGCGGTGATGCGACGGGCGGGCGGCCCCAACGAGAGCGTCCTCAGTGTGGGCGACGTGACGATCGACATCGGGCGACATGAGGTGACGCGCGGTGGCGAGGCCGTCCATCTAACTCCCACGGAATTCGACCTCCTGCGCGTCCTGGCGACGAACGCCGGTCGTGTGATGACCCATCGGCAATTGCTGGAGCAGGTCTGGGGCGGCTATGCGGCAGAGAATTCGCCGCAGTTGCGGGTCTACATCAACTACCTTCGGCGCAAGCTGGAGGACGACCCCGCGCATCCCCGCCTGATCCTCACTGAACCCGGCATCGGGTACCGCTTCCATGCGTAAGCAGAAGCGATCCAGGTGATCATTGCAGTACCGAATGTTCCGTGGAACACAACATTCCATGCCATTCTGACCGTCGCTCAGGATGGCATATGTCACTTACTTATGCATATTTGTGACTCCTGCCGCCAGGGCAATCGCATGATGCGGCGGGAGCCGTGGGCGGAGGCTGCGCCTGCCAGCATGGGCGCGGCACCGTGGCCGCGCCGGACGAACGACCGGGGTTCCCACCGCGGTCGTTCGTCCGGCAGGCCCCATGTGACCTGCCGCGTGCCGCATCACCGGTATCGATCAGTCAACCAATGCCCCTAATGCGATTGCCTTGCTCTTGCCGCGCCCGTTGGGATCACCTCACGCCGTGAATCGAATCCTTACACCTTCCTAACGCAAGCCTCCTCCTCTCTAACGCGCCGCCAATGCCTTCCGCCCTACCCTGATGGCGTTCGGAAATCGGCGGCGGGAACGATCCCGCCTTCGCGGCGCTGGCGCCACGAACGGTTGGAGGTAGCGGGATGCGGATTCTGCTGGCAGAGGATGAGGTTCACGTCCAGCTTGCGCTCCGGCGTGCGCTGGAAGCGTGGGGATACGAGGTCGAGGCGTGCAGCACTGCCGCCGGGACACTGGAATCCCTCGCCAAGCAGCCCGCCGATGTCCTGGTGCTGGACGTGAATCTTCCCGATGCCACCGGCTGGGATGTGTTTCGCAGCCTGCGGGACAGCGGCAACACCGTCACGACCGTCATCGTCGTGTCCGCGCTGCCGCCACGCAGCGAGCGGATTCACGAGTTCCAGCCCTACGCCGTCCTCCACAAGCCATTTCCGATCGAATCGTTGCGCCGGCTTGTCCGCAATGTCGAGGCCGGGATTCCGGCCAGTATTCCCGGCACCGAGGCCGACTGACTCCGGATTCGCTGGTTCATGGAGAACCTTCCATGTGGGATGTCGTGATGATCGTTCTTGTCGCGATCGCGTTTGCTGGCCTCATCGCCTACGTGTATGCCTGCGAACGCCTGTAGGGCCAAAGAGGATGCTGCCATGACTGCGCCACGTGTCCCGTCCGATGTCCAGTCTCACCCGAAGCCGCCGGGACAGCCGCTGCCGCACGCCGCCGCGCTGGTCGCCGCCGAGGCGACGCTCCGCCGCAATGCGGATATCGCGGCGGTCTTCATCGTCCCGCCGCATCAGGATGGAATGCCACAAAGCGACCTGACCGTGCTGCGGGCGGAGTTGCCACGTACAGCGCGGGTACCGGTGGTCAAGGGCAACGGTTCTTCGCATGTGCCGCATTGGGCGCGGGTGCTGCTCGAATCGACGGAGGGGGTGCGATGAGCGCTGGTGAATGGATCGCCCTGGCGATCGGGATCGTGATGCTTGGCTATCTGGTCTACGCACTGCTCTGGCCAGAACGTTTCTGATGGGTGGGGACATCCTGACATGACCTGGTACGCACTTGTCCAACTCGTTCTTTTTCTGGGCATCCTGGCGCTCGTCGCGAAGCCGTTGGGAACCTACATGGCCCGCTTGTTCGCCGGCGAACGGGTCGTCCTCTCGCCTGTCCTGCGCCCGGTGGAGCGTGGCATCTACAAGCTCACCGGTGTCGACGAGCGCACGGAGATGCGCTGGACCACGTACGCGATCGCGATGCTCCTCTTCCAGATGACGGGGTTCGTCATCGTCTATCTCGTCCAGCGCATCCAGCATGGCCTGCCGCTGAACCCGGAGCACCTTGCCAATATCGAACCGCGGTCTGCCTTCAACACCGCCGTCTCGTTCGTCACCAACACGAACTGGCAGGGCTACAGTGGCGAGGTCACCATGAGCTACCTCAGCCAGATGCTTGGCATGACGGTGCAGAACTTCGCTTCCGCCGCCACCGGCATCGCCATCGCCATCGCCCTGATCCGCGGCTTCGCGCGGCGCTCCGCACGGGAGGTCGGCAATTTCTGGACCGATCTCACCCGGGCGACGCTCTACATCCTGCTCCCGATCTCGCTCGTCATGGCCATCGTCTTCGTGGCGCGCGGTGTGCCTCAGACATTCGGCGGCGCGATCCAGGCCACCGGGATCGACGGCGTCGTGCAGACGATCGCGCGCGGCCCGGTCGCTTCGCAGGAAGCGATCAAGATGCTGGGCACGAACGGTGGCGGCTTCTTCAACGCCAACTCTGCCCACCCGTTCGAGAATCCGACGCCGCTGACCAACTTCATCCAGATGCTCTCCATCTTCCTCATCCCGGCGGCCCTGACCTACACCTTCGGGAAGATGGTCGGCAACACGCGCCAGGGCTGGGCGATCTTCATCACCATGTCGTTGCTGTTCGTTGCCGGGGTCGTGGTGACGACCGTCGCGGAGCAGCATGGCAACGACCTGCTGAACGCCCTCCACATCGACCAGGCGCGCAGCATGCTCGATCAGCCGATGCCGGGCGGCAACATGGAAGGCAAGGAGCTCCGCTTCGGCATCGCTACATCGTCGCTCTTCGCAGTCATCACGACGGCGGCCTCCTGTGGCGCGGTGATCGCGATGCACGACTCCTTCACCCCGATCGGCGGCCTCGTGCCGATGATCAACATGGCTGTCGGAGAGGTCATCTTCGGCGGTGTCGGCGCTGGCATGTACGGCATGCTGATCTTCGCGGTCGTGGCCATCTTCGTCGCCGGGCTGATGGTCGGGCGCACGCCGGAATACCTCGGCAAGAAGATCGAGCCGCACGACATCAAGATGGCGATGCTCACTCTGCTCGTCCTGCCCCTGGTGGTGCTTGGTTTTGCCTGTGTTTCGTCGGTCACCGGCTACGGCCTGAACACGATCCTGAATCCGGGGGCTCATGGCTTCTCGGAGATCCTCTACGCCTTCACCTCCGGGGCCGCGAACAACGGGTCGGCCTTCGCCGGTCTTGGGGCAAACACTCCCTGGTACAACACCACGCTCGGCATCACCATGCTCGCTGGCCGCTTCATGATGATCGTGCCGATCCTGGCGCTGGCGGGATCGCTGGCCGCGAAGAAGCGTCTGGCGGAGAACGCCGGCACCTTCCCGACGACCGGTCCACTCTGGATTGGCCTGCTGGCCGGCGTGATCCTCATCATGGGCGCGCTTACCTACTTCCCGGCCTTCGCGCTGGGTCCGGTGGTGGAGCAGCAGCACATGCGCTCCGGCGTCACCTTCCAGATGAGCGAATCCGGTGGCGGCGCCTACCAGATCGCCAACGATGGCACCACGGCCCAGCCGGCCCCGACGCCGACGCCGACCCCATAGGGGTGGTTTGGGCCGATACGGGGCCGACTTCCACAGACGCACGCTTCTTCCATATGTCGTTATTTCCAGCAACACCCAGAGGGACATATTCCAATGGCCCACGCATTTAGAGCGCCTAACAGAACCCTCCCATGGCATGGGCCATGCGGGATGCTGGGGCATGAGCAAGCCCCTGCTTCCGGACGATCTCTGGAATCGCATTGAACCGCTGTTGCCGACGATGCCCGTGAAC
>JASGDN010000033.1:0-19965 GCA_049841275.1 Thermomicrobiales bacterium
ACCTGGCGGAAGACAATCAATGTCACGATCCCGCTGCTCACCACCACGATCTTCTTCGTAACCGTGCTCTCCGTGATCGATGCTCTGCGGGTCTTCACCTCCGTGTACATCGGCACCAATGGTGGGCCGGCCTATGCGACCTGGGTGTTCAGCTTTCATCTCTTCAAGCAGGCATTCCAGTTCTTCGAGATGGGCTACGCCTCGGCGCTGGGCTGGATTTTCTTCGCCGTCATCCTCGCTTTCACGGCTATCCAGTTTCGGCTTCAGTCGAAGTGGGTGTACTACGACGAGAGGTCATAGTAATGGAAGCAGCCTCTTCCCCGAAGGTGGGTAAGATCCGCCATTGGCGGCGAGGCGAGCGTGTTGCTCGCTTCATCTCCTATGTGCTTTGCATCTTCCTGGCCGTCGTCTTCTCGGTGCCCACCTATTGGGCGGTTACCGGCTCCTTCAAGACGGTGGCGGAAATCCAGCAGATTCCCCCGATTTGGCTCCCGGAGACCTGGCACTGGGAGAACTACAAACGGGTATGGGAGCTCGTGCCGTTTGGTCGATTCCTCTTCAATACCGTTCTGGTGACACTTGCTGCCGGTATCGGACAGGTGCTGACCGCGGCAATTGTGGGGTATGGCTTCGCCCGTTTCCGCTTCCGTGGACGCGAGATCCTCTTCATGATGATTCTCGCCACGATCATGTTCCCACCGGAACTCACCATCATCCCGACGTTTATCGGGTTCCGGAAACTCGGCTGGATCGATACGTTCTGGCCATTGATCGTGCCCTATTGGTTCGGCGGTGGCGCGTTTTTCATCTTCCTGTTTCGGCAGTTCTTCCGCACGATTCCCGAAGACTTGCTCGAAGCAGCTCGCCTTGACGGCGCTGGCTACTGGCGGATTTTTTGGGAGATCATCGTGCCGCTATCAAAGCCGGCATTTGCGTCGGCGGCGATTATCTCGTTCATCACCCACTGGAACGACTTCTTCAACCCACTCATCTTCCTCAGTAGCCCCAGCAAATTCACGTTGTCTCTTGGTATCCAGGCATTTGCAACTGGAGGTGTCGGTCTCACGCCAGAGCCCCGCGACCAGCTCCTCATGGCCGCAACGGTGATGATGACAGCCCCGGTGGTGGCGGTCTTCTTCTTCGCGCAGCGGTACTTCATTCAGGGCATTGCTACATCGGGATTGAAAGGGTAGCGCGGACGAGCGCTCACCATCGCGAACACTAGAGAGAAGCGTGACGTCATGCAGATTCGACAGGTTGTGTTTCGTGGTCCCTGGGAGGCGGCTTTAGTCACCCAGAACCTTGATGGGGATGCTCTGCTTCCCACCGAAATTCTTGTGGAGACTGAAGCCTCGCTGATCAGCCAAGGAACTGAGGGAGCTGCCTTCCAGGGATTGCGGATGCCTGGTGGTGCGGAGCAGCGCTACCCTCAAACACCCGGCTATGCCAATATCTCGCGCGTCGTCGCTGTTGGTGGTGAGGACGGTCCCTTTCAGATCGGTGATCGTGTCTTCTCCATGACCAGGCACGCATCGCATGCCCGTATCAATGCGGCGACTGAGCTCTGTGTTCCCGTTCCATCCAATCTTGCCTCTCACATCGCCGTCTTTACCCGTCTAGCAATGGTTTCGATGTCGACCCTGCGGACTTCGACCGCCCGGTTGGGCGATAGTGCCGCTATTGTCGGTTTGGGCCTGGTCGGGAATCTCGCCGCCCAACTGTGTCAGATAGCTGGCCTGACGACTACCGGGATTGATCTCATTGACTGGCGGTGCCAGCTTGCCGAGGAGTGCGGGGTTCGTACAGTGTTGATGGCTCCAGGCGATGAACAGCTGCAGCCAACGAATCAACTGGTGATTGAGGCGACGGGTTCAGTTGGCGGGGCGATGACGGGTATCAAGCTGACGCAGAAGCATGGCGAACTCTCGCTGGTTGGTAGTCAGTGGGGAGAGGGCACACAGACCACCGACGTGCTTCGATTGCTGGGCACTATCTTCGAGCGCTACATCCATATTCGAAGTGGGTGGGAGTGGCAGATTCCAATTCTTCCAGATGGATTTGGGCCAAACTCGCTGATGCTCAATGCAACGGCAATTTTGCGGTGGCTGAGTAGCGGCCAACTCCGGGTTCAGCCGATGCTGACGCATCACGTCTCGCCCGAGGATGCCACGACGGTCTACGGGGAGATGGTGAACAACAAGGATCGATACCTGGGTGTTGTTTTCGACTGGACCCGGTGATGTCCAGTATGAATCGGCACCGTATGCGCTATTCATATGGAATCGTCAGCGGCGCACGCGTCGCCGATGATTTCGCTCGCGGGGTACGTGACCTTACGGACTTGATTCGCCCAGTATACGGGGCGTCGGGCCGCTTCGTGGCCAGTGCTGGACCGCTTGGAGCATCGGCGCCTGAACTCCTGCATGACGGGGCTGTGATTGCGAGACGCCTGACCGAACTCGATGATCGGCTCGAGAATGCGGGAGCCATGTTCTTGCGGTCGCTCCTCCAGCAGATTGATGGGTTGGCCGGTGATGGAGTTGCAACCGGGGCGCTTATCTTCGAGACAATCTATACCCGAGGGAGAAGCGCAATCGCTGCTGGCCACGATCCGGTGCGGCTTCGGAACGCGCTTCTGAGGGAGCTTGAGGTCGTGTTCGCCGAACTGCGCCGACAACGTCGTCTCCCGATGTCCCGACAAGATCTCCGGCTTCTCGCACAGTCTGTGGGCAAGGACAACCGCCTTGCAGCAGAGATCGCGACAATCGTTGATGTGGTGGGGCCGTTGGGGATGATCGAGGTGCGTCCCGGCAGTGCGGGCCAGATCGGCCACGACTACATTGATGAGTCGTATTGGCCCACGCGCCCACTCGAGCGTTCGCATCTGGACGCGACATGGGGAATGCGCTCTGATATCTCCCTTTGCGCGGTGTTTGTTTCCGACCTTAACCTGGAAACAAGGGATGAAGCTCTGGCCTTGCTGAAGGCGGCGAGGCATCAGGAGGCATCATCGCTGCTGATCTTCGCCAGGAGTTGTGGCCCCCAATGCCGGAGCGTTTTGCTGGCGAATGCTTCGCCGGCCTTCCGGGTACTGATCATCGCCACGCCTGGCAACTCGGACCCTGAGCGCTGGGAGAGCATGGAAGATATTGCCATGATGACTGGCGCTCATGTCTATCATGCCGCAGCGGGCTCATCCTCCAGTGAAGTGACATCCGGAGATTTGGGGTATTGCCGGCGAGCGTGGGCGACGCGGACGCATGTCGGATTTGTCGGAGGGCACGGTGATGGACGCGCGCTGCGTCATCGTGTGGCGGCGTTGACAATGCAGTTTCAGACGTCCATAGACCCTCCCTCGCGTGAGCGAACTCGAAGGAGGCTGTCCCGGCTAACAGGTCGGGGAGCGATCCTGTGGGTCGATGGCTTGACAGATCGGGAGATCGCGTTCCAGCGCTCACGAGCCGAGCGCACTGCTCGGGTGGTGCAACGCGCGCTGACATGCGGATATGTTCCGGGAGGAGGTGTCGCCCTACTGGTTTGCGCGAATCGCCTCGTTGAGGAGAGTAACGGTACTTTTGATACTGCGGAGGATCGCGTGGCGATCGAGGCACTTAGAAATGGGCTGCTGACGCCTGTCGCGACGCTTGCCAAACACGCGAACCTGAATCCGGCGGTAACGATTGCTCAGCTTGAGTCACAGATGGAACGCGGTATGGACTCGAGTGTCTATCGGCTCGTTTCCAGAGATGACGCGCCGCTGCTTGATGCTTTTGAGACGATTGAAACAGCCGTGCGTATTGCTGTATCAGGCGCGGCTCAGGCATTGACAATCGAGACTGTGGTGCTTGGGCGCAATCCCGCCAAGGTGACGGCATGAGCACTCCCGTTCTTGCAGCTATTGCGTTCGAGCAGATGGGCAAGGGCGTGGTTGGCGTGGTTACGGCGAGGGAGAGCGGCATATACGCGTCCGTGGACGCCGGGCAGTCATGGCAACCGCTCTGGGAGGACGGACTGGCGGCCGCAGTCGTCCGCCTTGAATGGATGAACCAGCCTGTCTGCCTGGTTGGCCTCAGTGGTGCCATCCTTCGTTCGGAGACGGATGGCGTTACGTGGGATCTCTGTCCGTTGGTTCAGCCGGCGCCATTGGTTCTGGCGTTTGCCGTGTGCAGCGGTTCTGAGCCCGTTGTGCTTGCCGGGACACACGAGGATGGGGTGTTTCGAAGTACTGATGGGGGTAGAAGATGGGAGAGTGCGAATGTCGGACTCTATCTTCGACGTATCACTGCACTCAAGGCGGTTGACTCTGAGCAAGTCGTTGTAGCTGCTGAGTTTGGAGTGTTCCGAACGCAAAACGGTGGCGAGAGCTGGACAGAAGTTACTTGGATCGTGTCGGAGGGGACAATTTCGGCAGTGGCGGCCGGTGAAACCTTGCTCGTAGTGGGGACTACGGCTGGACGAGTCATTGCATACGACCTGGACGTGCGAGCCATGATGGTTCAAGTTAACCTGCCCGATCAGGGAGAACTGTTGGATCTGGAGATTCTGGAAAGCGATTCCGAGTATGAAATCCTGGCCATTACCGAGAACGCCATTTACCATGTCGGCTGGTCTCTCGGGGAGGATGTGGAACTAAGGTGTCTGAGGGTATTTCCAATCCAGGCGACGTGTGGCGGATTCCAACGTCTAGGTGGCTGCCTCTATGCGGTTGCGGGTCATGACGACGGATCGGCTTCGGTGACTAGCGATTTGAACTGAGTGGTCCTCTCGCTAAACCCCTTTGGATTGAAGCTCGCTCTCGTGAAGCGGGCCGACCCCACGTCGTCTCCTATAAACGCACGTCTTCTCGGCAACACTGTTTCCCATATAGCATGGTATTTTCCGAGAAGACCACTTAGCGCTTCCGACTACACTGTGATTGTGTCTTGGGTCGTGATCGCGACGCGGCCTGTCTCGACGTTCCGCACGGAGGGATGCGATCGGCCCGTCGCCGTCGCCAATCTGTTCTGGAAGTGTCCTATCGAGGTTCGGAGCATGCGAATCGCGCCCAATGATGCCATGTGTGCTTCCTCCACCGTGATGGTAGCCAGGCATCAGGAGATGCGAACGTCAACTGTTCTCGGGATCGATCAGGTCCTGGAGCGACTCAATGCCGCGCTCGATCTCGGTCAATATTTCCTCAAGTTGCGCCCCCAGGTTGGCCGCCTCGGCGAGATTCCGCATGAGGACCGTCCGCTCGGCTATGACGCGCTCGAGCGACGCGCCGAACAGCACGCCCATCTGCTCGGTTTCGTAGGTGTCGGCGAGGGTGAGGGCCGCACGTTTGCCAAGCTGAACTAAGGAGCCGTGCATCGTCGCGCACTCGGGGGTCGTGCTTTGGGGTGACGGGACATCCTTTGTTGGGTTGGCAGGTGATGGCTCTGTGCCTTCCCAGAATCCCCTCCTCTCCTCGTCGTATTCTCGGTCCATCCGGTCGAGCTTCTCGTCGAGCGATTCATCCTCGATGACCTCAGGCCCCTGGAGGATTAGGCGACCATACGTCCCGGTGTCGACGTTGTCGATCCAATTGGCGGTTTCCGTGAGACTCCACTCCCTGGCCAGATGAAGGACGACCGGGCGATCGAGCATGTTCGTTGCTCCGGACCGCCTGATGAACTCCAACCCGTCAAAGACGGCTCGTGAAATCTGGACACGATTGGTGGGTTCTGGCGGTTTCTCCATAGCGATGCACCTCCTTTCAGATTATGTGACTGTTGATTAGGATACTTTCATCGTACATCGTAACGAGATGCGACACAATACGGATCTAGAAGTCCCGTCTGCATTTGGAACGAACGGATGCACCATAGATAAATAAGACAAAATATCGGATCACCTCCGAAAGCATTGAGGTCGAATTCATGACAACCGAAACATTCCTATCAGGAGCAACACACTAGCCAGAGAATGACGGTGGCTTTGCGCCTAAATGGTCATCGCCTGATACCACGTCGTGATTCAGATTGTCGGCGGCATCATCCCCAACGTGTGTGGCGATGTCCTCTCGATCGCCTCCGGTGTGAGCTCGGCGATGCAATCGTGGATCTGCTCGAGGGCGTCCCAAGCGTGGGCGACACGCGATTCCTGTGAATCGGTCTCCTGGGCATCGTCCGCATCATCCGCGGGATGATCGGATACGGTTCAGTTGATATCATCTGAGACTGATTGTAGGGTATTTCAAGCATTGTGAAATAAGATCTTTGTGTGAATATCAATGGACAATGGAAATAATTGAACCTTGCGGTATCGCCATATTTTCCAAATTAGTTCGCTTTTCGTCCTCGTGGACTCATCAGCATACACATCATGTATGGAAGCGAAGTTGGCAGCTTTGAATGGGGATGGGCCGGGCGGTTCTTTACCGCCCGGCCCATGTAGTTTACCGCATCGTGCGGTGGCGAAGGAGAAGGCCAACATCACTGCAGGCTAAGGCCGTAGCAACCAGCACAAGCATTAGCGCCATGCGAGAGCTGGTGTCCTGGCCGCTCGGGCCGCTGCCCGCAATGGGGAGCCCGTTCACCCTGGTCGACGGAATGTCCGTCGGCTTGGGTTTGGTCGCCTGCGGCGGGACTGCGGGAGCGGGTGCCTGGGCTGTGTCGCCCTGCTGTCCATTGCTGGTCGGCGGGGCGGGGGGCTGCCAGTCGCTGCCATCATATGGCGGCACGACTGGCGGCTGGCTGCCGCCTTCGTGGCTCCCGTTACTCGGCGCCGTGGTCGGCGTTTCCGCCGGAATGGTTGGTGAAGTGGGATTGGTCGCCGTGGCGGTCGGCATGGTCACCGTCGCCGTTGGGGTTGCCGTTGCGGCCGTACCGGTTGGCGTGGGCGTTCCTGCGCCGGTGTTCGTCGTCGGTGTTAGCGAACCCGGTGTCGTCGTGGTCGTGTCGATTGGCACCGCCGTGGGTTGTGTTGGCTGAGCCGTCTGAGACGGCGCGGCCGTAGCCGTGGGCTGTTGCGTCTGCAGGGTCGTCGCGGTCGGTTCGCTGGTTGGCGGAACCGGCACCGTGGACGTCGGCCCGGTGGTCGGCAACTCCGTTGGCGGAACGGTCGTGGGCGGGACTTCGGTCGGCGGCACCTGGGTTGGCTGCGCAATGCATTCACCCCAGTAATCATCCGGATAAAGCAAGGCCGGTCCACTGATGTGCCCGAAGGTGATATACCCCGTGATCGCAGGATCGTCCGTGCTGATGCGCATCGTCTCCTGACTGTCGTCTGAGGAGACGTGGCAGAAGACGAAGACGAATGGTTCCTCCGTCGCCGGTGGTTCTGTTTCCACGGGTTCGGACACCGGAGGAACGGTCTCGACGGGTTCCGTCGGAAGTAGGGGGGCTTCCGCCTGAGTGGATACGATCGGTGCCGGTGGCTCCGTTGATGGGATTTCCATGGGAGCCGTTTCGACGGGGTCCACGGTCTCTTCCGAGGATACGGTGACCATAGCCTCCGTTGCGGGAATTTCCGGTTCGATTGGTTCGACCACCTCCACCTGAGGCGTCCCCTCAAGCGTCTGCCTGAGGGGCATGCTCGGGTGAGCGGTGGTCGAGGCTCCGATGTCGGCGCGTGCCGACACGGCAGGACCACTGAGCAGGACGATGATGGCAAACACGGCCATCAGGCGCAGAGCGAAGAACGTGTTCATGATGAACTCCTCACTCCTGCCAGGCAGGAGACGACGGGCCTGGAAGAACCAAGCCCACAAATAGCAGGCCGGGCTCCCAAGCACGAAGCTCCTTTCTTTTCCCTTGTCAAAGCTGCTTAGTAAGGTACTTGGAGCGAAAGATTCACTCGACAAGACACCTTTATTCTTTCATAATAGTGGACTATTGTCAACATAATTCTCCAAAATATAAACGAATTTCCTATTGTAATGAATTCGTAGGTGTACTATGCTTATGGTATCGAATAAATATAAAGGAATACTGTCAATAGCGCGATGAACATCCCCCGAACCATCCCCATCCCAGCCGCCATCATCATTGTGCTCGTGACCGCCGTCGGTGGCGTGCTGGTGTGGACGATGATGCGTCATCCGGAGGGATCACCTCAGGACAGCACCCTCACACGCATCCCGATCGAGACGGTACAGGCGGTCGCGTTGGATGATGCCGGTCGCGGGGATATCGACGCCGCCCTGCGGCTCTACGATCAGCAGATCGCAGCGCGTCTGGATGGAGATGAGAAACGCGAACTGCTGCTCAGCAAATCGAGTTGGGCAGCCAGCAGCGGGCGCTCCACTGATGCCATCGCAGCGGCAAAGCAGGCGCTATCGATCAGCGGCAAGGATGATCAGGAGGCACTACGGGCGCTTGCGGAAGCCTACACCGCGAGTGGTGATACGAAGCAGGCCCTTGTCTATTACAAGAAGATGCTCGAAGGGGCGCCACAGGGTGAAGCACCGAGTGCACGGAGTCTTCAGCGCGGTCCCTCGATCGAGTCGATCGTGAAGGAATTGGAGAGGTCAGCATGAGACGACCATGCCGATCTGCGGTCCTCGCGACGATTATCGCTTCATTCATGTTGCCCCTCTTGCATAGTTCCTTGGCGCTTGCGTAT
Organism: Thermomicrobiales bacterium; assembly: GCA_049841275.1. Classification (GTDB taxonomy): domain Bacteria; phylum Chloroflexota; class Chloroflexia; order Thermomicrobiales; family UBA6265; genus JASGDN01. The sequence goes on from JASGDN010000033.1 coordinate 8,584, forward strand.
CAAGGCGATTTTGGCGGACATACCTATTTTGACAACGTGGAGATCGTCAATAACGGAGACAATGTCTCCTGGCTGAAGAACGCCGACGGTTCGTCGAGCGGGTACGTGATGCCCAATAGGCAAAGTACGCTCGCGGGCTTGGGCGATCCCGGGCGAGGTGGCGCGGTTGGCACAAATGCGCTCGGCTACGATGGCCCTGACAATACCACGCGGAAGCGGAAACTCTTCGAATTGCTCCAACGGGCCAATCGGGGCACCGAGTTGTGGGACAAGATGGGCTCGGCCTTTGTGGTGCATCAGATGCTTGGCAAGAAGCAGACGGACGACGGATGGGGCGATGCGGCACGCACTATCACGCCAACCGAGTGGGATGACCTTGAAAAGCGCCTAGTGAACAACGCCAATCTGACAATGGTCCTCGATCCGCGATTCAACGTCATCGGCGCCAAGAACACGGCCGCGATCGTGCATCAAGGTAAGCTGGATATCGTCGACTTCACGATCACCGGGAAGTCGACGTATCTGAGTGGCTACCAAGATCCAGGGTATGAATATGCCTGGGTATTCCGGGAGAACGGGACCACTCGCTACGTGCTGGAGGTCAACTGCGCCAACCCGATCGGCGACTTCGGTGGCTTTCTGGGCACACAGTACGATCTCAACCCCACTGCCTCCCCTGACAAATCCATTGTCGAACCCGGCGATGTCGTCACCGTCACGAACACGGTCACGAACGAGGGGAAGGATCCCTCTGGTCCGACCTCCTGGCGACTGACGGAGATGGTATTCGGACCGCGAGCGACGCTCAGTGCCGACGACAAAAAGAGGCGTGACAACGACCTCGACCCCTGCGCCTCTAGATCTGGAGCATTTCCAAGCGATGGCCGCATCAGGTGCCGAACCTCGCCAGGACAGGAGAAGACGAATACCGTCTTCAATCCGGGAAGTCCGGCGGCGTCCAGCTATGTCTACACGATCCCGCCCGATACGCCGGTCGGGACCAGGATCTGCTTCACGGCGTCGATCACGCCGCCAACCCAGGCTGCACGGCGCGATACCTGGCGACACAGTGCCCTGCAGTGTGTCATCGTTGCCAAGAAGCCGAAGATGCAGGTGTGGGGCGGCGACGTCAGGGCTGGGGGCACGATCGATACCAGCACCAGCACGATCGGAGGCATGATCTACGGGAGCTGGGGCGAGTATGCCGCGCTGTCGAACGGCCAGAATACCGGCTTCGGCTCGGGCAGCGGCCTGAACGGGGGCAACGCCAACACCGCACAGTCTGGGTGGAGTTCCCTCACTTTCGCCAATACCAACGAAGCGAGTGTCTGTGCGTTCGGTTGCTATGGCTTCACGCTGTCGGGATCGTCGCTCGCCGCACAGTTCGCGGGAGGTGCGATCGGGTCGCTCCAGGGCAGCGTCGATATCAACACGATCGTTCCCGGCAGGTACACGGCGCACGACCTGACGCTGATCGGCACGACCCTGGACGTGGGAAAGTCGATCATCATCATGGCTGATGACCCCATCACCATTGCAGGCAACATCGTCTATAGGGACGGACCGTATCGCAGTGCGCGGGAGCTCCCACAGGTGGTGCTGCACGCCCCGACCATCAACATCCAGGGCAATGTGGAGCGCGTTGATGCGTGGCTGTTTGCGATCACGGATGACCAGAAAGGCCTGCTGAACACCTGCGTCGATACCATCGCGCCCGGCGATTTCCGGCTCACGACGACCATCTGCAACACCCCGCTCGTTGTGAATGGTCCCGTCGTCGCGGACAAGATTTCCCTGCGCCGTACCGCTGGGTCGGATGGTCCGACTGCCTCGCGCGGGAACCCAGCCGAAGTCTTCAACTTGCGGGCGGATGCCTATCTCTGGCGGAGTAGCTACGGCTCGGGCCAAAACACGGCGCGGACGGTCTACACCAAAGAACTTCCACCGAGGTATTAGGGAGAACGATCGAGGCGCAACCGGCGATCGCCGGTTGCGCCATCCGCTGTCGAACGTCAGAAGGTTGGATCTTCCCTCCGCCTATCATGCTTGACGCCTTGCTCGCATACGGTGGGGTGGGCGATTATCATGTGGATTCGCGTCTCGGGGAAGGCTTCAATCCGGTCTCACAACTCTGATGGGGGTGCGTGTGGGCACATCCTTGGCCGATCTCCTCACGGGGTACCTCACCTCCCGGCAGATGAGCCAAAAGAAATTGGCGGCCGCAACGGGGCTGAATCCCAGCACGGTCGATCGCTGGGTCGATGGGGAGAACGCGAGGATTCAGCGATGGCAGGATCTGGCAAAGATCGCTCGGGCTCTCGGCCTCGATCGCGCCCAGACGACCGAGCTCCTGATGGCCGGCGGGCAACCATCGTTGGCCGTGCTGGCACGGCGAGGTCTGGAGGACGCCGATCGGACACTGCTCGCCCACTGGCCCAACCACCTGCCTCCCTCCACCCTGCCGGCGCCGCTTTCCCGCTTCATCGGCCGCGATCAGGAACGGACCGATCTCGTCGGGATCCTCGGGACCGACCGCATGGTCACGATCTCCGGCACGGGCGGCTCTGGAAAGACCCGGCTGGCGATCGAAGTCGCGCGGGCTCTCCAGCCCCGATTCGATGGCACCTATTTCGTCGATCTCGCGGCCATTCACGACCCGGACCGTGTGGTGTCCGCGATTGCCGACGTCGTCGGATTCAGGCCGTCGGACGAGGAATCGAACCACCTGGTGTCCGCGCTCGCTGCCTATCTGCACGGGCATCTGGTCCTGCTGGTGCTGGACAATGTCGAACAGGTCCTGGCGGCGGGACCTCGGATCGTGGCTTTGCTGGAGGCGGTCACCAGTGTCACGGTGATCGTCACCAGCCGCACCTTCCTGCATGTGCGGGGCGAGCGTGAGTACGCAGTGGATCCCTTGCCCCTTCCCCCACCAGCAGCCGGGTACGAGGACTTGGTAGTCAATCCCGCAGTGGCGCTCTTTGCCGATCGCGCCCAGCACGCCAACCGGCACGTTCATCTCACCGCTGACACGGCCACAGCGATGGCCGCTATCGCCACGCGCCTGGACGGCTTGCCGCTGGCGATCGAGCTGGCTGCCGTCCGCGTACGGGACATGCCGCTCTCCCGCATGCAGGAGCAGCTCGACTCGCCCCTGGATCTGGCCGTCGATGGACCGCGCGACGTTGCCCGTCGCCAAGCGACCCTCCGGGAGACCATTGCCTGGTCCTTTTCCCTCCTGGATCGGCAAGCGCAATGCTGGTTCATGCTCCTCGCGGTCTTCGCCGGTGGCTTCACGCTGGAGGCGATGGCCGCGTTGGGCGCCGTCTTCGATCTCGGTGCCCAGGAGGCATCCCGAGGGTTGATGCTTCTGATCGGCCCGCACCTGATACGCAGGCTGCCCCACCCGTCCGGTCAGCATGGCGCCCCCCGCTACACGATGCTGGAGACCATTCGCGAGTATGCCCAGGAGCAGTTGGCCGAGCACGGGCAACTGGAGGATGCCCAACGGGCTCACGCCCGCTTCTTTCGCGACATGGCCGAACGCGCCGACTATACCGGGCCGGATCAGACCCGCTGGTATGCCTCCATCGCCGCGGAACGGGACAATATTCGCGCCGCGCTCGATTGGTGCCGCGATCGCGGTGAGCGCGAGACGGGATTGCGACTGACGCTGGCGATGATGCCGTTCTGGGAGCAGCGAAATCTGGCGGCGGATTCGCTTGCCTGGGTGCAGGCCTTCATGGCCGCAACGGACGAGCTTTCTCCCCGGCACCGAGCGCGAGGATTGATCTGCCAGGGGCTGCTCCTGCTGAACGACACCGCCGATCGAGACATGATCCTCTCGGTGTTCGCGGAGGGGCTGCGCATCGTTCGCGACGAAGGCGATGCGAGGGGAGAGAGCGAGGCCTTGCGGGCGATCGGCGACGCGCACGTGCATTGGCGAGCGTGGGAGCTGGCACGGCAGCACTATCGCGAGAGCCTGGCTGCCGCCGAGCGAAGCGGCGATGCCCGGCTGATTGCCCTCGCGTACATGGGGCTGGCCTTCTCCGCACCAGGGCTCGACGGAATCGATGGCGCGCGGCCTTACTGGGAAGCGACCTTGGCATGGGCGCAGCGGTCGGGCCATCAGGAAACCATCGGCAAGGCCACCAATAGCCTGGGCGAACTGGCGCGACACCGGGAAGACTGGGACACCGCCACGGACCGGTACGAGCAGTCGCTGGCGATCGGCCAGGAATTGGGCAGCGATTTCCTCGTGGCCCTCGCCTCCCACAACCTTGGGTATGCCGCGATCGGGAGGAGGGACCTCGGGCAGGCAACGGCACGCTTCACCGAGAGTCTTCGCATCTATCGGGGACTGTGGCATCGCAAGGGGATGGCGGAGTGTCTGGCCGGATTGGCCAGGGTCGCCGTGCTGGACGGCGATGATGAGCGAGCGGCGCGGCTGTGTGGGGCGGCGGCGACACTCTTGGACGAGACACGGACCCAGTTCGATACGATGGATCGGGCCGATTACGAGCGGACCCTCGCGACGCTGCGCGACCGGCTCGGACCGCGGCTGGCAGTCCTGCTCGTTGCCGGCCGGGCGATGTCGTATGAGGATGCCATGGCGTTCGCCCTTGGTGCGTGGCAGACCATAGGAGAATAGGACGACGAACGCTGTTCGCCGGACAGCGACCGGGGTGGGCGCGTCGATTCATGCCACACGCGGACTGAGCCCCTCTCGAGAAAATGGGACCGGTTTGGGACCTCGGCGACCTCCTCGCTTTCCCATGATAATCAGGTCAGCGTATCGAGCCCAAGAAAAACGGTCGTCACAGGTCTGGGGCGAGATCAGGTGGGTGAATGGTGGTGGGTCACCATGCACCATTGCCCTGTGTGCGGGGAAAGAGGAGGCCGAGATGGCACGTCGCGGAGTTCGTCTGATTGTTGTCGCCGTTCTGCTGTCGCTTCTGGCGACACCGCTGTTCCAGGGAGCCTCGTTTGCCGAGGATGCCGCCACCCCGACTTCGGGGGGGGGTAAACGCTGAAGCCCCGATTGTCAACCCCCTGAACTCAACCGAAACCGTCGTCCCCGAATCCAGCGACACGCCCCCTGTCGATATCGAGACCATCGTTCCCATCGAGTCTGAAACGACCGAGTCATCGGAGTCCGTCTCGGCTGCCGATGTGACGGAGCCGACATCGACGGCCGTACCGCCGACAATGCAGCCTACCCGGCCTAGCTACCTGCCATATGGTACCCAGGTCCCGTACTGCGATCATGGGGTCACCAAGGTAGCAGTCGCCGGCGAAAACTGGCCCTACACAGACCCATTCCAAGCGGATCGTGGCGGTTTCTATGTCGATTGGTCAACTGCACCCGAGGGCATCACGGAAGGTCCGTGCGCAGCACCAACGGAAGTGCCGTCAGTCACAGTCGCACCGCCGACGAGCGTGCCGCCGACAATGCAGCCTACCCGACCCAATTACCTGCCATACGATGCCGAAATCACATACTGCGACCACGGCGTCACCAAGACGGTAAATGCCGGCACTCCGAACTGGCCCCACACAGCACCATTCTTTAGTGACCGCACAGGTGACTACGTCGACTGGTCAACCGCGCCTGAGAGCATCACAGAAGGCGCGTGCGCAGCGCCGACGGAGACAGTCGCGCCTACCGAGTCGCCAACGGCAACCGTAACAAATCCATCGACACAGCAACCATCGGTAACGGTCGTGCCGTCCCAGACGGTCCAGCCAACATCGACGGCAACCATGCCGGTGAATACACCAACCTCCACGCCGACCGGAACACTGCCGGTTTCGCCGACCACAACCGGTACGGTGAGCCCGCAGACGCCAACGGCAACCGCAACGCCCACAACTTCTACTGGGACGGCAGTTCCAACCCGAACCACTACGCCGACCAAGACCTCGGTGCCGACGAACACCGCAACAGCAACCAAGACGCTTACGCCAACGACACCCGTCACATCCACTCCATCGCCATCGACCGGAAAGGTCACCGGAACCGGTGGTGTCGGCGTTAACTGCCGCACCGGCGCGGGAACGACCTACTCCATCATCACCGCCATCCCGGAAGGAGCCCCGGTGACCTATCGTGGCCCCGAGCAGAATGGGTGGCAACCGGTGATCTGTGCCGGGCAGAACGGCTGGATCTCCGCAACCTACCTGCACGCCACCAGCACACCCGCCACACCAACCCCGGCACCGTCCCCAACCACCACCCCAGGCGGTGGCACCGAGTCCGGCCGGGTCGTCAACACGGGCGGCGTTGGACTGAACTGCCGGACCGGCGCAGGGACCAATTACGCGGTCATCACGACCCTGTTGGAAGGACAAACCGTGCCCGTGCGCGGCGCAGTGCAGAATGGCTGGGTCCCGGTGACCTGTGGCGGCCGTGACGGCTGGGTGAGCGCCACCTGGTTCCAGATCGCGGCGACGTCTGGCGGCACGGGAATCGTGGTGAACACCGGCGGGGTGGGCTTGAACTGCCGGACCGGTGCGGGGACCAATTACGCGGTCATCACCGTCCTCCGAGAAGGAGCGAGCGTCTCGCTCCGCGGTCCCGCGCAGAACGGCTGGGTGCCCGTCACCTGCGGTGGCCGCGACGGGTGGGTCAGTGGAACCTATCTCTCGGTTCAGTCGGCCGGGATCGCACTGCCCGCCATCATCGCGCTCGACATCCCGACCGCTCCGGAATGGGATCGCCAGGTGGCGTGACGATCCGCCGCCGATAAACGGCACATCAGCTGATCTATGGCCGCGGGAAGGGAGGGCAACATCGCCCTCCCTTCCCGGTGTCTCGCATGTCCTAAGCGAGGCATCCCAGTGAGGTCGAACGCGGAGACCCCGCCACCGCCTTTCGTGATGACGTCACGCCTATCCATGCTCGTTTTCCCGTGAGCCCTTGACGATTTCAACGGTGGCGATCGTCCGGTAGGTCGTGAACCGGAGCGTCATCTCCTTGCCGAGATCGCTCTCGTCTATAAACGCGACCGTGCGCATCGGGGCATCGCCATTCTCGAACGAGATGCTGTAGAGCGGATCGCCCGGATCGACCATCGCCTCCCCGAGATTGTCCGGCAGTTCCGCCACGATGGTGTAGCGCCGCAGGCGGTAGGTCTCGTTTGACGCTTCGGGCGCCACGACATGACCGAGATCGACCGTGAGCCCGTCGGACTGCTCGACAGGTTCGTCGTGCTCGTACTTCCAGAACCGGACCAGCGGCGCCTGCTCGGGAAGCCGCTTGGTCATGATGTGGTCGATCACCAGGGTGAGCGCTGCTCGCGATCCCGACATTGCGATCGTCAGCATCTCCACGCCGAGATGCCCTCGGATGTCGGCGGTGTGGGCGAGATCGACGGCAATCGTGTGGAGGCCGCGGTCACTCCAACGGCGGGCCGAGCGCTGGTTGCGCTCCTGTCCCGTCTCCTCGACGTACGCAAGCACCTCCTCCAACCAGGCGAGGACGGTGTCCTGCGAGGCCGAGATCGAGAGCGCCGCCGCGATCTCGTTCCGATTGCCGGTGGTGATGAAGCGCCGCAACTCACGTTCGAAGGTGAGATACGCGTCGAGGAGGTCGCCGCCACCGCAGACGCGGATCAGGGTGGGGAACCCGCTGAACTTCTGCACGGTGAGTTTCCCGTTGGCACCCCGAAGCGCGACAAGCTCGTCATGTACGGCGGCGACCAGGTCATCCATCTCCGTTGGTTCCATCGTGCCCACCTCCTTCTCCCTCTCCATCATCTCACGAATACGGTGCGCCTTCCCGAGGTGCACTTTTTTGTCACGACAACGATCTGCTGGACTCCTACGCTCAGAGTGTCCCCCGAACTCGCGGGAGGACATGAGACCACGAGGAGGTCGTCGTCATGGCGGATCGATTGCCCGTTCTCCGTCCCAGTTCGGGACTGCAGCGTCGGGTCCAGAAGGACCTGATGCAGATCACCGTCGAAACGGGGCTGTCCCAGGCCCGGATTCAGGCGAGCGCCGAGATTGAAGCCGCCAAGCTCACGGCGGTGGCCACGATCGGGAGCCGGGCGCAGGAGGACGCCGCCTTCCTGGTCAACCAGGAGCGGCTCCTTGCTGAGACCGTGCCCGAGGCCGCGGCGAGCCTCGCTTACATCCGGGAGATCACGCTGATGTCGATGGGAGCGGTCCTGATCGAAGCCGGCCGCAAGCTGGGACGGTCGTGATGATCGTCCTCGCTATCCTCGGGGTCGTCTTGCTGGTCGCGGTCATCGCGATCGCGGTTTGGCTGTGGCTGTTCGCGGACATCGTCGACCACGCGACCCAGATCGCCCGGATCGAGGTCGAGGAACGGCTGGCGCTCTGGCGGCTCGAAGCGATCCGCCGTCAAGCCGAGGCCGAGATGCAGCGACTCCGCGATGCCCACCGCCGCCGATCGCTCTGGGATCGCGAACGCTAGCTCATCTCCAGATCAGAGGTCAGGTCCGACCGGACGATTGGCCGCGGGCATCCGCTCGCGTGTACTCGGAGGGAAGCCCGGCACCAGGTGTGTCGGGGCTCGGAAGGAGGTTTTCATGATCAACACCAACCCAACCACGGCGACCGTTCCTAAACGGTTTCGCACGATCCTGGCGGACCCGCCCTGGGAGATCGGACAGAAGGAGGGACGCTACGGGGCGAGCAAGCACTACGACCTGATGCCCCTCGACCGCATCAAGGATCTCCCCGTCGCCGACCTCGCTGAGGAGAACGCTCACCTCTACCTGTGGGCGATCAACGGAGCGCTGCGGGAAGGTGTGGAGGTGATGGAGGCCTGGGGCTTCACCTACCGCGCACCCCTGACCTGGATCAAACCCCGCTACGGCCTCGGCCAGTACCTCCGCAACCAGACGGAGCATCTCCTGTTCGGGACGCGGGGCAAGGCCCCGGTCAAGTTCCGGGGTCAGGGCACCTGGATGTATGCCCCGTTGCAGGACCACTCGCACAAACCCGAAGAGCAGTACGCGGTGATCGAACGGCTCTCCGACGGCCCATACCTGGAGCTCTTCGCCCGAAGGCGACAACCGAACTGGTCAGCCTGGGGCAACGAATTGATCGCCGACATCGTGATTCCCGGCTATCCCGTGCCCAGCGATCCCCACGTCCGGGAGGAGGTCTCGCCATGAGTGCCGTCATCGCATCCCAGACCCAACGACACGGAAAGGAGCGGCAACGTGTATCTCCAGAAGTCGTTGCTGTCCCGGTTGCTTGGGGCCGCTTGGACCGTTCTCGTGATCGCGGTGCTGCTCTGGCTGGCGGTCCACCTGCTGGCCGAGATCTGGATCTGGCTCGTCGCCATCATTGCGGTGGTCCTGCTGATTCGCGTCGGGTTCTGGCTGCGGCGATTCCGTCGCGACCAGTGGTAGTGGTAGTGGTGAGAGGAGGCCATCCATGAGTCGGAAGCGCGGACGCCCGCAGCGTCACTACCGGATCCGGGTGCGCACGGTGCGGCGCGACCCGATCGACTATGAAGCCCTGGCCCAGGCGGCGCTGGAGCAGGCGGCCATGGATCAGCGGCGGGTCGACGAGACCACAATGGTCCCGCCGCGAGTTCAGCGCGACAACGACCAGTCCGATCGCGACGGCGCAGAAGGAGCCGCATCGTGATCGCCTGGGCGGAGGTGCACTGGCCGCGACCGTTGCCGGCCGCGCCGCTGATTGGGCTGTTGACCCGGCTGGCCAGCGATGGGGAACGCGGTCCGCTCGTCTGGGAGGCACGGGCTGAGGCTGGTCGCGTCCGCTATCTCCTGGGGGCGGCCGAGCGCGATCAGCGTGAGATCGCCCGTCTCCTGCCAACCATGGTGCCAGGCGCGACGATAACCCGGACTTCCTCGGTGCGCCGTGAAGCCGAGCGCTGCGGGCGCCTGCGCGTCACGCAGCGCTCACTCGCCCTCAACCTGACCGACACCGAGCCGATGCTGCGCGCCCTGCTCGGGGCACTGGCCAGTGCGTCTGGGGCGGAGGATGTCCTCGTCGTGCAGGTCGTGCTCGGATCGGCGCTGTCCCCGGAGTCGGTGCCCAAGACGATCGAGGACCCAACGCTGTCGATCTGGGACAAGCTGCTCTGGGGTTCGCGACCGGCCAGTGGTGATCTCCGCACCCGGATGACGGACAAGCTGACCCAATACCGCTTCCGGGCCGTCGTGCGGATCGGCGTCTCGGCCAGTACCTCACCCCGCCGCATGCTGTTGGTGCAGCGGGTGCTGGCCGCCTTCCGGCAGCTCCAGAGCGGGGGCACGCACGTCGACCTCGTCTCGGACCGCCCCGACACCGTCGACCTGGCGAAGATCCCGCTTCGCCTTCCACTGCGACTGACGCCCGCAGAGGCGCTCTGCTTCCTGGCCTGGCCATCCGGCACTGATGAGTTACCGGGGATGCCGTCGCTCCATCCGCGTCCGATCGCTCCACCGGCCTCGTATCGGGAGGTCCCGGAGCGTGCCTTCGCCGTCACCACCGCCCCTGGCCCGGTGCGCCCCATCGGGATCAGCCAGCAGGACGCCTTTCGCCATACCCACATCCTGGGACCGACCGGCGTCGGCAAGAGCACGCTCATGCAACACCTGATCGAAGCCGACATCGCGGCGGGATTGTCCGTCGTCCTGATCGACCCCAAGGGTGATCTCGCGATGGACATCCTCGCCCGCATCCCCGAACGCCGCTGGGCTGATGTCGTCGTGATCGATCCGACCCGGCCCCGTCCGGTCGGGATTAACCCGTTGGCGACGCGTCCGGAGCGGAGTGCCCTGGTCGCCGATGGGCTGCTGGCCACGGTGAAGGGCTTGTTCCCATCCGCCTTCGGTCCTCGCACCGCGGACGTCCTGCACGCGTCGCTGCTCACCCTGATGGCCGCACCCGGCGCGACCCTCGTGCAGCTCCCGACGTTGCTGACCGATGCGTCGTTCCGCCGAAAACTGACGGCTCGGATCGACGACCCGGTTGGGCTCGGCTCCTTCTGGGCGGAGTGGGAGGCGATGAGTCCCGGGCAGCAGGCGGCGGCAATCGGCCCGGTGATGACCCGCCTGCGCCAGTTCCTGTTGCGACCCGGCCTCCGGGCGGTGCTCGATCAGCCGGAACCGAAGTTTGCGCTGAGTGAGCTCTTCACCAAGCGCCGGATCGTGATCGTGTCGCTGAACAAGGGCTTGCTGGGGGCGCAGTCGGCGACGTTGCTCGGCTCGCTGGTCGTGGGGCAGCTCTGGCAGCTCGCCCTCGCCCAGGCCGCCGTTCCTCAGGAACGACGCCAGCCGGTCAGCATCTACCTCGACGAGGCCCAGACCTTCCTCCACCTCGATACCGACCTCGGTGAGGCGTTGGAGCAGTCCCGTTCGTTGCGGGTTGCCTGGCATCTGGCGCACCAGCATCGGCGGC
>JASGDN010000034.1:0-12028 GCA_049841275.1 Thermomicrobiales bacterium
GCGGCCGGGCTCGCGCTTGCGGCATGCGTCGCGAGGAACGTTGCGGCCGCGGCGGCACCGCCACCGGCGAGAATGTCGCGACGATTGAGGCGAGGCGTGCTGGAATCAGTCATGAACGGTTCTCCTCGGGATCTCCCCGGAACGGGCGTCATGCCGGGATCGTCCCCTTGATGCATATGTCGTCGACGGGCGTTCGCGAGTGGCGACCGACGCACAGATCGCCGTCCTGCTTCCTCCTTGTCTTCCTGCGTGGGCTAGTGGCCCCGATCCAATCGACCAAGGCGCTCTCGATCGGCCTTGTCAGGTCCCCGGGATATTCGACTGGTGCATGGCCCGCATCCTATCAGGCAATCCGAAACTGTTCAACATCCGGTATTGCTATTCACACTGGTGAACTGATAGCATCCGCGCAACCGTCCAGTTCGCTCATGTGTCCGGATCGCACCGTCCCGGCAGGTCCATCGCCACACGACATCGTCCATGCGACACTGCCGGCAAAACCCACAACGACCGTCATTGCGAACCGTCCGTCGGTACCCGTCCTGGCACGAAGGAGTGCGCATGATCCACGAGAGCCGCCGCGTCATCTTTCCGGAGCCGAACATCGTCCAGCTCGACACCGTCGAGGTGCGCGACGACGATCTTTCCCCGCACGAGGTCGTCGTGCGGACGCATCGCACCCTGATCAGCCCCGGCACTGAGCTCGCACGGCTGCAGGGCAAGCTGATGTTCGACTCCGATGTGCCGCCGCCGTTCCCGAAGACGGACATCGGCTATGCGAACATCGGCACCGTGCTCGCGGCAGGCAGCGAAGCTGGCGTGCAGCCGGGCGATCGTGTCTACACGATGGGGAACCATGCGACCATCTCCCGCGGCGACATGCGGTCCATGCTCTGCGTGCCGGTGCCTGAGGGCCTCGCCGACGAGGACGCCGTCTTCGTCCGCCTCGCCACCGTCTCCATGACCACGCTGGTGCTCACGCCGGCGCGGCCGGGTGAGGAGGTCGCCGTGATCGGTCTCGGGCTGGTCGGGAATATGGCATCGCAGGTCTTCCAGGCGGCGGGCTACGTCGTGAACGCCTTCGATCTCTCCCCGCACCGGCGGGAGATCGCGAAGCAGGCGGGCATTCGCACCGTCTTCGATGGAAGCGAGACGCCGAACTTCAGCCAGCGGCACGGCCTGATCGTGGAGGCGACCGGCTCCGCGAAGGCGCTGGCCGGGGCAATGGACATGGCGAAACCGGGCGGCGAGATCGTGATGATCGGCGCACCGTGGGGCGGCGAGGCGAACAGCGTGCCCTCCAGCCAGATCACCCGGCTGCTCTTCTTCCGCTTCCTGCGGCTGCGCAGCGGCTCCGAATGGGAGATCCCACGCCAGCCGACTGACCTCTGCCACGGCTCGAATCACCAGAACTCGGTGACAGCGCTCTCGTGGCTGGCGGATGGACGGCTGAACGTGCAACCGCTCATCACCCACCGGATCAAGCCGGACGACGTTCCGGATGCCTATCGTGGACTCCAGGACGCGCCGAACGACTATCTCGGCGTCGTCATCGACTGGTCGTAGGCGGATGGTCCGTTCTCGTTTCGACCGGCGGATCGTCTTCGCGCCGGGCAGCCACCGCGCCTTCGATCGTGGCGTGGAAGCAATCGCGCGCGCGATTCGTCCCACCTTGGGTCCGATCGCGCGTACCGTTGCGGTCGAGCGCGGAATGCGCACGATCTCGCCGGAGGTGCTGGACGATGGAGCCTCCATCGCCCGCCGCATCACGTCGCTGGGCGATTCGGCAATGGACAGCGGGGCGATGTACCTGCGTGGGTTGCTCTGGCGCGTCCACGAAGAGGCGGGCGATGGCACCGCCACGGCTGCCGCGATCTTCGCCGCCGCGCTTGCGGAAGGACGACGCGCCGTCGCGGCCGGGATTCCCGCCCAACTCCTGCGCGCCGCGATCGAACGCGAGGCGGCCACGCTGGAAACCCTTATTGCCGTGCAGGCGGTTCCGGTCGCCGGGGAGGCGATGCTCCGGGCGATGGCTTTCGCGATCGGCGACGATGCGAAACTTGCCGCGCTGATCGGCGAGGCTCTGGATGTGGTCGGGGCGTACGGGCAGATCGACCTGCGGAAAGGATCGCCGCGTGAATCGGTAGTGGAGTTCGTGGCTGGCAGCTTCTGGGAGAGCATGCTGCTCTCGACGCCGGCCTTTACCGATCTCGTGCGGCAACGCACGGAGATCGCGAACGCACTCGTCCTGCTCACGAATCTCGACCTGGAGTCGCCGGCGGACCTGATTCCCGTACTGGAGGCGGCCCGCACCAACGAGGATGCCGGCGGCCTGCTGATCCTCTGCACGGCGATCTCTCCGGCAGTTGCCGGGTTCCTGCACGCGAACAGCCAACCCGGCGTGTGGCCGATCCTGGCAGCGCGTACACCTGCCGTCGATCGATCCGGCGCGATTGCCGACCTCGCCACCCTCACCGGAGCAACCCCGCTCGTGCAGGAGGCGGGAATGACCCTGGCAACGTGGCATCCGTCCATGCTGGGATCGGCGCGGACGACATGGGTGACGCGCACGCAGTTCGGCATCGTCAGCGGTGGCGGCAACCCGACCGCCATTCGTCATCACGTCAGCAACCTGCGAAGCCGGTGGAATCCCTTGTCGCTGGACGCCGATCAGATCGGGATCCGCGACCGGCTGGGCCGGCTCTACGGGATGTCGGCGACGATCCGCGTCGGCGGTGCAACCGATGCGGAGCTGACCCATCGCACGGCGGCAGCCGAGCGCACGATCCGCGTCCTGCGCGGCGCGCTGGATGGCGGGGTGGTCCCCGGAGGTGGAGCATCCTTCCTGCACGCACTGGCGGCATTGCCGGAATGCGCGGGCACGGCGCACGGCGAGATAGCCAGTGCCGCCCGACTTGTCGTGAGCCACGCCCTGCGCGCGCCCATCTCCACGATGCTCGCCAATGCGGGATACCCGGTGCCGTCCACGATCGCGAAGCTGGACGCTACGCCCGAGGGAACGACGTTCGATGTCATGCATGGGCAGATGGTCGATGCGCTGGAGTCCGGCATTGTCGATCCCGTCCACGTCGTGACAACGGCGGTCCGGCGAGCACTGCATGCCGCGGTACTGGCGCTGACGATCGATGTGCTCCTGCACACCGGCAACGAGGCAATCTCGGTCTCCCCAGAGGGACGAGTATGAGCGGTTCTGGCGCGGATACTCGCGTGGACGACATTGCCTGGTCGCCCAACCGGGCTCAGGATGGCACTGGTTTTCGCATCGCATCAGACCGAGTGCTGTTCGTCACCCGAGACAACGGGCAATCGTGGGAACGCGCTTTCGCCGTCGTACCGGATGCCGCATCGCTCCCGGTCACGGCGGTCGCCGTCTCGCCGGGCTTCGTGCAGGATGGACTGGTGGCCGCCGCGATTCCCGGCGGCACCGGCTGCTCGCACGACCGCGGTGATACTTGGGTCTTCGCACCGCTTCCCGGTCATTTGCCGCTGGTCACCTGCCTGGCGATCGTGCCGGACTCCGATGTGCCGCTGCTTCTCGCGGGGACGCTGGAGGATGGTGTCGCCCGGTCCGTCAATGGCGGCAAGTCGTGGTCGTTCTGGAACGGCGGCCTCTTCGACCGCGAGGTGACCGACCTTGAATGGAACGGCGACGCGGAACCCATCGTCGCGATCACGCCATCGGGGCCTTACACAAGCCGAAACGGCGGTCGTTCGTGGCGTTCGGAGGATCATCCCTGATTCGCGATTGGGGAGCGAGGTTATCGATCCGCGCTCAACGCAGCGGATACGCATTCACGCGCACAGGCCCGCATCGGCGAGATCCTGATTTGCCTGCGCTTGCAGATCGGCAAACCCGGACGCAATATCGACCGCCCCGGATGTCGTGTCGGACCAGGCCTGAACCAGCAGATCCCCGAACTGGCTCGCGATCGGCACATGCGGGGTTCCCACCGCGCCGGGCAGCACGTTGTCGGGAATGAACGATGGCAGTGCAAGGCCCTTCAGCACCTCGGGAGACGGCTGCTTCCGGCTCGGCAGGCTGCCAATGGCAAGGCCATACCGGTCGAGCACGTCCGCACTCGCCAGGTACGTTGCGAAGCGGGCAGCTTCCTCCGGATGTTTCGCGCCGGTCATCAGGGAGATCGCGTTGCCCGTCGCCCACGACCGCGACGGAGCGCCGGTCGCGGGGATCTGGATGAACGTGGCTCCAAGCTCGAAGCCGGGCTTGAGTTGCGCGATCGCCGCCAGATCCTCGCCACGCACCAGCGCGAACGCAAGCTCCCCGCGCAGGAACGCCGTACCAGCCGGAACATCGACACCGCCGTTCCGCATGAGGAACTCGTCCAGCTGCGAACCCTCGAAATGCTGCCCATAGGCACGAACCCAGGTGGCCGCGCTCACAGCTTCCGGATTGTCGACCGTGAAGGCGCACTGCGCTTCGTCGAAATACCCGGCGCCCCAGGCGTGGAGGTACCGGTAGACCGATCCCTCACCAAAACCGGGTAGAAACCCGAGTTGCTCGTAGAAACCATCCGCGTTCTTCCGATCCAGCCCCTGGGCAACCTCGGCGAGCCGGTCGAAGGTGACCGGACCGCGATCGGGACTCCACTCTGCCAGACCCACGCCCGCGCTGGCGAGCGCCAACCGGTTCACCGCCAGCACGCGAACCGATGTCTCCAGCGGGATGCCGAGCACGCGGTCGCCAAGCCGGACCTCCTGTGCCGCGAATGGCAGGAAATCGCGGTCGAGATCGATGGCGGGATTGGCATTGGCGAGATACGGGGCCAGATCGTCGCAGATCCCATTCGCGTCACGTTCGGCAAGGAGTCCCCTATCACCGATGGCGAGATCGGGTCCGATGCCATCGCGGATCGTGTTCAGCAACTGGAAGGTGGAGTAGACGGCCGGCCGCCGCACAACCTCGACGTGGACGTCGTTCTGCGCGGCATCGAACGACGACGCGGCATCCTCCAGCGCCTTCACCGCTACGCCGTCCTGCCAGGTCCAGACCGTCACCGTGGTGCGGTCGGAAGCACGGGCCGCACGACGATTGCGCATCACTCCGGCAGCGCCGAGTGCTCCTAGCACTCCTGCGAAGGATCGCCGGGTGATGATCCTGTGGTGGTCAGCCGGAGCGGTCGTGTTCCCCATTTGCATGCTCCCTGTCGGGTCGCGGATGGAAGCATTGTACCGCCGGCCGCACGAGCGGCTGTGACCCCGATCAGAGGTGGAGCAGGATGTCGATATCGACCGTGATGGCGAGGCGCTGCCCCTCCTCCGGCTTCAGGTGCTGGCGGACCTTCGCGTTCAGCGGCAGGTCGTAGCAGCCACGGTCCTTGCGGGGGAACATCGCCGATTCCCAGGTGAAATCATCGACCGTCGCCTCCACGGGTACGGTTCCCCACGGATTCAGCGACACGCCGACGACATCGAGAATCTCCTCCGAAATCCCGTTGGGCAGGGAGACGAACCAGAGCCGTACCTTCTCCCCCGTCACCCAGACCTCACCCTCGAAGATGTACCGCAGCTTCGCCGCATCCATCGCACCCTGTCCTCCACACACCGCCGAATCGTCATGCTGTCATCTTCGTGCATGAATGGGTCAGAATGCGTCCGCCTCGGACGTAAACGCCTCCCCGCCCGTGACGAGAACAGGACCCAAATTCGCGGATCGAACCCTGTAACATATTCACCAATACCCCGTCTTGATAGCTGAACGCGTTTGTGTGGCGATGGCGGTTCGAGGGAGTGCTTGCGGGTGAACTGGCTACGGTATTCCACCAAGGCCGACGATGCTCCATCCCGGGATCCGGATGGACGGGACGCCGAATTGGTGGCACGCGCCACGCTCGGCGATACCCAGGCGTTTGCCCTCCTCTACCGCCGCTATCTCCCACGGGTCTATGACTTCGTCGCGTCGCGTATGGCCACGCGCGACGAGGCGGAGGATGCGACCCAGACGATCTTTCTCAAGGTGCTCCACTCGCTGCATACCTGCCGCGATCCGGAGCATTTCGCCGGATGGCTCTTCGCCATCGCCCGCAACGTGGTGACCGATTCCTACCGGACGGGGCGCGTCGTCACGACCTCGCTCGATAACGCTCCCGACCTGGCCGATCCGTCGATCTCGCCGGAAGCCGCCGCCATGCAGGCAGAGTGGGCACGCGATCTCGACCGCCTGCGGCAGAACTGCCTCGGCGTAGCCGACCGCGACCTGCTCGATCTTCGCCTGCAAGGACTGAACGACCGCGAGATCGCGATCGCCCTTCATCGCAGTCACGGCGCCGTGCGCACCGCCCAGCATCGGATGGTGCGCCGGCTCCGAGCCTGTCTCGATCGCCTGCGGGAGGCCAGCCATGCTGTCTAGACCATCGCAGGCGGCCATCAACCTGTCCACCTACTGGAATGCGCTCCAATCCGGTGCCTCGGCGGACGATCTCGAACGCCTGGCAGCCTTGGTGGAGCCATCCGACCTGGAGGCGATCCATCGCGTACGGACGATGCACCAACCGCGTCGGCCCGATCCGCAATTCGCCCTCCGACTGGAGCGAATCCTCATGAATGCCGCAAGTCATCCTGCCTCGCAGGCCATGCTGTTGCCGCGTATTCCGACCCGGCACGATCGCAGCCCTGGCCGTTGTGGCCCCTCTCACCCGAAGACGTATCCACGCTCACTCGCCCACTATGGCTCAATCGCCCTGCGCGTCGCGCTCGTGTTGTTGATGATCGTCCTGATGGCATCCGGGATCTGGCTCTTCACCCGCCACGACGGAAACCAGCAGATCGCCACCCCACCAGTGGCGACGCCGACGGTACAGACCTCGCCCGATGTGCCGATGTACCGTGGCAATCCCGCCCGCACCGGCGTCTTCCCCGGACCTGCGCTCGTCGGGTCCCCGGTTGAGCTCTGGAAGATCCAGGCAACGGAACCGATCAATCTCGGCGCCGCGGTCGTCGATGGCGTGATCTACATCCCCGCCGGCAACAACGGGTTCGAGGCGCGCGATGCGATGACCGGAGCCCTGGTCTGGTCGTTCGCCACGGATGCGCCTGCCGTCTCCGCCCCGGCGGTGGTCGATGGCATGGCCTATGTCATCGATGGCGACGGCACGCTCTACGCCGTGCAGACGAAGGGTGGGACCGAAGCCTGGCGAATGGCGAACCTGAATGTGAACGCATCGGTCGTCCCGATCGATGGTGCGCTCTACGCGGTCAGTCCGGAAGGCACCTTTTACGACCTCGATGCCGCAACCGGTGCCACGCGCTGGCAAGCCGAGCTTGGGGCTGAATCGGCAGGGGGAATGGCTGTTGCTGATGGGGTCGCCTTCCAGGGCAACGCGGCCGGCATGATGACGGCCTTCGATGCAACCACCGGTGAGGTGCTCTGGACCTTCCAGAATGAGGAAGGCCGTGGCAATGCCACGGTCACCGTCGCCAATGGCCAGGTCTATATCGCCATCTCCGGCGACGAGGTCAACGCGCTGTACGCCGTGGATGCGAAGACCGGTGGACAGATGTGGCGGCAGGAACAAGGTGCCGGTGCAGGATTCATCTCTGCAACCGCGACGGACACCCGGCTCTATTCGGTGGCCGAGGACGGGATGCTTCACGCGCTGGACGCAGCGACCGGCGAAACCGTCTGGACTTATCAGCTCCAGGAATTCGTCCGCTCGATTCCGGTGCTCGTGGAAGACGCCCTCTACGTGGCCGACAATGGCGGCTTCGTGCGGGCAATCGATGCGGAAACCGGCAAGCAGGATTGGGAATATCCCATCGAGGGCGCAGTCGATCGCGGTTGGCCAGTGGTCGCGAATGGCGTGCTCTATATCGGGACGGACTTCGGCAACTTCTACGCAATCACCGGGTCCCGCATGCTTGCCGCGCGAGATATCACCTCGTCCGATGCCGAGACCAGTTCGTTGGCAACACCATCTCCTGCCACCCCGGTCACGGATCCAATCGACATCAACACCGCGAGGGTGCTCTGGCAATCAGGGCCGGATGCGAACATCGTCGCCAACATGGCCTCGATCGGCATTGGTCCCGATGGCATCACCTACGCCCTTGATGGTGACCATCACGACATCGCGATGTTCGGCCCGGATGGCGCATTGCTTGGTCGATGGGGCAAACCGGGCAGTGGGCCAGGCGAGTTCCGGTTCAGCAACCAGGCGGTTACGGCAGGTTCGATCGGGTTCGATGCCGACGGCAACATCTACGTTTTCGATTCGGTGAATAACCGGATCCAGAAGTTCGGTCCGGATCGGACCTTCATCAAGGAGTGGGGATCCGCTGGGACGGCCGAGGGCCATTTCAACATCCCGTTCGGGACGGTCGATGCCGCCAACGGCCGCGTCTGGGCTGTCGAGTTCGGCAGCAATCGCGTGCAGGTCTTCGACCTGGACGGCAATCTCCTCGATGTCTGGGGGGAATCCGGGTCGGGGCCGGGACAGTTGTTCAGCCCGGCGGCCATCGCGATCATGCCCGATGGCAGCGTCTACGTAGCCGAGGAAGCCACGCGGCGCATCCAGCATTTCACCGCCGACGGGGAGTTCCTTGGGGTGCTCGACCAGCCAGAAACCGGCTCCGGCGTGGTCTATGGCATGGCGGTGGATGTCGACGGGAACCTCTGGACAGCCTCGGCCAATCCGGCCCGCGTGGTGGTCTACCGGCCAGACGGGACGATGCTGGCCATGTTCGACACTCTGCCCGGCGGGGAGAGTCTCGGTGTCCCGGTCAGCCTGGCCATCGATCGGAACGGCAATGTTGCGATCCTCGCGGTCAGCGGCGATGGGTCCGAGTACTCCGAACAACAGCGAGATGCGACCAATCGCGTCCTGTTGCTGGATTTCACGCCGGACACATCGCCGGCTGCGAGTCCGAATGCGACACCCGAAGTCACACCCGCAACCTGACCCCGATCGCTTATCTCGGTCGCTCATTCACGCCACCCCGGCAGGACATGATGTCCTGCCGGGGTTTGCCATGTCCGTGAAGGAGACCAGAGACGGGATGAAACGTCTCATCCTCATCACGAAGACATTCTTTCCCTACTGGCTGAAAGCTTTCTCCAATCATCCCATCATCGGCACCCACGAAGGGGGCAGGATGCGTCCGCGACGGTGCTGCCCGGCCGTCAGGATGCGTCTTCCAGCAGTGTGCGGAAGCGGTCCATCGCAGTGACGATCGCGGTCGCCATCGCGTTCGTCGTGTTGTGGCCTGCATCGTTGATCAGGATCAGCTCGCTCCCCGGCCAGGCCGCCTGCACCAGCCACGGCGTGCCCAGCAGGTTCCCGAAATCGAGGCTCCCCTCGATCAGGACTCCGGGAATGCCGGCCAGGCGTCCGGCGTTGGCGATCACCTCGCCCTCTTCCAGCCACGATCCGTGCATCCAGACATGCGTCACTAGCCGTGCGAAGGCCATCCGAAAACGGGGATCGTTGTAGCGGTCGGAGGGCGGCGCGGTCGGGAGGATCGCATCCTCCCAGTCGCACCAGGCACGAGCAGCGGCTTCCCGCACGGCCGGATCGGCGTCGAAGAGCAACCGGTTGTAGGCCGCCGCGAGATCGCCGTCACGTTCCTCTGGCGGAACGAGCGAGCGATACCGCTCCCACGAATCCGGAAAAAACGCTCCCAGACCACGTGTCAGCAGATCCGTCTCCGCACGACGCCCGGTCGCCACCGCGAAGATCACCATCGCCATCACCCGTTTGGGATGCCGCTCTGCATAGGTGAGCCCCAGTACCGATCCCCACGACGCGCCGAAGACGAGCCAGTGTTCCACGCCGAGATGCCCGCGCAGGCGCTCGATGTCGGCCACCATCGCATCCATCGTGGTCGCGCTCAGGTCGATATCCGGTTCGCTCGCATGCGGCGTGCTGCGCCCGCAGTTGCGCTGGTCGAACTGGACGATGCGGTAGTGCGCCGGGTCGAAATAGCGCCGCGTGCCGGCCGTCGATCCGCTCCCCGGTCCGCCGTGGAGGACCACGACCGGAACGCCGTCGGGATTGCCGGAGACCTCCCAAAACAGCATGTTGCCATCGCCGACATCCAGCATGCCAGTGGCGTAGGGCTCGACCGTGGAGTAGCGGGGATCGACGGGCATGGACATTGAGGCGGCCTTTCATCGTGTGGGCAAGGATGCCGGCGCCGACTATAGCACAGGTACAACAGCACTGTTACAGTATGCACATGAACGACGCATCATCACCCCATCCCATCGCGCAGGAGGCCACTGGCACCCGCCTCCGCGCCCTGCTCGACCGCATGGAGGCGGATGTCGCCGCGCTGGAACGCACGCTCGGGCTGGGCGAGGTCGATTTCCGGCCTCGCTTCTCACCTGTCATGCGCCTGCTTGCCGATGGAGAAGCACGCTCGGTCCGCACGATCGCTGCGGGCATCGGCGTCACGCACTCCGCCGCCAGCCAGACAGTTGGCCAGCTGGAGCAGCGCGGGTTGGTGGAACGGGCGCGCGGCGAGGACGGGCGGGAGCGGCTGGTCCGCCTCTCAGACCTCGGGGAATCCGTGCTCCCGGCGATCGAGCGAGAATGGACACTGACCACCGCCGCCGTAGCCGACCTCGACCGCGATCTGCCCGTGCCGCTGGCGCAGATGATCGATGCGCTGGAGACCGCGCTGAACCGACACCCACTGGCAGATCGTTTCCCGGAACCGTAGCCCCGCCCTTATCCTGCTCCATCCAGGCACGAACAGTGTTCGGACACGGGACGTACTATCGTGGGAGTCTGGCATTCACGATTGAGGCAGAGTCGTGCATCATCGCGGCGTACCCCGGCACCATGTTCATGGGGACGTGTCCGAAATCTCGCCGGAGCCCGGGGGCAACATGAAAGAACACCGTCTTGAATTCGTGGATTCGGAACACCCTTGGTCACCGACAGCGGTGGTCGAGGAGATCAACGCGCTCACCGGGAGTGCCCTTGAGCTCGTGGCGCTCGATGAGCAGACCGGCGGAACCAGCGGAGCCGCATATGTGCGATGGCCGGATGGTCGTGAATGGGCCCTTACGCGTACCGATATCCCGCTGGGCTGGATGCGCCGCACCGCCGAGATCCTCTCCCGGCTGCGATCCCAAGGGCTACCGGTGCCTCGCCACGATCTGGTCATCTCCCTCGCCGATGGGTACCTGGCCGTGGTCCAGGAGCGCATGCCCGGCCGGCCTCCGACATGGGTCAATGCAGACCGGGTCGAGGCAATGGTCCGGGCAAACGAACGATTCGCCGGGTTGCTGGCCGATTGTTGGGACGGGGCGATTCTGCCAGATGCCACGACATCGGCCAGTGAAGATGCCCACCATCGATACGCCGCGCTCGAAGCGTATAGCGACCGGAGCCGTCACCTCTTGCGACGAATCCGTGAAATCGAACGCAACGCACCTACCGATTTGCCGAACGGCGACCTCGTCCATCCCGACTACGGCCTCGGAAACGTCCTGTTCGATGCGTCCGGGACGATCTCCGGTATCGTCGATTGGAACGGAGGCGCCTGGTGCGGCGATCATCGGTTCGCGCTCCTGAAGCTCGTCCTCAACATCAAGGCGGAAGGCGACCAATATGGCGTCCAGCAGGAGGCCCGTGACCACCTCGACGAGATCGTACGCGGGAGCATCGAGCGAGACGTGCTCCGCCTGTACTGGGCGAGATGGACCTCGATCAAGGTCGCACACGCCATCCGGGAAGGATTTTCATCTCATCGGATCGACGAGGAGCTGAGACTCGGGGAAGACCGGCTGTCCTGACCGCTCGATGTTCACGGGAACTGCGAATCTGATGGTGTTTCCGGTTCGTCCCATTGGGTGGGACATCGCCGGAAATGCCAGTCCGGATGCTCCCGATCGTTCGTGCGTCGGCACGGCGACGAATTAGAGTGCCTAACACAACCGGGTGATGGCGTTGAAGCAGATGAGGCAGCAACCGAGCGTGGTGAAGGCCTGATGGATGTCGACGCGACGTTCGTACCGAATGGTCAGCCGCCGATACCGGTTCAA
>JASGDN010000035.1:0-2630 GCA_049841275.1 Thermomicrobiales bacterium
CCGCACGCACCGGCAGGCTCGCGTCGAAGGTCTCACCGGGAGCAACCACGGTGAGCCGCTCGGCCACGTCGGGCGCATCCTCTCGGACCCGCGCCGCCACCGACTCGATGGAGAAGACCGGCGCATCGGTCGCCCGCAGATTGGCCGGGTCGTAGTGGTCTGCGTGCTCGTGCGTGATCAGCACGGCCGAGGCGCCTGCCACCGCCTCGGGGTCGGTGAACATGCCGGGGTCGATGACGACCACGCTGCCGTCGTGCTCGATCCGCACACAGGCATGGCCGAACTTCGTGATCCGCATGCAGCCAGGCTAGTAGCGTGTCGCTGCTAATCGGCGGTGATTGTTTGGTGTGCTGTTTCTCGGCGGGCACCTTCCCCCTTTTCGGCTCGCCGGAATCGAGATGGTGATGGCGAGGACGAAGTCGCGTCCGGTGGCGTTGAGTGCTGTTGATCGTGAGTGGCTAGACAAGAGGGTTCGTACCGGGACGTATCCGGCCCAGCAGGTACGCCGGTCGCGGATCTTGTTGGAGCTTGACGAGAACCATCCCGGCCGTGCCGAGCGTGGTGAGCCGGTCCCGACTCAGGAGGTCGTCGCCGAACGCGCCGGGGTGCATGTGGACACGGTGGTGAAGACCTCGCGGGCCTACGCCGAGCGTGGCGGCGATGTCGAGGACACCATCACTCGCAAGAAGCGCCTCACGCCGCCAGTGGCGCCGATCGTGACCGGCGAGGTCGAGGCACGGTTGATCGCGTTGGCCTGCTCGGCGCCTCCGACCGGCTATGCGCGGTGGTCGCTGCGGCTGCTGGAGCGTCAGGTCATGCTGCTCGACGACGTCCCGGATCTGGACCACTCCACCATTGGGCGGGTGTTAAAAAAACGAAACTGCGTCCTCATCTGACCCGGATCCGCGAGTAGTGGTGGCGTGATCCGCGTGTGAGACGACGAGAGTGCCCGTCCTGCTTGGAGAATCGAGGTTCTTGTGGCCATCGATTGCCGAGCGGAAAGAGCACCCTGTCGGTGAAGAGAGTACGTCGTGGAGAGTCTGCCCGGAAGTACGGCCGACAGCGTGTCCAGGTGGGTGCGCCGGATCCGTCGTTGACTGCAACCTCGGGTGTTGCGGCGCTCGCGGAGTTTGTCGATGCGCTCGACGTGGTGGGCAGGTTCGACCGCGGGCTCGGGCCGATCAAGAAGCGCGAGCGCGGCGCCACAGCAGGAGAGCTCTTGGTCTGCATGGCGCAGTCTCAGCTGCTGGGTGCCGACGCGCTGGTGGGGTTGGATCGCCAGCGCGCCGATGTCGCTGCTTCGCGGCTGTCGTCGGCGCCGCTGCTGGCGTCCACGACCGCTGCAGGGCTGGCTCGCCGGTTCGGGCCGGAGCATCTGGCCGGGGTCGAGTCCGCGCTCGCTGACCTCGCGCAGCGTGCGGTCGCTCTGCTTCCCGCTGAACGCAAGACGGCGTTGTCGGCGAAGGCGACTATCGATCTGGACTCCACCGACGTGGAGGTCTACGGGTCGAAGAAGGAGGGCGTGGCCTGTAACTACCGAGGCCAACGCTCGGGCCGTCCACACCTGGCTACGTGGGCCGAAGCCGGCCTCACCGTTGCTGCTGATCTGTTGGCTGGCAACGACGACGTCCGGCCGAGGGCAGCTGACATGCTGCGCCGCGCACTGGCCGGCATCCCTGAGTCCATCCGCGAGAAGGCAAGAGCTGGGGACCGGCTGCGTACCCGTGTCGACGCCGGCTACTTCACCGCCGACCTCGCCATCGCGGCGGTCGCCGAGGGCTGCGACTTCGCGATCGCGGCCAAGCGGAACACCGCGATGTGGCGCGCCTACGCCTCCATCGAGGCCGGCGCGTGGGTCGATGCGGTCGGGATGGCCGGCGCGCAGGTCGCCGCGGTCGACTACGCCCCAGCCGGCTGGCCTGATGGCACCTACACGATCGTGCGCCGAGTTCGCGTCGACGCCGAGCAGGTCTCGGCCGACCCCCGGTCGCGGCGTCGCCGCACCATCGACAAGGCCCAACTCGAACTCGTGCTGGAAGGCACCGCCACCCACGCCTACGCGGTCTCCTTCATCGTGACCAACATCCCCACCTTCGAGAAGACCGAGCAAGGCGAGACCGTCCGTGATGTCGAGGCGTGGTTCCGTAAACGGACCGACATCGAGGACCGGATCCGTGAAGCCAAGCTCGGCGCCGCCCTGCGCAAACTCCCCTCCGGCAACCAGACCGTGAACACGGTGTGGATGTGGGCCGCGCTCATCGCCGGGAACCTCTCGACCCTGCTCCAAGCCCTCACCGGTATCGACGGGCCAGACCATGGCGGACGCGCGCACGCCGCACGGCTGCGCCACGAACTGCTCTGCGTCCCAGCTCGACTGATCCGCCACCAACGACGGCTCACGCTGCGGCTACCGCCCGGGGACCACCTGCTCCCGGTCGTGCTCACCCGGATCCGAGAACTCCCCATCGCGGCCTGACGCCGCCGTCTCATCCCGACCACCAGGAACCCGGAGAACCGTCACCCGGAACGACACCGGGAACATCGGCCTACCCGCGTACACCAGCACCCCACCCACAGCCCCGACCAGCCACTCTGGGGCACGACTCGCGCCCTACTCGCGGATCCGGGTC
>JASGDN010000036.1:0-79915 GCA_049841275.1 Thermomicrobiales bacterium
ATCGTCGGCAACAGCGGTTCAATGCGATTCCAGAGATCGTCCGGAAGCAGGGGCTTGCTCATGCCCCAGCATCCCGCATGGCCCATGCCATGGGAGGGTTCTGTTAGGCGCTCTTAGTTCCCTGCGATCAAAGCTCCCCGCACGATTGCCCATGTCATCCTCCACCCGTAGCGCGAGCATCGCGCTCGTACACGGATACCCTGATCCCGAATCGGCTGGCCACTCGGCAGACCGAAAACCGACCTAACGGATCAGGGTTCTAGACGACACGAATCAAGGAAACAAGCTTCCGGGTCCAACCGACGCCGTTTCGGGAAGTCCTGCCCTTCACATACCTCGACAGGCGCGGCGCATGCTACTTTCAGAGGACCACTGGTCCATGCGATGCATCAGGAAGGAGCCCAGATGGCCGCCACACCAGACCACACCCCTTCTCCGACAATCCGGCGCATCCTCGTCCCGCTCGATGGCTCGGATACCTCGCGTGCCGCGCTGGCCTACGCCCGGCAATTCACGGATGCAACCATCGTTTTGCTCCAGGTCGGCATCGACCTCACCAGCATCTTTCCCGACTTTCCGGCAGCGGAAAGCGACGCAGTCGACACCGACATCCGGAACGACCTGGAGGCCTTCGCAGTTCCGCTACGAGACGAAGGTCTGACCGTGGAGACGATCGTCGAGGACGGCGACCCGGCGGAGCGCATCGTCACGACCGCCCGCCGGACAGCGGCCGACCTCATCGTGATGACAACACACGGACGTGGCGCCGCCGGCCGCGTCCTCTTCGGAAGCGTCGCCGATCGCGTCAGCCGCCATGCCCCAATGCCCACGCTGCTCGTCCGGATCGGCCACGAACGTGAGGTCCAACCGCCAA
The DNA here is from genome assembly GCA_049841275.1 of Thermomicrobiales bacterium. GTDB lineage: Bacteria > Chloroflexota > Chloroflexia > Thermomicrobiales > UBA6265 > JASGDN01. Next base: position 875 of record JASGDN010000036.1, read on the forward strand.
CGCGCATCCTGGTCACGCTCGACGGATCTGCCCGGTCCGAGACGGCCTTGCCGCTGGCCGCGCGGCTGGGAAGAAGTCTCGGACTGCCCATCGTCCTTACCCGCGTGGTGACGCTGGAGGACACACTCGGGCAGGCACCGCGGACCCAGCAACGACTCCCAGGCCGCCCACTCGACACGACCGACGAGGCCTTCGCAATCGCCCAGAAGGAGATCGAGCTCCAGGCAGTGGCATATCTCGAGCGACTTGCCGGGACGGTGGCCGGGAAGGTATCGACGTTCGTCCTGCATGGCAGTCCGGCAATCGCGCTCCTGCAGGAGCTCGGGCCGTCCGATCTGGCCGTCATCACATCCCACGGCACCAGCGGCATCTCGCGCTGGCTGCTCGGCAGCGTGGCGGAGAAACTCGTGCGCGAAGCCGCCGCGCCGGTGGTACTCGTTCCGGCGCGGAATCAGGAATCCCGTTCGACCGAGGACTTGTGACGGGGCCGAATCCGGCGATGCGTGCGCGTAACGCTGGCTTCAGCCGGTACGATCGAAATCGTGCCATCCATTTCGAGGATGGCTGTCTTCACCTGGCCGATCCTGTCGTACCCATGTTCGCGCATCATCTCTTCGAGCTCATCCCACTGCACGCCCGCACGATGCATGTTCTGGTCGATCACCTGCCCCTGATTGATGAGCACGACCGGGGTCTCGGCGAAGAAGGTCCGCGCCTTCGTGCTACGGGCGGTCAGGCTGTCCATCGTTGAGTCGACGGCAAAGAGCGTCGTGGCGGCGATCAGGCCGCCAATCAACGACGTATCCGGCCCGATCATCGCGTTCTGAACGGCGTTTGCAACGACAAGGATCAACACGAGATCGAGCGCATTCCGCTGCCCGAGGCTGCGCCAGCCCGTCACCCGCAAGGCGATGAGGACGAAGAGATAGACCGCGGTCGAACGGATGATGATCTGCCACCACTCGGTGCCAAGATCGAACATGGTATCGGCTCCTGGGCGGATCGCAACGAGTCGGCAACGCACACCTGCCTATTGTGCGTCACATCCGCCCACGAACGACGAATGTCCCGGCCAGCCTCGATCGGCCCGCCGGGACACATCGACCTCATCCCGTCAGGCCCGCTACGAGTCGCGCCGCCCGGTCAGGATCAACGTGCAGAGCATGAGGACGCACAAGGCGAGCATCGATCCCGCGATGGAAAGGCCGGCATCCCAGCGATCGGACGGGTGCAGCACGTTCGCAACGACGACTTCACCGAAGAGGATCCCGCTCGTCACGGTCTGCGCGGCAAGCAACGGAACGCCACGCACGGCGATCAATCCATGACCGACCAGCGGCGCAACCGCCGCGACGACCACCCACGGCCACCAGGAGCCTCCGCCCAATGCGAGGTTCGTCCCGACGATTCCGGCGCAGAAGAGCGCCGTCACCATCGCGTTCGCGCCGAACCAACCGCGCCAGCGGAATGTCGCGCCGGCATGCAAGGCCACCACCATGCCCCAGGCCCACGCCACCCAGAGCACCCACCACGTCGAACGATCGACCAGTGCATTGATGACCGCAAGCGCAATCACCACCGACGCCGACAGTCCGACGTGCAGGAGCAATGCTATCTTCGCGGCACCCGGCTCCTCACGATCCGCACGATGCTGTGAAGCCATGCTCCGTCCATTCGACACCATCGCCGTTGCCATGAGATCCCTCCCGTTCCTGCGCCGGCCCGTTCATCCGTCCCGGCAACCGGATTCATGACTCCATTGTCGGCAGGCGGGTTCGACGCGGGGAGCAGGAATGCCATGCTTCAGGGGGTCGGGCTATCCCCCACCGCAGTGGATGGCGGCAGCGGCTGGCCCGGCTCTGGCAGCGGCACACGATCGTCGAAGCGGCGAAGACCGCTCAGCCGCATCGAAAACCCCTCGGGGTGCCGAATCGTGTAGAGCAACGAGAACCCGATCCAGGCGAGATTCAACAGATGCACCCAGAGCGCGCCGTCCATCGCGATTGCAGCCAGAATGACGAAGGGCATCCATCCCGCGAACGCTTTCAGCAGGATCGGCCCCGCTCCCGGATCGAGTCCCTGTTTCGTCTTCACCGAGATGAGGACGATCCGCTCGCCCGGGGTCTCACCGTGTGTCAGAAGGGGAAACACGAGGAAGAGGGCCGTCCCGGCGATCAGCGTGACCGCCGCGCCCACGTCACCGCCGCGGGTTGCGGCATCGATCACATTGGCTCCGTCAAGGACGACCACGACGACCGCTGCACCGACCTGCGCAATGAAGGTGAAGATCATCCAGTCGCAGAAGAGCTGGATGAATCGGCGCGTTCGCGTCACGGGACGCACACGCGTCCGGTCGGCAGCCTGGAGACGCACGCCGGGAAAGATCCCGAGCAGCGGCGAGAGCGCAATCCCGACGATGGTGCCGCTCGTGTTCAGGATGATGTCATCGATCTCGAACGTACGATACGGGCACGGACTGAGGCCCCAGTTCCCCGTCAGCTGCGTCGTCTCGATCAGAACCGTGAGTCCGAACCCCATCAGGATCACGATCCAGACCGGCAGCCGGTTCAACTTGCGCAGAAAAACCCCGAGCGGAATGAAGAGGATGACATTGAGCACGATCTGCTGGACCAGCGCACTTGCGACGAACTCGCGCGGCGCCATCGTGCGGGCCGCCCACCGCAGGTCGTGGATGAAGCGGAAGGCGTCCAGACGGGGAGCAGGACTCGTCCCGAGCTCGCAGATGCGGTCGACAGGGAGGCCGGTCGGCAACAACGTATACATTGGCACCGCGACCAGGTAGAGCACGAACGCGAAGATCAGGAAGAGCCGGCTGAAGCTCAGCGTCCCCCACTGCCGGTATTGCACGGCGATCATCGGCACCACGAGCACCACCGACAACAACGCACCGAGCACGATGGCGATCGCTGCCGGTTCGACGATGAAATCGAAGCTCATGCCCGCGACCTACCGCCGGCTCACGAGCGCGACATGATCGTCCACTGACAGGCCGGCGATGCGAATAGCGAGGTCGAGCGCTTGCTCCGTCGTCACGGTCAGCCCGGCGAACTGCTCGACCGCCAGCCCGATCCCTTCCAGCCGCGACTGCCGCAAATCCACCCCGGCCAGCGTCGCGTGACGGAGGTCCATCTCCCGCAGGTCGCAGTCGATCATGCGCACCCGCTCCAACGCCGATTCCATCAGGTAGGACCCACGCAACGAGCAACGCACGAACGACACACCCTGCAAGCGTGCGCCTTGCAACCGGAGGTGCTCCATCTGGCAATCGACGAACGCGACATCGTGCAGCACCGCACCGTCGAGGTTGGCGCCGGAAAGGCGGCATCCGTCCAGCACGACGCGCGTCCAGCGGGACCGTTCCAGCGTCGCGCCGACGAGGTCGCATGCGTTCATCCGCACGTCCTCGACAACGGATCGCTCGAACGATGCGGAGGCGGCGCCCAGCGAATGGAGTTCCGAACCACGAATCACGAGATCGTGCGCGACAATCCCCGGCGCCTGCACACGGCGCAGGACCGCCTTCTCGATTGTCCCCTCGGGACGGACGTCTGCCGCATCACCCTCCGCCAGCGATCGCGGATCCGCCATGCGTGGCGCGACCGGCCACCCACCGGATTCCTTGCGCCGTTCCCTCCGCGCAACCACCGCATCCCTCCTGCCTGTCCCGCTCGTGACCTTCGCAAGTCCGGATACCACCGCGATTCCTGCTCGCGTCCGATCTGTCCTTGGAGGATACTTGACCGCGTCAGTCCTTCTGTGGCGAAGCTGTGGAGAAACGGTTCCGCCTTTGTGCGCGAGAGATGAACGATGCCCGAGACAATGCTTGCAGTGGTGATCTATGGCCCGCGCGACTACCGCGTGGAAGACGTCCCCGTACCGACGGCTGGTCCTGGTGAGGCGATCATCGAGGTAGGCGCGGTGGGCATTTGCGCCTCCGACATGAAATGCTTCCTCGGCGGACCGCTCTTCTGGGGCGTCGATGGCACAGGTGGGTATGTCGAAGGCCCGGTCGTCGCCGGGCACGAATACGCCGGCCGCGTCGTGGCGCTCGGTGACGGAGCCACGGAGAAATGGGGCATCCGCGAGGGTGATCGGGTGGTCGCCGAGCAGATCGTCCCCTGCGGCGAGTGCCGGTACTGCCGGACTGGCCTGTACTGGCTCTGCCAGCGCCACTGGATCTACGGGTTCAAGAAACAGACCCACGGCGGCATGGCCCGCTTCAACCGCCTGCACGCCCAGAGCATCGTTCATAAGGTGCCGGAATCGCTCACCGATGCCGAGGCCGCCTACATCGAGCCGATGGCCTGCGCCTGGCACGCAGTCGAGCGGGGCGAGATCCGCGAAGGCGATACCGTCGTCATCGGCGGTGTCGGCAACATCGGCCTCTGCATGCTCCAGATCGCGAAGCTGAAGAACCCCGGCACGCTGATCGCCCTGGACACGCGTCCCTACCGCCTGGAGGTCGCACGTCAGATGGGCGCCGACCTCGCGATCGACGTCACGCAGGACGATGCCGTGCAGCAGGTCCTCGACCTGACGGACGGCTATGGCTGCGACGTCTACATCGAGGCGAGCGGCAATCCGGCGGGGGTGAACCAGGGCTTGCAGATGATTCGCAAGGCTGGGACGTTCGTCGAGTTCAGCGTCTTCAACGAACCGGCGACGGTCAACTGGACGATCGTCGGCGATACGAAGGAGCTGACCATCCACGGCTCCCACCTCGGCCCGAACGGCTACGCACCATCCATCGCCGCGCTGGCTGATGGGTCGGTGAATGTGAAACCGCTGCTCGCCGAAGCGCATCCCCTGACAGACTTCGACGCTGCGATGCAGCAAGCGTTGAGCGGCGACGTGCTGAAGACGATCATCGTGCCGTAGCCGGAGGTACTTCCGTGACCGACCTCACCATCTCGCCCCTGCCCGAAGGACGCGAACAGGAACTCGCCGATCTCTGGACGGCCTGCAACCTCGTCGCCTCGTACAACCCGCCGCTGGACGACATCGCGTTCGCCCGCGCCGGGAAGGAATCGGAGATCCTCGTCGGACTGCGCGATGACCGGATCGTCGCGTCCGTGTTGGTCGGGCACGATGGGCATCGGGGATGGCTTTATTATGTCGCTGTCTCGCCGGACCTCCAGGGGGAAGGCCTTGGCGCGCGCATCGTCGCGGCGGGGGAAGGGTGGCTCCGCGAGCGCGGTGTGCGGAAGGTGCAATTGCTGATCCGCCCAACGAACACGAAGGTCGCCGGATTTTACGAGCATCTCGGGTACGAGCGCTCTCCGGTCACCGTCATGCAGCGCTGGCTTGATGGTACCGAACCGTAGACCGACACAACAGCCCGTCAGCACATGGATGGCCATGGCATCTCAAGGGCAAGCTGCGTAGCTTCGCCTGACCACCGGCGAGGAGCGCGGCAGCCCGCGCCGCTGGACAGGATACCCATCGGGGGTATAATGACGTCAGAGGCCGAAGGCCCGACGAGGGCTATCGATTATGACTATCCAGGCAGGAGCGCCATCATGGCAACCGAGATCACCGATACGCAGAACGTCGAGCACGCCACTTTGCAGGCGCCGGACATCAGTTGCGCCCACTGCGTGCAGACCGTACGGACCGCACTCGGCAAGCTCGGCGGCGTGTCCAACGTCACGGCGAGCGCCGAGACCAAGCTGATCGACCTCGACTACGATTCCGGCGCGATCTCGCTCAGCACGATCGAGGCGATCCTCGATGAGGCAGGGTACCCGGTCAAGCGGTAGAAGCCGCCCCACACGGCCCAATCCAGGCAGAGAGCCGCACGCCCATTTCGGGGCGTGCGGCTCTCTGCGTCCTGGTCGCTATCTGTATCCGAGTAGGGCCGGAATCCACGCCCTCGATGCCGGGAAGGTGAAGGCCGGTACGCGTTTTGCATGACACCTGCGGTAGAATATCGGCATCAATTCGAGATGGACGAACTGGTGAAACCGCTGGTTCGACACGGTTCCAGCACATCGCCCTTCCGTCCTTTCGGATCATTCGAAGGCGGGTCCGGCGTGCACGATCGAGACGCTGGTCCGTGTCTGGATGGCATGTGCGATATGCCCTGGCCCTCCTTATGAGGCAGCAGGGATCGATCGGATGGCAGAGTGTCGGTTCGACACCAGGAGAGATGATCATGCCCCAGACTTCGCACGCAACTGCCATGCACCTTGTCGGCGACGACGAATCCCAGCCGAATCACGCCAAGCAGGAGAAAGTCGACGAGATCCTTTCCACACGGCCATGGATCGTCGTCTCGAACCGGGGTCCGGTGACCTTCCGCCAGCGCAAGGATGGCACCTTCTCCGCCCGCCAGGGCAGCGGCGGCCTCGTCACCGCCGTGCGCAGCGTCCTCCACGATCACGACGCGATCTGGATCGCCGCCGCGATGACCGACGGCGACCGCGCACGTGACCATATGGCGGCTGAGGTCGGCGAGGCCTTCATCAAGGATTCCCCGGATTCCCGCTTCCAGCTTCAGTTCGTCACCCCGACGCGCGAAGCCTACAACCAGTACTACAACGAGATCAGCAACCCGCTGCTCTGGTTCCTCCAGCACTACCTGTGGGACACTCCGCGCTACCCGAACATCACCCACGAAACGTGGGATGCCTGGGAGAATGGCTACGTCGCCGTCAACCGGATGTTCGCGGAGGAAGTCTGCAAGGCCGCAACGGCGACCGACACCGAACCGATCATCATGCTGCAGGACTATCACCTCTACCTCGTCGGGAAGATGATCCGGGAACAGCGGCCCGACGCGATCATCCAGCATTTCATCCACATCCCGTGGCCAGATCCCGACTACTGGCGGCTCCTCCCGCTGACGATGCGGCGGGCGATCTGCGAGGGTTTGCTCGCCTGCGACATCGTCGGCTTCCAGACGCCAGAACTCACCCGCAGCTTCATGCACACCTGCGAGGCGAATGTCCCGGACATCACCGTGGACTGGCGCGAGAAGCACATCATCCGCGATGGGCACACGACGCAGGTACGCGATTACCCGATCTCGATCGATGTCGAATCGGTGCGGCAGACGGCATACAGCCAGGAGGCCCGCGCCTACGAGCGCTACCTGCCGTCGCACTGGAACGAGTACACCATCCTCCGCGTCGACCGCGCCGAGCTGAGCAAGAACATCGTGCGCGGCTTCATGGCGTTCGACCGCTTCCTGGAGGCCCATCCGGACTACCAGAACCGCGTCAATTTCATCGCCATCACCCAGCCCTCCCGGCTCGATGTCGCCGAATACCGCCAGTACCTCGACGACATCAGCGCCACGGCCGGCCGTATCAACGCGCGCTATGCGAACGTCGAAACCGGCTGGCAGCCTATCCAGATCATCATGGGGGAAAGCTACCCACGCGTGCTGGCCGCGATGAAGTGGTACGACGTGCTGCTCGTCAACTCGATCATCGACGGCATGGCGCTGGTCGCGAAGGAGGGCGCCCTCGTCAACGAGCGCAGTGGCGTGATCGTGCTCTCGGAGGGCGCCGGTGCTGTCCAGCAGCTCGGTGACGCGGCGCTGGTCGTCTCGCCAACCGATGTGGAAGGCATGGCAGAGGCCTTCTACCAGGCAATCACAATGCCGATCCAGGAACGCCAGCGCCGCGCCCACCAGCTCCGCCGCGCGGTCGAGAACGACGATGTCTCCGTATGGTTCCGCGATCAGTTGGCGGACATCGCGGATGTGTGCATGGCACGCGATGCACACACGCTCGACGACCCCGAGCCGGAGGCCGTTTCTCCCGCGTAATTCCGGCCTGACACTCCGCCGATAGAAACGAGCATCCGGAGGCGTATCTGCCTCCGGATGTTCGTTTCTCGGATTTCCGGACTCCGATTCTTGACAGCAACCCCAACCCGTGATTGTATAGGTTCAGATGTTCGACAACCGCATAGGCAGTCCGGTCGCTTCGTCATCCGCGCGGGGATATCCAGCGAATGCGTCGTTTCACAGGGCCTGGGTTCATACCGGGTCCATGTGATGCAGGCATTCCGCCAGTGACATCGTTGGCGGTGCTCGTTTCGGGTTATTACCGCATTCGGTCAGTGTTCTTCGGTCAACGATGTCTGGAGCATGCCATGACGAAACAGGCGTTTTTCCCCGACGCGGCCATCTATCGAGCCATCCTCCAATCCCCGGTTGGGCGCCGGCAGCTCTTGCGCGCAGGTACCACCGCCGCCGGACTCGGCGCGTTCCTGGCGGCCAATCCGCACTTTGCGCTGGCCCAAGGCGAATCCGACAAGACCGGCGTCGACCCCACGACCTGGACATCTGAGCACATCAAGGAAATCGCGGGCACCCTGCAGGTCGACACCGCCACCGATGTCGCCAAGATCGTGCCGCTCGACTACGCCGGGAAATCGTCGTATTGGTACGTCGGACCGAACGAAGCGTCAGCCGACATCGAAAAGACGATCGACACCGACTTCTGGACCGGGTTCGGCAAGACCTATCCGGGCATCCCCTTCAAGTCCGGCGACAATCTCCAGAACGTCAACTACAACGACCTGCTGGACAAACTGCGCACGGCAGCCACCGGCAATGCGGCGCCCGATGTCGCCAAGATGCCGATCATGTGGGGGGTCGAATTCGCCGCGCGGGGGCAGATCCGCGAGATCGCGCTGGAGGACTTCGGCTACACGGCCGAGAACTTCTGGCCTGGCGCCCTCAAGTCCGTGACGTGGGATGGCAAGCTCTACGGCATTCCCACCAACAACGAGACGATGGCGTTCATCTGGAACAAGGCCATTTTCGAGAAGGCTGGGCTCGATCCGGAGAAACCACCCGCCACCTGGGACGATGTCGTCACCTACTCGAAGGCAATCAAGGACGCGACCGGCAAGCCCGGATTCGGCCTCGTTGCCCGCGTGAACGCCGGCAACACGCCGTTCCGGTTCATGCCGATGCTCTGGGCCTACGGCTCCGGCGCGCTCGACGAGGCCGAGGACAATCCCACCTATCAGACAGTAATGATCAACAACGACGGCGGTATTGCGGCGCTCCAGGCGTGCTACGACATGTACGTCCGCGACAAGTCCGTTCCCGCGTCGGCGTTGACGAACACGCAGACCGAGAACTTCGATCTCTACGTCTCGGGCGAGATCGCGATGATGATCAGCCACCCGAGCGAATACGGAAAACTCCTCGACAACGCCAGCAAGGCGACCGGGGCCGACAAGGAGTTCGCCGACGAACTGGTGAAGAACACCGCCTATGGCCTGATTCCGGAAGGACCGGTTCGCCGCGCGGTCGTGTTCGGCGGCTCGAACGTTCATATCTTCAATGACGATGTCACCGGCCACAGCGTGGATATGGATGCCGCGAAGGCGCTGATCGCCTTCTCCACCGGCCCCGAATGGTCGACACGGCTGGCATGGGTTGGCTCGAATCCAGGACATCTGGATGGTTTCAAGACCTCCTGGATGAAGGAGCGCCTCGACACCATCCCCTTCCTCGATGTCACCACGTCCATGCTGCCGTACGGCATTCCCTTCCCGGTGATCCCGGAGTCGACGCAGATCATGAACGAGATCGTGCCGAACATGCTCCAGAACGCGCTCACCGAGTCGAAATCGGTGAAGGATTCAGCGGATCAGGCCGCATCCGAGATCGAATCCCTCGTGAGCGGCGGCTACTAGCACCATCCAGCATCGCTTCCCCGGATTTCGGATAGTGTCCGAAATCCGGGGAGATATCCACAGCGCCATCGGATTCCGTCCGGCGCGTTCTCGATCGTTCCGCTGTAGTCGAGGGTCCATATGAGCACGGTTCCCCTCCAGCACGAGCCACCGCCTCCGGAGCGCGCGCTTCCGGGGGACCGAACCCGGCGCCGTGTTCCCGAGAAGAAGCGCAACATCCTTCTCCGCATCCGCGATCACTGGGCCGACTACATCTACATCGCCCCGGCGCTGATCGTGATGGTCGTGGTGATCGGGTATCCGCTCGTCTACACGGTCTACCTCTCGTTCTTCGACACACCCCCACGCGGCGGACGCACCTTCAACGGCATCGACAACTACACGACCATCCTCCAGAGCGAGCGGTTCTGGATGGTGACGAAGAACACCTTCAACTGGACCATCTTCTCCACGCTCTTCGCCTTCCTGCTCGGGTTCGGCGCGGCGCTCGTGATCCAGCGCGAATTCATCGGGCGGAGCGTCGTCCGCGGCCTGTTGCTGATTCCCTGGGTCATCAGCTACGTCGCGGCCGCCTACGTCTGGCGCTGGCTCTACCATAGCGACTACGGCCTGATCGGCGGCATGCTCCAAGAATACGGCATCACGAGGGACCGTTTCGTCTTCCTCGACTCCACGACCTGGGTCATGCCATCGCTGATCGTCGCGAACGTCTGGAAAGAGTTTCCATTCGTCATGATCATGCTGCTCGCCGGGCTGCAGACGGTGCCAGACCAGCTGATGCGCGCGGCGCGCGTCGACGGCGCAAATTCGTGGAACCAATTCGTCCACGTCACCGTGCCACACCTGAAGAACGTTATCGTCATCACGCTGCTCCTGCTCTTCGTGACGAACCTGAACTCCTTCGGCCTCATCTGGATCATGACCGGAGGCGGCCCAGCCTACGCCTCCCAGATCTGGATCGTGGAGATCTACACGCTCGCCTTCCGCTCGCTGCGCTTCGGACTGGCGTCGGCATTCTCCGTCATCCTCTTCCTCTTCATGCTCAGCATCGGCTACTTCTACGTCCGCGCCATGACGAGCGGCGAACGCGAACGGGGGTCGGCATGAGCATCCATCAGACCGAACGCCGGAAAACGTCCGGCTCACGCGAGAAGCGGAGGTTCCGATCCGACCAGCTGCTGGGCTGGATCTTCCTCGTCTTCCTGCTGGCCTACGCCGTCATCCCCATGCTGTGGATGCTGTCGACCTCGCTGAAGACGCAATTCGGCGCGCTCCAGCAACCGCCGCGCTGGATCCCGGAACATCCGACGCTGGCGCAATACCGGTTGCTGCTCTCACCGTTCAACGACGTTGGCCGCGACTTCCTCCGTTACCTGCTGAACAGCCTCTGGGTCTCTACCGCAACGACCGTGCTGGGTGTCCTGGTAGCGGTGCCTGCGGCCTATGCCTTCTCGCGGTTCCGGTTTCCGGGCCGGAACGCACTCTTCTTCACCGTCCTCGTGCGGAACATGTTCCCGCTGGTGGTCTTCCTCATCCCGCTCTTCATCCTGATGAAGAACCTGCACCTTGTGAACACGCACTGGTCGCTCATCATCACGTACCTGACATTCGGCCTGCCGCTCTCGATCTGGCTGCTGAAGGGGTTCTACGACAACATCCCGCCCCAGCTCGAACAGGCCGCTCGCATCGACGGGGCGAGCCGGTTCCAGGCATTCTGGCTGATCGTGATGCCGCTTTCCTCGCCGGGCATCATCGCCACCGCCATCTACGCGTTCATCCAGGCCTGGAATGAGTACGTCTACGCGACGACGTTCCTCTCCGACGACCGCCTGCTGACACTGCCGGTCGGACTCCAGCGATTCTTCGCCGAGTACTCGACGAACTGGCCGGGCCTGATGGCGGCATCGTTCATCATGAGCGTACCCGTCGTCGTGATGTTCCTGCTGCTGCAGAAGTACTTCGTCCGCGCACTGACCGAGGGCGCCGTCAAGTCGTGAACGAACGCCGGGATGCGGCGCCTTCGCCCCATCCCGGCTGACCAGACCGGAGTGCATGCATGGCCAAAGTGGTGCTGGATCGGGTGCTGAAATCGTACGAAGGGGTCGTCGCCGTCAACGAGGTCTCGCTGACGATCGAGGACGGCGAATTCGTCTCGCTCGTCGGCCCGTCCGGCTGCGGCAAGACGACGACATTGAACCTGATCGCTGGGCTGATCGATATCACGGACGGTGAGATACGGATCGACAACACCACGATCAACGACCTCGACCCGAAGGACCGCGACATCGCGCTCGTTTTCCAGAACTACGCGCTCTACCCGAACAAGAGCGTCTACGACAACCTCGCCTTCCCGCTGAAGATGCGGAAGATACCGAAGGCGGACATCGACGCCCGCGTCCGGCAGACGGCGGAGACATTGAGCATTACACCGTTGCTCGCCCGCCGCCCGCGCGAACTCTCCGGGGGCCAACAGCAGCGTGTGGCCTTGGGACGGGCGCTCGTGCGGAACCCGAAAGCATTCCTGATGGACGAGCCGCTCTCCAATCTCGACGCCAAGCTGCGCGTCCAGATGCGGTCGGAGTTGAAGCGGTTCCACCAGGAGTTGCACGCAACCGTCATCTACGTCACGCACGACCAGCTCGAAGCGATGACGATGTCCGACAAGATCGCAGTGATGGAGGGAGGGAATCTCCAGCAGTTCGGGCCTCCGGACGAGATCTACCACCGGCCCGCAAACGCTTTCGTGGGCACCTTCATCGGCAGCCCGTCGATGAACCTCCTGCGGGGAACGGTCGAGGCGCGCGACGGAACGACGACAGTGACCGGGAACGGCTGGCGAATGGTGTTGCCCGGCGATCTCGTGGGCGCGCTCCACGCGGCTGGCTCGCCGGACGAGGTGATCGTTGGCTGCAGGCCCTCGCACGTCGATCTTTCGCACGAAGGATCGGCGACCGGCTTCCCCGCCGAGGTCTATACGATCGAGCCGACCGGCGAGGTGACCTACGTGCATCTGCGCGTCGGGACGCAACTACTGGTGGCAGCGGTCGATCCCGCATTCCGGGTTGCAGTGGGCAATCACGTGTGGGTGGAGTTCCCTGCCGCGTGGATGCACCTCTTCGACGGAAAAACGGAACGCTCGATCCTGCGTGATGTGCCGGTTCCCGCCTGAGCCCACCGCCTGCCCGCACAGAACGCGGATGGCTCGCCGCATCCCCCGGACATCGTTGTCCTGAAGATGCGGTAAGCCATCCGCCCAGCCAGACGCCACGCGACCGCAACCTTCCAGATGGAAGGCCCCGCCTCGGACTCACTGGCCGCATTCGATCCCCTGAAGGAAACGTGCGCGTAGTGTGATCCACAACGAAACCGATTACAAGATCGTGAAAATCATCACCAGATACGCCAAATGATGCATACATATCGTAAGCCACGAGGGCCATTGAACGATCGCGCCCACGCGTTCGCGTAGCCGCGCCGGCTCGTGCAACGCGGGTTCCTCCAGTCCTGCCAGGCCCTTCCGCTCCAGATCCAAGCCATGCTGCCAGGTCGGCTGTGCATATCGTTCACAAAGCGGAAGGCTTCTGCTACCGTGTCGCAACGCGAACCCCGATCGACAACGATGTCCATTCGGTGATTCCCCGTTCGGCAGACCAGCATCAACGCATATCAGGAGTGGCATCCATGCGCCTGAACCACGTCAAGCAACGACTCAAGCAAGGAGAGCCTTCGATCGGAACGTGGCTCTCCCTCCCCTCCCCCGAGGCCGCAGAGCAGATCGCCCAGTTGCCCTTCGACTGGCTGGTCATCGACTCCGAGCACAACCCCGAAGATATCCGCACGCTCTCGCTGATGTTCATGGCCATGTCCCGCGCCGGCATCGCACCGATGGTGCGCATCCCGTGGAACAGTCCTGAGAATTTCAAGCGCGTCCTCGACGCGGGCGCCTGGGGCATCGTCGTGCCGATGGTCAACACACGCGAAGAGGCCGAACAGGCCGTCCGCGCCACGCGCTACTATCCGGAAGGGAACCGCAGCGTCGGCGGTGGCCGCCACGCCATCAGCTGGGATACCTCCGGAGCGGAGTACTACAAGAACGCGAACGAGCAGGTCCTGCTGGTCGCCCAGATCGAGCATATCGACGGCGTCAACAATGCCGACGAGATCCTGAGCACGCCGGGTATCGATGCCTGCTTCATCGGGCCGAACGACCTCGCCGCTTCGATGGGGCTCGGGCTCGGCGTTTCCCTCGAAAGCGACGATCCCCGCCTGGTCGAGGCGATCATGCACATCCGCGACACCTGCAAGAAGCACGGCGTCGCCACCGGCATCCATACGTCCGGCGCGGACGCCGTCAACTTCCGGATCGGTCAGGGATTCCAGTTCTGCGCGATGGCCAGCGAGCTCCGCTATATGGTGGGCTTCATGAAGGACGACATCGGGAAGCTCAACTGGTCCGCTTCGCCGCGCGGCGACCTGGAAACCACTGGCCCGGTCGCGGAGGCTGGGACGATCGTCCGCTACTAGCATTCGCGGCCAGCAATGCCGGCCCTTCCGGCGTTGCCAGGTGCCGCCACCGATGGAGAACACCGTTCCATGACCCTGAACGTTCTGATCTGCTCGGGAGAGGGCGAGGACTTCTTCCACTTGCTCGATGATCTGGAAGGTTTCGCGATCGACCGCTGCCAGCCCAGCGAGCTGGCCGAGCGTGCCGCCGACATCGACATCTACTACGGCCATCCGACCGTCGAGATGCTGAAGATCGCACCGAAACTGAAGTGGATCCAGTCGCCCAGCGCCGGTGTGGAGTTCGTTGCCCGGATTCCGGAACTGGTCGCCAGCGACATCATCCTCACCAACACGCGCGGGGCACACGGCCCTTCCATCGGTGAGCATACGATGGCGCTTCTGCTCGCGCTCACCCGGCATATTCCCGAAAGCCTGGACCAACAACACCGCAAGCACTGGGAGCGAGGCCGACTCTACCGCACCGCGCGTGAGGTCGGTGGCCTGACGATGGGCATCATCGGCTTCGGCGCGCTCGGGCGCGGCATCGCCCAGCGAGCCAAAGCGTTCGACATGAACCTGCTCGCGGTCGATGCGCAGGCCGTGAACGGCGATCCCTGGGTCGAGGAAGTCTGGCCGGTGAGCCGCCTCGACGACCTGCTCGCGCAGTCCGACGTGGTGGTGGTTGCCTGTCCGTTGACGCCAGAGACGCATCACCTGCTCGGCGCAGACCAGCTGGCGATGATGAAGGATGATGCTTACCTGATCGTCGTCTCACGTGGCGGCATTGTCGAGGAAGGTGCCCTGCTCGCGACACTCACGAGCGGCAAGCTCGCCGGAGCGGGCATCGATGTGGTGGAACAGGAGCCGATGCCGGCCGACGATCCCTTCTGGGACGCACCACGCATGATCCTCACGCCACACCTCGCCGGGGCATCTGCCCCGAAAGAACGGCGCGTAGTGGAGATCTTCCGCGACAACCTGGTCCGCTTCCAGAACGGCGAGCCGCTCGTGAACGCCGTGGACAAGGCTCGCGGCTACTAGACCCGATCCAGACACCGATGATGCGATGCGTTCCGGAAGTCGTTCCGGAACGCATCGTGCGATTCCGGCCTCGTTCGCTACCCGTTTGCCCGTCGCAATGGGAACCGATGCCGCATGGAAACGCTCTACCTGAAGGCGTTGGGACTGGGAATCGCCGGATTCGACCCCAGCGGCGCATTGGTCGCCATGGCCTTCCTCGCCGCCGGCGCCACCCGCAAGGCTGTCTTCCTCTTCTGCCTCGTGTACCTGACCGGGACGATCCTCCTCCTCACCATCGCCTCGGTGATCCTCAGCACGACATTACCCGGCACCGACTGGCGCATCCTCGATAGCCACCCCCGAACGAAGGCAGTGGTGGAACTGGCGATCGGCATCGTCCTCCTCGCCATTGCCACCTACCATCACTTCCACACAGGCACCACTCGATCCTCGAAGCCCCGCTCCCTCCCGGTCTCGATCTGGGCAACGGCCGGAACCGGTCTGCTGCTGGCAATCGGGGTGATTGGCGATCCGGCATTGCTCGCCTTCACGGTCGTCGCCGGCACTGCGAGCAACCTCCTCACGATCGCGATCGCGCAGATCGTCGCCGTTGTCGCCAGCAAGATACTGGTCGTAGTGGTGATGATCGCCGTCGCGGTCGACACCGATGGCCAGCTCATCGAGCGGCTGCGCACGTGGTGGACGCGCGCTACCCCGGCAATGGGACGGATTGTCACGATCGTGCTGATCGTCATGGCCTTCGCGCTCATCGTCAATGCCGCCTGGTGGTTCCGGACCGATACCTTCATCTTGTGATCATGTCTGTGAGACAGGAATCCCCGCGGAACCAAGCCTCGTCATATTGTCCAGCGACGGGCGCGATCTTCGCCAAAGCAGCCGGTTTCGTGTAGGCTAAAGGTGACGTTCCGTTCGGACCCGTGCATCATCGTTCCTGGACACTTGGCCGATCGCACGTGCCCTCCGGACCCCGCTGTTCCTCGCTGGAGTCCCGCCCGGCCATGCACGAATCCCCAGAACCACCATCAAGCCCCTCCTCGGTGGTGGTCTTGCGCAATCAAAGCGATCGACCGCTTCCGTGGCTCACCTGGCCCTATGGCCTCATCTTCCTTGTGGCATTGCTCGGCGTCGCCGCCACGTATGCCTACGACGCCTTCCTGAAATCCGATTCGCCCCCCCAGGAACTCGTCTTCCGCGTGGTCGATGCCAACGATGCGCCGGTCGCAGGCGCCGTCGTCCGCGTCGGGAATGTCGAGCAGGTGACCGATAATGATGGCCTCGCCCGGCTTCCTGGCCGCGAGGGCACGCAGCCGATCACGGTCGAACGGGAGGGGTTCGTCGGCGAGCAGGGCACGATTGACCCCGCCGACGGCAACCGCCGCGAAATCACATTGCATGCCGTGTCCCACGCATCAGGCGACGAACAGGCCGCCGTCACACCCGCGCCTGCCCCTCCGGACAACGCTACAACCGCCGTCGATACGTCGGCGACGCCATCGCATCTCGACTCGACATCGGTCGCCCCGATCGCCTCCCCCGGAACGACACTCGAAGGTCTGAGCGGTGACGAGATTGCGGGCAAGGTCCTCGATACCGAGGGCAAGCCGATCCAGGGTGCGCGGGTCGCCTCCGGAGACACCTGGAGCGTGACCGGTGCGGACGGCATCTACCATCTCGACCGTGCGAAGGTCGATGCCAGCAAGCCGCTTCGCGCGTTCGCCTCCGGCTACCCGGACACAGACGTGCCCGTGCCCGCCGCCGGAATCGCCCAGAACGTCACCCTCGATGAATACATGGTGAAGGCGATCTACCTGAATCCGACCATCACCGATACTCCGGAGAAAATCCAGGCGCTGATCGACATCGCCAATACGACTGAAATCAATGCGATCGTGATCGACATCAAGGAGGAATGGATCTTCTACGATACTCAGGTCAAACTCTTCCGCGATGCCGGCACCGTCAATCCGATCATCGACGTACCCGCCATGCTCAAGCAGATGCAGGACAACGGCATATACACGATCGCCCGGCTCGTGGTCTTCAAGGACAGCCTCGTCGCCGAAAAGCGCCAGGACCTGGCCGTGAAATCGACCGTCACCGGCGATGCCTGGCGCGACATGAATGACGTCGCCTGGGTGAATCCGGCCAACCACGAGTTGTGGGAGGCGAACACGCAACTGGCCGTCGAAGCGGCCACCCTTGGATTCGATGAGATCCAGTTCGACTACGTTCGCTTCCCGACCGATGGCGACCTGGAGACGATGGACTTCGGTTTCGAGTTCACCCAGGCCGCCCGCGAGCATGCGATCAACGGCTTTGTGGACTACGCCTACCAGCGGCTCATTCCGACCGGCGCAAAGCTCTCCGCGGATGTCTTCGGCTACACCCTACTCGTCCAGGACGACCTCGGAATCGGCCAGAATCTGAAGACCCTGGAGCCCCATCTCGACTTCCTGAGTCCGATGGTCTACCCCTCGCACTACGGCGACAACTTCCAGGGCTATGCACCCCCCAACGACTACCCCGGCGAGGTAGTCGGCATCTCGATGCAGAGCGGTGTCGACCTCCTCGGTCTCACCCCGAAGAAGCTGCGTCCCTGGCTGCAGGACTTCGACTATTTCGGCGATGAGAAGCCATACAACGCGCCGGAAGTGCGCGCCCAGATCGACGCGACGGAGGAAGCCGGCGCATCCGGCTGGATGCTCTGGTCGCCAGACAACGCCTACACAGTAGATGCGCTCGAACCCGAGTCTTCGTCGAGGCATCGTGACGGAACGAGTCTCGCAGCCATCGCGGCGCTTGCGGGAATGGCGGTCGTCCCGGCTCATGCTGCTGGAATGGCGGTCCAACGGGAAGCGCCGATCATCGCCTGACGGCCACGAAAGCACCGGCGTCAGCGGATGCGCCCCACCACTTGCTCCGCCTCCTCGACGGTCAGCACCTCGCCGCCAAGCAGGGCGTTCATCTGGGTCGAGAACGTCAGCGATCCGGTCAACACCTCGCGCGGCGATCCGGTCGCAACGATCTCGCGATCGCCGAGCAGCACCACCGTTTGCGAGAATCGCGCCATCAGCTCGACATCGTGCGTCGCGATGACGACCGGCATGCCTTCCGCACAGAGGCCTCCGAGAAGCGTCATCAGCGCATCCTTGGCCCGCCAGTCCATGCCGCGCGTCGGCTCGTCTAGCAGCAGGATCGACGGCGAGCCGGCCAGCACCACCGCAATCGCGGCCCGCACGCGCTCCCCGACGCTGAGATCGCTCGGATGACGGTTCGCCAGATCCGCAATCCCGATCCGTTCCAATACATCATCCACGTCATCGCGGGACATGGCGACCTGCCGCCGGGCTCCAGCCGCATCGATGGCCGCCTGGACATCGGCGCGCACCGTTTCGTGCCAGAGCAGCGCGGCGGGCTGTTGCGGCACATACCCGATCCCCCCAACCAGATCGCCGGGCGGCATCATCGACGCGCCGGCCCGAATCGTCACGCGTCCCTTGCGTGGCCGGTCGAGACCGGAGATAGCCCGCAGCAGGCTCGTCTTCCCGCTGCCGTTGCGGCCCATCAATGCCACCATCTCGCCCATCCGAATGGAGAGCGAGATATCGCGCAGGACATCCCGGCCACCGCGCTGGACCGTGACCCGTTCGAGCCGGACAGCCTCCGGACCAGATACTGTCGACTTGGGATATGTCGCCTGAGACACGCCTTGGATCAAGTCATCTGCGAGTCGTTCATCGCTATTTCGGGCTGATACGGGATATGTCGCTTCGAGCGCCCGGCGCCCCTCCTTCATCGTCAGCGGCAGTGGTGACCAGCCGACGCGGACGCCAAGCTGTGTCACCGGCGGCAGCGCCTCGTTCGGCAGCCGCGGGAGCATCGCAGCGACCGGGCCACCTGCAGTCCCGCCTCCGGGCAGCATCTCGACAACACGGTCCGCATGATGCAGCGTCCGTTCGAGCCGGTGCTCGGACATCAGGATCGTCGTCCCCAGATCGTCGTTGAGGCGCTTCACAACCGTCAGTACATCCTCGGCCGCCCACGGATCGAGCTGGCTCGTCGGCTCGTCGAGCACCAGCACACGGGGATGCAACGCCATCGCGGACGCGATCGCCACCCGCTGCCGCTCGCCGCCGGAGAGGGTCGCCGGTGACCGTTCGCGCAGGTGGCCGATCCCCAGGAGATCGAACGCCTCCTCCACCCGCTTGCGCATCGTCGCCCGTGGCACGCCGGCCTGTTCCATGCCGAACGCGATCTCATCGTCCACGCGATCGGTGAGCATCTGCGCCTCGGGATCCTGGAAGACGAATCCGACGATGGCTGCCAGGTCGCGGGGACCGTGCGACCGCGTATCGAGCCCGGCGACGCGAACCACCCCGGCCAGCCGGCCGCCAGAAAAGTGCGGCACCAGCCCGTTCACCAGCCGCAGGAGCGTCGACTTCCCGGAGCCGGACTCTCCCACCACCAGCGTGAACGATGCCGTATCAAGGTGGAGAGAGACATCGCGCAAGGCCGGTTCCGATATGGCGGGATAGGCGTAGGAAACGTCCTCGATGGCAACAATGGACGGGACAAGGGATGCCGTCATCGATCCGCCTCCGGCCCAAACGCCGCGAGAACGGCCGGCGTCGCCAGCAGCGGCAACACGATCATCACGACAAGATCGACCGGAGGCCATGTCAACCGGGGATACGGGTCGAACGTCAGGCCCGCCCGATGCGTCGCCCATCGCGCCAGGAAGACGCCCGCAACTACGATTGCCCCGGCACACACCAGGGAATCCGTCCAGCGCCAGCGGGCCTCCCGGTATCGTGTACGCAGGACAACCACCGCCGGGCGACGCAGCAAGCCAACCGTAAGCGCACCAATGCCGCCGGCGAGCAGGATCGGCCAGGCGATGCGTCCCCCGGTGAAAAGGTCGTAGCAGGCAGCCGCCAACGCCACCAGACCGGCGACCAGCGAAAGGTCCGCAAGCCAGGCCCGTCGTGCGGACATCGCGCCAGCCGTACCGCCGAACCCGCGCGCCTCTAGCACCTCCGCGGTCGTCATCGCGCGTTCCAGCCCCTGCGCCAGCAACGGTACGATCAGCGGCAGGAATGTCCTCGGCCCATGCAACGGCATCCCGCGCAACCGCATCGACTCGCGGATGTCGGTGAAGGATCGCGAGAGTTCCGGCAGGAAGACCCACGCCACGGACCCCGCCACCGCCAGAACGGCGACCCGCTGGGGCAGGATTCGCATCAGATCGATCCAGCGGGCAAGCGCCCCCAGCGTGGTGCCGATCAGCAGCAGAACGAAGAGCGCGAGGGCGCTCACGACGCCGTAGGCAAATGCGTTCCACGTCAGGTCGCCCCCGATCAGCGGCCAGGCGTCCGGCAGGGACAGCAACACGCGATCGCCCGACCGCACGGTGAGGACGTTGAAGACGACGCCGATCGCCAGCATCACGGGCGCGAGGCGCAGCATCCAGCCGATACCGACGAGACGCTCCGGCGAGACACACGCGAAGCGCACGGTGAGGGCGATCATCCCAAGTTCGGCCAGCACGAAGGGGTTGCGGGCAACGAATGCCACCAGGAAGGCACACCCTCCCCAGACGAGCCACGCACGGACATCGAACGACGGCGTCGCCCT
The DNA here is from genome assembly GCA_049841275.1 of Thermomicrobiales bacterium. Taxonomy (GTDB): domain Bacteria; phylum Chloroflexota; class Chloroflexia; order Thermomicrobiales; family UBA6265; genus JASGDN01. The sequence continues at coordinate 21,740 of JASGDN010000036.1, forward strand.
CATCCGAGGTGCATCCGGGTGCGGGAGGCCGTGCGGCGCACCAGCAGCACACCACCCACGCCCACCGCCAGGAGGATGATCCCTGCGCCGGCATAGGCAGCCGTCGATGGAGAAGCCGCCGCCGGCATCGCCAGACCGACCGAACGCACCGACGCCTGAAGCGGTGACGCGTCGGGATCGAAGCCGCTACGAGCCATCACGTCGTCGAGCGACAGGAACGGAACGTCCGCCGGCAGCCCCTGCCCACCCGCCCAGGCCCAGCCGTAGATCTGTCCGGCCTCCACCTTCACCCCTGACGCACCGAGCGGACTCATCACCCACCCGCTGTCACCAACCAGGAGGTACCGCCAGAACGGGGAATTGCTATCGGCCGTCTGGCAAAGGCGTGTCCGGCAGGCAGAGACATCGCAGCCCACGACCTCGATCTTGCAGACGCCCTGGCCGTAGCCGCCGAATCCGATCGCAAGCACCGTCAGCCCTGAACGCTCGAGCAGTGCAACGCCATCGATCTGCTCGCCATCCAGAGGCACGGTGGCATAGCTGTATGCGCCATCGCCATAGGAGATCACGAGTCCGGCGACATCCGGAGGCGCCGTTGCCGATACCGATGCTGGCGGCGCACCGCCAGACATGGCGGCCAGCAGCGCCCACGCAACGAGGACCGGGAGGATGCGTGGCATCCTCCCGGCCTCCCGCCCGTTCATCGACGTGGTGAATGCCCGCCCAGGACGCACGACCGCGACCGGCTACGCCGCCAGCGCCGCGGCCGCCGGGACGATCGGGAATGCAACCTCGGCCTGCGCTGGAATCGCCTGCACCGTCGCGAGCAGGTTCGGACCCGGCATCGAATCCTGGTAGAGGAACGAACCGTCGGCATTCTGGAAGGTCGCCAGCGCTGCACTCAGCGGGGAGACATCCTCACCGACCGCCAGCAAGCCCTGGATCGCCAGCGCCGTCGAATTGGCGTCCGGCAACGACCCTTCCGCCGCGTTGTAAGATGCGCCGCCCGTGGTGATGGTCGTCTTCAGGTACGCTGCGCCACGCGTCGCCAGATCGCTCTTCTCCTCGCCCATCGCCGCCAACGCCTGCAGCACCATCGCCGTGGTGTTGCTGTCGGCATTTGCATCGTCGGCCGAGCCGTCGAAAGACCAACCGCCGTTCGTGGCCTGACCCTGCTGGATGGCATCGAGCGCAGAATCCGGAATGTCGGATCCGGTCGCCTTCAACGCCAGGATGGCCAGAGCGTGATCGTAGAAGCCACCGCCGTAGATGCCAGTCTCCGCGTTTTGGCCGTGCTGGACGATCAAGATCGGCGTCACCGAAGCGAACCCGTTCGGATCGACACCGGCCGCAATCAGGCCAAGCGTCAGCTTCGCCGCCTGTCCGACCCCCGTCTGGGTGTAGACCAGCGCGACATCGCCACTCTCCAGATAGCCGATCGCCTTGTCGATGGAATCACCGACATCGACACCCGCGCCCTTCGCGGCAGCCAGTGCCGTAAGCGCGTCGACCGTCGTTCCCGCATCCGGTTCCCCGGAGAAGCCCATGAACGACCCGTCGTCGTTCTGCTGCGAGATCAGCCAGGCAGTCGCCGCTTCGATGCCGCCACCCGACACCGGCGATGCGACCGGAGATGCAGCAGGCGACGCCTGCGCCAGCACTCCGCGCGCTCCTGGCAACAACGCCACCATCATCGCCAGCACGATCCCCAGGATCGCGATAACGCTTCGCCCTCGTGCTCTCATGCAGTTCCCTTCCAGACGCGAACTCGCGCCAGCCATTCCATCGTGCCGAACGCCCCGCGGGAACGCCGGATCACTCCCGAAACCAACGCAAATGCCCCGCTCCTTGATGAGGAGCGGGGCGAACCCGGAACGCGTTACCCCAGCACTTCATCGTGCGGCCGGGACGCGATCGCATCCGGAACCGGATGCCTCCTCCCTCTGACGCGAAGGGAGCAGCCTGCCACGATCCCAGGTCGCCTGACTTCCGCCAGCATAGCGGTCACAGTTGCGCGACAGTTCCGGACTCGCACCGGATTCCCCTGGCTCACCGAAGCGTACACGCCTCGCCGATCGTCGCGCCCGCGTATCGCGGGCACGGCAATCGTCCCACTCCGCAAGGCAGCATGTCAATCGCCCCGCGACGACCGCGACGGCAGCGCTCAGCTGTCGTAGACCGGCAGCCGCGCGACGAGGACCCCCTCCTCCGGCGCCATCTTCAGCACATATTCCGGATGGTTGGGAATCAGGATATCGGGACCGCCCGCGCTTGGCGTGACAACGAGCACATCGTGTGCGCCCGTCTCGATGAGATCGGAGACGGCGCCGATCTCGGCCCCCTGCTCGTCTTCCACCTTCAGGCCGATAAGCTGGAAGAGGAAATACTCGCCTTCCGCAAGCGGCCGCGCGTCGCTGCCGGCGATCTTCACCGCGCGCCCGCTCAGCTCCTTCGCCTGCTCCGGCGTGGTGATGCCTTCCAGCCGGATCAGCAACAGATCGCCGTGCTCACGTACGGCGAGCAACCGCATCGGCACGGGTGGCTCCCCGATGTAGACCTGCTTCACGGTGGCAAGGTGATCCGGCTGATCGGTGAGCACGCGCATCTTGAGTTCGCCACGCACCCCATGGCTCCCCGCCAGCACACCCTCGGTAAGGAATGTCTCGGAGACGGGTGTCGTCGGCTCGGGACCGGCCGTCTCGATCAGCCGCTTCACACGGGGGGCGGTGCGTCGCCGGGGACTGGCGGCCGGACGCCGCTTCGGGGCGCCGGAACCGGGATCGGAAGATTCGGGCACAAGGAACTCCTGACGAGAAGGCTCAAACACGCCGACAGCGTATCGTCCCGATGCGGAACGATACGCTGTCGAACGAGGACCATTGATATCGCTTGACGGCCTACACCGCGGTCAGGCTCTCGATGTCGAGGCTGACCCGCAGGTGATGCCGCGACCCGGCAACCGTGAGCGCCGTGCGCATCGCCTTGGCGATCCGCCCACCCCGCCCGATCACCTTGCCAAGTTCCTCTTCGGGAACGTTGACGGAGAGATGGATCGTGGTCCCGCGCTGCTCGGAAGCGATCTGCACCGCATCCGGCTGATCGACGAGGTTGCCCACAATGTAGGACACCAGCCCTTCGAGCTGCTGACGGGGATCGCCGGACACGTCGAAGGCATCGGCCAATGGCTCGACGACATCCTCGTCACCGCCGTCGAGATCGTCCACATCGCTATCGCGATCGATGAACGCATCGTCGGCCTCGGCTGGAGTCAGGTCGTCCCGGTCGCTCATGCGGCGGCTTCGACGGCCGGAGCGGCCTCGGTCACCTTGCCATCCTCACCGAGGATGCCCTGCCGCTTCAGCAGGCCGGCGACGGTTTCGGTCGGCTGGGCGCCAACACTCAACCAGTGGCGGACGCGCTCGTCCTTGGTGACGACGGTAGCCGGCTCCGTGAGCGGGTCGTAATGGCCAACGATCTCGATGAAACGGCCATCGCGCGGCGAGCTGTGCTCGGCGGCGACGATCCGGTAGAACGGGCGCTTCTTGGCGCCCATCCGGCGCAATCGCAACTTGATCACGTAGTACTCTCCCGATGCGATCCGGAATCAGGTCGGAACGGATCGCCAGATTGCTCTCTCGATATGCGGAAAACCCTGCTTGCACCGGCCGATGACCGGCGAGCGAACCCACGCGAACGGCCGAAACCCTCCGGGACCTGGCTGGGCCGGGTGGCACTGATACCCGGAACCGTCCGTCCGCAAGGCAGACCCGTCGCCGCGAACGGCAATCGGCAACCACGGAACGTTCCACCCCTGGCCGCAGATGCACGAGCCCGGACAACTCCGGGCACACCATACGACCGCTTCGGCGGCTTCACTACGCTACTCTAGCACAGGCAGCGCCGCCAGGGCAAAATCCAGCGTATGCGTCCCGAAGGGATGAACGCGATCGAAGCGACGAGTGCGTACGTACGCATCCTTGCGATCGAAAGCACGATATTCCACGACACCGTCGATTGCACTGTAGCGCGGATCATTGTCGTATGCGAACGAAACCTATTGCGAAAAGGCGTACGGATTGTTAGGATATGGTAACAAGAGCGTGAAGCGCTCCCTTGGATCGGGGGCAAGCTTCACGAGGCTGGTTCAGGCTTCTACCCATTTCCTCTAACCAGATGTTGGCTGTCACCATCACCGGCTCAATCGGTGGTGCATGGCATTGCCGTGACGCTTTTCACGAAAGGACTCGCCCAACCATGACCGCGCTTCCCAAGACCGAGATCCGCAATCTTCGGCCCAGCATCGTGATCGCCGAGGCACTCGTCGATCGTCAGCAGCCTGCGGAGATTGTCGATCGTGCAAGGGAGCTTGGGTTTTCGCGCGATCTGACCGAGGCCGTCGTCCACGTCTGCTGTCGTGGCACCCACGCCGGCGAGTCCTGCGTTTCCCAAAACACGTCGTCGTGCATGGAAACAGCCATCTCCGCCGACTGATCCATCCTGAAACACCATCGCTCGACCCGGAACGTCGAAGGGGAGGCCGCTTGGGTGCGGCCTCCCCTTCGTTACGTTCGCGATAGCGCGGGGTCTGCCTACGATCGGATCGCGGGCTGAGAGATGAACACCGGATCACCCGATCCATTGTCGTCGAGGCGGGCCGCGGTGAGCTTGCCGGTATTGCGCGGCATGGTATTGAGGCAGATCTTGTTCGGCAGCACTAGCGGTTCCTGCACCGGCGTATGCCCGTAGACGACCACCTTACCCCAATCGTAGTCCGATTGGATGAAGTCGTCACGAATCCAGAGCATATCCTCCGGGTCGTTCTCGGCCAGCGGCAACGACGGTCGTAGCCCGGCATGGACGAAGATGTAGCGATTCGTCTCGATTGCCATACCGAGCGCCGACATCCAGAAGAGATGGGCCGGCTCGATGTCGGATACAGGGTTCCGCTTCGGGTCGACACGCGCGTCCGGCCCAGCATACGACCGCCAGGTCGCATCGCCGCCATTGCTCCACCAGCGGCTGAACCGCTTCATGTCGCTTTCATCCCACGCGGCCTGCGCTTCCAGCAGCATCGCCTCATGATTCCCCATCAGGAACCCCCAGTGGGGAAAGAGCCGTTGCCAGGCGATCAGCTGCATCACCACCAGGCGTGCGTCCGGCCCGCTATCCACGTAGTCGCCAAGGAAGATCAGCCGGTCCCGCGCGGGCTCGAATCCGTCGTCCAGGAGCTGGCCGTAGAGCGCGCGCAACTCCTGAAAGTGCCCGTGCAGGTCGCCAATCGCATACAGCCGGGCATCGGTCATGGTGTCCAGTATCCGCTCAGCATTCAACGCTCCCCTGCTTCAGCCTCGTTCGCGAGGCCACGAGCAGGGTACGCCATCAGGCCCCTCCCCGGCGAGCCTGCGGTCAGCCAGCAACGCCTGCCGTCTCAGGCGACGGGGCCTCCACACGCGGCAGGAAGCGGGTCATGTAGCGGCGGTAGGCGTCCATATCGCCGGCTATCCGCTCGTCGGACCATCCCTGTGCCTGCTGCACGATCGGAGCCAGAGCGTCCAGCGCCCCAAACCCGGCATCCGGCGCATATCCGATCATGGACCGGCGGAGGACCGAGTCCGTGAGCGTGCGGGCGCGTTCCTCCCTGAAGCCGAAGACGACGGTTGCCGCCATTGCGCCAGTTTCATCATGCACGACCGCGCGCAGCTCGGGCTCCGCCTCAGCTAGCGCGAGGACGGCGCGGGCACGAGTTCCATAGACCCTCAGCAGGTGCTCGATCGAACGCGGCGCAATCCACGCCGGAGCCTCCCGCCGGAACCGTTCGGCGAACTGTCCGAAATGGGCGACGGCGCCCGGCAGCATCGCGGTCGAGGTGCGCTCGGCCGGGAGCGAGCGGCCGAGCTTCTTCCCGACCACATCCACCGTCTCCTCGGCAAGGCTGCGGAAGGTGGTCAGCTTGCCACCGACGATCGAGATCAGACCGGCGTAGTCCGGCGAGTGATCGTGGATGATGTGCTTGCGGGTGATACTGCCTTCCTTGCCCTCCGGCGCCCACGGCAACGGACGCAGCCCGGCGTAGGCGTAGAGCACGTCGTCGCGCGTCAGCCCAGCCGCCGGAATCGCAAGGTTGGATTCCGTCAGGAGATAGGCGATCTCGTCTTCGCCCGGCACGACGCGATCGAGATCGCCGTCGTAGCGAACATCGGTGGTGCCAATCAGATAGAGCCCGTTCCAGGGGATGATGAAGTAGGGACGGCCATCCTGGCGCGCCTCGATATAGAGCGCATCCATCGGCGCACCGGGGAACGGGCGCACGATGATGTGCGTTCCCTTCGTGCCGCCGACGAGCCGCGATGCCGTCTCGATTCCAGACTCCTGAAGGACCGTATCGACCCAGCTGCCGGTGACATTCACCGTCACCTTGCCGAAGACCGTCGCCGTCTCGCCGGTGAGGAGGTCCGTGAGGTCCGCTCCCCGCACGACGCCAGCTTCCAGGATCAGGCGCTCGACCTGGGTATACGTCGCCGCCACGGCGCCATGCGCGATCGCATCGAGCACGTTCTCCACGACCAGGCGCTCGCTGTACTCCGCCTGCGCATCGTAGTAGCGCGCCGCCGCCACCAATCCATCCGGGTTGAGGCCGGGTTCGTGCGCAAGCGCGCCCTGCGCGTTGTACATCGTGTGATGCGGCAGGCTCTTGTCGAACGACAAGGCATCGTAGGCAACCATGCCGGCGCGGATCATGAGCGGCCCGCGCTGATGCCCCCTGTAGATCGGCAATGTCAACGGAAGCGGATGCACGAGATGCGGTGCATTCCGCAGCAGGCGCTCGCGCTCGCGCAGCGACTCCCGCACCAGGCCAACCTCGCCGTGTTCCAGGTAGCGCAACCCCCCGTGAATGAGCCGGCTCGACCAACTGGACGTTCCGGCGGACAGATCGCCCTTGTCGACCAGCAGGACGCGCAGACCCCGCATCGCCGCATCACGCGCGATGCCCGCCCCGTTGATCCCTGCCCCGATCACGATCAGGTCGAAGGGATCACCTCCAACCGCCTCCGCCAAACCGGGTTTCGCCGCACCTTCGATCCCCTGTCCACTCATCTGTTGCACTACCCTGTTCGTTCCCGATTTCCGCCGGGATTGGGCCGGAAATCCACATCGATCGCTAGCCACAATTGTAGGCGGTCGCACACCACTCGATTGAACTTTCGTGCAGCACATCCGTGCATAGGATGCATTCCGCCTATACTCGCCGCCTGCTGACACGCTTCAGCGCCGCCTGTATAGTGCCCCTGTCGTTCCGTCCCTCAGCCCGATTCGGAGGCTCCACGCACATGGTTACCACCGTCCCCTCCCCCACCAGTGTCCCGGTATCGCCGGGCGCCCGCACGCCAAAGATCACGCTGGTCGGCGCGGGCAGCACGGTTTTCGCCAAGAACCTGATCGGCGACATCCTCAGCTATCCGGAACTCGCCGGCAGCACAATCGCGCTCTTCGACATCGACCCGGAACGGCTGCGCACCTCGGAGATCGTCGCCAACAAGCTGAAGGGATCGGCTGGCGCTGCCGCTACGATCGAGGTTCACACCGACCGCCGCGCCGCACTCGATGGCGCCGATTACGTCATCACCATGATCCAGGTCGCAGGCTACAAACCGGGCACCGTCACCGACTTCGAGATCCCGAAGAAGTACGGGTTGCGACAGACCATTGCCGATACGCTCGGGATCGGCGGCATCTTCCGCGGCCTGCGCACGATTCCCGTGCTGGTAGACATCGCGAAGGAGATGGAAGAGCTCTGCCCAAAGGCGCTCTACCTGAATTACGTCAACCCGATGGCGATGAACTGCTGGGCGATCACCCGATCCAGTTCCATTTCCACGGTCGGTCTCTGCCACAGCGTGCAGGGCACTGCCGGCGAGCTGGCGAAGGACATCGGGATTCCGGTGGAGGACATCAACTATATCGCCGCCGGCATCAACCATTACGCCTTCTACCTGAAGTTCGAGCGAGATGGCGTCGATCTCTACCCGGAACTGCGTAGGGTCATCGCCGAAGGCCGCGTCCCGGATCACAATCGCGTCCGCTACGAGATGCTGAAGCGCACCGGCTACTTCGTCACCGAGTCGAGCGAGCATTTCAGCGAATACGGTCCGTGGTTCATCAAGCGAGACCGTCCGGACCTGATCGAACAGTTCAACATCCCGCTGGACGAATACATTCGCCGCTGTGAGGATCAGTTGGAGAAGTGGGGCAAGATGCGCGCCGAATACGAGGGCGATGCCCCCATCGAGCACAAGCGGTCGCATGAATATGCATCGCAGATCATCCTCGGCCACGAAACCGGCGCACCGCAGGTGATCTACGGCAACGTGCCGAATCGCGGACTGATCGACAACCTGCCGGACGGCTGCTGTGTGGAGGTGCCGATCCTCGTCGACAAGAGCGGCCTGCAGCCAACCGCTATCGGCAAGCTGCCAGTCCACCTCGCGGCGATGATGCAGACCAACATCAACGTCCAGGCGCTCACTGTCGAGGCCGCGCTGACCGGCAAGCGCGAGCACATCTATAACGCCGCAATGCTCGACCCTCACACCGCCGCCGAACTCGACCTGGACCAGATCTGGCACCTCGTCGACGACCTGATCGACGCGCACGGCGACTGGCTCCTCACCTACCACTGACCCTCCCCCAATAGGCATGACGAACCCGCACGATGTATCGTGCGGGTTCGTCATGCCTGTACTTTGCATATCGAGCTGCCCTCTGTAGCCACACCAGATACATTCGGGACCGTCGAGTTTGCGTATAGGACGAGGGCAGAGATCATGAGGGAGGATTGCATGGTCAATGCCAGCAAGCAGGGACCAGGAGTCTGACCGCCAAGTCTGAATTGCCACGGTCCCTGGCACAGATTGCGCGATGGTTGTTCCTGACGTGTTTCATGTCGGGAACGTATACGGTCGGTGTACAGGGAACAGGAGTATATGACGAGCCAATCTTCGGCAAGTGGGCTGGCAGCGGCGCCGGCAAGTACGCATGTCGCTCCGCGAAAGGGATTCAGGCGCTGGCTGAAGCGAAATTCGCTCGAAATCGCGCTGTGCGCGCCTTTCGCGCTCTACGTCGCGTTCTTCATGTTCGTGCCCGTCCTGCAATCCATCTACTACAGCTTCGTTCGCCAGGGGACGAACACCCCTACCTTCGACAATTACCGGGACGTTGTCGGGCAGAGCCAGTTCTCCGATGCGTTCTGGAACACCATCGGCATCACGGTCATGGGTGTCACGATGGAGATGGTGATCGGCCTCATCATCGCCCTGATGCTGACGCGAGCCTTCCGGGGACGCGGACTCTTCCGCTCGATCGTGCTGATTCCGATGGGCGTGCCAACCCTGGTCGCCGGTGCGGCGATGCTCTATTTCGTCGGATTCAACGGCTACCTGAACAAGCTCCTGCTGGATCTCGGCATCATCGATGTGCCCGTCTACTGGCAACAGAGCGGCCTACGCGGGATGTTCGTCATCGCGCTTTCCGACCTCTGGAAGACGATCCCGCTGGTGGTCCTCATCCTGCTCGCCGGGCTTGAGGCGATCCCCGGCGATGTCTACGAAGCCGCCGATGTCGATGGTGCAAACGACTGGCAGAAGTTCTGGAATCACACCATTCCGCTGCTGATGCCGGCCATCACGATGGCCCTCATCCTCCGCGCGATCGACGCCTTCCGCATCTTCGACATCGCAATGGTGATCGCCGGGCAAGCAATCCCGGTGATGAGTTCCTTCGTGTACTTCGACTACCAGACCGGACGCACGAACACCGCCTCGGCCGCCGCAGTCATCCTGCTGCTCATGATCGTGGTCTTTGTGATCGCCTACATCTTCCTTGTCGAACGCCGATCGGAGGTCGAACGATGAGCGCCATCTCGACACCACAGGTTCCGGCGCCCTCCGAGAAGCCGGTGTTCAGCCCGAAGCGGCGCTTCCGCTGGGGAGACATCTTCTTCTGGGTACTGGCGATCGCCGTCTCGATCGTCATCCTGACGCCGATCTACGTTCTCTTCAAGACCTCCGTGAGCACCGTGGCCCAGGCCACCGCACCCAGCCCGTCGTGGCTGATTCACGGCATCACCTGGGACAACTGGAACCGGCTGCTGACCTGGGATGTCATCGGCTCACCGCTGATGCACAGCCTCACCGTGGCGACCGGGACCGCCATCCTGGCCGTGCTGATCGCGGCACCCGCAGCGTATGTCATCTCGCGGCTGCCGTCGCGCAGCCGGTACCTGGTGATCCTCGCGGTGCTCTTCACCCGCATGTTCCCGGAAGTGATCATCGCGACGCCAATTGCGACGAACTTCTTCCGCTGGGGACTCAACGACACGAACCTGGGCCTGATGATGGCCCATCTCATCCGCACGTTGCCGTTGGTCTGCTGGATCCTGATCGGTTCGTTCCAGGTGATCCCGCGCGACCTCGAGGAAGCCAGCTTCGTGGACGGCGGCGACAAGCTCACGACATTGATCCGGATCGTCCTGCCGCTCGGATTGCCGGGCATCGCGGTGGCCGCGATCTTCGCCTGGCTCGACTCGTGGAACGACCTGCTCTACGCCATCTACCTGTTCCTGACGCAGCGCACACTCCCGCTCGTCACCTACTACTACGCGAACCGCGGCACCGTCACCGATGTCGCAACGTTCTCCATCATCATGACCATTCCCGTCATCCTCATCACCTTCTTCCTGCAACGCTGGATCCGTGGCGGCTATCTCAGCGGCGCAGTGAAAGGCTAGGACCGGATGACCGATGGTGCGGCGTGCATCCGGGTACGTCGCAGCCCGTATCCCGACCAGGAGGTCAATGACGCATGTTCGAGGCAGAACTCAATCGTCAACGCAAGGCTGCTCAGTCGCTCGTCACCGATCACGTCGAAGGCCGCATCGACCGGCGTTCGCTCCTGAAGCTCGCCGGGGCCGCCGGCATCTCCGTTCCAGTCCTCAGTGCGGCCCTTGGCGCCCGCGGTGTCGCGGCTCAGGATGCCACGCCAGGTGCTTCCCCGGCAGCGTCGCCCGCCGCGTCGCCGGCAGCGGAAGCACCATTGGCCCTCGGCAACTACGACGGAAAATCGCTCAAGGCCTCCATTGCGATGGCCGAGCAGGAAGCCCAGGTCTTCCGCGATGTGGTGGTCGCTGGATTCAAGCAGGCCACCGGCGGCGACATCGAGGTGGTCAACATCGAGTCGGCCGATGTCATCCGCACATTGCAGGCGCAGAAGGACTCGGGAAACGTCCAGCTCGACCTGCTGGTGCAGGACAACAACACGCTCGCCCAGCTCGTCTCGAACGAGTTGGTGGAGAAGATCCCGGAAGCCAGCGAGATCATGCCGCCGACCACGATCGAGGCGCTGAAGCCGGTGCTCCAGTTCGATAACGAATACTGGTTCCTGCCCGCCCGTCCGAATGTCCAGATCACGTACTACAACTCGACGAAGTTCAGCGACTGGGGAGTGGAGCCACCCAAGACCTGGGACGACCTGAAATCCACGGCCCAGACGATCAAGGAGAAGGCCGGCGTCGGCCAGGTGTCGATCCAGGGCGTCACTGGCGGGGCGGTGGGCGTCACCGTGACGCAGTTCCTGTGGCAGGCAGGCGGCGATCCGCTCAAGATCAACACCGATCAGGGTGCGCAGGCCTTCCAGCTCATGCAGGACCTGAAGCCGAACCTGACGCCGCAGTATCCGACCGCAACGTTCGACACCACGAACACCTACCTGCTCAACGAGAGTGTGGTGCTCGCCCAGAACTGGCCGTTCGGCGTTGTCGTGATCGTGGATCAGGGCGGCAAAAAGGACATCCTCACCTACGCCGGATGGGAAGGTCCCGCCGGGAACGCGCTGGTGCTCGGCGGCGATGTCTTCGGCATCGCGGCCGGAACCCAGAACCGCGACATGGCCATCGACTTCACGAAATACTGGATGAGCCGCGATATCCAGGAGCAGCTGACCGCGAAGAACGGATGGCCGTCCATGCGGTCCGACGCCCTCGGGCAGGTCGCCGACTGGCAGAAGCCGTACTTCGAGGTCGTGAACGAGGCACTGGGCGTCACGCAGGCTCGCCCGAACGTGACGTACTGGGGCGAGGTCGAGACGATCCTGAGCAACGCCTTCAACGACATCGTGACCGGCGGCCAGGATGTGAAGGACACGCTCGAGCGCTATCAGCAGGAGATCGACAAGGCCGCCAACGGCGGCTGATCCGGCTCCGGCCAGGCTACGTCAGCGCACGCAAACGGGGATGGCAGTGCCATCCCCGTTTGCCGTTCGGCGGTGCCGAATCTACGTAGACGCCTCGTGCGCGGCGAAGTAGCCGCGCCACGGACCGACACCCGCGATGAAGGGCTGCATGATCGCTTCCTCGGCCTGCACCATGTGCATGAGGTCGTGACCGCCCCATTCACATAAAAGGTTCGCGAGCGTCACCTCTCCCAGTTCGGCGTGGACCGCGGTGCGGGTCAGTTCCTCCTGCTGTACCGTCGCCAGCACCTCCAGCCCCCGCTCGCGCAACGCGGCCCAGCGGTCGATCAGCGCCTCAATGTCCTCGACCGGCTTGCCAACCTCGGCCCCACGATCCTGGTCGAAGGCCGGAAACGGCTGGCCCGCCCGGATCGCCTCGGCGCGGGAGGTGAAGACCGGCTCCACGTCGATCAGGTGCTGCAGGACATTCACCGCCGACCACTCACCCGACGCAGGAACGCGCGCCAGCAGGCCGGGATCGACCGCACCCACCAATCCACGCCAGCGATCCGGTCCGACCGCCAGGATTGCCGTCACCGATGCGAGTACATCCATCGTGGATCTCTCCTTCCCATCTTCCCAAGCAGTTTGCGAGGAGCACGATGACTCCGTATGCTGGCGGACAGTGGCGTGCTCGCACGCATCGTTCCGTGTCCTTCTACCATCCACCAGCAAGGATCACCGTCCCGTGAGTCCATCATCCCCGGTCTCCATCCGACCCGCAACACCTTCCGACGTCCCGTTCATCACGGAGATGTACGAGCTGGTGGAAGGGACCGGCGCCCCTCACTGGCGAACAGACGGCTCGACGCCGAACCCCTACTCCACCGACTGGATCGCCACGTACTTCGATCGCTCCCCCGACAACCAGCAGATTTTCGTCGCGGCGGACACAGACGATGAGCCGCTCGGCTACGTCTGGGTCCTGACGCTTACGGATTTCGACTCCCATCTCCCGCACGGACACATCGCAGGCGTCGCCGTTGCGCCACACGCTGGAGGCAAGGGAACCGGCCGCATGCTGGTCGCCGCTGCGGAGGTCTGGTGTCAGGAGCAGCAGGTCGACGAAGTGACGCTCCATTGCTACATCGGCAACGAGAAGGCCCACTCACTCTATCTGCACCTCGGTTACGAGGATGAGTGGTACCAGATGCGCAAGGCCCTGTAGGCGAAGGCCGCTACGACGTGACCGACGTCTGCCGCAGCATCTGCAATGCACCGCTCCACCGCTGCAGTTCGGTGAACATGGTTGCGGCCTGTGCATGATGCGAATCGGTCGGCTGGAAGACGCCATCCTTGATCGAGTTCATCGCAAACGGCAGGACAACGGCCTCCTTGATCGGCATCATGTTCAGGGTGGTCAACACCTGCTTGACCTGTTGGACGGCACGGAGTCCGCCGGAGATGCCGCCATAGCTGACGAGGGCGGCAGGCTTGTACTGCCACTCCTGGGACAGATAGTCGATCGCGTTCTTCAGCGGCGCCGTGAAGCTGAAGTTGTACTCTGGCATCACGATCACGAATGCGTCCTGCGCGTCAACAAGGTCACTCCAGGCGATCGTATGCGGCTTCGTGTACTGATGGAGACGCGGGTGGTTCGGCTCGTCCATCAGCGGAAGGTCGATCTCCGCCAGATCGAGCACCGTCGCGTCGAACCCACCATGCGCCCGCGCGGCCTCTGCCACCCATGTCCCGATCGGCAGGCCGATGCGGCCGGGCCGCGTGCTGGCGATGATGACGCCCAGCTTTGTCGTCGTTCCCGGTTCGACCATTGGCGCCTGCTGCTCAATCACGAGAACCCTCTTTTCCGCGTCACACAAAGCGGCGCAGAACACGGTGTTCTGCGCCGAACATCGACAGATTCTACCGCACTTACCCAGTGTAAGGATGGCGACGGTCAGGCGGAGGTAAGCGTCCGCCTGACCACGTCCAGCCAGGCCGCGTAGCGCGATTCCCGCTCATCCGCACCAATGGACGGCTCAAACCGCCGGTCGATCGCGAGACCGGCCCGCAGGTCGTCGCGGCTCGTCCAGACGCCAGTCGCCAAGCCTGCCATGAAGGCCGCGCCACGCACGGTCGTCTCGATCACCACCGGACGCTCGACCGGCGTGCCGAGCACATCCGCCTGGATCTGCATCAGCAGATCGTTCTGGGCCGCACCGCCGTCGACACGAAGGGAACCGAGTTCGATCTCGCCGTCCTGCTGCATGGCGTCGAGCACATCCCGGCTCTGGAACGCGATCCCCTCCAGCGTTGCCCGCGCGATATGCGCCGCCGTCGTGCCGCGAGTGATGCCGGCAATCGTTCCGCGCGCATTTGCATCCCAGTAGGGAGCGCCGAGACCAGAAAGCGCCGGCACGAACGTCACGCCGCCCGCATCGGGCACCGACGCTGCCAGCGGCTCGATGTCGCGGGCATGCCGGATGATGCCCAGCCCGTCGCGCAGCCACTGCACCGCCGAGCCGGTCACGAAGATCGCCCCTTCCAGCGCGTATTCGACGACGCCATCGATACCCCAGGCGATGGTCGTCAGCATCCGGTGGGTAGACACCACCACCTCGGTGCCGGTCTGCATGAGCAGGAACGATCCGGTGCCATACGTGTTCTTGGCCTCGCCCGGCGCGAAGCAGGCCTGCCCGAAGAGCGCGCATTGCTGGTCGCCGCCGGATCCGGCAATCGGAATCGCCGCCCCGAACAGCGCAGGCTCGGTCCGGCCGATCATCTCGCTATTGCCATGGACGGCCGGCAGGATCGCCGCC
This sequence comes from Thermomicrobiales bacterium, assembly GCA_049841275.1. Taxonomy (GTDB): domain Bacteria; phylum Chloroflexota; class Chloroflexia; order Thermomicrobiales; family UBA6265; genus JASGDN01. Next base: position 36,781 of record JASGDN010000036.1, read on the forward strand.
GGAATCCCAAGGTCGGCCAGCAACTCCGACGACCATTCGAGCGCCCGGATGTCGTAGAGCATCGTGCGTGAGGCGTTCGCGTAGTCGATCGAGTGGATCGCCCCACCGGTGAGGTTCCAGATCAGCCAGGCGTCGATCGTCCCGAATGCGATCTCGCCGGCCTCTACCCGCCGCCGCAACTCGTCGTCGCGCTCCAGCAACCAGGCGATCTTCGTGGCGGAGAAATAGGCATCCGGCACGAGTCCGGTGATGCGCTGGTACGTCTCCGCCATCCCCCGCGCGTGGATCGCCTCGACCAGCGGCGCACTCTGGCGGCTTTGCCAGACGATCGCCGGAGCGACTGGTTGTCCGGTCTTCCGATCCCAGAGCACGGTCGTCTCGCGCTGGTTTGTGATGCCGATACCCGCGATCTGGCCGGGCGCGATCCCCGTTTCGGCAAGCACGCGCCGGGTGACATCGAGCGTCACATCCCAGATGTGGGAGGCATCCTGGTTCACCCAACCCGGGTGCGGGTAGATCTGCTCGATCTCGCGTTGCACACTGCCAACCGCGTTCCCTGCCGCATCGTAGATCACCGCCCGGCTGGAGGTCGTGCCCTGATCGATCGCCAGCACATGGCGAGCATTCGCATCGCTCATCGTCGCATCCATTCCTGCATGCACATCCGCCACACGGTGGCGCGAAACCGGTTCCCTCGTGGCGATCATGCTACCGCATCGCCGCGACCGGCCGATACGTTCGTGTTGTGCCTCGTCAAATCGTGAACGATGTGTAAAGCTGTCGGCATGACAAGCGAGCACGCGCTTCCCTACAGCCTCGTCAAGGACGACGATCTCCCGACGCTCGTCATGAAGGTCGTCGGCAGCCGTCCGACGACCTTGACGCCCTTGTCCGGAGGTATGTTCGGCACGATCCACCGGGCGACCTTCACAGACGGCGAGGACGTGGTGGTGAAGCACAATCCGGACGAGGACTCCCGGCTCGACATCGAGGCGGAGATGTTGCGCGCCCTCCGCCTGCCCGATGTGATCCGCGTGCCGGATGTGCTCTTCGCCTCGCCGAACCTGCTCGTGCTGGAATTCCTGCCCGGCGGGCATCTTCAACCCGCCGCCCATGCCGATGCAGGCCGCCACCTGGCCCGGCTCCATCAGGTGACCGCCGACCGGGCCGGCCTCGGCGGCACGACGCTCAACGGCACGATCGAGCTGCCGAGTCCGTGGACCGATTCATGGATCGCCTTCTACCGCGAGCACCGGCTCCGCTTCTCGGCAGCGATCGCCGCACCGCGCTTGCTCGCCGGATTCTCCGAACGGATCGAGCGGCTGGCGGAATGTCTCGACAGCATCCTGATCGAACCGGATGCCTGCTCGCTGCTGCATGGCGATGTGTGGGCGGCGAATGTGCTTTCGTCAGGCGATCGGGTGACGGGCTTCATCGATCCGTCGACCTGCTACGGCGATCCCGAGATGGAACTCGCCTACGCGACCGTCTTCGGCGACCTGGGCGACGACTTCCTCGACGCCTACGCGGCCATCCGGCCGCTCGCGTCCGGATTCCGTGAACGGCGTGCCCCCGTTTACGCCGTTTATCCGGCGCTGGTTCACGTCCACTATTTCGGCGATCGTTTCATGCCCACCCTCGACCGCTTGCTGACCGAATCCGGCGTGTAGCCACGCGTCTCATCCGGAGAACGAAGCGGCGGCGCACACCCAAAGAAGCCCGCAAGACGCCACTGGCCCCAGCACCGTGACGGTGCCGGGGCCAGATCGTTCACGCAATCGGGATCAGGCGGACGGGGTCACCGAGGGCGACGCCTCCGGCGAAGCGGCGGGGCTGGCAACCGGGCTCGCTGTTGGCGACGGAGACGGTGTGGGCGTCGGCGTTGGGCCGACCGGCGCGCTCGCGGCGTCCCCGGTCTTCCAAAGCAACCGTGTCTCCCATGTCGACAGCATCTTGTTCGGCTGGAATCCTTCCACGCCCGGACGGACCAGCACCAGATCCCGCGGGAATCCGAGCCAGAGACCAAACAAGTCGTCGTTCACCGCTTGCTGCAGCGATGCCAAGGCCGCCTTCATCTGGTCCTCCGACGTCGCGGCGAACCATTTTTCCAGCGCGGCATCCGCCTTCGGGTTGTCGTACGAACCCGGATTCCAGCCGGCGGAGTTCGTGCGGACATCCCATTGGGACCCGTAGAGATCGTATTCGTCGAACGCCGGATACTGCACGAGGGTGAAGGCCACCATGTCGAACTGATGATTGTCCACCCACCGTTCGAGGAAGTCGCCCGGATCCAGGACCTGCACCGTGAGGCGAGCGCCGATCTTGTTGAAGTTGTCGTTCAATCCCTGCAACAGGGAAATCAGCTCCGGACGATCCGCAGAGCTCACCACGCAATAGAGGTCGAGCGTGTTGCCGTCCTTGTCCTCCAGCAGGCCATCGCCATCGGCATCGGACCAGCCACCGTCCTTGAGCACCTGCTTCGCCTTGGCGATGTCGAACGGCGGGTTCGCGAGCGACGTATCGCGGGCCCAGGGCTGGGTGATGGTGCCAGCGGCCTTGTCGTCCAGGTACCCCGCGAAGACCTCGTTGCGATAGGCCACGCGATCGACCGCAAGGGTCAACGCTTGCCGAAGGGCGGTGTCCTTCATCATGTCGGCCGTGACATTGGCCGGGTTGTTGAAGTTGAAGGCAGCAAACATCGAGACCGGCGACTCGACGACGTACAGCGTGCCGGTCCAGGCGTAGACGCTGGTCGCCTGCGCCGGTGAGACGGGGAGTAGGTCGACCTTGCCCTCCTGCCAGGCCTTCAGACGGGCGTCGGCATCGTCCTCGGCGGTCAGCGTCAGCGTGTCGGCATTTGGACGCGTCTGCCAATACTGGGCAAACGCCTTGAAGGTGATTGCATCGCTGGAGACCTTGTCGATCGCCCACGGCCCGGTTCCGATCGGCGTGGTCTTCGACACGTCGAAGCCGCTAAGCGTTCGGTTCCCGTCATCCTGCTTGTTCCAGAAATCGCCGTACTGGTGCGCCGGGAAAACCGGCAGCGTGCAGGCATTGAAGAGGAAGGCAGCATCGGGTTGGGTAAACGTGACCGAAACCGTCTTCGCGTTCACCATCGTGATCTTGTCGACGTTGGTGAAGAACCGCCCGACCGCACTGGCAGTATCGTCCTGATAGACCTGGAGCGAAAAGGCGACATCGGCGGCGGTGAACGGCATGTCGTCGTGCCAGGTGATGCCGTGCCGGATGTCGAGTTCCAGGGTGAGGCCATCCGCACTGGCCCTCCACGTTTCGATCAGGTACGGCTGCGGCTCCATCGACTCATCGTCCGGCCAGAGCATCGGCTCCAGATAGCTCGCGGCGACCTGCGGGTCCTGACGGAACGCAGCGGGATTGAAGTTGTCGAGATCGGCACTCGCGACGAACATCCGGAGATCGCCCCCGGACACCGGCTGCCCGTTCGGCGCCGGCTTCTGGTCGGTCACCACCTTCAGGACAGACGGCGGCGTGGCCGTCGGTTCCGGAGTGACGGGGACCGTTGCGGTCGGCGATGGCGGTGGACTGGCAGCCGGCGTGGCCGTCGACGCGGCTGGGGTTCCCGCATTCTGGGCCAGGGCCACCTGCAACCCGGCGGCAACCGTCGCCGCTCCGGTGAGACCGCCGATCACCGCGCGGCGGCGGGTGATGGCGAAGGGTGAAACGAAGCCAGGCGATCCCACTTCCGCATCATCGCTCGTCGTTTCGCCCCGATGGCGATCGCCGGGCGTCGCCGTGGTCATAGTCCTACTCCTCCGCCGCATCCTGCGGGCGATTGTCGTTCTGCTCGTGGTCCCGGGCAAGCAGTCTCAAATGGCACACCACGACCGTCCAGCGCAACGGGACCGGCATGGTGCCAACTATACACGGGCGTCCGTACACCCTCCAGCATCCGATCGGCCTGACCCGTCAGAGAATCGTGCCGTTCGTTATACTCGCGGGAGTATCCACGCTGAGCATCGAGGGCGACATGACGCACGACTCCACGCGCGACCACGACAATGTCACGAAGCCTGCGTCCGAGACGCCATCCGTTGTTCCGTCTCGCACCACGACGCCCCCAACGGCCATTCCGATTCCGAAACCTGCCGCTCCGCGCCAGGACGCGCCCGCATCCGACGAGCGGCATGCCGACGACCCGTCCGGTGCGGAGCGATCCACGCCCGACAAGTCTGGCGTGAACGATCCCGCCGAACGCGGCACGAGTGCGGTCAGCTGGTTCTCCAAGCTGAACATCCACCGTAACGATGCGTCCTCCGGACAAGAGACTCCCGCACCTGTGTCAACGCTCCACGACCCATCCCGGATTCTCACCGACCCGCCAGCCAGTGAATCCGTGCCCGATCCGGGCATCCCCGAACCGACGGCCGAGCATGGCCTCCCACCGGCCGCAGCCGCGTCCGACGGGCCGCCGGTGAAACGCATCGTCGTGGTCGGGCGCCAGCAGCGGCCCGACGCGCTCCGCGAAATCGCCACGATCCTCGGGGTCCCGGGAACCGCCCCTTCGACGCTGGCCTGGCGCATTGTCCTCATGGGCGGCGCAGTCCTGATCCTGCTCGCCCTCCTCGCGAACAGCGGTGGACTCGCGTTGACGATCCTCTCCGCGGTCGTGCCGCTCCTCCTGCTCCTCTCGTTCGTGGACCACCGCAATCATCTCCTGGGCGAAGCCACGATCGTGCTGGCCATCACAGGACTCGGCGGGGTGATCGTGGGCGGCATCCTCGGCTGGATTGCGGCCCGCGTCGTCGCGTCGAGCTGGTTCGACGAGGGCGTGCTGAATTTCGGCGCCGCCGGATTCGGCGGACGCTACACCCATGCGGCCGGAGACGCTGGCTGGCTCGTCTGGCTGGTCAACGGCATCGTCCTGCCAATCGTTGCCCTGGCGGCGGCGCTGGCCCTGCCAGTCGCGCTCCACCGCTCGGGGCGCTTCACCCCGGCGGCGGACGATGGCCTCGTCCTCGGTGCAGCGGCGGGCGCCGGATATGCCATCGGCACGGCGGCCGTTTTCTGGTCGCCGCTGAACGTCCACACTGCGCCTGCGCTCGCCGTCGCTGATTGGACACTGATGGTGATCGGCGTTGCGTTCCTCCAGCCCGTCATCGTCGTGCTCGCGCTGGCAGCGCTCGGCTCGGCGATATGGCGGTACCTGAGCGACCGGCAGATCGCTCCGACGGTCCTGCCAGCCGTCTGTGGCATCGGCGGGATCCTGGTGTTGCGCCTTGGATCGATCTGGATCCAGCCGCGACAGGAACATCTCTGGCTGGAGATCTGCTGGACCATCCTTGTTGCCGCAGGCGTGGCCGTGCTCCATCGCATCGCCGTGGCGCGATCGCCACATCGCACCTGAGACCCTGCGGCAACGCGAGCCTCCCAACGATATTCGAAATCGGGAGCCATGCGGGTGATCCACTACCTGTAGGGACGGTCCTCGTGATCGCCCGGCGGGTAACGGAAATCCGGACGATCATCGGTCGCAGCCGCGAGAACCATCCCTACGAGGGTTGGCTCCTTGGGCGTGGCTGTCATGATGAACTCGGCTGCCAGGAACCCCGTGCAAAGGCATGGCTCCCACCCCAAGGCGGGCAAGAGAATGTTCGCGGCTGCCTATCACGTCGGGTGACCGGAAAGTGGAGCGCCGGTCCGGTGGTGTTCGGACCGGCGTTATAGAAGGTGCTGAAGCATCCAACCTGTCGCCACCCTGGGAAAGGTAGACGTCCCAAGCCGTCAGGACTTACGCTCTCGCCGCACTGACGGAACCCCGTCGAAGATCCCACATCGCGTGGAATTGCATCTGGATCGACCGGACCGAGGTGGTGCAATCGGCCGGAACGATCACGGAATCACCAGCTGGAGATAGCTGATGACCGGGTTCCCGGAAGAACTGGAAAGGATGCGCAATGCGCTTCCAGCCACATACCACCAGCAATTCCTGCCCGGTTTCCCGCGCATCGATCACTGGCAGCAACGACGCTTCAGTAGCATCACGGTACCCGTGCTGCTAACGAATGTCAAGGAGAATTGGATGGGGGAACGCCGTGAATTCACCTGAAGACGCGGAATATCGCGAGAGGGAATGATACGACGACAAGCGCGATGATCGTGCCGGGGACGACCGCTATCGGAGATCGGCCGTCGAGAGTGCGCCGGAAACACGCCCGCAATCGCCGCGGGCCTGCCGTTGCAGGATCGCCTCGATCGTCTGCCGCGTTTCGTCCACCGACCCGGAGGCCAGCACCGCAGGCAACGAGAGGACACCAAGCGCCGCCGCCACACGCCCGATGTCTGGCACCACCACACTGAGCCATCGCGTGTGACCGGGGCACTCCAGTTCCACCGGCGTCACGATCACGCCACCGGCCTCCTTGCCGATGCGAGCATCGGCAAGGAGCTGGCTGACATATCGCTCCACGTCGATGGCCACACCGGAAGCCGTGTCCAGCAACAGAAGCACGGACGGTTGCCCCGGAGCGGCTATCGGATCGACCTGATGATCGACGCCAGCCATTGGAATGATCAAGGTTGGGTCCCCCGCCGCCGGCACCGTCCATTCGCTGGAGATGCGTTCCGGTTCCGATGGCATGAGCCCGCCGGTCATCTGGAGACCACCCATCGCGGCCGATGCGTTTCCCACCACACCCGCCACGATGTGCGTTCTCCGTGCGCCCAGGGGGCAGAACAGGATTGCGGATTGCCTTTGTCGCTTCGGGACCGAATCACCACAGTAGCCGACTTGATACGCCAGCCGAACCACTCGCCTCCGCGAAGCGCCTCTCGACGCTCACATGCCAATGGTCCCAGACCGGGGCAGGAGGATCATCGGGCAAATCACGTATTCCGGCATGGTGAATTACGTATTTGACGGAGGAAGGGAACGCTGCCGATTCCGCCCGGAAGGCCGATCCTGACTGCAACCGGCTTCCGGGCGTACGCCACTCCCATGCAACGTAACGCCGTCAGGCGGAGGCCGCCTCGAGCAACGCCGTGCGTGGCGCCGCCGTCGGCAGCGCGACGACATGGTCGCCGGCTTCAGCCGCCTCGGCGCCTTCCATTGCCCCAAGCATCGCGCGGGAGATACGGACGATCCGCCCCAGCTCATCCGGGGTGATCGTCTGGTAGCCGTCGCTGAGGGCTTCATCCGGATGCGGATGGACCTCCACCATCAGGCCATCCGCACCGGCCGCGAGACCGGCCAGCGCCATCGACTTCACCAGCGACCGTCGCCCGGTCCCATGACAGGGATCGACGATCACGGGAAGATGCGTCAGCTCCTTCAGTCCCGGCACCGCGTTCAGGTCGAGGTTGAACCGGAACGTCGTGTCGAAGGTGCGGATGCCGCGCTCGCAGAGCACGACATCGGTGCTTCCATGCGCCAGCAGGTACTCCGCACTCATCAGCAGCTCCTCGATCGTCGCGGAGAAGCCGCGCTTGAGCAGAACCGGCATGCCGCTCGCACCGACCCGCTTCAGCAACGCGAAGTTGGACATGTTGCGCGTGCCGATCTGGAACATGTCGGCGTACTGGGCGATGAGATCGACCTGATCGGCTTCCATCACCTCGGTCACCACCGGCATCCCGGTCGCCTCACGCGCCGCGGCCAGATGACGGAGCCCTTCCTCGCCAAGTCCCTGGAAGGAGTACGGCGAGGTGCGCGGCTTGAAGGCGCCCCCACGCAGGATATGGGCGCCATTCGCCTTCGCCGCGCGCGCGATCTCGACCAGGTTTTCCCGCGACTCGATGGAGCACGGCCCCGCCATCACGACCGGCTCGGTGGCCCCTGCCCCAATCGTCACGGCTCCGAGGCGAACGGTGCTGGCGCCACGCGCTTCGAGGCTGGCGAGCATGTACGGCTTGTGAACCGGCTGCACCGCGACGACCCCCGGCAACACCGAGAGATCCTCCGCCGGCGCGCCGCCGATGCCAATGACGGTCCCGCCATTCTCATCGTTCATCATCTTCGCGCGCAGCCCACGTGCTGCCGCCGCCGCGAGGACCGCCGTTCGCGTGGTTTCCGGTGCATCGTGTCCGAGTGTGACCAACATCCTGGGCTCCATCCTTCTCGCCAGCGTTTGCGAACCGCTGGCGGCTGTTCCTGCAGCGGGAACGGGACTCCCCATCCCCACGACGATCGTTCCGGACGCACACCCGACGACGTTGTCGGACTCGATGCCATCCTCGATGGCAAACAAAAAACCGAGACGTGTGTCTCGGCTCCCCTCGGTCTGCGCATGGAGTGTGTGGCGTTGCGAATCAGTGCCTGCTACAGCCCGTTCGCCCCGCCGGCGCAGCCGGGGGGTCGGTAAAGTACCAGGCGTAATAGAATGAGGACATCCACGCATTCCCCGAGGGAACCGTGGCGACCGATCGCTCTTCGACTGGCGAGGGCATGTGCTTCGTCTTCATCACGAGCGCAGCGTACCCGCCGCGCCCACGACTTGTCAATACCTGCCGTCGAACCGGTTCTCGCATCATCCGCCGGGCGCAGGAATGCCCGCACGGACGAACAGTATTGACAGTAATCGCTTCGAAAACCTCTTTACTTCTGGCAACCGTCTTGCGACAATAGCAACGTTGGCCGACGATACGGCGCGCCGGAGCGGATCGCTCCTGGCGTGCAAGTACCGCAATCGTCTTCGCTTCACGATCACGGAGGATCTCGAGATCATGGCACGCGAACTCGCTCCCCTGCCCTATCCGTTTGACGCACTCGAACCGCATATCGATGCGCTGACGATGGAGATTCATCACGATCGCCATCATCAGGCGTACGTGACCAATCTCAACAACGCGGTCGCCGGCACGGATCTGGAGAACGTCAGCTCCGAGGATCTCGTCAAGAACCTCGCGAGCGTCCCGGAGGACAAGCGCACGGCCGTCCGCAACAACGCCGGCGGCGACGTGAATCACACCTTCTTCTGGGAACTCCTGACGCCGGGCGGAGCCTCCGCCCCGACCGGTGCGCTCGCCGAGGCGATCGACAAGACCTTCGGCAGCCTTGATGCGCTGAAGGAGAAGGTCAACACCGCCGGTGCCGGCCGCTTCGGGTCCGGCTGGGCCTGGCTGATCGTCGACAATGGTGAACTCAAGGTCGCCAGCACCGCGAACCAGGACAGCCCGCTCACCGATGGCCTGACCCCGGTACTCGGCGTCGACGTCTGGGAGCACGCGTACTACCTGAAATACCAGAACAAGCGCCCAGCCTATCTCGAGGCGATCTGGAACGTCATCAACTGGGATGTCGCAGGCAAGAACTACGACGCCGCGAAGTAGATCCGTTCCTGCGACATTGCATCGCGCGAAGGGGGTATCCGTCATGGATACCCCCTTTGTTGTGCACAAGAGAGGGAAGGGGAGATCCCAGCAGTTTCCCAGCTATATCCCAGGCCAGCCCAGTGCCTTCGTGTCACACTGCGTGCAGAACCGTTGACGCGCATCCCCCTGCGACGTACGGTTGTGGGGTCCGGTCGGCATCGATGCCACCTTGCCCCGTTCCGTTTCGCACCGAGCGACGGCACCCCTCTGGCGTTGCCGTCCCCAGGAGTACGGCAGGACTATGAACCATCCCTTCCCCGAAGCCACCCCGCACGCCGAACGTCCCCGCCGCAGGCCGCGCATCACCCCGACCCTGATGACCGCCGCCGCAGCCGTTGCCCTGACCGTCCTGCTTGCCGGAGCAACGGTGATCCACGCCCTCGCGCAAGCCGTCGGGCCGGCGGCGCCATCGCCAGCGCAGGGGCATGCGTCGGTGATCGCCAGTGGCATCGCATCGATTCCGGAAGGGGCAAAACGGTGGCGTGTCCTGACCGAGGAGGCCAACGACGAGATCGCCTACCAGGTCGTGCCCGCTACCGGGTTCGTCTACTCGACCGGTACGCCGCTCATCATGGTGGATGTCGCCTCCGCAAAGCGTCAGCGCCTGGCGTCCGGTGAAGCGGCCTTCGTCGACGCCCAGCAACAGATCGGCGTTGGTTCGGTCGGGGCGCGCCAGCAGTTCATGATGATCGAACTCGGGGCCAGCGGCACCCAGCCGACCTCCCCCGCGCAGTTTGTCAGCGGCCCGTTCGATGCGACGACCGGTGACTACGATGTCGCCCTCGTCCGAGATGTCCTGAACCAGGACGAGCAGGGCACCGTCCCGGCCGGATCGCTGCCGACCCTGGTCTACGCCGTGAACGGCACCATCTCCATCGACCTCAATGGCACGTCGACGAGACTCGACGCCGGGCAGGCCGACACCTTCGATGGGGACCTCACCATCACCGGCGAAACCGGCGGCGCCACCTACATCGCGGCACACATCGGGGCGAAACTCCCCTCCGTCGCGACGCCGGTTGCATCGCCGACAGCCGCTCCCGCCACCCCGACACCGACGACCGCTCCCACGGAGACGCCCACGCCAACCGAGACGCCGAGGCCGACAATGGCAGCCAGCCCGACGGCACCTGCCCCCGCCACCCCGGACGCCGCGGCAGCCGTGGATACCGATGGCGACGGCCTCTCCGACGCCGACGAGGCGACGGCCGGAACCGATCCGAACAACCCGGACACCGACGATGACGGGATCAATGACGGGAACGAGGTGAACGTCTACAAGACCGATCCCCTCAACCTCGACACCGACGGCGACACACTCTACGACGGCGGAGAGCTCATCTACGAAACCGATCCGCTCAAGCCGGACACGGATGGCGACGGTCTCTCCGACGGCGATGAGGTCTACATCACCCTCACCGACCCGACGAAGGCCGACACCGACGGCGACGGCGTCTCGGATGGGCAGGAGACCACGAACGGTACCGATCCGCTGAATCCGAACTCCAGGTAGCCTTACGGAGCCAACATGGGAGAACCCGGTCGCAGTTGCGACCGGGTTCTCCTGTTTCCTTGCCCTGAACCGTGCGCCTATTTCTTGCCGTCCTCGCCTGTCATCAGGCGGGAACCACGATTGAAGCTGAAGTAGTTCGCGATCCACTGGATCGCCACCGCGACCCGGTTGCGGACGCCCGGCAGCAGCGCATCGTGGATGCCCATCCAGGCGAACCACGCAGCGAACCCGCTGAACTTCTTGCCGTTGAGGTCGGCGATCGCGGCGTTGCGGCCGACCACTGCCAGGCTGCCCCGGTTGTGATAGGCGAACGGCTGGTAGGCCTGCCCAGCGATCCGGCGCGTGATGTTCGCTGCCGCCCACTCGCCCTGCTGGATCGCCGCCGGCGCCACGCCCGGAACCGGCTTGCCCTCGGCATTCTTCACGCTCGCGGCATCGCCGATCACGAAGAGCTCCGGATGTCCGGCGACGTGCAGCTCCGAGGTCACCGGCACCCGGCCGGCACGGTCGAGTTCGGCGACACCCGCCAGCTGCCGTGTGAGCGGCGAGACCTGCACACCGGCCGCCCAGATGATCGTCCCGGCATCGATGCGGGTATCACCCATGTTGAGGCCGGTCTCGTCGATGTTGGTGACCATCGAGTTGGTCTTCACCTCGACGCCAAAGCCGTTCAGGCTCTTCGCGGCCTTGGCGGCCAGGTCCTCGTCATACATCGGGAGGATACGCGGCAACGCCTCGACCAGATAGATGCGCGACTGCCGGGTATCGATGGTCTTGTAGTCGTTCACCAGCGTATGATGCGCCAGCTCACCGATGGCGCCGGCCAGTTCGACGCCGGTCGGGCCACCGCCGACGATCACGAAAGTCATCAGCGCCTGCCGCTTCGCGGGGTCGGTCTCCTTCTCGGCCTGCTCGTATGCCGCGAGGAGGTTGCGACGGATACGCTCCGCATCCTCGATCGTCTTCATGCCCGGCGCGAGCGGCGCCCACTCGTCGCGGCCGAAATAGGAGTGCGTCGCGCCGACGGCCACGATCAGATAGTCGTACGGCAACGCCGTGCCATCGGCCAGCGTCACCGACTTGCCCTCGGTGTCGATCGTGTCGACCGTGCCCAGCACGACCTTCACGTTCTTCTGGCGCTTCACCATCGAGCGGATCGGCGTCGCGATGTGCGACGGCGACAGCTGCCCGGTGGCGACCTGATAGAGCAACGGAGCGAACAGGTGATAGTTGCGCTGGTCGACCAGCGTCACCTCGACATTCGCATCCGCAAACTTCCTGGCGGCGCTCATACCGCCGAATCCGCCGCCGATGATGACGACCTTCTGCCTGACACCCGGGCGAGCCGCCGCCGCGGCCACCGGGTCCGGCTTCACGACCTCAGTCGCGACGCTGACGAACTGGGCCACCGGCCCTTCGTCGGTCTTCGCGGCGTCACCGCCCGGCTGTGTCAACCCTGTCTCGGAAGAAACCACGCTGCGCTCCACTCTTCCCGTACACCCGCGGTCGAACCCAAGCCGGCCCGACGTTCGTCCCGATTGCACCGTCGTTCACGACCGCACACGACCAAGTAGCGTGAGATCGCAATCTCACGATATGCTCGGGTGAGAGTATCAACGATCCGCCAAACGACGCAACCGTTTGGCACAATCTCGCGGCTTTTCCCGCACCAGGAAGCAACGGAGCATCCATGCCACCGTCCCCGGACTCATCGCGGACACCCGACCTCATCCTCACCGGACGGTTCGAGCGCCGCGACGAACGCACCTGGCGACACGTCCCGTTCACCGTCCCGGATGGTATCGAGCAGCTTCACATCTCGGTCGCCTACAACGACCGGATAGCCTCGGACCCGACGCTGGAGGGCGGCAATACGCTCGACATCGGCCTGTTCGACGAAGGTGGTACGGCGGCGGGCAGCCCGTCGTTCCGGGGCTGGAGCGGCAGCAACAAGACCGAGATCACGGTCGGCACCGATTGGGCGACGCCGCCCTACCGCGCCGCGAAGCCGAACGCGGGCGAGTGGAATGTCCTGCTCGGTCCGTACAAGGTCGGCCCGAACGGCCTCGACTACGAGGTCGCGATCGCCTTCAACCCCGGCATGCCCGATCCGGGCCGCCCGCCGGTCGCCGATCTCGCAACGATCGAGCGCCCGCACATCCCCCGTGAAGAGGGCTGGTATTGCGGCGACCTGCACATGCACACCGTCTTCTCGGACGGCAGCGCCTGGCCGCACGAGGTCGCGGCGGAGGCGTACCGGCTCGGCCTCGACTTCATCGGCATCACAGATCACAACCGGGCGCAATCACCGGTCGATTATGTCCCGCAGGGAGACGGCTGGCCGGTGCTCGTGCCGGGTGTGGAAGTCACCACGTACGCCGGGCATTTCAATGTCTGGGGCACGGATTCCTGGTACGACTTCCGGGACCCGACCGCCGAGGGCATCCAGCGCGCGGTAGATCATGCCCGGCGTGACGGCGGATTCGTCTCGCTGAACCACCCGCGCCCGTTCGGCCCGGAATGGCGCTATCCCGAGGTGACTGGCTTTCACGCGATCGAGCCGTGGAACGGGTGGTGGGGGTTGATGAACGACGTCGCGACGCGCTACTGGCACGCGCGGTTGGCGAACGGACAGCGGCTCTGGGGCATGGGCGGCAGCGACATGCACAAGCTCGGCGCACCGTTCAACCCGGATGTGCCGGTCTCCCCAGCCCAGCTCGGGCGTCCGACCGTCTGGATCCAGACCTTCGAGCCGCTCAGCGCCGGCTCGATCCTGAACGCGCTCCGGGCCGGGCGCAGTTTCATTTCCGAATCCCCGGCCGGACCGCACCTTTACCTGGCGCTGGAACCGGACGGGTCGTCGCTGCACGTCCGGGTGCGCGGCGCGAAGGGCGACGCGCTGATCCTCTGCGGACCGGACGGCGTGCTGGACGCCTCCACGATCGACCTCGACAATTTCGCGTTCTACTGGCCGATGGAGTTCTTCTCCGGCGTCTCGCGTGTACGTCCGCCCTTCGTGCGGATCGAGATCCATCGCATGGGTGGCGATGTGCGTGCGCTCAGCCAGCCCGTCTGGCTTTCGTGAGGAACGAGACGGGAGGAACGGGAACGAGACGGGCCGACATTCCGTCCCATTCAGGGCGTGTGGACCCGCCGAACCCCGCATACTATCAAGCGTACTCGGTCCAGCATACCTTGCCATGTCATTCTGAGCGCAGCGAAGAACCCCCGCGCGAAGCGCTTCCGGCGGAGCCGGAACCTGATGCCTGCATGCACGATCCCTCGCCCTTCAGCCCGTCCACCGGCAGAGGCGCTCGGCTACGTCCCGTCTTCGCCATACCAACTCCACGCGAGATCGTTCCACCGAGGATTCTATTACTCAGTCAACGCGATCTTCCGCGCACGTAGCCACCCCTTCAGCTGCTTCTCCCGAGCGATCGCATCACGGACATCCCCAAACTCTTCGACATGGACCAGGCGGTTTGTTCGATATTGCTTTGAGAACCCCTCGGACTGGCCGGTCTTGTGCTGCCAAATCCGCCGCTCAAGATTGTTGGTCATACCGATATAGATCGTCCGCGACGGGCTGGCAACGATGTAGACGTAGTAGGCGTTCATCGTGAGAGCCCTTCGCATTGGTGGAGCGTTGTTCATGCCAGCACCGGGTTCCGGCTCCGCCGGAGGCGCTTCGCGCGGGGGTCCTTCACTGCGTTCAGAATGACATGGGATGATGCGTGACGGCTGACCTCCGTATGGCCAGGTCGGGCTGGATCGTGCGTTCCGGGTGACGTACTGGGTTCGGCTGGGCAACGCCTCTGGATGCGACCTGAACGATTCACGCATCCCACCGGTCGCGGGCCTCCGACGCCTTCCGCCGGAAGTATTCGTCGTCCTCGTCGTCGGACGTGACATCGACCTGAACCGTCCAGTTCGCGGTCCACCGCCAGGGATTGTCGCCAGACACCTGCGGCCCGCCCCACTCCCCCATCTCACGCTCGTCCTGCTCCGCCCATTCGACCATGCGGTCGAGGAACGGCTCCACGGGCGCGTCCGGATCGTGGAAGCGAAACCGGCCAAGCTCGGTCAGGAGGGTCGCGCCGGGGTCGAAGACCTCGCCCCGGAAGGCAGCCTTGCGCAGGCGTTCCAGCCGGGCATCGTCATCCGGCAATGCGCGCACGAAGGCCGCGAGCGCCTCCAGCCCGTCGGCGGAGCGCCGGCTGCGCGCAGCGGCGTCCGGTCCGAGGCCCATCATGTCTTGGAACTCCCGTTCGCGCCGCCACGCCGCAATCGCGTCGATCCGCTCCGCAATGGCACTGCACACGTCCGTCATGACTCTGCTACCTTCCGCCTCATCCGAAGGACGCAAATCCGTCCACCGCGAGTGTATCCAGCATCCGCGCTACTCGGCGCGCCATGACCGGGAAGAATGCCCGGCCAGAACCGAGCAGATCGTGATCCTGGATCGTCCCCTCGCCCACCGCGTCCCAGGCCGTTCGCACGGCCGCATGGGAAGGTTCGTCCGGATTCAGGCACCACGCAAGAAACTGCAGCAACGGACGTTCCAGTCGCGACACCGATCCGGAGAACTTCGGCAGCACTTTCATCAGCACCGCAAGATCGAACGTTTCCTCCAAAGAGGCCTGTGGCACGACGGCCTTATACGCTCCAACGAACGCCGCAATCTCATCGAAGACGCGATAGCCGAACTGCATCTGCGACCGGGCAAGCAGGGTATTCAGGGCCTGGAGCCACGTCCGGATTTCCGGGTGCGCATCCACGATTCCGGCAGTCTCGCCCTTGTCGATCCCGACGAACCGGCCACCGCGCGAGAAGGCATCCAGCAGGGCACGCCGCTCGTCATCGCCGATGACCGCCGGAACATCCCCAGTCCGGGTTGGTGGATAGTCAGTGAAATCCACCTCCGAAAGCTCGATGGTGAACGCGCGGTCCAGCACCTTCGGGCTGAACGAGTGCGTCGTCTCGTCCATATTGACGGTACCAACGATGTAGAGATTCGGTGGGAGATGGACGGTGGCGGGCGGAACGTCGGCATCGTCCTGATCCTCGGCAGGCTCCGGCCGTTCAATCCGGATCGCCTCGCGCGTCCAACCCTCGGCGTCACGCCCGGATTCGAGCACGCTCAGGAGGTCCGCGAAGTAGTACTCGACGTGGGCGAGGTTCATCTCGTCGAGAATGACGAACCAGGCGACGCGGTCATCGGTCGGTCCTCGGAAGTTCTCGGCGGCGCGCAGGACGAAGCGCAGGAACTCGGTCCACTCGTACGATCCGAGGAGCGGATTGTGGTATCCGAGCAGCGCCCGGCTGTCCCGCCAGTCCGGCCGCACGGACAGGAACAGGTTATTGGGAAGGGCCAACTTGGGAGAGGTGGCCGCGATGTCGATTTCTCCGAGGCTCTCGACCAGAACTCTCGAGGAGTGAACTTTGAAGCCAACGACATCAGCCTCGTCATTCAGCTCAGGTTCAAGGTATAGGGAGCCACCTAGACCCACGTCCTTGAGCTGAGGACCCAGCACCTTGGTAAGGCCGAGATTCACCAATGGCGATCCAGGAGACATGTCTTTGATGTGACGGAGTGATCCTACTGCCTGGGTTCCATCGAAGTCGAGCCTGACCTGCCGCGTTTCTCCGACTTCCGGGATTCCAAAGCGTCCAATCTGCTTCGACGGCAGATAGAGCCGGTTGTGCCTCAAGGTGTAAGGCTTGAGCGTGACGCGGATCAGACCTTCTCCGTCTATCACCTGCGGCTCATCTGTTTCCAAGTTGGGTAGACAGCGCACGAAGGCTTGAGCCAGCTTGCTCTTCCCAGTGCCACTGATGCCAGAGAGGATCACGAACCCCTTCGTCTGGAGCGCGGCATAGAAGGTCGCCAGCTGCCGGTCGGTGTACGTCAGCCCCTGACCCCGCACGCTCCGTCGCATGACATCAAGGGCGTTGGTCGGCGCACCCTCGTTGTGGACAACCTTCTTGCCCACGATCTCCGCGAACTGTGCCTCTGTGAGCTGGAGGATGGTTGCCTGGCGGCTGAGAAGGGAAGCAGTACTTTCGCTGAGGTGATCGAGTTGTGTGCGATCGACACCGGTCCATTCCACCTGACGGCGGTGTCGATAGGGGAAGTCGTCGTCGACTAGCTTGTAGTCCCCAACGATAGTCCCAACGCCGTAGAGTTCGCCACGCGCTGTCGAGAGCACTCGATCACCGATTTGCATGCCGTGGATGAAATGCCAAAGCGCCAATGCCCCAGCAGGGGACACACCGGTCTCTCGACGAAGACCGGCGATAAACCCTTCTCGATCCGCTGGAAGGTCAGGAACATGACCGACTTCCTCCCATCCAATCGCGATGAACGAACCATCACGAAAGGTGGACCAGTCTCGATTGCCTCGCCCCGCCGAAACTTTCCAGTATCGAGTACTCGATTTCGCAGCGACACTGCCATCGTTCACATATGCCGGGGTTGGAAGCTCCTGACCGGACCGATCCTCAATCTCCTTCAGGGCAGCGGGATCGAACGATGCCGAACGACTTGACCGAGTTCGCACCGAGCGAGCCAACACCTCCACAACCTCTCGATGAGACTCCGCTACTTCTTGCCACTCCGTTTCGAACTCAAGATGCGGGACACTCACCCGGGCAAGGTCAATCCCGAAGCTATCGGTACGTCGGAAGTCGTCTTTGACAACCTTGATGACGGGAGAACTCGGTGCAGGGGCCTTCAGCAGGATTTCCAGTCTCCCAGAACCGTCACGTTGATAGAGCCACGTCGTGTACTCACTGACGAACACAATCACGCGACCTTCGTAGAACTGAACCGACCACGAGTTCGGATTGATCTCATGGGCAATTCGGATCGACTCGGCCATCTGCCGATAGATTGCCATTCGTGCGTGTTCCAGCTTGGGGTCAATCATCGTTGCCTCGTATCACATCTCTCGCATACGCCGGAAGCCCGAGCGGCTCCCGTGCATGGACCGACAGCACGCCAAGCAAATCGGCGTCGAACTTGCGAGCCGTCTTTACTTGCGTCCGCACACCACTCGCTATGGTTTCCACCAGTAGTTCGTGCGCTTCGGCGAAGTCTTCGAGGAAGTCATAGATATCGTGTCCTCGCGCCCAGAACCACCCCGCCTGACCGTCAAGGACGGTATCGTCTATCCGTTGCTCGTCCCATCTTCTCGCGACGGGTTCCGGAACGTCGTCCAACCATACACACAACTCGATACGCCCGGGACGCTGTTTCCATTTCGCACAGGGAAGATCCGCGATCGTCACCACAACCGATCGCTGGCTCCTGTAGAACGACCATGACCGATCGTTCGTTCGCTGCGCCAACGCGATGGTCGATGCCAGCCGATCGGCGACGATCCACGGCACACCGTCGAGCACCCCTTCGTCGAACGTCGGATCGTCGAGATACTCCGGCCTCGGAAGCGTCGCGCCAGCCAGGGCCTCGACTTCTCTCATGGCACGCTCATCGTACCGTCGCCAGTAGTTCGGTTTGCTTCTGGCAGCCGTCGAGATCGCACGGTGGTGCGATTCCCGGAGCGCCGGGAACTTCTTCACCATCTCCAATACCGGAATCCGAACCCGGTGAAAGTCGCGATGGATCTTGAAGTCCGTGTCCTCTACATCGAGATCGTCAATATCCGGAGTTGGGTCCTGAAGAATGAGGTCAACGTTCCCGGTCATGTCCTTGCGGGGCGAGAAGGAATAATAGGCGCCCACCAGCAGGATGACCTGCTTCTTCCAGTACATCACGAGCCACGAGTTCGGGTTGATGTCGTGCGCCAACCGGATCGACTCGGCCATCTGCTGGTAGACCGCCGTCCGCGCTCGATTCAGCGCCTCACTCGCCAACGGCACAGCCGCGACGTCGCTCACAATGCTCCTCCCATCACCAACGGAGACATCCCGATCTCGCTCACACCGCTCAACCCCTCGTTCAGGACAACATCCGCGACCGTCGTGGGGGCTATCGTCCCGGCAGCCGGCCGGAACGTCGCACTCGTCCCCGGATAGAGCACCACCGCTGCCCGCACCCCGAGCGCATCTCGATACGCGTGCATCTTCACCAGGTCGTCGTCCTTCGGATCGTACGACACCCCAGCCGGAAGTTCCCCATCCTCCAGGACCGCCGGGGAGGTCGAGGCCACCATCCGGAATTTCGCGTCGAAGGCGACGCGCACGCCCTCCGCCGGTATCCACACGTAGTCTGGCCGCAATCGCACGCCGGAATACCCTCGCTCCGACCAGTTGTAGACCAGCGTTCCCGCCGTCCCGAACCGGCATGCGAACCGATGCCGCAGGCCATCAACCCCATCGCCGACCGCGTCCATCGTCCCCGGCAGATCGAGCGCCGCGCCGATCCGGTCCGCCAGTTCGAAGAAGACCCAGTATTCGTAGAGCGTCGCGATATCCCGGATGTCGATCGCATGCTCGAGCCGGTCGAACAGCGGTTGCCGCGCCCGCTGGAACGCGAACCAGAGGCGGGTCAGCTCGCGATAACCATCCCGCCGCTGCAACACCCGAGACTCCGCCGGAATGCGCACCAGCGGTCCGACTTCGGTAAACTGGCGATCCCGCACAAACGCCCGCAACGCGCCACGCAGGGCAGCCAGACGGATGCGGTCTGCCTCCGGAACCCGCCCGTACCAGGTGGCCTCCGGAATCGAGTCCGCCCAATCCAGCATTCGCCGCGCAACGTCGAGCACGAAGCGATTCTCCGGCACGTCCAGCGTCTCGATCGGACGCCGCTGGCGCACGCGCTCGGGACGGAGCCGGTGAGCAATCCTCTGCTCGGAAAGGTCATTGTGCGTCGCACCCCGCAACACGCTCAGCATCGCGTCGAGATCGATGTCGGACGCCTCGACCAGCCGCACATCCTCATACACCTCATGCAGGCGCCGAAGCGGGCGGTGCGCGATCGCCTGCATGGCGCGCATCAGATCCTGCCCGTAGCGACGAAAGAAGTGATAGGCAAACAGGAGATTCGGCGGACGCCGCGCTTCCCGCACCAGGCGGCCGGTCGGCGCAGCGACCTGGAACGGCATCGGCATCTGGCGCGCGAAGAGGTCGAGCAGCAGGCCATCGGTGAAGGCCAGCGACTCAAGCGGCGTTGCAAACTTCTCGGCGATCACCTCGACCGCCATCCCCGGTCCAAGGTGGCGACCAGCCTTCATCGGCTGAATCCGGGCAAACCCAAGCTGGTTCTCAAATCGCACTTCGAACACGTCGTGACCGGCGATCAGCGGCCCGATGCGTGTCGAACCGACGACGAGCTCATCCGCACCTGCGACGGTCACACGATAGGTCGCCCACTCGTGGAGGAAGCAAGCTGGTCGATGGGGAAGTCCATGATACGCCGCGAGCGCCGCCGCAACGTGCGCTTCGGAGAATGCATTCGCTCGGTCCCAGCGGACGATCGTTATCGCTCCCGGCAGAGGATGGGCGCCGTCGTCCACGACCGAGAAACCGGCTTCCATGCGTTCCTCAGAAGAGTTGCGCGACAAGCAACGCGATCAGCCCCAGCACGACGAGGATGCTGACGATCACCTGCCAGCGTCTCCCGATCGGAAAGCCCGCCGACGCAGGGGAAGCCTCCTCGCTCACTGCCGGGCCGGCGTGCGCGATCGCGGGAAGAGCCACCTGCGCGCGCAACTCCTTCGGAGAGGCCATCCGCTGCTGCTGGTCCCGCTCCAGCTCCACGGCCAGAACGTAGTCGCTCAGTTGAGCGGGATCTGCCTCCGTCCAGCCCAGGTCGAAGGGCGACCACCGGTTGTCCAGCTTGATGATCGTCTGCAAGGACGCCGACTCATCCTGCTCCGCCGCCTGCAACGCCAGATCGTACGAACGCTGGTCGCGGCGAAGATCGTCGGCAAGGTCGCGGCGCACGCTCTCCACGTCCCGGCCCTGATAGACCGGATGCCAGGCGAAGAACGCACGCGTCCCTCCGGATGGGGTGGCCGAAGGCGATGAAAGGTGATCCGTCACAAGGGCTCCTGATGGGAGCGGCCGCGCCAAGACGGCTGCTCATCCGCGTATGGCGAACGGGTGGCTCGTATGCGCCAATGGTACGCGATTCACGGCCGCCATCAGGAGGCCGGCCCGCCCTACACCCGTTCGATGGACGTACCGCCCATGATCCCCCAGGATGTCGCCCGGACCGTCCGTCCATCGAACTCCTCCGGCGCGCCGTTGTCGCTCCGGCCTCCGATCAGCCGGATGCCCTCGACCTCGACGCGAACGCCGCGCGGGACCTTCAGGTGCACTCCACCCAGACCGGAGACGAGCTGGATCGAGATCGTTGGACTCGAGAACGTCGCCTGCGTGAGATCGAGGTTGATCCCGCCCAGCAGGGAGATACGCGTCTCCGGATTCCCGGCAACAGGACCCGACGCCATCGTGCCCGTTGGCTGTGGCGATGTCACCCCATCATCCGGGAGAGATCGGCAGCCAACGCCGCAAGCTGGCCGCGCGTGGAATCGTCCGTGATCGTATGGAGCCGCTCGAAGAGCTCGTCCGACGAGATTCGTCCTTCCGCCTGGGCGCGCGTCAGCCGGTCCGCCGTCGCCTCCCGTTCCGCGAGTGACGATCGAATGGCAGCCCCACCTTGTTGGTCGTTCATGCTGTGCCCCTTCCTGCGATTCCCGGTGTATCCGCACCACCACGCGAGACCACCATAGCGGCAGCGCAACATGACCCGAAGTGACGGCGATGCCTGTTCAGTCATGACGAATGTCACGGTTGCGCGGGCTCAGAACCGGTCCGCCGGACGATATACGGCTGGCATTCGGGAACAGCACGGCGAGCACCTCCGCCGCACCAGACCGCCATATGTAGGGCCGACACGAGGTCGGCCCGGTCTCGACGTTACGCAAGTCAGGCCAGGAGATGCACTGATGCCGGGTCCGCCGCGACAATTCGCGGCAGACCCGGCACATCCTGCACCCTCTTCGTTCCTCGCTACAACGCGACGGTCCCCTCGTAGACGAGGTCCCGGCACCGCGCCTCGACTTCCGCCGGGTCGATGGCAAGCCGCGCCATGCCCGTCTCCTGCGCCGACTGCGCGACCGCCGCCGCGACCCGCGGCGAGACGCGCAGATCGAGGCTGTCCGGGATCAGGAACTCCGGGCTCAGCTTCTCCGCCGACACGAGGTCGGCGATGGCGTAGGCTGCCGCAATCTTCATGTCGTCGCTGATCTGCCGCGCCTTCACATCAAGCGCCCCCCGGAAGACGCCGGGGAAGGCCAGCGAGTTGTTGACCTGGTTCGGGAAATCGCTGCGCCCGGTCGCGACGGCAAACGCGCCCGCCTCCTTCGCCAGGTCGGGCATGATCTCCGGCGTCGGGTTCGCCAGCGCGAAGATCAGCGGATCGGGCGCCATCGAACGCACCATCTCCTGCGTCAGTGTGCCCGGTGCCGAGAGGCCGATGAAGACGTCCATGCCCGGCAGCACGTCCGCAAGCTTGCCCGTCTTGCCCTCGTGATTCGTCACCTCGGCGATGGCCCGCTTGGACGCGTCCATGTGACCCGGCCGGTTCGCGTAAATCGCGCCGGAACGGTCGCAGAGGATGATATCCGCCGCGCCGAGGACATTGAGCAGCTTGGCCACCGCGATCCCCGCCGCGCCCGCGCCATTGATGACGATCTTGAGGTCCTTGATCTCGCAGTTCCGCAGCCGTGCCGCATTGATCAGCCCGGCAGCGACCACGATGGCGGTCCCGTGCTGGTCGTCGTGGAAGACCGGCATATCGAGCCGCGCCCGCAGCTTCTCCTCGATCTCGAAGCAGCGCGGCGCGGCGATGTCCTCCAGGTTGATGCCGCCGAGCGACGGCGCGATGGCCGCCACCGTCTCCACGATATCGTCCGGATCGCGCTCGGCCAGGCAGATCGGAAACGCTTCCACCCCGGCAAGGGTCTGGAAGAGCACCGCCTTGCCCTCCATCACCGGCAGGCCGGCGGTCGGCCCGATATCGCCGAGACCGAGCACCGCCGAACCGTCCGTCACGATGCCCACGAGGTTCCCCTTCGCCGTGAACTCCGTCACGCGGGAGACATCATCGCGGATGACGTGCGCAGGCACGAGGGCGCGCGGCGGCACGTAGAGCAGGTTCAGGATGTGGTGGTCCTTGATGGGGATCTTGCTCCGGATCTCGAGCACGCCGTGATTGCGCTCGCGGAGGTCGATCGCCTCCTCGCGGAAGGTACGCCCCTCCTGCCGCGTGCTCGGGCGCGCCGGATCGAGCCGCCCCTCGTACACGAACCGCCGCGTCTTTTCGGCGACCTCCTCCGGCGTCACGTCGCGCGTGGCCTCGCCGGCTTCGATCGCACCGCGCACCACCGCCGCCGCGATGGCTGGCGCCACCCGGAAGTCGAAGAGCGCCGGCACGATGTACTCCTCGTGCAACTGCTCGCCCGGCACCATATCGGCCAGCGCCCGCGCGGCATGGAGCATCATCCGCAGGCGGATGTTGCGGGAACCGCTGTCGAGCAGCCCCCGGAAGAAACCGGGGAAGACCAGCGAGACATCCATCATGTTCGCGTAGTCGGAACGCCCGGTCGCAATCACCCGGGCACCACCGGCCCGCGCCACGGACGGCAGGATTTCCGGGATCGGCACCGCCAATGCGAAGACGATCGGATCGGGCGCCATCGACCGGATCATCGCCTCGGTCACGATGTCGCCCGTGGAGAGCCCCACGAAGACATCCGCGCCCACCAGCATGTCGCTCAGCGACCCCTGCTGCTGCGACCCGTTCGTCTCCTTGGCGACGTAAGACTTCGCCCAGTTCATGCGCTCGCCACGGCTGCGGTAGATCGCCCCGGCACGGTCGCAGACGACAAGGTTCTTCACGCCGGCCCGCACGAGCAGGCGGGCGACACCGATCCCGGCGATACCCGCGCCACTGAGCACGACCTTGACCTTGTCGAGGTCCTTTCCCACCACCTTCAACGCGTTGTAGAGCGCGCCAAGCACGAGGATGGCCGTGCCGTGGTGCTGGTTGGAGAAGACCGGGATATCCGCGCCCTTGTCGAGGTTGTCGGCGATGGTGAAGGCGCGCGGCGAGGAAATGTCGTCGAGGCAGATCGCCCCGAAGGTCGGCGCAATGGCGATACCGGTCTCCACGATCTCCCCGGCATCCGTGGTGTTGACGCAAATCGGCACCGCATCGACCCCGGCGAACGTCTTGAAGATGACGCTCTTGCCCTCGGCCACCGGCAGCTCGGCCTCCGGCGGCCCTCCTTCGCGGCCGAAGAGGTCGGAGCCATCGGAGAGGATGGCAACCGTGTTGCCACGGCAGGTGAGGTCGTAGGAACGCCCGAGGTCATGATGGATGGCCATGCAGGCTTCCGCCACACCCGGCGTGTAGACGAGCGAGAGCATCGCCCGGTCGCGCACCGGCACCTTGGACGCGACGCCGATCAGGCCGCGATAGCGGCGGCGATAGTCGAGCCCTTCGTCGTTCTCGTCGTAGACGAAGGTCCCTTCCGGCATCGACGCAGGTGTGCCATTCCGGCGCAGGACGAAGGAGATGGGAGCATCGCTGCGGTCGGTGAAGGCGTCATCCGCCAGTTCGGCGGTCTCGTCGATGCCCATCGGGGGAGCATCCTCGCCTGACACGACGGAATCATCCGTCACGAGCACCGATGTCTCCTGCTCCGGTGTTGAGCGAGTCATCTCCGGTCACCTCACTGGGGTTGTGTGTCCGATACGGGACGCAGACTGACCGGGAAGCCCGTCGCCGACGGGTCCCGGCGAAGCACGGCCGGCGGACAGAGGACGTCGCACCCGGACGGCTTCGGATGCGCGTAGTCTACACCAGACACAAAGCGAGGCTCCTGAATTCGTGCATAACGCACAAGACCGCGCCACCCCAGACGGAGTGACGCGGTCCTGCACAATGGCCCGCCCGATACCGGGCTGCCGCTACCTGGCCGGCGAGGCCGTGGCCTCTGGCGAGGTGTGCGGCGTGCTCTCCGG
This sequence comes from Thermomicrobiales bacterium, assembly GCA_049841275.1. Lineage (GTDB taxonomy): Bacteria > Chloroflexota > Chloroflexia > Thermomicrobiales > UBA6265 > JASGDN01. The sequence goes on from JASGDN010000036.1 coordinate 61,637, forward strand.
GGATGCGGCCGGCGACGCTGCCGGTGAGGCCGCTGGCGATGCGACCGGCGTTCCGATCTGGGACGGCGCCGGGGTCGAGCCCGTGTCAACCGAGCCGATCACGGGCGCAACCTGCGTGGCCTCCTCGGGCGACGCAACGGGTGTTCCGATCCCGGACGGCGCTGGCGTCGATCCCGTCGTCTCAGGCGTCCCGAGGACAGGCCCGACAACTGCGGTCGCCGATGCATTCGCGGTCACCGGGGTTCCCCCCACGGGGCTTCCAGTGAACACCTCGGCGGTAGCCAGATTGGATGCCGGCGTACTTGCCCCGGTTACCGCTGGCGAGCCCTGTGCCTCGGGAGTCGAACCGCCCACCTCCGGAGTCGAAACCGTGGCCGGGGCCTCGGTCGGTGGGCTTGTCGGCACTTCGGTCGGCGCGCTCACCTCGGTCGGCGCCGGGGTCGGCGTCTTGTCCTTGTCCGAGCCACCGCCGCAGCTCACCAGCAACAGCGTGCTCAGGCTCAGCGCCCCCACGCCGAGCGCGCGTCGAACGCCGGTCGGTTGTCGTGTCCATGCACCCATCAACCCGTTCTCCTTCACACAAGCATCGTGACCGTGGCAAAACGGTCCTTGCGAATGCAGCAATCGTCATGCGGTCCGGCAAGGGGATGCTCCATCACCGAAAACACAACGACTCACCCATTGCAACATGAGGGCCACTGGACATCTGCCCGGTCATGACCCTCCGCCTGTATACGTCGCGATCCCACTTCCGGTCTTCCCAAGGCGTGCGTTTGCAGCATGTCCCTTGCTCCCGGCCAACCGAGCCAGTACCCTGCGCTCCTATTGGACGTCGTGGATCGGGGAGTCGCCCCCGAGCCGGCCGTGGCCGACATCATGAGGAGCAACCACCTGTGGGATTCGTACTCCAACCAGGCACCCGCTACGATCGGGAACTCGCCGTGGCCATCGAAGCTGCCCAGGGAGCATCCGCCGCGATCCTCCCTTTCTACGAGCAGCACACCGCCCAGACCTACACCAAGGGTGACGGCTCGCCGGTGACCGACGCGGATTTGGCCTCCGACGCCTTCATCCAGAAGACGATCCACGCCGCCTTCCCGGACGACGCGATCCTGACCGAGGAGGGCGCCAAGGACATCGCTCGCGTCGACAACCCGCGTTGCTGGATCGCCGACCCGCTGGATGGCACCGCCCAGTTCGTCGCCGGCACCGACCGCTTCGAGGTCCTGATCGCGCTGGTGGAGCGTGGACGCCCAGTGGTCGCGGTCAGCGCCCATCCCCCCTCCGGACTCCTTCATGCGGCCATCGCTGGCGCTGGCGCGTGGATCATCCTCAATGATGAGGTCGAGCCCTTCCGGATCACGCCCTCGCAGGAGCCGCCGCGTATCGTCTCGTCCAAGTGGTATCGGGGCCGGGAAGGCCGCGAGCAGATTCTCGCCGCTGCCGCCCGGCTCGGGGCAGCGGAACCGCCGATCATGGAGATCGGGTTCCAGCCGCGCGCCTTCGACGATTCGGTCCGCACCTACGATGTCTTTCTCGGGCTTTGGCCGGACGATATGGCCTCCATCGCCCAGGAATGGGATGTTGCGGCATCCGACCTGATCGTGAACGAGGCAGGTGGCCGCCTCACCGACTTCTGGGGCCGCCCTCACCAATACAACAAGCGCGACACCGGCATTGTCGGAGGACTCCTCGCGGTTGCCGACGCCCCTACGCACCAGCGGGTGCTGGACGCCTTCGGGACGATTCGCCCCGAAACTCCTCCCGCCAGCGAGGGCGCCGAACCGGGAAGCTGAGCCAGGTGATCCGCCGCATACACGACATGGCACAGCGCCAATCCTAATCGGATCGGCGCCGTGCCATGTCGTTCGGCAGGATGTCAGAACATATATGCCTACGCGCTGAGCTTCGACGCCGCGCCCTGATCGAGGATGACCTCCAGCCGCTCGCCCGCACGCCGGAGGAACGATCCCGGCACGTCAGTCGTCTCCAGTCCTTCCAGCGACGCACGGACGATCTCCGCCTTGCTCTCACCAGACGCAATCAGCACGATACGCTTCGCCTGCAGGATCGTCCCCAGGCCGATCGTCATCGCCTGCGCCGGGATGTCCGCCCGGCCATCCCAATAGGCCGCCGATTGCGTACGGGTGGCGGGCTGCAAGTCCACTACGCGCGTCGGGTCGTCCGGTCCGGAACCCGGCTCATTGAAGCCGATATGACCGTTCGGACCGAGACCGACCACGGCGAGTTCCAGTCCGCCAAAATGAGCGATCTCTCGATCGTAGCCCGTCGCCGCGGCCTGCGGGTCCTCCGCCGCGGTGGGCACGTAGTGGACATTCGCCTCCGGCAGCTTCGCCGGTTCGAGGAAGACCTGCTTCAGCCAGCGGGTGAGACTCGCCTCATCCTCCGGCGTCGAGCCAAGATAATCGTCGAGGCAGAAGAACTGCGCCTGCGAGAAGTCGAGCTCGCCCGCATCGATCCGGCGCACCAGCTCGCGATACATCCCCAGGGGTGTGTCCCCTGTCGGCAGGGTGAGCGCCGCACCTGGCGTGCGCATCAGTGTCTCGGACACAGCGTCCGCCGCCAATGCGCTCAGCAAGTCGTAGCTGTCGACAACCGTCAGCGTGTAGCGCCGCGCCGCGCCAGACAGGGTTTCGGAGGCCATCGCGTATCATCCCATCGGCGACTTCGCCACTGCGTCATCGAATCGGGCGAGGCGACCCGTCGTCGCCTGCCACATCCCGCATCCATTCTACCGAAATGCCCGGCGCCGTGACCCGCAATGGGCTGCACCACGCCGGTCAGGGAGCTTTCCGCCATGCCGACCATCGCCGATGCGCTTGCGCTCACCGAACGCTGGGTGGAGGATGGCGCCGTCCACGGCGTTGCGACCGCTGTCTGGCACCGTGGTGCGGTCGTCGCATCCCACCAGACCGGCGAGGCTGCGCCCGGCATCCCGGTCCAGGAGGACACGCTCTTCGCACTCGCCTCGGTCTCCAAACCGTTCACCGCCGCCGCCGTGATGCGCCTCGTTTCGCGTGGCGACCTCCATCTCGACCTGCCGGTTTCACTCCAGCTTCCCGCCTTCGGCGAGGTGGACGATCCCTTCGCGGACGATGTGATTCCCCAGCTGGAAGCGTTGCGCGACCGCATCACGATCCGCCAATTGCTCTCGCATACGGCGGGCCTGCCGGAAAACGCCGGGGTAAAACGCCTGCGCATGAGCGACCAACCGCCATTGGAGCAAATGCTGGACATCATGTGCGGGGTGCCGCTCCAGGACGCTCCTGGCGAGATGCTCCGGTACTCGAATGTCGGTCCCGCCGTCGCCGCCCGCGCCGCCGAGTACGCCACGAGCCTCCCGTTCCACACCATGTTGCGCGAGGAAGTCCTCGTGCCATGGGGTCTCACCGACCTCCATCCCACCGTCGATGCATCCCTGAACGGCCGACTCGCCATCGTGCAGGACCCGTCGGCGGAAGGCACCCCGACCGAGGGGTACAACAGCGTGTGGTGGCGAAGCCTCGGCATTCCGTGGGGAGGATATTACGGAACCACCGAGGATGTCGTCCGCTTCGCCGCCTCGTTCCTCCCCGGTTCGGATCTGCCGCTGGACCGCGACATCGCCGACGAGATGGTGACGGACCAGGCGCACGGCGTTGCGGGCGGCGTCTTCTCGGCTGGCATTCGCTGGCAGACGGCCTTCTGGGGACTCGGTTGGGAGGTAAAGGGAACGAAGCTCCGCCACTGGACCGGCACGCTCACCTCGCCTGCCACCTTCTGCCACTGGGGCCAGAGCGGCACCCTGATGTGGGCCGATCCCACCCGAGACCTGGCCGTCGCGATCCTCGGGAACCGGACCGTGTTGAAGAAGGCATGGCCCCTGAATCCGCCGCGGTGGGCCGAGCTGAGCGATGCCATCGTCACGAGCATCGACGCCGGCTAACGCCAGGGCAGCGTCGACGATCGCGCCAGCAAGTCCCGCGCTCCGGCTACGATCTCCGGAGACCACCGACTGCGATCGCGATCCGGTGTCGTATCCTGTTGGGCAGCACGTCGCCCGCACCATCGGTCTTCGGAATCCCTACGCTCGAGGAGCAAGTCGTCGATGGCCCACTCTCCCCGCCCATCCGCTACCCGCTCGCACAATCCAGAACCGGCAGCATTGGACCGCAACGGACCACGCGGCAGCCGGATGGGTCTGGTCGCCTTCGCGATCATCCTCACCCTCGCCACCATCGCCGTCCCATTCTCCGGCGTCGCCTCGACCTCCCGGGCCGGCGATGCCATCTCCGTGCCATCCACGGAGACCATCGCCGGCGATCTCAACGCCGCCGGCCGGACCGTCCGTATCGAGGGAATCGTGGAAGGCGACGCGAACATCGCTGCCGTCGAGGTCCACATTCCTGGCCGCATCGACCGTTCCGCCGCCATCGCCGCCGCGCGGGGAGACATCACCGGCGCCATCGGTGGCTCGTTGCGGATCGCCAGCGGCAACCTCGAAATCCGGGGCACCATCAGCGGCAGCCTGATCGTCCTGGCCGGAAACGTCACCATCCCCAGCCAGGCCCGCATCCAGGGCGATGTCCTGATCTACGGCGGCCAGGTCGATATCCGGGGCACGGTGGGCGGCAACATCACGGTCAACGCCGGAAACGTCACCCTGGGCGGCCAGATCGGGGGAAACGTGGACGCATCGATCAGCCAGTTGAACCTGCTGGACACCGCCAGGATCGGCGGCAAGCTCACCTACACGAGCCAGCAGACCGCCGATGTCGCCCCGAATGCGATCGTCACCGGCGGAACCACCCACGACAAGCCGCTGAGCATCACCTCCCCGCTCGGCCTCTTCAACAGCCTGCTGAAGGTCGTCTGGGCGCTGATCTGCGGCGCATTCCTCGTGGCGATCGCCCCGCGCGCCGCCTCCGCCATCGGCAAGGCCGGTCGCCGCATCCTGCCCGCTGCCGGGCTGGGCCTGGCCGGAATGATCCTCGGCCCGATCGTCGTGGTGATCCTGATCGTGACCCTGATCGGTCTTCCGGCCGGCATGATCCTGCTCGGAGGCTACCTGATCGTCCTCTACCTCTCCCAGGTCGTGGTCGGCATCGTGATCGGGCGCGCCATCCTCTCCGGCCGCTGGGACGACGGCAGCCGGGGCTTCTACCTGCTGGCCATGACGCTCGGTGTCGTCATCATCTCGGCGCTGCGGTTCATTCCACTGCCCTACATCGGTGGCGCGGTAAGCCTGCTGATCTCCATCTGGGGTGTAGGCACGGTGCTGCTGCTGCTGGCCCGCCTGCGGCCGGCTTCGGTCCTCGCCTCGCAACCCTGACCGCTTCAGAGCCTGAACACCCAAGGGAATCGCCGAATGGCGATTCCCTTGGGTGTTCTTCGCATACATTCCGTCACGCTTGGGGCAGGCGCCGAAGCCTAGCTCCAGCGTCGCTATTCCGGCAGCTCCAGCGTCGCTTCGACCAGCCCGGCCCGCAACACCGCGTTGAAGAACGCCTTGTAGGTCGCCCGTGTCTGCGCACGGAAGTACGGCCGGAAGCCGAACAGGACGATCCGTCCCTGCCCGTACGACACCTCCACCAGCGCACTCTTGCCGGACAGATGCTCCGCGCCGAGGATCCAGCCCGAAAGGTTCGGGTTCGAGACCGGGTACCGGGCGATGGACCGGGCCTCGCTCCCTGCACCCTCGAAGACCTGGCTGTTCAGGAACAACACCGGTGTCTCGCGCGGCAGGCCAAACCCAAGCGGGTTCGTCCCATCCATCACGACCTTGAGCAACGATCCGGGGCAGTAGAACGCGTCGTCCTTCAGGTCCGCCAAGGGACGCCGCACCGGCAACGCGAAGGCATCAATGATGGCGGGCGTCACATTGTCGATGGCAACCAGTATCCCGCCAGCGTCGACGAACTGCCGCAGCGCATCGAGTCCGACCTCGCCCAGACCGCCAACGTATTCCGGCGGATACGGATCGTCACCATAGCGCGTGTCCTTTTCCGGCCGCCCGTTGACCAGGTCGTTCGCGGTCATGTCCGGAATCAGGATGGTATCGAAGCGCGCGCGCAAGCCGCCCTGGCGCACGTCCGGCGTCGAGAGCGAGGTGTAGGGCTGCCCGTAGGCTTCCAGCACCCAGCGCGCCCACCCCTCGTCCATGCTGGCCGTCCACGGCTTGTAGACGCCCAGCCGCACCTCCTGCTGCCGCCAGACCGGAATCGCTCCCGGCGTCGCGATAGCCGCCGCCGTCGACCCCGTATCCGCAACGATGTCCTCGATGGCCTCAATGCGGCCAGGTGCATCCGGGACGAGGATCGTGCCCGCCTCCAGCGATGTCCCTCCCTGCTCGCGAACACGATAGACAGGAATCCCGGCAGCCAGCAGGCGCTCCACCGTGGCGATCGCCGCATTCGAGCGGGGGTCGATCGTCCACGCTGTCACCGCGCCCTCGATCTCGGTGATCAATCCCGTCGGCTCGACCGGCTCCAGCACCGTCAGTGGCAGGTCCTTCGCCAGCGGGCGATCGACCGGAATCGCGCGCACGCCCATCTGGATCGGCAGTGTGTGACCGGCGATATCGTATGGCTTCTTCGGCGGCCCGCCAGGCCATTCACGCAGATCGGGATAGACCTGGACCTCCAGCAGCGTCTTTGCGAAGGCTGCCGCCGGTTGCTCCAGCCGCACGATGCGCGTCCCGGCCGGATAGGTCACTCCATCCGCCGCAAATGGTGCGGTTGCCTCTTCGACCTCGACGAGACCGCGTTGGAGGATCTGGATCAACTCGACTACGGCAGCCGGGTCACGCTGCTCGGACGGGATGATGAAGGCATAGGGCTTCTCGGTCCGGTCGATCTGCCGCTGCGAGAGACTGCGATAATCGCGCAACCACTGCTCGCGGTTGACGGCGAGATGTTCGAGGAAGGCGAACGCCGCCGCCTTGTCGTATTCGACGATGTCGCGAAGCGTCCACTCGCCGCCCTTCCAGGGCAGCGGATGATTCCAGGTTCGCTGCTTCGGGTCGAAGCCGTGCTCGTCGCGAAGATCCTTCTCCTCCAGCACGAGCGGTGTGGCCAGCTTGACGCTCGCAGCCTCGCTCAGCAGGTCGACGCTGCCGTGGTAGTTGCCGTAGGCGAGGGAGGGCGAGTAGTTGTCGAAAATCGCATTCGTCGCGACGCCCGCCATGCCTTTCGCGGTCATGCGCTGCGCGATGTGGGTTCCGAGCGCCGCGAAGCCCTGCTGGATCACGGGGTCCTGATTCGGATCGAGCGGATCGATGAAGGGCGGCACCATGAAACGCACGCCCTTCCGGCCCATCTGGTGCATGTCGAAGACCGCCTGCGGATGCTCCCGGTTGTGGAGATCGACGTACAGCTTCGTCTCCGCCTGGGTCAGCATGAACCAGTCGCGGTTGTTATCGTGGCCGGTGTAGGGATGGTACAGCCAGGGCATGTCCACGCCCTCGTACTCCGTGCCCAGCCAGCGCTCGTACCACTCGGCAACCATCTGGACGCCATCGGGATTGTGGCTCGGGACGATGACCGTGATCGTGTTCTCGAGCACATCCTGAGCCAGCTTGTCGTCGCGGGTCGCCAGATCGTAGGCGAGTTCCAACGACATCACCGCCGCGCCGATCTCCGTCGAGTGCTGGGTGGCAAGGATGATCCCGACAGACCGGGCCTCGTACACTAGCAGCTCGAACTCCTCCGGCGCCAGTTGGCGTGGATCCCACAACTGCTGCAGCAATCCCCGGTTTCGCTCCAGCGCGTCCGCCTGGAGCCCGTCGGCCGCCGCCACATAGACAACGATATAGGGCAGACCGCTGGTGGTGGTGCCCAGTTCCTCCATGTGGACGTTGGGACTGGCCGCATCGAGTTCGCGGAAATAGCGGACGATGTCATGCCAGGTCGGCAGCCATCCGGCCTCACCCATCCGATGCCCGAGCACCTGGTCCGGTGACGGCACCGGCTGCACCTCGCGCGCACCACGACGCCGCTTACGCCGCTGAACGGACGAAAGCGCGACCCGCGCCTCGGTCACCCACGCGTTGTCGAACAGCAGAACGCCCGCCTCCGACACGCGCGTGGCAGGAGGCAGGAGCCCATCGGTAATCCGGGCCTTGATGAGATAGGGGGAAAGGCCAAGCAATTCCGCCACGGAGGACGTGGTCAGAAACCCTTCGAGTTCGGTCAGCTTTGCACGGGGCACGAGAAGGCGTCACTTTCACGGAATGCGCAGGGAAAACATCGAGAACGATCGGCACCTTTCCCGTTCATCTCCAGCCCACCGCTGACATCGAGATATCCAGCGGACCCGGGAGAACGTGAAACGCCCGATCGATTCACGGTTGTTTTTCTCGCACATTGTCAAAACCGTCAAGAACGGTCCGCGAATTCCTTCCGGATCACCGTCTTCCCGACAGCGAAGGCGGGATTCCGTTCAGGTCACGGAATCCCGCATGCCCCGTCCGAGAAGGCTAGGCATCCACGGCATTGCGGGAGAGCAGTGCGTGCATGCCGGTGTAGGTGTAGGTGACCCCGAACTGATGCTCTACCCAGTCCACCGCATCCCAGACCGTGCGAAACTCGCCCCTGGACGCCTTCTGGACGAGCGACTGGACCTGTTCCGGCTTCAGGCGGGACGGACGTCCCGGCGCGCCGTGACCCGGTGTCCGCTGGATCACGGCCTCGATACCGCCTACGCGGTACCAGGAGATCCAGCGCTGGATCGTCCGGTAATCGACCTGGACTTCCTTGCCAACCTCGCCAATCTGATACCCCCGGCGCAAAAGCCAGAATGCCTGGAGCCGCACCTTGCGATGCCCGTTGCGCTCCTGCTCGTATCGCCGGTAGAGGTCGTCGGCGGATTCCCGCCATTCGATGTTCAACGATCGCCCTGGCATAGTGTTCTCCAGTACAGCACCGCCGGCGCGGCCGAAGATCTCCCACCAAACCGGTCCGGCGTCGCCATCCCCGACCACTGTGTCGGTCACGCACCGCGTTCGGGAAGCAGCAAGGTCGGGCTGAGGACGCTTCCCGCAGGCGGCCAGATGTACCGATGCATATTTCGCGCCACGCCGTCACCTATGGACAAACCGGCTCCGTACCAGATCCGGTCAGCCGAGGTCACGCGGACCGAAGGCGTGTGGCAGCAGGCGATCAAGATCGGTCACGATCGCGCCCTCTGATCCGTCCAGGATCACCGCCATAGGGGCATCCTCCGGCTTAAACTCATTGAGCACCTGCCGGCAGGCGCCGCATGGCGTCGCACCGGGAGAACGCGGTGTACTGATCGCCACCGCCCGGATCGTCCGATGCCCCTGTCCAACCGCCGTGAAGACCGCATTCCGCTCGCCACAGCAGGTAAGCCCGTAGCTCGCGTTCTCGACGTTCACACCGGCCACGATCGTACCATCATCGGTCAGCACGGCTGCGCCGACCGGAAATCCCGAATACGGGACATACGCGTGCGGCACCATGCCACGCGCAACATCGAGCAGCTGGTCGATCGGAAGCTCCGCGAATGTCGGCGTCTTCCGGCCCGGTTCGGTCATGAATCTCCTCCAGCACCTATCATATGGTCGTAACGCACCATTGACCTGCCGTCACCGATCGGGGTGGCACGGTCGTATCATGGATGCCTATCGTGATCCGTTCCCCGCACCCTCCGACGGAGAGGACCGTTCTCATGAGCCAGTATTACGACGAATCGACCGAGGATGCACTCCCCACCCTCGAATCCGACGAGATGGCAATCGCCGCGGCCGGGTTTCTCGCCGAGGTGCTGGGCCTGGACGATGAGGACGTATCGCTCGCCAGCGATCTCTCCGCCATCAAGCGCGACGCGAATGCCGCCATCTTCACGATCCAGCTCGAATCGTCGGTCGGGCCGGCCGCATTCCTCGTATACGGCTATATCCTCGACGAACGCGGCGGTGACGGCCATACCGGCCGTGAACTCTATGAATCCGGCCTCGCCACGCTTCAGCAGGCCGCCGAGCGCGATTCGCCGGGACCGCGCGCCGTTGCGCATGGCGAGAGCGGTGATCGCGGGTTCATCATCGCGACCACGCCCGGAACCTTCCGCGCCCTGGCAGGAGCCCCCGCCGAACCGGTTGCCGCGCTGGAACCGGACCCCGCATCCTTCCGCTCGGAAGCCCAGACGAACCGCGTGCGCGCCTCCTCTGCCGACGAGCTCCTCCAGTTGCTCCGCTCGGCGAACGACCAGGCCGCACAGTGGCTAGGCGCGATCCAGCAGGCAAGCCAGGCAGGCGGCGATGACGACGATATCCTCGCGTTCAACGAGTCGGAAACGGAGCTTGCGCTCTTCCTGCTGGACGACCGGAGCATCGGTGACCTGCTGCGGGCGCTGAACCTGCTGGTCTCGACCGCCCAGCAACACGCCGCCGACGGCATCGAAGAGTAACCACAGCTGGTTTCGAAATAGTCGCCACTGTCGGTAGGGGCGATGACCGACCGCGACTGCGAGGATCGCCCCTACGGATTCAGGTCCTGATGTAATGGCGTGTCCTGCCTCATTCGACAGGACATGACCCTGCAAGCGTTCTCCCTCCGGACGAGACGGAGGGAGGAGCGCGATCGTGCGTAGGGCACCCCACAGGGGGTGCCGTCAGCGGCCGACAGCACACGCATGACGCACCACAGCACGAGCAAGCACACCCGACGATTCCTTGAGCCGTCGGGTTCTACGCACCAACGTACGCGGCAAGATGCTGCCCGGTGAGCGTCGAGCGGGCGGCGACAAGGTCCGCCGGCGTCCCCTCGAAGACGACGCGGCCGCCATCGTGTCCGGCGCCGGGACCGAGGTCGACAATCCAGTCTGCATGCGCCATCACCGCCTGGTGGTGCTCGATCACGATCACCGACTTGCCCGCATCCACCAGCCGGTCCAGCAACCCGAGCAACTGGTCGACATCGGCCAGGTGCAGACCGGTCGTCGGCTCGTCCAGGACGTAGATCCCGCCCTTGTCTCCCATGTGCGTCGCAAGCTTCAGCCGCTGCCGCTCGCCGCCCGACAGCGTCGTGAGCGGCTGGCCCAGGGTGAGGTACCCGAGTCCGACATCGGCCATGCGCGTGAGGATCGCGTGCGCGGCCGGGAGTTTCGCCGGGCCAGCGGCGAAGAAGGGCAGCGCCTCGTTCACCGGCATCGCAAGGACCTCGGCGATGTCCCTGCCGCCGAGCTTATAGGTGAGCACCTCCGCCTGGAACCGCTTGCCCTCGCATTCGTCGCAGACGGTCTCGACACCGGCCATCATGCCGAGATCGGTATAGATGACGCCAGCGCCATTGCAGACAGGACAGGCGCCCTCGGAATTCGCGCTGAAGAGGGCGGGTTTCACGCCGTTGGCCTTCGCGAACGCCTTCCGGATCGGCTCCAGCAATCCTGTGTAGGTGGCGGGGTTGCTCCGCCGCGAACCGCGAATCGGCGCTTGATCGACGGAAATCACGCCAGCCGCCTCCGGGATGGATCCATGAATCAGCGAGCTCTTGCCGGACCCGGCCACGCCGGTGACCACACAGAGCACGCCGAGCGGAATGTCGACATCGATGTTCTGGAGGTTGTTCGCATTCGCACCGCGAATCTCCAGCGCCCCCCTGGCGGTCCGCACCACCGGCTTGAGTGTTGCGCGGTCGTCCAGGTGCCGCCCGGTGATCGTATCGCTGGCACGCAGGCCCTCGACACTGCCCTCGTAACAGATCGTGCCGCCATTCGTCCCGGCGCCCGGACCGAGGTCGATCGCATGGTCGCCGATGGCGATCATCTCCGGCTTGTGCTCGATCACGAGAACCGTATTGCCCTTGTCCCGCAGCTGCAGGAGCAGGTCGTTCATACGCTGGATGTCGTGGGGATGAAGGCCGATGGATGGCTCGTCGAACACGTAGGTGACATCGGTCAGGGACGATCCGAGATGGCGGATCATCTTCGTACGCTGGGCTTCCCCGCCGGAAAGCGTGCCAGACGGCCGGTCGAGCGAGAGATAGCCGAGGCCGATCTTCACGAACGAATCGAGTGTCTGCTGCAACGTCTCCAGCAACGGAGCAACGCCGGGATCGTCGATGGTGCGCGTCCAGGCCGCGAGGTCGCTGATCTGCATCGCACAGGCGTCGGCGATGCTGATTCCCGCGATCTTCGACGAGCGCGCCTCCGGGCCGAGCCGCGTGCCATTGCATTCGGGGCAGATCGTGAGGATCGCAGCGCGTTCCACGAATGCCCGGATGTGCGGCTGCAGCGCGTCGATATCCTTGGAGAGGAACGACTTCTGGATGCGCGGGATGAGGCCTTCATAGGTCAGGTTGATGCCGTCGACCTTGATCTTCGTCGGCTCCCTGTAGAGGAGATCGTGCAGCTCCCGTTTCGAAAAGTCGCGGATCGGCTTGTCCGGATCGAAGAACCCGCATCCGCTAAAGATGCGTCCGTACCACCCGTCCGCACTGTAGCCGGGGATCGTGAGTGCGCCCTCGTTGAGCGACTTGCTGTCGTCGTAGAGCTGCGTGAGATCGAAATCGGAGACACGCCCCATCCCTTCGCAGCGTGGGCACATGCCGCCAAGGCGGCTATAGGTACGGACCTCCGCCTGGCTCTTGTTCCCGCGATCGACCGTGACCGCCCCTGTGCCACGCACCGATGCGACATTGAACGAGAAGGCGTTCGGCGACCCGATATGCGGCTGGCCGAGCCGGCTGAAGAGAATGCGCAGCAGCGCATTCGCATCGGTGGCGGTGCCCACGGTGGACCGCGCGTTTGCACCCATCCGTTCCTGATCGACCACGATCGCCGTCGTCAGGCCATCGAGGACATCGACATCGGGGCGCGCCAGCGTCGGCATGAATCCCTGCACGAAGGCGCTGTAGGTCTCGTTGATCAACCGCTGCGATTCGGCCGCAATCGTGCCGAAGACCAGCGAACTCTTGCCCGACCCGGAGACCCCGGTGAAGATCGTCAGGCGGCGTTTCGGGATCTCGACACTGATGTCCTTGAGGTTGTGCTCGCGGGCGCCGTACACCCGGATGCGATCGTGTCCGTCGGCGAGATGCGGCGACGAAGGCGGCTCCGAAACAGTCGTGTTCATCGTGTTTCCCTCACCGTATAGGGGGCGTGATTCCAGTCCGATGCGACAGGCCCGCACGGCTTCATGGGATTGACGAAGGAGCCGGGCGCTGTGTGACAGGTTGCCAGGCCGATCCGCTCCTGACGTCCAGGGTGCGATCGCGCCGGACCCGGCGGCGTGGAACCGTCATCCCTCGCGCTCGGCCCGGATCGCCCGCAGCCGTGCGAGCAGTTCGTCCTCGCTCCGTGCGATTCCCAGCGAAGCCTGCAGGCCGCCCACCACGAACGCATTGATCGCCCAGGCCAGGTTCTCCACCCCGGCCCGATCCGGGTCGGGAGGCGATTGCAGGCGAATGTCCGTCGCCAGGCCAATCACGCCCCAGTGCCGTGCAGGATCGACATAGCGCGAGAGGCAGTCGAAGTATCCCGCCTCCCAGTTCGTGCCGGAGTCCTCGCTCACCTGGCAGAGATAGACGTTCGCCCACTCCAGTGCCTCGCGGTCAGCCTCGTAGATCTTGCGGGCGGTGATGTCGGTCCGCGTCTTGTCGTTGATCGGCTCGCTCTCATTCGGGCAGTAGACCTCGAAGCCGGCGGCTCGAAGCGCTCCCGCGAGCCAGAGGTTGTACCGCACCTCCGCCGACACGAACATCGGACCGCCCAGATAGAGCTTCATGCCCGCTCCTCCGTCCTCGGCGGCTCGCCGTTGTAGCGCTCGTTCCACGCATCGGCCTGCGCCTGGTTCACGCGCATGAACGTCGCGGTCGCATCGGCAAGCAGGACGTTGTCCGACTCCCGCCGAAGCTCGCCGCGCGTCTCGTAGAGCCGTCCGCGCTGGGACACGACATGCCCGATCGCCAGTACCGGCTCGCCCACGATGACCGGCTTCCGGAACCGGACATTCATCTGTGCGGTCATACCCCAGGCGTCGTCCCGATAGAGGGACCAGGCCATCACCTCGTCGAGCATCGCCGTCACCACACCACCGTGGATGACACCCATGTAGCCCTCGAACCGGATGGCCGGCACCACGCGCGCCCAGACGCCATCGCCCTCGGGATTCTCCCGAAACTCCATCTGCAAGCCGAAGTCGTTCAGCTTGCCACATCCGAAACAGCCATGATCGTTCGCAAGCCGCAATGGCTCTTCTGCAGGTATCGTGTTCTGATCCACCGTCGTGTCCTGTGGATAGGTCGCTAGAGTCCGGTTGCGGATGGGTCTCCGGATGTCGCCATTCCCGGCACGCCCAGCCGGCGCACCAAGTCCCGCAATGTTGGTCCCGCCTCCGCAACGAGATGCACATCTGCAATATCGTCGAGCGGCGTCGGCGTCCGGTTGATGATGACCAGCCTCGCACCGTGCTGCTTCGCGATCGCTGGCAATCGCGCGGCGGGATTCACCACCAGCGAACTGCCGACGACCAGCATGAGATCGCACACCTGCGATACCGCGACCGCCTTCCGCAAGGCCGCTTCCGGCAACGGCTCACCGAAGAGGATCGTCGCCGACCGCAACGGTCCGCCGCAGACCTCGCACCGGGGGTCTTCCTCGCCCGCGTCCAGCCGCTTCTGGATCGCCAGGCCATCGTATTCGGTTCCGCACGTCATGCAACGCAGGCGATGGGTGGAGCCATGCAGCTCGATCACCCGCTCCGGATGGTCTCCGGCCTTCTGGTGCAGCCCATCGATGTTCTGCGTGATGACCGCAAGCAGCCGGCCGGCCCGCTCCAGATCCACCAACGCGCGATGACCGTCGTTCGGCTGGCGCGCCAGCATCACCGGATAGTTGGCGCGCCGGAACCGCCAGTGCTCGCGCTGCGCATCCGGATCGGTACGCAGGGTATCGACGCTCGGGATCGCATTCCGCGCCCACACCCCGTTCGGACCGCGGTAATCCGGGATTCCGGATTCGGTGCTGATCCCTGCGCCCGTGAACGCCACGATCCGCCGCGCGGGGGCGACGACATCCTCGAGGCGATCCATGTCGGCGGAACTGATCTCGGGGGCGAGCAGATCCGGCCACATCTCCTCGGAGGAAAGCGGTGAATGCTGCGGCGATTGCGACATCGTTGTCTGCCCCTTTCTGCACGAAGGCCGAACTTGGCATCCGTGACCGCATCGGCGGTGCCTCGCCCGTCACGGGGACAATCCGCCCCGGTTCGCAGTCTAGCGAATTCATCATGCCCCGCCCTGCCCACCCGGAGAGCATTGCACGCCAATCTTGTGTACGTACGGTCCTCGTGGTAGCATCCAGACTACAGCATGTGACGTACAGTCACAGCAATCCCCGCATATCCGGCCACCCCCGCACAGGTCCGGACGGTGTTTCGCGCCACGCACAAACACCCTCACTGTCGCGACCGCCACGCTCGCCATCCCGGCGGGCGGAACTGGTCCGCGACCGGACCGATGATGGACATCATGATTCCTGGGGGAGGATCGTCATGTTGTCGCCCAACGACGCGCCTTCGGGTCGTGCCAATCCGCAAACCGCACCTCCGTACATCGAGCGCTTGGCGCATCTCGTCCAGACCGTCTGCGCGGGTCTGGCCGTGCCAGGCTGCACGGCTCGCAAACCAGTGCGGCTGGGCGCAACTCCGCGCGGTTTCGACTGGCATGCCCCCATCTACGAAGCCCCTATCATCCTGAAGGACACCCTCTGCATGCAGAAGCCATCTCGCGATACCGGCGCCTCGTCCGATGGGGAGACAACCGGAACGTTCCGCTGGCGCCGGCATCCGGCGTTGCTGAAGTCCCGGACGACACCGATGCCGCTCGACGAGGAACAGCAGGCGCGGCTCGCTGCAGTCCGGGGCGTGCTGGCGGCGCGCGCGGGAGATCTCGAGACCGCGTCGGCCTGGTTCACGGAGGCGGCGCAGGATCTGGGGATCCGCTTCCAGGTCGTGCCCGGCTTTTGGGGATGCACGCGAGGCGGCATGGAGGCCGCCGTGGCCGCCTATGAGGCGGCAGGACGCTTCCGCGATGCCGCCGCGCTCGCCGCGACAATCCGCACGCGCTACCGCCCCCGCATGGTGAGCGCAGGCAACCACGAGGTGGATCGAGACACGCGCCCGGCACGCTCCGCGCATCGGGAGTCCGCGTCCGGCGCGGGCGACTAATCGCCCAGGCATCCACGACGGAAGCGCCTCATACGTCAAATGGCATCTGTATGCCGCTTGACGCATGAGGTGTTCGTGCTGTCGAGAGCGGAGCGGAATCCTCCACAGAAACAGAAACGCCCGGTGCGAATGCACCGGGCGTGAAATCTCTGCTCGATCGCTGCCGAGGGATACCAGCATGACCGCGATCGAGAGGTCATGCTTTGGAGAGGAAGTTTGTGAAGTGGTACAGATTCTCGTCGTTTCCCTCAGAGACCTGCACACTAAAGGAGGAAAAAGAGGTGTGAGTTATGCCAGGCGACCGGCTAACGACGCCCGAGGCGGCTAATGGAAGTGGATCGCGACGGAAGAATGACGAAAAGTGAATGCCATCGCGTCCAGGTCTGGCCCTGCGTCTCAGGAATCGCCTCTGCGATTCCGGGCGAGCCAACGATGATTCCGTTGTCAATGTTCTTCAGCGCGTCATTGCGCCGTACCGTTCATTCGTTGAATCATCTGGACCTATCGTAGCATCGCGATATCGTGTTGTCTAGGGGTCTGGAGACATTCGTGCGAAAATGCACAACCCCGATCGCTATCACCGCGCACGCATACGGATCGACTCGGCCAGGACTTCGAGCTGATTGCGGTCGATCGCGTAGTACTTCATGCCCCGGCGCGGCTCGACCCGTACAAGACCCGCACGCTCCAGTTGTGACAGATGCCGGGAAACGGCGGACTGGGCGATCCCCAACCGCCCGACGATCTCCTGCGCGTAGAGTTCGCCACCGCCAAGCAGATCGAGGATCCGCAGGCGGTTTGCATCGCCCAGCGCCCGCAGTCCCTCGAGCAACACCTCGCCCGGCATGTTCCCGCCATCGACCGTATCGATGGTATCGTCGCTCGCCAGATCGAGCGGAAGGTCCGGCATCGCGTCCGGCTGCAGGACATTCGATGCGGAAAAGAAGACCACGAGATCGGGCGGATAGCTGATGTAGCTGACGAATGCCCCGATATGGGCCGACGGGCAGAAGGTGACGCTGGCGACGTTGCCGAGCGCTGCCGTCAGCGTCGCGGGCAGGCGATTGCCGGTCAACTCGGCGAAGGCCATGCCGAAGCCACGGGCCGCGGCCGGTCGCGCAGCGCGCTCGGCTTCGAGCAGACGCTCGCCGTTCACCGCGAAATCCGCCGCATACATCTCGTCCCAGATGCCGCGAATCAGGCGAATCGTGCGTTGTTTCAGCGTTGTGGGTTCCGCCAGCAGCCGGAGGACATCCTCCACACCAGCTGTCGTCAACCCTGGCTCCACATACCGCCTCCAAGCGATCTCCTGATCGACGACCGGCGCGGTCAGCTCCGTGCCAAGGTCGCGATGAACCCGGTCGAACGCGTGGATCGCCATTTGCCGGAAAGCCTCTGGATCGAGGGATTCCAGATAGGCAACCAGCTCGTCGATCCCGGCGTCCAGATGATCGGGACGCAGCGGCTCGAACCGCATCACCGGCTCTTCCATGTAGTAGAGCAGGCGACCGGAGAATCCGTGAAGCAGATCGAGATCCTCCTGCAGGGGTGCGGGCAGCGCACGGCGCGCCTCGACCAGGCCACGATCGAGGCCGCTTCCGGGAACGGCCCGGTACAGGAGGGACATGATGGATACCATGTCCAGCGGGATCGAGAACGCGGTCCGGACCTGAAGCGCCGGCCTTCCGATGACGAGTTCGCCCATGAACCATCCCTCTCCGGGTGCACTGCCACGCTCCACCCAGCGGCAATCCCTATCATCCCGCCTGAATCCCGGACGATATGGGCATCACCATATCAGCATAACAATCCAGGGGTCAAGAATGGACATCCCGCCATTCGTCAGTCGCGCGGCGATCGCGATCGGAAAGGCCCCGAAATGCGATACTGCACGACAATCGCGACCGTTGCCCCACCGGCACCACGATCCGTGCAACGGAGGACCCCATGGACGACACCCCGAACGAGGCCGCTCGCCAATCCGGGCCGCCCGCCGATAGCGGCCATGCCGACCATCGCTCCCGCTTCGCCGACCGCGACGCGGTCACGGCCGCCGAGCGCGACATGCCGCCCGCCGCCAATGCGGACATCGCCGC
>JASGDN010000037.1:0-62324 GCA_049841275.1 Thermomicrobiales bacterium
AGGGCGGCTCCCGATGGGGAGCCGCCCTTCGTGATGCGTACGATGGAATCGGTCAGGCGTCGAACGGATCGATCGTTGTGGAGATCTCCCCCAGCACGCCAATGTCCAGCGAATCGTCGATGAATACGATGATCGTCTGCAGCATCTGGTCGGCGTGCGGTGCGGATGTCGAGAGGACGGCCACTCCGAGCGTGGCGACGCGCATATCGTCGAGATCGGCGACTTCCGCAACGGCGCAATTGAACCTCGCCTGTACACGATGCACGACCGACTTCACCTCTCGCCGTTTGTCCTTCAGCGAGAAGGTCTGTTCGAAGTAGATAGAAATCGTCGCCAGTCCGAGTGCAGCCATCCTGCGTGATTGTGCTCCGGCGATGCGTCCCGTCTCATGAGACGGGACGCATCCCTGCGGCGAACCAAGAGAGAAGAGAGTCCGCCCTACGTATGAAACGGAGGTCTAGCCCATCGGGACGAGGTCCCGTGTCGCCTCGTTCAACCGCTTGCCACCATCCGGTGTGCAGATCACGCTGTCCTCGATACGGACCCCGAACTTGCCTTCGAGATAGATTCCCGGCTCGTCGCTGAAGACCATGCCGACCTCGAGCGGAAGCTCGTTGCCCTCGACCAGGTATGGCTCCTCGTGAACCTCCATGCCGAGCCCATGTCCGACTCGGTGGAGGAATGCTGGGCCGTACCCCGCGTCGGTGATCACCTTGCGCGCGGCGCGGTCGAGCTCCTGCAGCGAGATCCCCGGCTTCACGGCCTCAAGGGTTGCCTGGTTCGCCTCGCGGACGATGTTGTAGACGCGGACGAATTCTTCGGGCGGTTCGCCGATGAACGTCGTGCGGGTGACATCGGAATGGTAGTGCTCGTAGGAGCCGCCCCAGTCGAAGATGACCGCATCGCCCGGCTGGATCACACGGTCGCCGGTGTGATGGTGAGGCGACGCCGAGTTCGGGCCGCTGGCGCAGATGCCGCCAACACCGAGGACGCCACGCTTTTCGGTCAGTTCGCGCAACCGGGCCATCGCCTGCGCTTCGGTGAGGCCGGAGATCGGGCCGGATGTGAGGAACTCCTCCCACGCCTCGTCGGTCCGCCGGGCAGCCTCGAAGAGCTTGTGCTCCTCGATTGCGTCCTTGCTCATGCGCATCTCGCGGAGGATGGGAACAGCCTCCTCCCAGCTGTTGCCGGGGAGCGCCTGCTGCATGCGCAGGAGGAATGCGCTCCAGAGGTGATTGCCTACCGCGATCTTCTTGCCTGGCTGGTCCCCGATGACAGTCTTCACGAGGTCGATCGGATTTTCTCCGTCGTTCCAGGGGTGGAGCGCCGCCAGTTCACCAGCCTTGCCGACCAGGAAGGATTCCAGCGTCGGCACGATCAGGGATGGACTGCCCTCCGCCGGGATCATGAGCAGGTTCAGGCGCTCGCTACCGTGCGCATCGTAGTCGGAGAGATAGATCAGGTCGGCGGAGGGACCGACCAGCAGCCAGTCGATGCCGGCGTCGGCGATCAGCTTCTGGGCACGCTCGATCCGGTCCTGATAGTAGGCGAGGCCGGTCTCGGTGGGATCCGGCGTCGCGGTGGTTTCGGCAGACATTCCATGCTTCCTTTCGATGGGGCCAGCGTTCATCGTTGCTGACGTTATCGCAGAGAACGCGGGGTTCGTCCACGGCTCGCAGACAGCATTCGGCCCGCGCTACACTGACCCTGGTTATGACACGGTCAGCGTCGCCCGTGCCCCGGCACACGATGTCCGGCGCGGGCGCCTGCTG
This sequence comes from Thermomicrobiales bacterium, assembly GCA_049841275.1. Taxonomy (GTDB): domain Bacteria; phylum Chloroflexota; class Chloroflexia; order Thermomicrobiales; family UBA6265; genus JASGDN01. The sequence goes on from JASGDN010000037.1 coordinate 1,773, forward strand.
CATGGCAGGGCGAGATCGATCGGGCCCGCCTGGCGCCATTCTGGAGTATCCCCGGTCCATGACGTCCACCACGCACAGTCCCGGAGCCACACCGGCACGTCCGTCCATCCGGATCGCGATCGACCTCGACGGTGTGCTGACCGAGCATCCTGCACCGCTCGCCCATGCCGCCAATGCCCACTTCGATCTCGACCTGCCGGAACGCGCCTTCATCGATTCGGCGGGGCTCAACGTGCCGCTCGCCGTCCGCGAGTGGGTCTATTCCGACGATGGCCCTGCCTCGCATCTCGCTCCGGCCGCGGGCGCACCAGCGTTCCTGTCCGACGTGATCCAGCTGCTTGGCGAGGGCAATGCCCTGATCCTGACGGCGCGCCCGGAAAGCTCGGCGGCGATGACGGTCGCCTGGCTGAAGGAGCATGGCTTTCCCTCCTGCAACGTCATTTTCGCCGACGACAAGATGACCTTCGCCCGGCGGCAGGGGTGTGGCTTTGCGATCGAGGACAGCGAGCGCCACGCCCGCAACTACGCGGCCGGCGGCGTCCGCTGTTTCCTGATCGACCCCCAGCACCAGATCGATGTCGATGACGAGCCGGCTATCCGGCCCGTGACCGGGTATTCGGAAATCATCGCCCAGCTCGAAGTTGCGGCCGGGCGAAGGGTGGGACGGCGTGAGTCCCTGATCGGCTCCCTCCAGCCGGTCAGCGCCTACCCCGATGGTACGCGTCCGCTCATCGTGATCAGCGACAACATTCATCCAGTTGCCCGCGAAGAGCTGGCCGCGAATGCCGACCTCGTCGATGTGGACGGTACGAATATCCCCGCCCTGCTGGAATCTATCGCGATGGCCGACGCCCTGGTCGTCCGCAGCGAGACCCAGGTGACCGCCGAGGTGCTGGCGGCCGGCAAGCGCCTGCGCGTCGTCGCGCGCGCCGGGGTCGGTGTCGATAATATCGACCTCGACGCGGCGACGAAGGCCGGTGTGCTGGTGCTGAACGCGCCAGGGGCGAATGCGACTTCGGCTGGAGAGCATACGATCGCGCTCCTGCTTGCGATCACGCGGCAGATCCCCTACGCAAACGAGTCCACGCACGCCGGACGGTGGGAGCGGAAGCAGATCAAGCCGGTCGACCTGCGTGGACGCACGATCGGGATTGTCGGCCTAGGGCGCGTGGGGTCCATCGTGGCCACACGGCTTCGGGCATTCGAGATGCGGTTGATCGGGTACGACCCATACATCACCGACGCCCGGTTTGCCGAACTCGGTGTCGAGCGCGTGTCGCTGGACGATATCTGGGAACGGTCCGAGATCGTGACCTTCCACGCGCCCTCGACGGATGAGACGCATCACATCCTTTCCACGGAGACCATTGCGAAGCTGCGTCCCGGCGCGATCGTCATCAACGCGGCTCGCGGCGAACTGGTCGATCAGGATGCGCTGGCCGAGGCGATCCGAAGGGGGCACGTCGCTGCGGCTGGCGTGGATGTCTTTCCTCACGAGCCGTGTGTCGAAAGTCCGCTCTTCGGGCTTCCGAACGTCGTGCTGACACCGCATACCGGCGGTTCCAGTGCGGAAGCGTTGCTGGCCGTCGGCAAGGTGATCGCCTCGTCCACACTGGCAGCGCTGCGTGGCGAGGCCGTCGCCAATGCCGTCAACTTGCCCCAGGCCTCCATCGATGCGCCGATTCTGCGTCGCCTGACGACCGTTGCCGGAGCTGCCGGTCACCTGCTCTCGGTGCTCTCGCCGGAAATGCCGCGCGAATTCAGCGTGACGGTGAGCGGCAACGTACCGAACGATGTGATCGAGCATGCGTTGGGCGCCGCACTCAGCGATGCGCTGGAGCAGTGGCTCGGGCGTCGGGTGACGCCGGTGAACGCGCGGATGGTTGCCGCCGAGGCCGGCGTTCGTGTCGGGATGGAGATCGACGATCCGGACGAGGATGTGTTACCGCGCTTCGTCTTCGAGGTGCAGGGCGAGGAGTCCGATCACACCGTCACCGTGACCTGGGACCGCGTGCGGACGGGGATCGTGGAGGTCGACCGTTTCTCGCTGCAACGCCCGCTGGAGGGTCAGGTCCTCATTACGCACCACCACGACCAGCCGGGCGTGATCGGCTCGCTGGGAACGATCCTGGGCCGTCACAATGTCAATATCGCCGGCATGCAGGTGGGGCGTCATGCCCCGCGTGAGGAAGCGCTCATGGTGACGAATGTCGACGATACCGTGCCGGATGCCGCGATTGACGAGATCCGGGCGCTGCCGGCGGTGGAGGATGTCTTCGTGGTCTCCCTGCCGCCGTTCGATGGCGAACCGGACCCGGTGGCGATCAGCACCCTGAGCGCTACGTCGGCCCTCGGGGGACGGTAAGAATGGCCGATCGGGCCGAGGTATCGCGTGGGGAGGTCGTCGTGCTCTCCGGCGATCTCTTCTTCGGGATGCGCATCCGCACGACCCTGAAAGGCATGGGATTCGCTGGGAAGATCGTGACCGATGCATCGGCTTTCGTGGAAGCGATCGATGATGATGGCGTCGTCCTTGGTATCGTGGACTTCAACCGCCCCGTGGACTGGAGCGCCGTCGCGGCGGGATCGCGTGCGGTGCCGGTGATCGCCTTCGGAGCGCACACCGACGTTGAGGGGTTCCGGACGGCGAAGGAGGCCGGGGTTGCGCGCGTGATTTCGAATGGGTCGTTCTCCGAGCAGCTTCCAGCCCTGCTGGAGCGATATGCGCGAGATCGCGCTGGATAGCCGTCTCCTCCGCCGTGGCGTTGAATGGGTATACTGTACGTACATACCCTTCGACAGTATCGCGGAGGACGCATGGCCACCGACAGCATTTCGACCACAATTCCGTCTCCGGACGCCACCGCATCAGCCGACGAGATTCCCACCATTCATGAGGCAGTGGAGCGCTTCTTCGGCGATCTCCGGCTCGCGCCGCGCTCCAAGAAGACCTACCGTCACGGTGTCGACAAGTTCCTCGATCACCTCGCTCGCCACGAAGGCATCGATCCGGAGACGGCTCCCGTCACGGCGCTCACCGTCGATCATGTGACATCCTTCGCCGCCGTCATCGTCCCGGAGGACGTGCGGACCCCGGAGGAGGTCTCCCAGATGCGGACGGCGCAGAACAATCTGGCCGCCGTCCGCAAACTGTGTTCGTGGCTCGCTGCCTTCGACCTGCACCCCGATCTCGCGACGGATCGCATGCGTGTCCGGATCGCGGCGATGATGCCGCGCTTCACCCCGCCGCCGCCGGACGTGAAGCTCTCCGATCTGGAACGCATCGTCGAACTTGTGCGCTCGGCCCCGGTTGAGAAGAAACCCCACCTCGAATTGCGGCGTCTCAAGGTACGGGCGATGATCCTCGTCATGTTCCGCACGGGTGTCCGCGTATCGGAACTGTGTGCGTTGCGCCGCCGGGACATCGACCTCGAAACAGGCACCGCCAGCATCTACCGCGCCAAGGGCGGCAAGAGCCGGACCGTCCACTTCGATGTCGAGACGGCGGAAGCGCTTGTTGCCTACTGGAAGAAGCGTGGCGACGAGGTCCGGGGCTCTGGCGTCCTGCCGGCGCTCTCCGGACGTGACAAGGTGGGCGTTCCGGGCAAGGGCATCAGTCCGCGCACGGTGGAGCACATCGTCACCGAGCTCTGTACGCTGGCCGGGATCGAGAGCGAGGTGACGCCCCACTCGTTCCGGCACGGGCTGGCGACCACGATGATCCACCGCCGCGTGCGGGAGTCGACCGTGCAGACGGTCCTCGGACATGCCTCGCCCCAGACAACCCGTATCTACGTCCATCAGGCCGCGCGCGATATCGCCGAGGAGTATCAGGATGCCTTCGGGCAGTACAGCAAACCCGCGTCCCGTATCGACTGAACATCCGGGACGGTCGCCGCTCACTCGCCGCCGGTTCGGCTTCATCCTTGTCTCGGGAGGCGTTCTGGCCGGTTTCTCCGCCTGTTCGGAGGGAACCGCCCGCGATGCCGAGCGCGGCAAGGAGGCCGACCAGAGGCGCACCTCCGTTGTGGATGAGATCCAGGCGACGGAGTCGGCCGGTTTCCTGCATCCCGGCACACCGGAAGGGTCGCCGACTGCGGAACCGTAGCAGTGCAGAGCCGGGGCCAGTTGATCGCTGGAGCCACGAGAATGGCCGGAGCATCGCGCTCCGGCCATTCTCGACTGTGGTGTCTGAGGTCCGAGGTCTATCCGGCGAGGCTGCTTGGCAGGGTGGGAGCCGGGCAGCTATCTTGCCCGACGCATCCGAGCTGCGCCTTGACCAGACCGGTCGCCGTCTCGGTAGCAAGGTCGACGCTCGGCGCGCCCTGCACATCGACAACGATCAGGAGCGTGCCCTTCGAGACGAGAATCCGATAGGAATCGGCGTCCGTGGCGCCGGTGGCGCTGCTGGTGAAGGTGAAGGCCGCGGCGCTGTCGGCACCCTCGACGCTCACGTTGTCAACCGCCTTCAAGTTGGCGAGCGACGGGGTGAGGTCTGCCGCTCCGCTGACAACGGCCTTGGCCTCGTCGGCATTGGCAAAGGTCGTCAGACCAACCGTTATGTAGGGAACCTGCTTCGGGTCCGCACCGACGGCGATGGTCTCGGTCCAGGAGGCGGTCAGCTTGCTAAGCGAGGACCCCTGGACGCCGTAGACGTTCTCGACTTCGGTTGGTGTGAGGAACCCGGTCTGGATGCCGGTGCCGAGCGAGGAGAGCGGCAGCGCTTCAAGCGCCAGGGCAAGGTCGGTATTCTGCGGATTGTTGCCGCTGGTGACGGCCCCGGCGCGGTCCGCGGCCGTCTTGGCGAGAGTCTCGGCCACCGATGTATCGGGCTGGGAGCCATCGGTCTTCTCGACATCGACTCCCACCAGGAAGGTGCCGCTGCGGAAGGTGATGTCCGCCGTGCCGATATCGGAGTCTCCGTCCTTGAAGGTTCCGGTGGTGAGCTCTCGTGGCTCATCGCCGACAGATGCGTCGGAATCGGTGAGCGTCGCGTCCGGGGAGGTCTTTGCCTCATCTTCGGTCAGGTCGAATCCCGCCTTTGCGGCATCCTCACTGGACCAGGCGGAGACATAGCTGACGATGCGTCCGTTCTGGGATGTATTCTCGTAGTAGCTCACGTACCGTCCGAGGAATCCCCCGTCGGTCAGCGCCTTGGCATCGATGTTGGCGTATCCGGCATGATCGGCATCGAGAAAGGCCTCGCCGACGAGCGTGTAGCCATCGGGAAGCGTACTCTGATCCAGCGTGATTGCCGCCATCTGTCCCACCAGCTTCGGATCAGCGGCACTGGCCTGGGCCGAAACACCGGGCACGATGGCGGTGGCGATGGTGCCCGTGAGGATGGCCGCGACCGCCAGCGTCCGCGCGCCGTGAATCCTCTGTTGCAGGAACGACTTCGTCATCTGGTCTCCTCTTGCCTGTCTCATGAATGGGACGCTTGCGTTGCGGCAAGGTCCCTCGGGTTGACGCGACGCGCTCGCGCCTGCAAGTCCGACGTGTGAAGATCGGGCCATGCCGAACGGCCCCGAAGCGTGCTGTACGCCATTATGAACCATCGAACCCTACCATCGGTTCCGCCTCGCCATATCGACGGCAATTCCTGCGCAATCCAGAACGGGAGCAGACGGTGAGGCGTGAAGCCCGCCCGGAATCTCGCGATCAGGACGCGGGGGAGGCACCGGCGGCTGGTGTTGCGTTCGGGTTGAGCAGCCAGTCCTCAAACTGCGCGGTGAGCGAGTCGGTATGTTCGGCCCAGTAGCTCCAGCCCTGGAAGAACTGTCCCCTGATATTGGCGGGCGCGGTCGGCAGGTTCGCCACGATATCCGGGCGAAGTAGTGCGAACGCGTCCTTGTTCACTGGCCCGAACGGCTGGAGCCGGCTGAAATTCGCTGCCGGCACCGCGCGCGTGGCGAAGTTGATGAAACTCATGGCGACATCCGCGTTCGGGGCGCCGCGCGGGATAGCCCACGAATCGGCGGAGATCATACCGCCGATCCATTGCAGTTTCACGGCATTGGCTACATCCGGCAGTGCCGTTCGTACACTCCAGGCGCTTGCGAGACCGACCTGGCCGGTACGCACGAGTTCCACCGGCTGCTTGCTGTCCTCGTAGAAGATGGCGGTTTCGCGCATCTCCTCCAACTTTGCGAAGGCGCGTGGGATATCGAGCGGATAGAGCTTGTCCGTGGTGATGCCATCGGCCAGGAGCGCGAACTCCAGCGTGCCGACCGGCAAGCGTCGGAGGGCGCGCGTGCCGCCAAAGAGGTCGAGGTTCCAGAAGTCGGCCCAACCCGACGGCGCCGGATCGGCATTCCAGGGATAGACGATGGCGGTCGAATAGAGCGCCTGCCCGACAGCGTGCTGCATCGCGATTTCTGGGTAGAGCGAGGTCGTGTCGATCACGTTGTAGTCGATGCCGAGCAGGTACCCCTTCTGGGCGAGTGGCAGTACATTCTCGGTCGGGATGAGGGCAACGTCCCAGATCACGTCGTTGTCGTCCACTTGCTGCACGAGCGTGGTCAATCCGTCCCGCCCGAATTCGGTATGACGGACCGTTGCGCCGGTCGCCGTCTGAAAGGCGTCGAAATAACTCTCCTGCAGGGCCTGCAGATAGTCGCCCGCCGCAGCAGTGGCCACCGAGATCGAGCGTCCTTTCCAGCGTGCCGGATCGAGATATCCGGCCACTGGCGAACCGATCGGTTCCTGCGTCGGCGTCGGTTCACCTTGGGTGGGTTCCGGGACCGAGACCTCGGTCGGCTCTGGTGTCGACTTCTCGTCGTCGGAACCGATCGTGCACCCGGACAGCCCAGCCAGGACGAAGGCGCCGCCGGCGCCCATCATGGCGCGCCGGGTCCATCGCCGCTGCGGGTGGGGAGAGGGATGTTGATACGCGTTGTGGGTGTCTGTCATGGGCCTCATCGCGCCTGACTCAGATGGCATTCGGGGCGAATTGGCCAGCCCGGTGTCCCCACTCTGAAGCGGTTTATCGGGAGCTGCGCGCCCGCACGTTGCCAACAGGGTAGCATTTCACGATCTTCCATGAAGGCCTGTGCGGGTTCGTCGGCCAAATCCGCGCGGGAATGCGGGAAATCGTGGGCAGGAAGCGGCGTTCCGCGATATGCTACCTGTACCGTTCCAGAGGGAGCGTAGTCGTGCTGTCGCGGTTCGATACCACGATCCGGCGCAGAGATGCGTCGTGGTTGAGGATTCGGCGTGTAGCTCCGGCGCTTGGCCGGTCGGCCGATCGATCGAAACAGGATCCACACGCGAGGAGACGAACACGGTGGACACGTACAACATCTACATGGACGAGCTCCCCGCGGGGGAAGAGATCGACGGCGAAGAGATCGTCGAGGTGGAGTTCCGGGTCGTACCGGGTTCCGGTGACGACAACGATCCCGAATCGAACGCCGTGATCGCTGGACTGGATCTGGTCGATCTCATCAACCTGCGCGATGCATTGCAGCAGGAAATCGACAACTACGCGCTCACCGCGTTGGAGGCATCCGCCAGTCGCATCGCCGACATCGAGGTTGGCGGCTTCTAGGCTCCGGTTGCGCGAGCGGACGGAATCCTGTAGGCTCAGGGACGGGATCGAATCGATCCCGTCCCTTCTGTCGTTCCGGCGGCGCATCGTGCGAGTGTGGCGCCTACCGAGGAGTTTGCAGGACTTGGCTGGCTAGGCATTCCCCTTTTCCGTGGTCCATTCACCACGGTTCGACGTGTCCCTTTTGTGTCACACACCTGCTGTGTGCGGGACAGACGACGATCTGGAATGCCATGCTTACTGCCAGTCACATCAGCCGCCGCTTTGGCGGCGACACGATCCTCGACGATATTTCCTTCACCATCAATCCACACGACCGCATTGGACTGGTCGGCCCGAATGGTGCCGGCAAGTCGACCCTCCTGCGCGTCCTGACCGGCACCGATACGCCGGATGCGGGAGCGGTCGCGCTCGTTCCGGGTACGACGCTCGGCTATCTCAAGCAAGGATTCGCCAACCTGCCGCAAGGAACGCTGGGAGACCTGCTCGATGCGCCGACGCATGGACTCGTCGGGACATACCGGGCGCTGGAGGCCGCGACGGCTCGCCTCGGCGATCCGGATGACCCCTCGGTGGTGGACGCCTACGACCGGGCGATATCCGCGTTCGACGAGGCCGGCGGCTACGAGGCGCTGGCCGCACTGGAGGTCCACCTCGACCGGTTCGGCCTCGGCGACGCTGGCTTCGACCGCCCGCTGGATACGCTTTCCGGCGGCCAGAAGACGCGGGCCGGTCTCGCCGGACTGCTCGCATCGTCGCCCGACCTGCTGATCCTCGACGAGCCGACGAACCACCTCGACATCGATGCCCTCGACTGGCTGGAGGATCACCTCCGGCGTACCGAAAGCGCGATGCTGATTGTCTCCCACGACCGCGGTTTCCTCGATCGCATCGTGACGCGCGTCTTCGAGCTGGATGGCGAGACGCATGGTCTTGCTGCCTACGCCGGGACCTACAGCGACTATGTGGCGCAGAAGGCGCACGCCGAACAGGAACAGGCGGAAGCGTGGTATCGGCAGCAGAAGGAGGTTCGCCGCATCAAGGAGGACATCCGGCGCATGGAGCATCACGCGCGGACGATCGAGGCGAACACGATCGACTTCGCGATTCGCAAGAAGGCCGCGAAGATCGCGCGACCGGCGGTCGTGCGCAAGGCCAAGCTGGAACGCATGCTGGAATCGGAAGATGCGGTCGAGAAGCCGTCGCAAAGTTGGGGACTGGCGATTGACTTCCGGCACGATGGAGCTGCAGGCGGCGCGCGTCACGTCGTGCAGCTCGACCGAGCGAGCGTCTCGTTCGATGACCGGGAGATCCTGCACAAGGTCTCGCTGGATGTGCTCCTTGGCGACAGGATCGCGCTGATCGGTCCGAACGGCAGCGGGAAATCGACCCTGCTGAAGCTGGTCGCTGGCGATCTCGTTCCCGATAGCGGCATCGTCCGCCTTGGCGCGGGCGTAAAGGTCGGCTATTTCGCGCAGGAACAGGATACGCTCGACCTCGACCGCACCGTGTTGGAACAGGTGCGACAGGAAGCGGCGATGTCGGAGAGCGACACCCGGACGTTTCTCCACCGCTTCCTGTTCGGCGGCGATACGGTTCACCGGCAAATCGGCGCACTCTCATACGGCGAGCGGGCGCGGTTGATGCTGGCGTTGCTCGTGCTGCGCGGAACAAATCTCCTTCTGCTCGACGAGCCGCTGAACCACCTCGATATCGCATCGCGGCAACGATTCGAGCAGGCACTCACCCAGTTTGAGGGGACGCAGATCGTCGTGCTCCACGATCGCTACGCGATCGAGCGACTGGCAACGCGCGTGATCGAGGTGCGGGATGGCGTCGCTACCGAGCGCGATCCGGCGTCGCTGGAGGTCTCCCATGCCTGAGCGTGCGCAGACTAGCCCGATCGAATCGGACGAGGTCTTCGCTGACGGGAACATGACGGCGGTCGTCCGGCGCGGGAACGAGGTCCGGCGTGGCCGCACGCCGTGGGCCGGTACGAGTCACGCCGTGCTTCGTCATCTCGAGGCGGTGGGGATTCCCTGGTCGCCTCGCTATCTTGGAGCAGATGGCGGGATCGACCGCTATTCGTTCGTTCCCGGCGAGACGGCTCCGGCCGACCTTGCCGGGTATCGCGACGACGCCATCCTGGTCGAAGTCGGGCAGATGATCCGCGCCTATCACGACGCGATGGTGAGTTTTACACCGCCATCGGGTGTGAGCTGGCCCGTCATGCCCGGCATGCCGCCGTCGGACGGCACGATCTGCCACAACGACATCGCGCCGTGGAATGTGGTGTTCCAGGATGGCTCGGTGAGCGGTCTCATCGATTGGGACCTCGTTGCGCCAGCAACCCGGGCATGGGACCTCGCCTATGCGGCCTGGCGGTTCGCGCCCCTCTACCCCGCCGAGACGTTCGGGTCTGTGGCAGACCGGATCCGGCGGGTGCATCTGCTGCTGGACGCATATGGCATGACTGCGAACGATCGGGCGGACTTTCCTGAGATCATCATCGCGCGGATGCGTAGCGCCTTTGACGTGGTCGAGCAATGGGGCGCGGTAGATGTGCCGGGCTTCGACCGGCTCTATCGCGGTCGCATGCATGTCGATGCGCTCGACCATATCGCATGGACGGAGACCGAGTTTCGCAGGGTGTGGTATGAGAAAACGGCCGCGTTTCAGTGATCATATTACACAACATATCCCAAGGAAGACCTTCATAACCACCCCTTGCCCTTCCCAGATCCAGATGCTACAAGAACGCCGCATTGACAGGAGATACGTCGGCGGCACGGCGTGTGGTGATGGTGCATCAGGGAGGAGCGGCGCGTGAAGATCACGGCGGTCAAGGGGTTCCCGGTCTTCGTTGGAACCCGGAACCAGTTCGTCATCACGATCGAGACGGACGAGGGTATCGTTGGCGTCGGCGAAGGCGGCATCTCCGGCCGCGAACTCGCCATGCAGGGTATGCTCACCCACTACGCCGATCTCATCATGGGTCTCGATCCGCGCATGATCGAACATATCTGGCAGTTGCTCTATCGCGGAGCGTATTTCGAGGGTGGCAAGATCGCCGGAGCCGTCATCTCCGCCATTGATATCGCCTTGTGGGACATCCTCGGCCAATCGCTCGGCGTGCCCGTGTGGCAGCTGCTCGGCGGCGCGGTGCGCGACCGCGTTCCCTGCTTCGCTACGCCAGGCACGCTGAGCGATCCGGAGATCGTCCAGAAGGCAGCGGCCAAGGTGGACGAGGGGTGGAGGGTCCTCCGGTTCACGCCCGGCATGCTGCGCGACGGCTGGACCGGAGGCGATGGCTCCGTCTTCGAGCCATTGGAATCGATCAACAACGCTGTCGATGGGCTCACCCAGCTTCGGAAGGAACTCGGCCCGGATGTCGCCTTGTCGATCGACTTCCACCATCGGCTGAGCGCGGCGGAGTCGGCGATCTTCTGCCGGCGCATCGAGCCGCTGCACCTCTACTTCGTGGAGGAGCCGATGCGCTGCGAGGACCCGAATGCCTACGCCCAGCTACGCGCAATGACGGGCGTCCCGTTCGCGGTCGGCGAGGAATTCTCGAGCAAGTGGCAGTTCGCCCCGTATATCGAGCGCGGCCTGACGAACTTCGCACGGATCGACCTCTGCAACGTAGGTGGGTTCACCGAAGCGCGAAAGGTTGCGAACTGGTGCGAGACGCACTACATCGACGTGATGCCACACAATCCGCTCGGACCGATCTCCACCGCCGCCTGCGTGCACCTGGCGTCCGCGATCACGAATTTCGCCTATCTGGAGTTCATCCCCGGCCACTATACGGACGCTCCACGTGACCTGTTCCCGGAACTCTTGCCGATGGAAGGCACCACGATCCCGCTGCCGACGAAGCCGGGACTCGGCGTCACCTTCGACGAGGCAGTTGCCGCAACCGAGGCGTATCAATTCCGCCCGTGGATCGCTCCCCGCTACCACCGCGAGGATGGCAGCTACACGAACTGGTAAGAGAGGAGTGAGGAAACAGGCATCGCCTCGCCGGATCGGCGGGCAATGCCTGTTTCTGTCCCTGTGATGGTCTGATTTGACACCACTTTGGGATATGTTGCCTTGTGAGAAGAGGGGATAATGTTCCCTCTCTTCTCACTTCTCGACCCTCACTCCTCGTTACGGGCGGATGATCGAGCCGTTTGCGGTCCGCACCTCCGGCCACGCCCCGTTGATCGGGTGTTCGGGGAATGGGTATTTCGCCGCCAGTTCCTCGTCCACATCGATGCCGAGGCCGGGCTTGTCGTTGCTCCACATCGCGCCGTCATGGATCTCCGGGCACCCGGGGAAGACCTCCTTCGTCCGTTCCCGGAAGATGTGGGCCTCCTGGATGCCGAAGTTCGGCACCGCCAGGTCGAGCGCGAGATTGGCCGCATGGCCGACCGGCGAGACGTCGCCCGGCCCATGCCACGCCGTCCGCACCCCGAAGTACTCGCATAGCGCCGCCAGTTTCCGGGCAGGCGTAATGCCGCCGATATCGGAGATATGGACACGGATGAAATCGATCAGCCGGTCCTTGATGAGCGGCACGTATTCGGCCTGGTTGACGTAGAGCTCCCCCATCGCGATCGGGATCGCCGAGTGCTGCCGCAGCAACGGGAAGTAGCCGTTGTCCTCAGGTGCGAACGGGTCCTCCAAGAAGAAGAGATGGTATGGCTCGAGGTCCTTCGCGAGCTGGATCGCCTGGATCGGCGCGATCCGCTCGTGGATGTCGTGCAGCAATTCGACCTCGTCGCCGACCGTGCTGCGCAGGTGATCGAAGAGTTTCGGCACGATCCGGCAATAGGCCGACGGGTTCCACCGCTCCTCCGAGGCTTCCTCCAGGCGTCCGGAATAGCGCCGACCAGCCTCCTTCGCGCGCTTCGACGAGACCCCGTAGGTCGCGCCGCCCGGCACACCGACTTGCGCGCGGACATGCGTGAAGCCTTCCGCCATCAGCGCGCGGACGTTCTCCTCGACCTCCTCGATCGTCGCACCAGACGCATGCGAGTAGAGCGTGGCGGCATCACGATTCTTGCCGCCAAGAAGCTGGTAGACGGGCAGGTTCGCGATCTTGCCCTTGATGTCCCACAATGCCATGTCCACGCCGGACATCGCGTTATTGAGGACCGGCCCGCTCCGCCAGTACGAACTGAGATAGGACGCCTGCCAGATGTCCTCGATGTTGTGGACATCCCGTCCGATCAGGAACGGACGCAGATATTCCTCGACCGCCGTCTTCACCGCCAGTGGCCGCTGTGTGAAGGTCGCACAGCCCACACCGTAGAGTCCTGGCTCGGTCGTCTCGACCTTCACGACTACCAGCCGGATGCCATCCGGCGCAGTCAGGATCACCCGCACATCGCGGATGCGGACCGCACCCGAATCGCCTTCATAGGCATCCCACACGTCCGGGATCACCGCAACGGGCGTCTCTGTTTCGCGCTCGCTCATTGCATGCTCCAATCCTGCGTTCCTAGACCTGGGTCTTCGCCCATTCCTGGAAATCGGCCTCGATCTCCGGAGCCCAGTCGTTACGGTCGATATCGCCGGAGGTGTACTTGCCCTCGGCCAGGCGCATCTTGCCGAAGACATCGCGGAAGCGCGTGTTCTCCGACTTCTCGACCACTTCCTGCACGAACTGCGGTGGGATGAAGGTCACGCCCTCGCGCGTGCCGAGCACGGCGTCCCCGGGCATCACGGTCGCGTTCCCGATACGAACCGGGATGTTGACGCCAACGAGCGTCACGTCGTAGATCGCGCTCGGATGGACGCCCCGGCAGTAGACGGGAAAGTCCTTCAACTCGTCTACGCGCTCGTAGTCGCGGATACCGCCGTCGATCACCATGCCAGTCCCGGTACGCGCACGGGCCGCGGTACCGAGGTTGTCGCCGATGAAGGTGCCATCCTCGACCTTGCCGAAGAGATCCACGACCAGCACATCGCCGGGCCGCAGCGTGTCGATCACCCAGGTATTCTGGCCGCCGTCGCGCCCTTCCTTCGCCCCGATACCCTGGACCACCTCGTTGAGATCCGGCCGGATCGGCACGAACTGGCAGGTCACCGCCCGCCCGACAAGCACCACATCGTCGTGGAGGTGCTTCCAACCACCTTCGAAGAGGTAGTGGTAGTTGTGCCCGCGCTCGAGCGTGCCCCACGCCTCGTCGTTCGTAACAAGCTTGAGCCGCTTCAGGAGATCGTCCGGTACGTTCGGACGCCCATCGTCCAGGCGGTCGAACGGATTCTGGGGCGTAAGCGCGGTGATGCGCTCCGGATCGTTGAAAATCATCGCGAGGTCTCCTCCCGAAACGTGTACAGAAAGGTTTACACCGCAGACACGAGCACCGAGAATGCCCGGACCCATGCGTTCATCAGGACTGTGTGGGGTCACTATACGGAGCTTCGCAGCGAGCGCAAGAGGAATACCGAACCGGAATGCCGATTACACCACGCTCTCGCCTCACTCGCGGGCCACAGGCAGACCGTCACCGATGACGGGACTCGCGCTGGCGCTGGTGCTCGTCGCGGCAGGCATCCACGCAACATGGAACTACCTGACGAAACGGATCAACGGCGGGATATCGGCGGTCTGGCTCTATACAGCGGTCAGTTCCATCGCCTACGCGCCGGTCGCGGCAATCGTGGCATTTGTCACGCGGCCGCATATCGGGCCGGTGGAAATCCTGTTCATGCTCGGTTCGGGTGTCTTCCAGCTCTTCTACTTCGTGATGCTGGCACGCGGCTACGAACGGGCGGACCTCTCGATCGTCTACCCGGTGGCACGCGGCACAGGGCCATTGTTAGCGACGGTCCTTGCCATCGTGCTGCTTGGCGAGCATCCCACACCGGTGACGATCGTCGGCTCGATCCTGATCTGCGGCGGCGTCTTCGTCCTCGCCAGCGGCGGCCGGCTGACGGGCGACCGCTCGCTGCTGGTGGGCGTCGGCTACGGGGTCGCGATCGGCTTCATCATCAGTTGCTACACCGTCTGGGACGGTCACGCCGTCGGCGCGCTCGCCATCCCGGCGGTGATGCAGAGCTGGTCGGCGGAGGCGTTGCGCGCGGTCTACCTCACGCCCTACGCACGCAGTCACCGGGCGAGCGTCCGCGCGATCTGGGACCAGTCTCGCCTTCAGGTGATCCTCGTCGGGATCATGAGCGCCGGTTCGTACATGCTTGTCCTCACTGCGATGTCATTCTCACCAGTGAGTTCGATCGCGCCGGCGCGGGAGGTGAGCATCATCTTCGGGACGCTGCTCGGCTTCTGGCTACTGAAGGAGCCGATGACGGGAAGCCGCATCGCCGGAGCGATCGTAATCGTCACCGGCGTCGCCTTCGTCGTGCTGGGCTGAAAGGCTCTCACCACCAGACAGGATGTCAGCCTACACCTGAGTTCAGAACAGTAGCCGTTGCCTGGAAGGGCAATCCTCACCGCTGCGCCCGGCATGTCGCGGGGAGCCTCTGGCGATCACAAGGATCGCCTTACGCGGAATGATCCATCGGAGTGGCAACCCTTTGGGATTCTGCTGTACCTGACGGACGCCCCAGGCTTCGGGAATGCCGTGCTAGCTGACGGGCGAACCCGCCTTGCAAAAGTCGAGAAACCACAACTGCGCATTGAACGGTTCCTCATCCTCGGCGGGAAGAATGCGTGTCCAGGTGCCATTCTCCTGCAGCATGGATGCATTCACCGTATCGCGAAGATAGGCATCCAGCACCACATCGCGCAAGTGCGCAATCAGCACAGACGACTCGACCGGCGCGATCACCTCCACCCGGCGATCGAGATTCCGCTCCATCGCGTCGGCGCTGCCGATGTAGACGCGGTGGTCGCCGTTGTTGCCGAAGAAGAAGATCCGGCTGTGTTCCAGGAAGCGTCCGACGATGCTGCGCACCCGGATCGCCTCACTCCAGCCAGGCACACCGGGCCGCAGGCAGCAGATGCCGCGTACGATCAGATCGATCTCGACGCCTGCCTGCGACGCTTCATAGAGCGCGCGGATGACCGTGCGATCCACCAGCGAGTTCATCTTCAGGATGAGGCGTCCGTTGCCATGCTCCCGGTGAATGGCCGTCTCTGCCCGGATCGCATCCACCATCTGCTGGCGCATATGGTCCGGCGCAACCCAGATCTTCCGGTAGTGCTCTTGATGCGAATAGCCCGTGAGCACGTTGAACAGTTCACTGATGTCGCTCGCCAGGTCTTCCCGCGACGTGAGCAGGCCAACATCCTCGTAGATGCGTGCGGTGTTCGCGTTGTAGTTCCCCGTCGAGATATGCAGGTAGCGGCGCAGGCCGTCTGCCTCGCGCCGCACGACCAGGGTCAGCTTGCAATGCGTCTTCAGGCCGACGAGTCCGTAAGCGACGTGGACGCCATGGGACTCCAGCGTCTGCGCCCACGAGATGTTGTTCTCCTCGTCGAAGCGCGCCTTCAGCTCGACCAGGACCGCAACCTGCGTGTCGTCGTCGCGGGCAGCGATCAAGGCGGGAATGAGCGGCGAATCCTTGCCCAGCCGATAGAGGGTTTGCTTGATCGCCACCACATCCTTGTCGGTCGATGCCGCCCGCACGAAATCGGCAACGATATTGAACGACTGATATGGCAGGTGAACCAGCACGTCGTGATCGCGCAGGAGCGCGAAGATGTCCTCGTACGTCTGTCCGGTCTGTGGCACCGTCAGCCCGTCCGGAAAAAGCGGCGCCGGAACAAACGGAGCGTCCTTGAGATCCGGGCGGTCGATACGCACCAGCTCGAACAGGTCCTGCAACCCGAGACGGCCGTCGATCACACACAGATCCTGTGGGCCGGCATGAACCTGATCGATCAGCCAACGCTGAACTTCGACCGGCATGGAACGATCGACGTCGACGCGCACGGGTGTCCCGAACGGCCGCTGGGAGATCGTCTCGCGCATCACTTCCAGCAGGTCGGCGTTGTCCTCGTCGTCCTCATCCGGCTCGACATCAGAATCGCGCAAGACGTGGAATGCATAGGACGCGATCACCTCGCTGCCCGGAAAGAGCCGGTCGAGATGCGCCGCGACGAGATCCTCCATCCAGACAAAACGCAGGTTGGCCTGCGAGGCATCACGGTCCGTGACAAGCACACTGCCGCCGGAGACCTCGGCTCGATCCGCCGGAACCGGGGCCAGACGCGGCAGGACAGCCGGAATCTTGACGCGGGCGAAGCGGGCAACGCCATGGTTGCGCAGGACGATGATCAGGTTGAGGCTGCCATTGGAGACGTGAGGAAACCGCCGCCCCCGGTCGATCGCCTGCGGTGTGAGGACGGGGAAGACCTCCCGCTCGAAGACTTCAGTCATGCTGGCGTGCTCGTCGGTGGAGAGGTCGTCCCAGCCCAGCACATGAATCCCCTGCGCGGCGAGGCCGGGCAGGATCTCCTTGCTCACCAGCCGCGCATGCTCCCCAAGCAGGTCGCGGGTCGTTTCATGGATGGCCTTGAGTTGCTGGATGGGCGTGCGGCCATCGGTTGCGCGATCGCCGATCCCGGCGGAGACCTTCCGCTTCACACCGGCGACGCGAATCATGTAGAACTCATCGAGATTCGAGCAGAAGATCGCGGCGAACTTGGCACGCTCGATCAGGGGATTCCGTTCGGACGCCGCCTCATGGAGAACCCGGCGATTGAACTCGAGCCAACTCAGCTCGCGATTCAGATAGACCTCGGGAACCAGCTCCGGAAGGTCCAGCCCAGCAGCATCACGCGTAGATACCACAGCGCCAGATGCGGTCACCCCTTCGGCAACTGCCGCAACCACGTTACCAGGATTGATTCCATCCGCCGGGTCCATCGTCATGCCCCTTCGTCATCCAGATCGTCCCGATTCCTTGTATATGCCTAGTATCGCCGAAAGCGCCCGCGGATACTGCATGTTGACCGACATTTAGCATGATCCTGGCTGGACTGGCGCCCCGAAGGCCGTCAGCCAAATCACCACAGAACGCAGATACCGCCGCCGGATCGGTTCCGGCGGCGGTATCTCTTGGGTGAATGCTCGCAAACGCGCGCCTGCAGCAGAATCCGTAGCAGCGAACCCTGTGTCCGTCATCGGCCACAGGCCGGTCTGATCCCTGGCTTCGCTCAGGACCGGATTCGACTCTAGTCGGCGGTGGTCGGCACCGGCTCGGTAGCATGCGTGCGCATTCCGGCTTCGGTATCCTCCGGCACCGGCGGCGCACCGAAGATCTCGATGACCTCCGGGCCGTCCAGGGTCTCTCGCTCCAGCAGGGCGGCGACCAGCGCCTCCAGCTTGTCGCGGTGAACCGTGTTGAGCGTCACCGCCTGCTTGAGGGCATTCTCGACAATCTCCTGCACGGCGGTATCGAGCCGCTGGGCCGTTGCATCGGAGAACGACTTGTCCTGCGTGATCTCGCGGCCAAGGAAGACGTGCTCCTCGCCCGTGCCGAGATAGATTGGCCCGACGTCGTCGCTCATGCCCCAGATGCCGACCATCCGGCGGGCGAGGCCAGTGGCCTGCTTGAGGTCGTTCTCCGCGCCGGTCGTGATCTCACCGAACACGACTATCTCGGCGGCGCGTCCACCAAGCATCCCGGCGAGACGGCCGAGCAGGTAAGTGCGGCTGTACAGGCCGCGATCCTCGTCCGGCATCTGGATGGTCACGCCACCGGCATTGCCACGCGGGACGATGCTGACCTTGCGCAATGGATCGGACCCGGCCGTGAAGTGGGCGACCAGCGCATGACCGGCCTCGTGATAGGCGACGACCTCGCGCTCCTTCGGATTCGTCAGGCCGCTCTTGGCGACACCGAGGAGAATCTTGTCGAGCGCCTCGTCGAAGTCACCCGGCAGGATTTCCTTGCGGTTGCGACGCGCGGCAGTCAGCGCGGCCTCGTTGACCAGGTTGGAAAGGTCGGCGCCGGAGAATCCGGTGGTCGAGCGAGCGATATGCTCCAGATCGACCTTCGGGTTCAGTGGCAGGCCACGCGTGTGGATACCAAGGATCGCCACGCGGCCCTTGCGGTCCGGCAAGCCGACCGTCACCTGGCGGTCGAAGCGACCCGGGCGCAGCAACGCCGGATCGAGCACGTCCGGGCGGTTCGTTGCCGCCATGACGATGACTTCCTGATTGGTCTCGAACCCGTCCATCTCCACGAGGAGCTGGTTGAGGGTCTGCTCGCGCTCGTCGTTGGAGCCACCGAGACCGGCAAATCGCTGCCGGCCAACGGCGTCCATCTCATCCACAAAGATGATGGCGGGAGCCGCCGCCTTCGCGCGGTCGAAGAGATCGCGGACGCGGCTCGCGCCGACACCGACGAACATCTCGACGAACTCGGACGCAGAGACGCTGAAGAACGGTACCCCGGCCTCGCCGGCGACGGCGCGGGCGGTGAGCGTCTTTCCGGTACCCGGAGGGCCGACCAACAGCACGCCGCGCGGCAAGCGCGCGCCAAGCGCATGGTACTTGGCCGGGTTGCGCAGGAAGTCGACGACTTCCATCAATTCCTGCTTCGCCTCGTCCTCACCGGCCACGTCCGCAAAGGTAACCTGCGGCCGCTCCGGATCGTTCTGCCGGGCCTTGCTACGGCCAAAGCCGAAGACATTCTGCTGCCCACGGCTCATCGAACGCCCCATGAAGACGATCAGACCGAGGAAGGCGAGGAAGGGGAGGAACGTGAAGATGATGCTGGTCCAGATACTGCCGCTGCTGACCTTGCCATTGATCGTCGCGCCGGATGTCTCCAGGCGGGACAACAGGTCGGGATTGTCCACCCCCTGTGGCAGCGTTGCCTTGACCGCGTCGCTTGTCCGGATATTGGAGGCATCCGCCGGCGGATTGTCCACCACCTGCTTGTTATCGGTATCCCAGTGAATCGGCTTGTCGAGGTCGACCGTGATCTCGGTATCGGAGAGGGTGGCCGACTTGACGTTCTTGGCGTCGATCTGCTGCACGATCGCCGAGTAGCTGACAGTCAGGTCACTCTGGCTCTGGTTCGGTCCGAAGACCTCCCAGATGTACCAGCCGATCAGCGCGATGATGAGCGTCGCCACGATCCACGTCGGGATACGGGGTGTCCGCTGCAAGGGATTGCCGGGGCCACCGGAGCGGCCGTTCTGTTGCTTACCATTGCCCTTGTCGGGCGGTGGCAATTGCGGTCTCTTCGGGTCCTTTGGTTGCATCGAGTCGTCGTCTTTCTTGATGGCCGGGGAAACGCAACATGCAGCCTGATTCGCATGCGAAAGCGAAAGCGTCACGGGCGAACAGGTATTCGACGAAGTATAGCCAACCCAGCGCCCCGCGTTGGCGTCCGCACCTGCCCGATTGGAGGATTCGCGCGACAAATCACGGCATCCGCGCCCGATCGCTTACGATCCCGCAGCGTCGTTGCTCGCCCGCTGCACCATCCGCCACCAGGCGGGGATGCCGAACTCGTCGTTCTCGCCATAGGCGTACCCCGTCCACTCGACCCGGGACGAGCGCCGCATGGCGCCGGGAATCACCTGTCCATGCACCACCATCCTGGCATGCCGCTCGTTCTCCCCCCAGCGGATCAGCGTCCGCTCGTAGAGGGCGACACCCTCCGGAAGCGAAAGCAACAGGTCGATGAAGTCGTTGGTGGTGAACTCCTCACCCTCGATTCGCTGGAGCAGATCGTCGATGAACGGGGCCATCTCGTCGATCAGGTCATCCACCGTCACCCCATTTGGGCCGGTATCGTGGTCGCGTCGCCGTGATGCCAAAACCCTATCCTCTCATCCTGATACCGATTCGCCACTGACCGTCCACACACGCCCGCCTCACCCACTCCCGGCGGTGTCCTCATCCGGGACGTAGTCATCGAACACGGCCTCCATCGCAGCATCACCATTGCGCAGCGCCACATAGCTGTCGTATCGCCCACGCGCGATCTCGCCGGCCTCGACCGCGGCGCGAATCGCGCAATCCGGCTCGTGGACGTGCGTGCAGTCCTGGTAGAAGCACCCCCCAAGGAACGGTCGAAATTCCGGAAAGCACTCCGGCAGGAGGTCCGGGTCGACCGCGTGCATCGCCAGCGCCCGCATGCCCGGCGTATCCGCCACGAAGGTTCCCGGTCCGATCCGGTGCAGCCGCGCTCCGACGGTGGTGTGACGTCCCTTGCCCGTCGCGACGGAAATCTCGCCCACCGCGCGGGCATCGTCGGGGTCGAGCGCGTTGAGCAGGCTCGACTTCCCGACACCCGACGGTCCGGCAACCGCCGAGATCTTTCCCTTCAGCATCGCCCGCAAGGCCGAAACGCCTTCCCCAGCCCGTGCACTGACGTGAACGACTGGATAGACACCCTCGTAGTCGGCGAAGACCGCACGGGCAGCATCGGGGCCATCCGGATCATCGAGGTCCATCTTGCCAACGACGATTGCGGCAGGCAGGTGCTGCAATTCCGCGAGGATGAGAAAACGATCGAGCATGCGGACATGCGGCTTCGGATCGCGCACGGCGAACACGAACAGGACCTGGTCGAGATTCGCCACGATGACCTGGTCCGTGTCGCGGGTATTCCGCGCCGTCCGCACCAGCGCCCGGGCACGCGGGCCGATCCACTCGATCACGGCCTCACGATCCGGAAGCAGGGAGACCGCGACCCGATCCCCGACGGCAACGATGTCGGTGCGCCGCATCTCGCGCTTCAGCTGGCCGCGCACCGTCGCGAGCACCACGGGCGACTCCGCCTCCGGATCGTCGAGCGCCACCTCGTACCAGAGTCCATGCGCCCGGACTACCCGTCCCTGTGGCATTCCCTCCGGGGCATCCCGCACCAGTCCGGGGGCCTTGCCAGTCTGCGGATCGGAACGAAAGGACCGCGTCGGGAGGTCAGCGTCGGCGCGCCGGGCACGATCTTTCGGGCGGTTGGGAACGGGTTGGGAACGTCGGGGCAAAAGCGGTCTTTCCTTAAGAAGGCGGGAGCGATGCCAGCGCGTTGCAGGCGACATCGATCCGCACGAGACATCGTCTTGACACTTTCCCGTCAGGGGCTATCCTTACGTTAGGAAAGCGAGTGCAACCGTCAGTATACGGCCTCGCTTCATGATCGATTTCTCTCCCGAGGGGGCAACACACTCATGATCACCATGACCACCGAAGCGGTTTCGCAGCTCCGCGACTTCCTCACCGAGCAGGGCACCCCGGATCACGCGCTGCGCGTCTTCGTGGCTCCCGGTGGCTGCTCCGGACTCCAGTACGGCATGACCATCGACGAGACGTCGGACGAGGGCGATGAGGTCATCGAGACCCAGGGTGTCCGCGTGCTGGTCGACAACTTCAGCGCCATGTACCTCAACGGCGCCGAGATCGACTACGTCAACTCCCTCATGGGTGGCGGTTTCACCGTCCGCAACCCGAATGCCGTCGCGAGCTGCTCCTGCGGGCACTCCTTCGACACCGGCGACAACGCCCAGACCTCCCAGGGCTGCGGCTGCGGCCACTAACCCCGCGAAGATGCGCGCCAACCGGAACGATGCGGCCCCGCTTCGCATCGTTCCGGTCGCCTGTTTCAGGGGCAGGCAGCGACGCGCAACGCCATATCAACCGGGGGTGTTTACAGTGTATTCACTCATCGCTATAATGGCATACTTGGAGGCACGCCCAGCATGCCTTGGATACTGTGCGTCCGCAGACGTCACAGGACGGCTTGCGGCTGGCGCCAGCATTCACCACTCCAACACATCAACTGGCCGAGCAGCATGACGGCGATGCATCCAATGGGCGCTGTTGTGCGTATACATAAGCGGACGGTAGGCACCACGATACCGAACGCACAGGGATTCGCGCGCCGCGTTGGGGGTAGCGCAACGTCGAAGCCTGTGTCGCCAGGATCACCGTCCTCACGTAAGGAGCATGATTCCCATGAGTGATCGTATGGCAACCTACGATGTAGCCGATCTCGATAAGTTCGTCAGCGACAACATTAATGGCGATGACAAGATCGAGGTTCCCGAAGAGATTACCACACAGATGGCGGACGAGGTCGAGCCCGAAGTCGATCTCGAACGCGATCTCGATGTCCTGCAGCGGCTCGATCCCAACTTCATCAACGACCCGGTCCGGCTCTATCTCCGCGAGATCGCCGAGACCCCGCTGCTTACCCACGCTCAGGAAATCGACCTCGCCAAGCGCGTCGAGAACGGCGATCTGCAGGCCGTCCAGCAGTTCGTCCGCGCCAACCTGCGCCTCGTCGTGTCGATCGCCAAGCGTTACGTCAACCGTGGCCTTACCCTGCTCGACCTGATCCAGGAAGGCAACATCGGCCTGATGCGCGCCGTGCAGAAGTACGACTGGCGCAAGGGCTTCCGCTTCAGCACCTACGCGACCTGGTGGATTCGTCAGGCGATCACCCGCGCCATCGCCGACCAGAGCCGGACGATCCGCCTGCCCGTCCACATGGGCGATTCCATCTCCCGGTACCGCAAGACCCTGAACCTGCTCGCGCAGGAACTGGGACGCCAGCCGACCCCGGAAGAGGTCGCCGAGGCGATGGCGGTGGCCCCAGAGAAGATCCACCAGATCGTGCAGGCCGCCCAGCGCACCATCTCGCTGGAGACGCCGATCGGGAACGAGGACGACACCAGCCTCGGTGACCTGATCGCCGACGAGGTCTCCGAGACCCCCTACGAAGCCGCCAGCGAGTCGATGCTGAAGCGGGATGTCAACGCAGCGCTGGACACCCTTTCCGCCCGCGAGAAGCTGGTCCTCCAGCTGCGATTCGGGCTTGGGCAGGGGCACCAGCACACGCTGGCCGAGGTTGGCGAGCAGCTGCAGATCAGCCGCGAGCGCGTCCGCCAGATCGAGAACGAGGCGCTGCAAAAGCTCCGCAAACTCGATGGCGACCGCCTCTTCGCCTATCACCAGGAACTGTAGACACCGTCTCTCCAGACGCAAGACGGGCGGAAGCGATCGCTTCCGCCCGTTTTCTGTGCCGGCGCTCCCAACTGGTCTTGCGCGCGCATCGCCGGTGCCGCATCCTCTCTCGAGTGTGCCCGCAGAGAATGGGCTGTCTCCGCGCCATCATCCGGACAGGACCGACCATGCAGACCCTCCCATCCGACCTCGAAATCGCCCAATCGGCGATGATGCTGCCGCCGGCCGAGATCGCCGCACAGCTCGGCATTGACGACTCCTGGCTCGTCCCCTACGGGCGATATGTCGCGAAGGTCGATCCAGCGGTGGCCGACACGATGACGGGTCGCCCACGCGGCAAATACGTGGTTGTCACCGCCATCACGCCAACACCGCTCGGGGAAGGCAAGACCACGACCGCCGTCGGGCTCGCCCAAGGTCTCGCACATATCGGACAGACGTCCGTCCTCACGCTGCGGCAGCCATCAATGGGTCCAACCTTCGGTATCAAGGGCGGCGCAGCCGGCGGCGGGTATTCCCAGGTCCTGCCGATGGAACAGCTCAACCTGCACCTCACCGGCGACTTCCACGCCGTCACCGCCGCCCACAACCTGTTGGCGGCGATGATCGACAACCATCTCTTCCAGGGTAACGAGCTCCAGCTCGATCCGCAGGCGATCAGTTGGCGCCGCGTGCTGGATGTCAACGACCGCTCGCTGCGCTCGGTCATCATCGGGCTCGGCGACAAGGGCGACGGTATTCCGCGCCAGACCGGCTTCGATATCACCAGCGCCTCCGAGGTGATGACAACCCTCTCGCTCTCGACCTCCGCGACTGACCTGCGCGCACGCCTCGGCAGGATCGTGATCGGCAAGAACGTCCACGGAGAGTTCGTCACGGCGGAGGACCTGAAAGCCGCCGGCGCAATGGCCGTCATCCTGAAGGATGCCGTCTGGCCGAACCTGCTGCAGACGACCGAGAACACGCCGGTCCTGATTCACGCCGGGCCGTTCGGCAATATCGCCACCGGCAACTCCTCGATCATCGCGGACCAGGTCGGCATCCGCACCGCGAACTTCGTCATCACGGAAGCCGGCTTCGGCGCCGACATGGGAGCCGAACGCTTCTTCAACGTGAAGTGCCGCACATCCGGCCTGTCCCCGGACGTTGCCGTGCTCGTGGTCACCGTGCGCGCCCTGAAGGCGCATTCCGGGCGGTTCCGGATCGTCCCGGGCCGGCCGCTGCCGGAAGACCTGCTCGCACCGTCTCCGGACAGCGTGCGCGCCGGAGCCGAGAACCTGCGGAAGCACATCGAGATCGTGAAATCGTTCGGCGTGAATCCGGTGATCGCGATCAACCGGTTCGCGAACGATCACGCCATCGACATCGCCGAGATCGAGGCAATCGCCGCCGAAGCTGGCGTCCGCGCCGCCGTCTCCACGCACGTCGTCGATGGTGGACCAGGCGCCGCTGCGCTTGCTGAGGCCGTCATCGCAGCGAGCGGAGACCCCACAGCCTTCCGCTTCACCTACGAGCTGGATGAGACGCTGGAGGCGAAGATCGAAGCGGTCGCAACCAAGGTCTACGGTGCGGATGGCATCGACATCGCGCCGAAGGCGGCATCGGATCTGAAGGCATTCACCCGCGCAGGATTCGGCCATCTGCCCGTACTCATCGCGAAGACGCACCTCTCGATCAGCCACGATCCGAAGCTGAAGGGCGCGCCGACCGGTTGGACGCTGCCAATCCGGGAGGTCCGCCTGGCGGCGGGTGCTGGATACGTCTACGCGATTGCCGGCGATATGCGCACGATGCCAGGACTCGGCTCGCATCCCGCCGCCGAACGGATCGACCTCGACGACGAGGGACGCGTCGTCGGCCTCTTCTAGCAACGAGCGAGGCCGCTCCATCGCATCAGGATGGAGCGGCCTCGCCTTCGTCGATGTCCTCCGTGCGACGCTAGACGCGCGAGAAGACCACGTTCCACTCGTGGATTTCGGACTCCGCGATCACGCCATTGCGCGTGTACGGATCGTTCCCGAGAACTTCATCCAGCTCGGCGCGGTCGGCGACCTCGTAGATCAGCAGCGCACCGCCGCCCTCCACGAACGGGCCGGATTGCTGAACCTTCCCCTCATCGAGCAGCCCTTTCAGGTACTCGCGGTGGAGTGGCCGCGTCTCATTGACGCGATCCACATCGTCGGTATAGCGAATCGTAACGGCAAACAGGGCCACAGTGGCATTCCTTTGCATCAGAAACACATGAATGCGACGGCACTCGCCGTCGGTGTCGCGCGCATTATGCCCCTCCCACGCAGCCTTCGGCCATCGCCCCTTCACGCGTCCCGCTGGAAGACGCGCGTCCATTCGTAGGTATCGCGATGCACCACCACACCAGCAGGGGCATAGGGATCGTCAGCAAGGATCTGCTCCACCGCAGCCCGGTCCTCAGCCTCGTAGATCACCATCCCGCCGGAATCATCGGCGAACGGCCCCGATTCGACGAGCTTGCCCTGCGCCAGCATCGACATCAGGTACTCGCGGTGCGCAGGTCGATTTGCCAGGACATGGTCGCGGTCATCGGTAAACTTCAGGATCACAACGAACAACGGCATGGCTGTACCCCTCCTGGGCGGAAACGATCTCTGGCAAGCCGGTTCGGCTCAGTATCCGTGAAGGCGATAGCCGCGAGCAACCAACCCGGATTCACAACCGGCAATGGAGTCGTTGCTTCCGTCCCTGATCGGGATTGGGACCGCGCGTCCTTTGGTATCCTGTATACGTACACGTCAGCCATACCTGCGTGGATGGCGCAATCTCCTCAACCATCGGAAAGCAGCCGGACCCATGTCGTCGAAAACGACAACAACACGATCTAGAGCCTCGGCACCGGATTCTGGCGGTGATGTCGTGCCATTGCGACGCCAGTATCTCCAGATCAAGGCCCGTTACCCAGACACGATCCTCATGTTCCGGCTCGGCGACTTCTACGAGACATTCGATGGCGACGCCCAGATCGCGGCGGATGTGCTGGACATCGTGCTTACCGGCCGGGAGATGGGCAAGAACCTCCGTGTGCCCATGGCCGGTATCCCCTACCACGCGGCAGACGGCTACATCGCCCGGTTGATCGCCGCCGGGCACAAGGTCGCCGTCTGCGAACAGGTCGGCGAGGTCACCAAGGGCAAGGGGCTCGTCGAACGGGACGTTACACGCGTCGTGACGCCAGGCACCGTCGTCGATCCCTCCATGCTCGACGCGCGGACGAACAACTACATCGTCGCTGTGGCCATCGACGGCACGCGGGCTGGTGTCGCCTTCGCCGACATCACGACCGGCGAGTTCCAGACGACCGAACTGCACGGCGAGCGCGACGAGGATGCCATCCTGGCCACCGGCCGCGAATTACTACGCCTCCGGGCCGCCGAGGTCGTGCTCTCCGCAAATCTCACGGACGACCTCCCCCTGCCGATGAGTTCCTGGCTACCGGAGCATGTGCCGCTCAGCCGGACCGAGGCATGGCGGTGGTCCGTCGACCGCGGCGCCGATGCCCTGATGCGGCATTTCGAGACCGATTCGCTCGACGGTTTCGGCTGCGCCGGCAAACCGCTCGCGATCCAGGCGGCAGGCGGTCTCCTCCAGTATCTCGAAGAGACGCAGATCTCCGGCTTGCAGCAGATCGTCTCGCTCTCGACCTATACCATCGACGCCTTCATGACGCTCGATGCGCAGACGCGACGCAATCTCGAGCTCTCCGAAAGCGCGCGCGGCGACCGTCGCCACAGCCTCACCGCCGTGCTCGACCGCACCCGCACGCCGATGGGCGCCCGCCTGCTTCGTCGCTGGATCGGGCAACCCTTGCTCGACGTGGAGGCGTTGAACGCGCGGCTCGACGGTGTCGGGTGGTTCGTGGATGGCACGGCCCGCCGTGCGCAAGTCCGGGAAGCGCTCGCGAAGGTCGGAGATGTCGAGCGCCTCGCGAATCGCGCAATCACAAGCGTCGCGAATCCACGCGACCTTGGACTCCTGCGCGATGCGCTCACCGCCCTTCCCGCGCTGGACCACCTTCTGGAGAACATGCCGGGCATCATGCGCCTCCCGAATCTCGACGACCTGACGGCGGTGCTGCACGGCGCACTTGTGGAGGAACCGCCCGCGATTCTCGGCAAGGCCCCCGTCTTCCAGCCAGGATACGTCTCCGAACTGGACGCCTACCGCGCAAAGGCCCGGGAAGCTCGCGAATGGATTGCGAACCTCGAACGCGCAGAACGCGACCGCACCGGTGTCCGCACGCTTAAAGTCGGCTACAATAAGGTCTTCGGCTACTACCTGGAGGTCACGACCGCCGCCCTCGCCTCGGCGGAACGCGACGCGATGGCACGTGGACGCACCGGATCGGCGCTTCCGAACGACTACATTCCAAAGCAGACGCTCGCCAACGCCACGCGCTACTTCACGCCGCAGCTGAAGGAATACGAGACGATCGTCCTCACTGCCGAGGAAACATTAGGCGATATCGAAGCGAACGCCTTTCACAAGCTGGTGCGCGATGTCGCCTCGCAGGGCGAACGCCTGCTCGCAGCGGCGGCCAGCATCGCCTACGTCGACACAACTTCAGCGCTCGCCGACGTTGCCGCCGAACGCCGTTACGTCCGCCCTGAACTCGATGAATCGACCGCCATCGACATCGTCGCCGGGCGGCATCCGGTGCTGGAAACGACGCTCCCGCGCGGCGAGTACGTCCCGAACGACACCCGTCTCGATGCGGACGGCGACCAGATCGTGATCCTGACTGGGCCGAACATGGCCGGCAAGAGTAGCTGGCTCCGGCAGGTCGCACTGATCACGCTGATGGCGCAGATCGGCTCGTTCGTGCCAGCGGACCGCGCACGAATCGGCATCGTGGACCGCATCTTCACCCGCATCGGCGCCCAGGACGACATCGCCACCGGCCAGAGCACGTTCATGGTCGAGATGCTGGAGACGGCCAACATCCTCAACCATGCGACGAAGCGCAGTCTCGTGGTGCTGGACGAGATCGGACGCGGCACGAGCACCTACGACGGCCTCGCCATCGCCCGCGCGATCGTGGAATACCTGCACAACGCGCCGGATCTCGGCTGCAAGACGCTCTTCGCGACGCACTATCACGAGTTGACCGAGCTCGCCGACATCCTGCCGCGCGTCACCTGTTCGCGCATGGACGTCCTGGAGGACGGCGACCGCATCGTCTTCCTGCGCAAGGTCGTTCCGGGAGGCGCGGACCGTTCCTATGGCATCCACGTCGCGCAATTGGCGGGTGTGCCGAAGGGCATCATCCGGCGCGCGCAGGACATCCTCACCGATCTCGAAGCGACCGATGCGCGCAACGATGGCGCGAGCGCCCGCCGGCAAGCGATGCACGGCGGCGGGGGCGGCGTCCAGCTGACCTTCTTCGACCAGCCGAATCCAGCGATCGAACGCCTCAAGTCACTCAAGGTGGAAGCACTCTCGCCGCTCGACGCGATCACGACGCTGTTCGAACTGAAACGCCTGGCCGAGAAGTGAGGAATGAGAGAGGAAACCAATGCGTCCTTGTCAGGTTCGTAAATCACTGGTCCCCCCTCGCTCCTTGGTCCTCAATCATCCCTCCTCTCAGAAGACGAGTACCGTGCGCAGCGTCTCGCCCGCCTTCATGAGGTCGAACGCCTCGTTCACGCCGTCCAACGGCATCCGCTTCGAGACAACGCGATCGAGGTCGAGGCGTCCCTGCTCGTACCATGAGGCAAGCATCGGAAAGTCCCGCGTCGGCAGGCAATCGCCATACCAGCTCACACGGAGATTGCCGCCAACATCGAAGAACTGTCCGAGCGACAGATCGTTCAGCACGGCCGACGGCCCCGCCACGCCGATCAGCACGCACGTCCCGGCAAGGTCGCGACTGAAGATCGCCTGCTTCAAGGTGTCCGCCCGGCCGACTGCTTCGAACGAGAAGTTCACGCCGTACCCGCTGGTGATCTCCTTGATCGCCGCCACCGGATCGCCGTCGTTCGGGTTGACCGTGTGCGTAGCGCCGAACGCCTTCGCCCACTCCAGCTTCTTCGGATCGAGATCGACCGCAATGATCGTGGTCGCACCGGCCTGCTTCGCGCCCATGATGACGGAATCCCCGACACCGCCGCAGCCGAAGACAGCCACCGACGAGCCCGGCTCCACTTTGGCGGAATAGAGCGCCGCGCCAATGCCGGTCATCACACCACACCCAATGAGGCTCATCTGCTCCGGCGGCAACTGGTCGCTCACCGGCACGCACTGCTTCGCATGCACGAGGGTGTACTCGCAGAAGGTGCCGATGCCGAGCACCGCGTTCAGCACCGCACCATCAGCCTCCGCCGTCATCTTCTGCGCCGCATTCAGGGACGCCGAGCAGAGGTTCGGCTTGCCAGCCGCGCAGAAGCGACACTCCCCACATGGCGCGCGCCAGGCAAGGATTACGAAGTCGCCTGCCGCCACGTTCGTGACGCCATCGCCCACGCTCTCGACGATCCCGGCGCCCTCATGGCCGAGCAGGAAGGGAAAGCCCTCCGTCCCGAAGACCCCGTTCATGCAGGAAAGGTCAGTATGGCAGACACCGCTGGCGAGGATCTTCACGCGGGCCTCACCTGGTCCCGGCGCGGGCACGACGATGTTCTCCAGCGTGGCCGGTGCGGAGACAGTGCGGGCAACCGCGGCACGCGCGACAATGGATCCACTGGATGATGTCATGGTTCCTCCATACGTTCGGACAGTTAGCTTCCTGCGGTGCAGAACCGGCGGAAGGCGATCGTGTCGTTCGTCGTCCAGTATACGGTCCACCGACGCCAATCCTGTCGCGCCGACGACCGCCATTCCTGCGCAAACCCCGCCAAACAGGATGGGCGAACGCCCGCCGACCGGCTACACTGAACAGCTGTGAAAGCGCAGGGACTTGCGGATGAATCCGCCTCATTCACCGCGTCCAACGCCACCATCGCCCGACCGACAACAGCTGCCCCCGATGCGGCAGAACGGCCGGGTTCCCTTGTGATGCCCGCCACGCCCTCACGCTGGGCAAGCCTGCGCCGAGTCCTCGAACGCACGACCCCGCTGCAACTCGCCGGAATCCAATGGCTCGCCGCCCTGCTGATGGTTTTTGTGGTCCTCTGCACACCGACGACCTCCCGCAAAGGCCTCCTCAGCATCACCGAGACCTACGGCTCGCTGGAGCGCGTGGCGCTCTGGCAACGGTCATTCGACTGGCTGCCGGGGATGATCCGCGACGGCGAGTTCCTGCACCTGCCGCCCGGCCTGATTGTCTACAGCTTCCGGCTCGGGATGATCGTCCTCTTCGGTTTGCAGGCACTGGCGTTCTGGCAAGCCTGGAATGGACGTCACATCTCGTTCCTCCGCTGGTTGATCGGCCCGATCGGCGCCCACATCCTGATGCTCGGGATGGTGCCATCCAACGCCGATGTCTTCTTTTACGAGATGAGCGGCGACCTCGCGCGGCAGGGACTCAACCCTTATGTCACGCATCTCTACGAGCAGCCGACCAATCCGTTCTACCCGTACAACCACTGGGTCGAGATGAAGACGGTCTATGGACCGTTCTGGACGGACATCAACCTCGGCATCATCCGCCTGACCGGGCAAGACCCGGTCCTCGCAACCTTCATCTACAAGATCGTCCTCGGCGTCGCCGCACTGCTGCTCGCCGGACTCGTCTTCTGGCTCGTGCGACGCCTGACCGGCAACCAGGCGATGGCCACCGCCGCCGGAGTGCTCGTCGCCTGGCAACCGAACATGATCTTCGATACCAGCGGACAGGCGCACAACGATCCAATCATGCTCCTGCTAATGACTGCTGGCGTCGCGCTGGTGCTGGTTGGCGGTATCCGGTCGATCCGGGGCGCACTCGTCCTCGTTACGGCGTCCGCCGCAATCAAGTATGTGACGCTGCCCGTGCTTGGGCTGATCGGCCTGCTCCGCCTCCTCGACCGCCGGAAGCCACGCGGCTGGGGGAAAATCATCGGAAACTGGCTCGTGGACGGAATCGCGATCGTGGCAACACTCGCGGTCGGATTCCTGCCTTATTGGGCTGGCTTCGGCGTGCTGGCAGAGATGCTGCGCGAACCCGGCCGGCTCTTCACGAACCCGCTCTGGATCGGCCAGGGCAAGCTCCTTGACGCCTGGCTGGGCAACAACCATACCGGCTGGTACTACGATGGGGTCCGAACCATGCTGCAACTCGCGATGTTTGCGGGTGTAGTCTGGGGCATCCTCAAGCTCGTGCTTCCACTCTGGAAGGGAACGAACGCTGGCGCGCTTACCGCCGAAGCCGATTCGTCGATGCACCCGCCATTCTGGTGGACGAATGCGTTTCTCCTGGCCTGGGCGGTGGTCATGGCATCGTTGTCGCTGGTTCCGGCAAACTCGCACTCGTGGTACTGGATGTGGCCGGTCGTTCCGATTGCGACACTGATCGGCTTTCGCGGCGGCAACTCCCTTGCTCATGGCAAGAGCGTGGCCCTACCCCGCTGGTTCTGGGGCTATCTCATCCTCACCGGCATGATGACGCTCGTCTACACGACCAAGGTGCCGCACCTGACGCCGTAAATACGCGGTGGCAGGCAACAGCCGCCCTGCGATGGTCAAACCGGATGGCGAAAACGCAGATACCCCGAGGGATGCGGCTTTGCACTTCGCCGCATCCCTCAGGGTATCCCGATCTTACCCCATCTTCCTGTCCAGCAGGAACCGGGCTACTGCTCCAGCGTCGCGTCCAGCGTGATCTCGAGGTTACCGCGCAGGGCATTGGAGATCGGGCAGGTCTCCTCCGCCTGCTTCGCAAGCTTCTGGAACTCCTCCTCGGAAAGACCGGGCACCTTCGCCGTCACGGTCAGCTTCGAGGTCGTCACCTGGAACCCGCCGCCCGGCTTGTTGTCCACGGCAACGACCGACTTCGCATCGATCCGCTCCGGCGGCGTGCCGTTGTTGGAGAGCGTTGCGGCAAGGTTCATTGCGTAGCATCCGGAGTGTGCGGCCGCGATCAATTCCTCTGGACTGGTGGACCCCTGCGGCTCGCCGAAGCGCGTCGCCGCCGCGATGCCGAGTCCAGCGAAGGCGCCTGTGCCTGCCGTCAGCACCCCGCTGCCCTCCTTGATGTCGCCCGTCCAGACCGTCGTTACGTTTCGTTCCTGCACTGCCATGATGATGCCTCCCTGAGAAACGTGAAAAGAGGAAAGGAGAAAAGAGAGAGGAGAAAACGAGTCAGAGCATCAGACACTCTTTCCGCTTTTCTCCGTTCTCTTTCCTCACGCCGGTGGCGGATCGAAATAGACCGTCTTCAGTTGCGTGTAGAACTCGCGTGCCGCCTTTCCCTGTTCGCGGGAATAGGAACTGGAGCCCTTGTAGCCGCCGAACGGGACATGCGGCTCCGCGCCGGCGGTCTCCGAGTTGACATGAACGATGCCCGCGTGGATACCCCGCACGAACGTGAGCGCGGTGGCGATGTCCCGCGTGAAGATCGAGGCGGAGAGCCCGAAGCGGACGCTGTTCGCCACGGCAATCGCTTCGTCCAGGCCGTCAACCGGGATCACACCGAGCACCGGCCCAAAGAGTTCGTCCTGCCCCAGGAACGACGTGTTGTCGACATCGGCGAAGAGCGTCGGTGCGAGGAAGTGGCCACCGTTGATCTTGGGCCGCGCACCGCCAGCCACGAGCTGGATTCCCTCCTGCTTCGCCCGATCGATCTGCCCCTGGATCGTGACGGCTGCATCTTCCGAGATGGCCGGACCAACGATCGTCTCGTCCTGCAACGGATCGCCGACCGTGAGTGACTCGACCTTCTTGGCCAGCCGTTCGGTCAGCTCGTTCGCGATACGGCGATCGACGATGGCGCGGCTGGTGGCCGTGCATTTCTGGCCGGTACTCATCATCGCGCCATTGATGACCTGCTGCAGCGCATGATCGAGATCGGCATCCGCCATCACGATCGCCGGGTTCTTGCCGCCCAGCTCCAGCTGCACCTTCGCGCCGCGGTCGGATGCGATCTTCTTGATCGCATTGCCGACCGTGTCGGAACCGGTGAACGAGATCGCCACGACCCGATCGTCCCTTACCAGCGGATCGCCGACCTTCGACGCACTGCCGGTCACGAGGTTGAACACGCCAGCAGGAAGACCGGCCTCCTGTAGGACTTCGGCGATGTGAACCGTGGTCAGCGGGGTGAAACTCGCCGGTTTCAGCACGACCGTGTTGCCGAAGGCAATCGCCGGGATCGCCTTCCAGACCGGAATCGCGACCGGGAAGTTCCACGGCGTGATGATTCCGACCACACCCAGCGGCTCGCGCACCGTGAAGAGCAGGGTGTTCGGATTCACGGACGGATAGTGCTCGCCGTCCGGCTGCTGCAATTCACCGGCGAAGTACCGCAGGATCGCCACCGCACGGGACGTCTCGCCGACCGCCTCGCGGAAGGTCTTGCCCTCCTCCCGTGTGAGGTCGCGTGCAACCTCCTGCAGACGGCCGTTCAGGATCTCGGACGCCTTGTAGAGGATGTTCGCCCGGGCGATCCCGGATGTCGCCGCCCAACCGGGATAGGCGGCCGCTGCCGCCCCCACTGCCGCCTGGACATCGGCCGCCGCACTCGCAGCGAAATGTCCGACGACCTCGGACGGGCGCGCCGGATTCGTGTTTTCGAACGTTTCGCCGCTCGCCGCCGCGACCCATTCACCATTGATGAAGTTCCCGAAGACGGGCACACCCTGTTCATCACGCAGGGTACCCCGGGTGCTCGCTGTCACCACCGGAAGCCTTCCTCCTCATAACGACGTGCGCGGCACCGTTGCCGCGGCACTCGAACTCCTCTGCCATTATCGCGCACACCGCGCGCCACGGACCTCCAGCAAACAGACGTTCTCACACTGGAAACGGCCACCACATGGCGCCACCGGCAACGGCAAGGCAGGAAAGCATAAAGCTGATGTATCGTATCGGATATGGATTGATTGGGGCGATGCTGATTGCATCGCCCCATACCCCCGAATCCGCCACCAGAACGCGAGAGGCCTCCCTGCATGACCGGCGACCCGCATGACGAGCAGCATCCATCCGGCGAATCGACGTTCCTCTCGCTCGAAGACGGGCGGATGCTGCACTACCGCCTTCGCGGAACCGGCACACCGACGGTGATCTTCGAATCCGGCATGGGCTTCTCGGGTTCGATCTGGGGACTCGTGCAACCGGAGGTCGCCGCCCACGCGACCACCATCGTCTACGACCGTGCGGGATCGGGCCGCAGCAGTGATGACTCCGCACCACGCACGCTGGCGCGAATCTGCGACGACCTCCGGCAACTCCTGCGGACCCTGCAGGGTCCCTTCATCCTGGTCGGAGCGAGCTGGGGTGGCCCCATCGTCCGCACAGTCGCGGCCACCGGCGAGTTCCCGATCCGGGGTCTGGTGCTGGTCGATCAGAGCGACGAGCGAGCGGGCGAGTACTTCTCGCCAGCAGGGGAACGGCGCGTCGCCATGACCGGCCCAATCATGACAGCACTGGCGCGCACCGGTCTCTACCAGCTCGCGGCTCGCCTGGGCCGCGAGCAACCGGCGGCCGTCTACGCGGACTTCCGGCAGGAGAACTTCGGTATCCGAGGTGTCCGAATGATGACCGCCGAAATGCGGGAATTCCTTCCCGCCATGCGAGACCTCCACGATCAGCCACAACGGTTGGAAGGTATCGAGGTCGCGGTCATCAGCGGCACCAAGGCCGGATTCATGGACCGGGCACAACGCGAGGCGATCAACCGCGCCCATCGCGCGACCGCCTCCGCGGTTGCGCGGGGCCGGTTCGTGGAGGCGCCCAACTCCGGCCACTACGTGATGTTCACGGACCCGGAGATCGTCGTTCGCGAGATCCTCCGCATGCTGCCCGGTCATGCGGCCTGAGATGGAATTGTGAACCAGCGTTCCCGACCCAGACCATCCTCCCGCTCCGGCGCCAGTGACATGGGACGCATGCGCCAGAAAGACTGCTCGGATGGTTGGGTTGACGGGGGAACCGGTCGATCACTCCGGCCAAGCGATCCGCGCGGAACGATTCTGCAGGTAGAGATCGGCCAGCACCAAGGCGAGCATCGCTTCCAGCACCGGCACCGCGCGGGGCACCACGGAGGGATCGTGCCGGCCATAGACCGTGATCTTCTGCGGATTGAGGTCCGTATCGATCGTGTCCTGCTCCTGCTCGATGGAAGATGTGGGCTTCACGACGACACGCACAACGATGTCCTCGCCGGTGGAGATGCCGCCGAGCGTCCCGCCCGCGTTGTTGTCACGGGTGTAGACCCGGCCACGCTCATCGACATGGAAGGCATCATTCGACGCCGATCCCCGTTCGCGGGCCAGCGCAAACCCCTTGCCGATCTCCACGCCCTTGGTCGCCGGGACCGAGAGCATCGCCTGGCCGATCATGGCGTCGAGCTTGTCGAAGGTGGGTTCACCGAGTCCGGCGGGCACACCGGTCGCACGGATCTCGACCACACCGCCAAGGCTGTCCTTCCCATCCTTCGCTTCGAGGATCGCCGCAATCATCGCCTCGGCCGCCACCGGATCGGCCGCGCGCACGATGTTCTGCTCGATCGCATCGCGATCGACCGTCTC
The DNA here is from genome assembly GCA_049841275.1 of Thermomicrobiales bacterium. Lineage (GTDB taxonomy): Bacteria > Chloroflexota > Chloroflexia > Thermomicrobiales > UBA6265 > JASGDN01. The sequence goes on from JASGDN010000037.1 coordinate 37,841, forward strand.
ACCAACGATGCCGCCGATCTCTCGTGCAAATGCATACACCTCGACGCCTGCGGTCGCCAGGATCTTCTTCGCAATCGCGCCGGCTGCCACGCGCCCCCACGTCTCCCGCGCCGAGGAACGTCCGCCGCCACGGTGATCGCGATGACCGTACTTGCGCCAATAGGTGTAGTCGGCATGACCGGGCCGGAAGACGGTTCGGAGATTGTCGTACTTGGACGAATCGGCGTCGGCATTGTAGGTGATGAGGGAGATCGGCGTGCCGGTCGTGACGCCCTCGTAGACACCGGAAAGCAGTTCCGCCCGGTCGCGCTCGCCGCGTGGCGTCGTCACCTTGCTCTGGCCGACCCGCCGCCGGTCGAGTTCCTTCTGGATCTCCGCCACGTCGAGCGGCAGACCGGCCGGGCATCCCTCGATCACGACGCCGAGCGCCGGACCGTGGGATTCCCCCCAGGTCGTGAGCTTGAAGATCTTCCCGAAGCTGCTTCCCATAAACCTGCCGGCTCTCCTTGCCGCGCCAGCGAACGCGCCGCCGGGCGAATGAATCGAATCAGGAACTAGATGCCAAGCCGGGCGCGATCGAAAACGATCGCATAGACCCGGTAGTCGTGGGACGGCGTGCGGTGGAACCCCAGCCGCGCGTAGAGCCGCTGCGACTGCTGGTTGTCCCCTTGGGTGCTCAGCGCAACCCGCCGTGCCCCGTGCGCCACCATGCGCCGGATCGCGAACTGGGCAGCCTCCCGCCCGTAGCCCCTCCCCTGCACATGGGGGTGCGTCGCGATGCGATCGAGGTGTCCCCAGCCGTAATAGTCGGTAAACCCGACGTAGGAGACGACATCCTCGTTCGCCACCCCAACCCAGACCTCAACCCCGGGATACTGGAGATAGGAGCGAAACTCCTCGCGCGAATTCCACCAGAGCCATGGGAACGTCGCGTGGTCGAGCGCGAGCGCGGCCTCCAGCCATTCCGGATCGTGCGCGGAAACCGGCATGAACTGCTGTCGGCCTGCTACATCGTCATCTGCGTGTGCCGCCGGGCGCGATAGCTCGAACGTCAGGATGTCCTCGATGCGCTCGAATCCGTTGGTCACGTAGAACGCGGGCCGCCGTACTTCGTACGTATCGACATACACCAGGGCAGCGGCATTCGCCCGCCATGCGGCATCCGTCGCGGCCGCAATCAGCGCGGTCTCGTGGCGAAATCCGACCAGCGTATGGATGCTTGGCAGCTCGGGGCGATGACGCCACGGCGTGACGAGGATGAACTCGCCGGTCGGTGGATGCCAGAATGAAAGCCCCGGTGCCTGAACCACCAAGGCGAGCACATCTTCCGGCTCAAGCCCGCGCGTCCCATCGAGACGCAGCCGTTCCACATCCGAGGGTGCGAGTGGACAGATCGCATCGCGACCATCTTCGTCCACCCGAGACCGCCACCTGTCCAGTCGCATTGCTTCCCGCACGCCGTTCACGTTCCGTAGATCGATTCCAGACCGACCAATCCGATCGGCGAGACCGGCACCCCCTGGATGCCTGTGCGAAAGGCAGTGTAGCCAATATCGAAGGAGATCGGAATCACCACCGCGTCGTCGATCAGCATCTGCTGTGCCCTGGCGTACAGGTCCGCGCGGGACGTCTTGTCGGTGATCGACAGCGCCTCCGAAATCAGCGCGTCGAAGGCGTCCGACCGATATCCAAGATAGTTGTCCGGACTGTCCGATCCGAAGAGCACGCGCAAGAAGGCCGACGGATCGGGATAGTCCGCCACCCAGGTCAGCGAATAGGTCGAAAATCGTCCGGCTGGCAATCCGGCCAGAAAATCGCCCCACGCGACCGATACCGGCTCGATTTGCAGCCCGAGGGGTTCCCCAAGATACTCCTGCAATGCCACCCCGACGTTGCGCAAGGGATCGGAGAGGGACGTTTGCCCCGTGTAGATCGCAATCGGCGGCACGCGCGCCGCCTCGCCGTATCGCGACTGTGCGATCTCACTCCGCGCCCGCGCAAGGTCATATGACGGGATCGATGCACCCCAATCTCGATCGAGCATACCCGGCGCGACGATACCCCGCGCCGGACGGACACTCGCTCCGGCCGCCTCGGCCAGGCGTGTCCACGGAAACCCGGTCTGAAGCGCCCGCCGTATGTGAGGATCGTCGAGCGGCGCCATCGTCGGGCTCAAAGCGAGGAAGAGCAACGAGAACTCCGGCGCCGCAACCGTCTGGATCGAAACGCCACTCGCCGGGTCGGCCAGCAGCGCGGCTTCATCGGCGGAAAGCCCAGTCGCGATATCGATCGTGCCGGCTTGGAGAAGATTCCCCGGCATCGCAGCGGCTGCCCCCGTCAGAAATGACAGCGTAGAGACAGTACCATGACCATTGTACGGGGAATCAATGTGGGCCATTGTCAACTTTTCGTCGAAAGTTGACAAGTCCAGCCGGAATGGACCCGTCCCGTTTGCAGCGATGGACTGCCCCACTGTGGTGTCGACGATCGACGCCGCCACGCTGGCGAGCTTCTCCGGGAACGCTGCATCGGGCTCTGTCAATGCGATCGTGAGCCGCGTCGCATCCCGAACCTCTACCCCGGAAAGCCGTTGCGCTCGCCCTGCCAGCACATCCGCCGCACCGTCGATTCCGGCAAGCTGTCCGGCAGCAGCCAGCGCGGACGCATCACCGTCCGCTGTCACCGGGTCAAGTGCGCGCAAGAACGACGATGCGACATCCTCGGCCACGATCGGGCGGCCATCGTGGAAGGTGATCCCATCACGCAGGAGTACATCGTACACCCGCCCCTCGGCGTCAGCCGTCACCGAGGCCGCGAGGGCCGACTGTAACTCCAGGTTGCCATCGAACGCAAGGAGTCCGCGAAAGAGCTGGCGCACGATCGTCATGGTCGCGTTGTCACGAACCAGCGCCGGGTCCAGGACAGGCGTCGCGAAGGATGGACCGGCCAGTGTGAGATGCAGCCCCTCGTTCCCCGCGGATACCGGCGTCTGCGCGCGCGCCGGCAGCGCATCCCGGCACCCTAACGCTGCACCGGCAATCCCAGCGAGTCCCACCGGGAATGCCCGTCGTGTGATCTTCATTCCCTGGCTCCCTCCGGCATGCTGCGATGCACGCCACACGTTGGACGCACGACGTACCATAGACTATCGATTCGCCCGGTTTCGCGCGAGGAATCACGTTTCGTGTCCGACCTGCTGCCACTCATACCCCTTGGCACCGTCGCGTTCCCCGGAATGCCGGTCCCGCTCCGGATCTTCGAAGAGCGGTATCGCCGACTGCTGGAAGACCGGCATCAGGCCGACCCGGCATTCGGCATCGTGCTGCTCCGCACGGGCCGCGATACCGATGCCTTCGGTCCCGACAGTCTGCACGGCGTCGGCACAGCCACCCGTATTCTCTCGCGACGACGCTTGCCAGGCGGACAATCCGACATCGTCGTGAAGGGAACCCGCCGGTTTGCGATCCGCATGGTGAACTGGGACATGGGATATGCGCTCGCGTCGGTGGAGTGGCAGGACGAACCAATCGGAGATATGGACCGGCTCGTCTCCGCCATGCGATCGGCGACGGACGACTTCAGCCGCTATGTCCAGGCCGTGACCGCAGTCACCGGACACCCTTTCCGAGGCATCCACATCGGCCACGATCCCGCCACGGCGTCCTGGGACCTCGCGGCACGCCTGCCGCTCCATACCTGGGAGCGGCAGCAACTCCTCGAAATGCCGGGAGCGCAGGAACGGTTCGCGGCGATCGCCCGGCTCATCCGGAGGGAACGCAGGCTGCTTGCTACATTCGGAACGCCGGGCGTGCCGCTCGATCACTCTGGACACCGGTTCACCCTGAACTGATGCCCAGTTAGCCCGCAATCCCGCCATCCGGCGCCACCAGTCCCCGCTCGCGCAGCCAGGCAACCACCACGGCCACAACCTGATCGGCATCGAGCGGCGAGGTGTCCACAACGAGTCCCGCCGCCGCAAAGGCCGGAGCCAGACGCTCGCGCTGGCTTGCATAGACGGAAGCGGGCCAGGTGGGCGAGCGGCGGGCACGAAGCGTTTCCAGATCGACATCAAGGCCGATCAGCACATCGGGTTGCTGGCGGCGCCAGAGATCCGCCACGATGCTATGCTCCTGCGCCACGATACGGGCATCGATGCCGAACCGGCGCAGCGCGACGGCAAGCGTCGACTTGCCGGATGCGCACGGTCCCACAATCACGACTACCGGGTCTCGTCCAGTGCGTACAGGCATACGTCGGCCCTCCCCCTCTCGCCGTCACGTCCGGCCAGACATCACGCTCACGTCATGGGAATCGCCACCTGCATCCGCCGGATCGCCGGTCCCGATCCGGCAGCATCGGGCGCCAGGCTGAGCGCCACCACCGCCATGTCGTCACCGGGGAGACCAGCATCCTTCTGGACCGCGCGTGCCAGGATGGCATCGGCGATCTCCTGCGCGCCAAGACCCCGTCCCAGAAGCTCTCCCGCCAGGGCGTCGAAATCCAGCGGATCGAGACCACGCTTCCGGCCGGCATGGGGAATGCCGTCCGTGAACATCGCCAGTTGCGTCCCGACCCGCATCGGCAGCTGCACGATGGCGGGTTTCGTCCACCGGTAGCGCCCGATCGGCCCCGACGCCGTCTCGACAACCCGAGGCCCCTGATCGTCACAGACCAGCAGGGGCGACTCTGCATTCCGCGTGATGACGATCGACGCCGACCGCGTCTCGATCGAGAGCAGATCGAGCGTGGCGGAAACCTGGCCGTGCCGGAAGGCGAACAGGAAGTCGTGCGTCGCCCGCGCGACGACGCCATCGCGAACGCCCTCCTTCACCAGGGCCACCGCCTTGCTGGACAGGAGCAGCGAAAGTGTCTTCGCGGCACGACCGCTCCCCTGTCCATCCAGCATGACGACCGTGATCCCACCCGCTGGCCGCTCGATGAGTTCGACCGTATCACCACTCTCGCGGCTGGCGTACTTCTCCGTTTTTGCAACCGCGACATCGATCAGACATGCGTGTAGCATGATGCCGTTCTCCATAGCGCCCCGCCGGGCGCCAGTCCGCAACCATCCTCCATTCACGATAGCCGAGACGGAGGCTCGCCGCACGCCACACGCCCGGCCAGGCAGGACAGAACACCCGAGACGATCGCCGCGCAAGGTTGGGCCAGCCCGCTATCGCGCCTGGAATCAAGGCTCACAAGACACTCACAGAATTGCCTCCATACTCATATTGACAAACGTTTCCGGATCACCTACAATCCTAAGTAAGGTAAATCTGTCGATTCGCAGTACTATCGACAGAATAAGCCAGAAGATACAGACACTCACCCTAACAGTCACATGACTTTCAGCCTACGCCTTCCAGCAAGCACTCGATGAACCAGGAGCAAGCACCATGAACGGCCTCAAGTGGATCTAGCCTCCGGCACCCGGCCCGCTCGCACGACCCCTGAAAGGAACGCCCGAATGAACGGTCTCAAGTGGATTTAGCTCAAGCCAGCGCAACGACCTCGCCCCCCAAATCCAGGAAGGACACTCAAATGAACGGTCTCAAGTGGATCTAGTTCCAGCCGGAACCGACCTGTCGCCCAACACCCAGAAAGGAAGTCGCCCGATGAACGGCCTCAAGTGGATCTAGTCGAAGTCAACGCCCGAACCATTGCTCCCCACCTCGAAAGGAACGTCCGGATGAACGGTCTCAAGTGGATCTAGCTCAAGTCAACGTCCGAACGATCGCCCGACACCCAGAAAGGAATGCCCCGATGAACGGCCTCAAGTGGATCTAGTTAGCACTGCCCGCACACATTCTTCGTTCGACATATATCGTCAAGCTCCAGAATTGCATACAGGTAATTTCGGCTTCATAGCGCATTGAATTGTCTTTCCTGCAGCCTGGTGACCGGCCACAGGGATATACTCGCAGAATATACGTCTTTTTTGCGAATCGAATTGGTCAACTAGCCCCTACGGGGCTATCTGGCAGAACCCCATTATCAAAAATCACAATCCGCCCTCGAGCGATCGATGTCGATACCCCGATCCGCCATCCACATCAGGTACTCACACAAATTATGTTTACAGAACTCCCAGGATGGCTCTTGTGATGACGCCATGCCTGTGGTAAAAGTCCGGGGAGGATGCACCCACCGAGCGACATTCGGAATGGGTCCGATGTCTTCATCCGCTGGATCACTCCTTCCATGGCTGTATTGTGAAAACCCGTATCTGGGTCTCCATCCTGAGCGCGATGCTTCTGGCTGTCGTTGTCGATAGCCTCCGGCATCTCTCTGTCGAGTCCGTCGACGATTGGTTGATCGCGGCGGCACTTGTGCTGCTCCTCGTCCTCGTGGAGCATTTCGATGTCAAGATCTCCATCGGATCAAAACTCTTCTCCCTCTCCGTCGGCGCGACCATCGCCATAGCGGCTGCCTTCCACTTTCAGCCGCCCGATGCCGCGCTCGTCGTCCTGCTGGCTCACCTCATCGACTCCACAATTGCTCGCCGCCAGCCAATCAAGTCGATCACGAACATCGGTATCTACACAGTCTCCACCTGGCTTGCTTCCTCGATCTTCTGGCGCCTCGTTGCACCGGGCAGCTCCCCGCTCGATTCGGTCCCCGACATCCTCGCCGCAATCGCCGCATCGGTGGCGTTCGTCCTCTTCAGCACGGCGATGCTCGCCCTGATCGTCGGCCCGGTGATCGGCATGCCATTCTTCGAACTCTGGAGCCAGAACCTGCGCGCAACGGCTATCGAGACGATCGGGCTGCCAGCCATCGGCGGCATGGTGGCGGTCCTCGCCCAGAAGAACGTCGCCGCAGTGTTGCTGGTCGGCTTCCCGCTCATGGCGCCGCAGTTGGCATATCGCGCGCTGAACGAAGCACGGCGAAGTATTCGAACGACGCTCGAAACGTTGGTCGATACGCTGGAAGAACGCGATCGTTCAACTGCCGATCATTCCCGGCAGGTTTCGGTCTACGCCTCACGCATCCTCGAGGAGATGCCAGAGGTGCCCGCCCAGCTCACCGAGACCATCCAATGGGCGTCCCGCGTTCACGATCTTGGCAAGGTCGCGGTTCGTGACGCCATCCTCTTCAAGGCTGGCAGGCTGGACGAGGACGAATGGGTCGAGATGCGATCGCACGCCGTCGTCGGAGCGGACATCATCGCGCGCCTCTCGCAGTCGGACCGCATCGCCATGATCATCCGGCACCACCACGAGCGCTGGGATGGCAAGGGATATCCGGACGGACTCTCTGGCGAAAGCATTCCGCTGGGATCGCGCATCATCTCGGTCGCCGACACGTACGAAGCCATGACAGCGAACCGTCCGTATCGCCGTGCCCTTCCTCACGAAATCGCCTACGAGGAAATCCTCGCCAACAGTGGCACGCAGTTCGATCCGGTGGTCGTCGCCGCATTCGCTCGCGCTTTCAAGCCAGACACCGACGAAGAACCGTCCACCTGGTCTCCGGTTTCGCTCAACGGACCGGGAACCGAGACTCGTGCCGTGTCGGTAGCGTAGGATTTCCGTAGCGCGCCAGGTCGGCGGAACCCGCTTCGTCCACAGTGGAAAGACTCCCGGTGCCCCTGGTCACGATCGACTTCCACAATACCATCGCGTCCTGTGATCGCTGGTTTCACCTGGAAATCGCCCAACTTGCCAGCGAGGTCTACACAGCCCTGCTCCCCGACGGCACCCCGCGGGACCGCCGGATACCGGAGGAGACGCTGATCCACGCCTACCGGGAAGTCCGGCGAAACGTCATCGCGACGGGACGCGAGAAGGATGCGCTGGCGTCGGTGATGGCCGCGTTCACCGCACTGGGGGTCGAGGCCGATCCCCTGGAAGCCGGCCGCAGCATCGACGTCCTTATGCACGCCGCCGCGACGGATGTCACGCCGGTACCCGGATCCCTCGAAGTCGTTCGCACCCTCCACGACCAGGGCTGCACCCTCGGCGTCGTCAGCAGCGCTGTCTATCCTCCATTCCTCGACTGGACGCTGGAGGCCTTCGGCATCGCTTCCCTCTTCTCGTTCGTCGTGACGTCGGCCTCTGCCGGGATCTACAAGTCGAGCCCGGCCATCTATCACCACGCGCTCGACCTCGCGGAGGCCAACGCCGGCACCGCTGTCCACATCGGCGATTCGCCACGCTGGGACGCGACCACTGCCAAGGAGGCCGGTATGCGGACGGTTCTGGTCGCCTCACCGTCGGCCGACCGGTACCGCGACGAACGCGACTTGCTCCCGCCCGACCTCACGATCGACTCGTTCGTCGGCGCTGGCGACAGGATCGCTCGCTTCGTCCTGGATCCATCGTTCCCGGCGGTCGAGATCGCGCGATGACCGACGATGCCATCATGCCCGAGGAAACGCAGGACGCTCCCAGGCTTCGCATCGACATCTTCACGCTCTTCCCGCAGATGTTCGTTGGGCCGTTCACCGAAAGCATCCTGAAACGCGCCCAGGAACGCGGTCTCATCCAGATCGAGGTCCACGATATCCGCGACTGGACTCACGACAGGCACCGGACTGCCGACGACACCCCATATGGCGGCGGGGCCGGCATGGTGATGAAAGCGCCCCCGATCGTCGAGGCCGTCGAAGCCGTGCTCGGGGACGACCTGGAGCGAACCCACATCGCGATCACCTCGGCCGGGGGACGCCCGTTCACCCAGGCCATTGCCGCCGACCTGGCTGCCTCCGGACGCATCGCAATCGTCTGCGGCCACTACGAAGGCATCGACGAACGCGTCTCGACGCTTCTGGATGCAGACGAGCTCGCCATCGGCGACTACGTGCTGACGGGCGGCGAGCTTCCGGCGATGGTGATCGTCGACACCGTGGCCCGGCTCGTCCCCGACGTGATCGACGCCGCCAGCATCGCCGACGAATCGCATGCCGCCAGTCGCCCGGCCCTCGTGGAATACCCTCACTATACGCGTCCTGCTTCGTATCGCGGGCTCGACGTGCCGGAGATCCTCCTCAGCGGGCATCATGCCAGGATCGCGACATGGCGGGAAGAACGCGCGCGCGAACGCACCGCACGCTGGCGTCCCGACCTGCTGGGGCCAGACGATCGAGGCTAACGACTTGGCGAGGGCGCGGTGAGGACCGAGCGCATTCGCAGGCTGGAGAAATCCCGTTCGGCGACATGCCGGAGATAGGCGGCGATCGCACGCTCGATCTCCAGCCGCTCGTGCTCGGCCGGCTGCAGGCGGACGACCGCCGCAAGGCCGTTACGCACGAGCTGGCGAAGGTACTTCTGGGCGTTGACCGACATTGCCTCCGCACCACGATCGAGGTTCGCACACGCGGGACAGAGCATGCCGCCAAGCCGCGCGGAGAACATATTGGTCGTGGCCTCCAGCGGTTCCCGGCACTCGACGCAGGAGAAGACCTCCGGCTGGTACCCCAGCGCGCTCAGCAACGCCAGCTCGAAGTGGCGTGTCACCGCCCAGGAATCGACCTCCTGGTCGAGCAGCGCCAGCGACTTCCGCAACAGGTCGTAGACGCGCCAGTTCTCCTCACGGTCATGGGTGAGATGCCGCACCAGTTCGGCGTAATATGAGGCGCAGGCGAACGCATCGAGGTCCAGGCGCAACCGTTCGTGGCTATCCAGGAGTTCTGCCGAGGTCACCACATCGAGGTCGCGACCAACGGCGAGGTGCAGGCTCACGCGTCCGAAGTAGTCGAGCTGTGAACCGTACTTGCTCGACGGACGCCGCGCACCCTTGGCGATCAGGCTCACCTTGCCGTGGCGTGGGGTGAAGGCCGTGAGAATACGATCCGTCTCGCCGTAGTCGAGACGGGTAAGGATGATGGCTTCGGTACGATAACGGCGATCGCGACTACCGGTGGGTGCAGGCGCTGACGGAACGTCGGACATGAGGCAGTTCCGGAGTGACGAAACGGAGGCTGGTGGCTTCAACGGCCACGCGATCCATCTATTGTAGGGACCTTGTCGAATCGGCATGCAGGCCGCACGATCCGTGCAGGCGTGCCGGGCTCCGCCGGTCCAGAGGCAAGCGTGCGTTGACGGCGTTTTTCGCCCGGTGGTACCGTTCACGACAATGATTGAGAACGTTTCCTTTCTGGCTGCATTTCTTGCTGGCATCCTGTCGATCTCCTCGCCTTGCATCCTGCCTCTTGTGCCGGTCTACCTCGCGCACATCGCTGGAGTCAGCGTCGGAGAACGCAGCGAGTCGGCGCGCCTAGCGGTGCTTCGCAATGCCGCCGCCTACGTGCTCGGCTTCTCCGTCGTCTTCGTGGCGACGGGGGTTGCGGTCGGCGCGGTCGGGTCGATGGCCGGGACGCTGGAGTTCGTCACGCTGAACCGGATCTGGCTGGTACGCATCGGCGGCTTCGTGCTGATCGTGCTGGGGCTGTACCAGATCGGGCTGATCCGTGTCCCGCTGCTGGACCGCACCTGGCGTCCGCAGTTCGAACCGGGTTCGCGGGGAACGGTCTTCTCGTCGTTCATCATCGGCGTCGGCTTCGGGGCTGGCTGGTCCCCATGCGTGACCCCAATCCTTGGGGCCATCATGACGATGGCCTGGGGGCAAGGTGACTTCGGCCGCGCAACCACGCTGCTGGCCGTCTACGCACTCGGAATGGGCATACCATTCATGCTGGCTGCGCTCGCGTTCGGTTCGGCCCCGAAGGTGATCCGCAAGCTGAACGCGCACCTGCACTGGGTGACGGCCGTCAGCGGCGCGGTCATGCTTGGCGTCGGGATCGTCATGATTCTCGGAATCTATCAGCAGCTCTTCACCGAGATCATCCGGGTCGCCCCCTGGACCCCATGGGAACCCAACCTGTAAGCCATACGCTGCGTTCGGCTCATCGTCTGTCGTCCGCTCTGTTTCGTCCCTGCCCTACCCCTCCCGGATCGGACCCACCCGATGGCTCAAGCCACTGTCCAATCGAATCCGTCACGTCCGATATCCGACCAGATCATCGATCGCATCTGGCGGTTCTTCTGTTCCGTGCGGGCCGCCATCGCGGAGATCTCGTTCCTCGCGTTGCTGGTGCTGCTCGGCACCCTCCGTGGCAGCGAGGCGCCCCAGTGGCTCGCCGATGCCCTGCCATTCACGCAGGGCCTGGTCGACCGTTGGTACGCATGGGACGTCTTCGGCTCGCTTCTCTTCGCATTGACCCTCGCCCTGATCGCCGTCGCGATCGCGGTCTGCACGCTCAACCGAGCTCCCTCGATCTGGCAGACGATCAGCCATCCGCGTATCGCCACCTCGCGTAGCTGGCTCCGCAGCGTCGAGACCTCCGCTACGTTCTCCCGGGCCGGCACGGCCGACAGCCTTGCTGAGGACGTCACCGGAGTTCTCACGAAGAAACGCTACCGGGTTCTGCAGGAACGTGTGGGCAACGACATCCACCTGTACGCCGACAAGAACCGGTTCGCGAAGCTCGGCACCTTTCCGTTCCATCTCGCCCTGATCCTGATCCTCGTCGGCGGACTCATGGCGGCCCACTTCGGCTTCCGCGAGACCGAGTTCATCGTCGTCGAGGACGAGACTCGCCCGGTTGGCCACAACACCGGCCTCAGCATCCGCCTCGACCACTTCTCGGACGACTACACCGCATCGGGCGTCGCCGCAAGCTATCGAAGCGACATCACGATGTTCGAGGACGGCAAGGAGGTGAAGTCGGGCGACATCCGCGTCGGCCATCCGATGACGTATGGCAGCGCCACCGTCTACCAGTCGAGCCTTGGATTCGCAAAGTCGTTCCGCATCACGGACGGCAGTGGCAACGTCGTCTACGACGGCTCCGAGCCGCTTGGGACCTTCAGGCTGACCGGGAATCCGGATGCGCCTGCCGGCTTCATCAACCTGTCGCAGATCGCTGGGCAGCTCGTCTTCGTTGCCCAGGACACCAATCAGGCAAACCGGCCGGATCTCGACACCCTCAACCTGAGCAGCGACCAGCTCTGGATCCAGCTGGGCCTGACCAATGCCGGCTCCGGACAGATCGTGAACCTGCCCGGACAGAAGATCGAACTGGGCAAACCGGCTCAGATCGGTCAGTACACCATCACATGGACCGGCACGAGCCGCTTCTCCGTCATGCAGGTCGCCTACAATCCGGGGGTACCGATCTTCATCATCGCGGTCGTGCTCCTGATTGGCGGATTGATGGCGACGTTCTATCTTCCGCATCGCCGCGTACGCGCGCTGGTGACGATGGCGGGAGAATCGGCATCCGTCCAGCTTGCGCCACTGGCCAAACGGGACTGGAGCGGGAAGCGGGACTTCCTGCGCCTGATCCAGGATGCCCAACGAACGCTCGGGACGCCAGACGAGGTGAAACTGCCGAAATCCGGTCCCGAGTGGGATGCCTACAAACCGGCAGCGGGCGCCACGTCGTAAGATAGGCGGATGGCGTGAGATCGTTGGCACGGGTCGCCGGCGATCGTGACACGATGCGAAGGGGCCATGGGGTTCGGGCGGTCGGCATACAACGGCTCGTCCGATGGCAGGGAAGAGGGTCGCACAATTATGGAAGGTCTCGTCAGGTTTTCGTTCTATCTCTTCGCCGCGTCATCGATGGCGATCTGGGTCTCGGCCCTCGCCTATATCGGCTATGCCATCAGCCGCATCCGCGTGCAGAAGCAGACGATGGTCACGTCCACGGGATCGACCGTCACGGGCATGAGCGCCGAATTCGGCCCGTCGATCCAGGGACTTGGCCGCATCGGCACGATGATGGGCATCTTCGGCGCGTTCTTCGCCGGATGTGCGATCCTGACCCGCGCCATCGCCGCCTCCCATATCGTGCTCTCGAACATGTACGAGTACTCGCTCGTCTTCATCTTCTTCACGACGAGCGCCTACCTGATCTTCGAGCGCATCTATGGCGTCCGCCAGCTCGGCGCGATCGTGATGACGGTCGCGGCACTGATGACGCTCTATGTGTGGTCGCTACCGACTGATATGCGGGAAATCAACCCGGTCGTCCCGGCGTTGCAGGCCGGCCCGATCATGGCTTTCCACGTCGGCAGCGCGAACCTCGCCTACTCCGTGCTCTCGGTCTCCTTCGGGGCAGCGGTGCTGTACCTGATCGCCGAGCGCTGGAGTCCGCGCTGGCTTCCCAGCTCCGACATGCTGGACGACATCGCCTTCCGCGCCGTCACCGTCGGGTTCCCGTTCCTCTCGCTGATGCTGATCCTCGGTTCCGTCTGGGCGCATCAGGCCTGGGGTTCCTACTGGTCGTGGGATCCGAAGGAAACCGCTGCCCTCTTCTCGTGGCTCGTCTACGCGGTCTATCTCCATACACGTACCTTGCGTGGGTGGCGCGGACGCCGCAGTGCGTACATCCTGCTCTTCGGGTTCGCCGCACTGATCTTCACCTATTATGGAAACTACTTCTTCGGCGGGCTACACGCCTACGGCGGCGTGTAGCTGCTACACACTCGCCGTGCCTTGTGGCATACCGGCTGGCCTGGCGCAGCATGTCAGGCCGGCGTTTCCCACAGGGAAGTTACCCATGATCGATGACGCCGACAGCATACGCCACTACGGACTGACGCGGCATCGAAAACGTGCCTTGCCCGAAATGGACTCGCCTCACGCATGACCTCCTCACCCCTCATACCCACGCCATCGGACGACCAGCGGACGACGCAAGCGCAGGCATCGGAAGACGCGCAGGCGCCTTCCCCATCCGCGAAGACGAGCGCCCTCTCCTGGCGCTACTACGCGGTGGTCGCCGTGCTCGTGCTGGGCATCGTGGGCGCAACCTTCGCCATCGGGCAGAAGGCCGGCTGGAACCAGATCGGTGACGGTGGCGTGAATGCGCGGCTGTTGCCAAAGGTCGGCGAACAGGCGCCTGACCTCTTCACACAAAGCGCCGATGGCCAATACGTCCTGCTGTCCGCCCTTCGCGGACAGCCGGTGTGGATCAATTTCTGGGGCTCGTGGTGCGAACCCTGCCAGGCGGAGATGCCCGCGATCGAGGCGGCCTACAAGGAGTTGCAGCCGCAAGGACTCATCATGCTCGGGATCAGCCAGAAGGAAGACATCAGCCAGTCCGTCGCCTATGCGAATGCGGCAGGTGCAACCTTCCCGATCTTCTGGGATCCTGCCATGCTCCTTGGTAATGTGGACATCGACTCTGCACCGGACGATATCCGGCAGATCGCCAAGGACACGAAGTCCTGGCAGGTGAACAACCAGCCGACCCACGTCTTCATCGACCGCAACGGCATCGTCCGTGCCGTGGTGATGTCCCCGATGACGGAGGAGCAGGCCGTGAAACTCGGCGAGGAGATCCTGAGCATCCCCTATACCGGGCCAGCACTCGGCCCGGCCAGCCCGGCGGCCTCGCCTGAATCCAGCCCGATCGCATCGCCCGCCGCATAGAGCGGGGTCCAAGACCAGCCATCGGCATTTGCAGCCGCTACAGCCTATTGTCGAACCCATAATGCTTGGCAAGCCGTCCCTGTGCCCATTGACACGCAGGAGCCGCCGTCCGATCAGATCGGACGGCGGCTCTTCATTCGTGCAATCGTGGGTTACGAAGGCCAGTTCAGTTTCGGGATGACGTGCTTCCCGTAGGCCTCGATGAAGCCCTCCTGGTTGCGGTTCACGTTGTGGACGTGGATTTCCGCGAACCCGAGGTCGATGAAGTGCTGCAGATAGGCAATGTGCGCGTCCAGATCAGCCGTGGTGAGCACGCGGTTCTTGAAATTCTCGGGCCGCACCAGCTTGGACATCGCCTCGAAGTCCTCCGGATTGCGGATATCGGCCTTCGGGAAGTTCATCCCGCCGTTCGGCCAATCCTTCACCGCCGAGTCGATCGCCTCCTGGTCGGTCTCGGCGTAGCTCACCTTGACCTGGAGAATGCGCGCCATCTGCGACGGGTCCTTGCCAGCCTCCCGCGCGCCCTTCTCGAAGCGCTCGATCAACATCTTGACCTTCTCGTCCGCCGCGCCCACGGTGATGATGCCGTCGGTCAGCTTACCGGTCCGCTGCGCCATGATCGGCCCGGACGTCGCGACGTAGATGGGCGGAGGCGCATCCGGCAACGTGTAGAGCTTCGCGCTCTCCACCGTGAAATGCTTGCCCTGGTGTTTCACCACCTTGCCGGTGAAGAGCTTCTCGATGATCTCGATCGCCTCGACCAGCCGCTCCAGCCGGGTCGGCGCCTCCGGCCAATACTCACCGACGATATGCTCATTCAGCGCCTCACCCGCACCAAGCCCGAGGTAGAACCGTCCCGGATACATGGCCTCCAGCGTCGCGGCGGCCTGCGCCAGCACGGCCGGGTGGTAGCGCCACCCTGGCGGTGTCACGCCCGTGCCGAACCGGAGGTTCGTGGTCGCACCGAGCGCGCCCAGCCACGCCCAGACGAACGCCGACTGCCCCTGCGAAGGTACCCAGGGATGGAAGTGATCCGACGCCGTGACGACACCGAATCCGTTCTTCTCAGCCAGCTGGCTCCAGGCCAGCATATCGTTCGGATGAAACTGCTCGAACGATGCCGCGTATCCAATGGCTCCCATGTCATCCTCCTGCGTCGTGGATCGGCTGCCGGTTTGCCGCCGACCCGTCATGTCCCGGAGCGCGTCTCCGGCATCCGTCGTCAGTTGAAGAGATTGCGTTCTTCCGCCATCACCAGATCGCATGACGTCCCCGGCTCACCGAGCGCCTGCGCGTCGAATCCACGAATCACGGCGACCGGCACCGCCGCGAGCTTGTGCATCACCAGCTCCGCTGCCGAGGCCAATTCGTCGGCCACCGCGATCACCGTTGCACGCAGCTCATATCCGGCCGCGTCGTACTGCCCACGATAGTCGGCCAGCGGAGACATGCCGGCAATGCCGATCGCAACGTTCACGATGCCGCTTCGCCAGGGACGGCCGAACGAGTCGGTGACGATCACACCCGGCGACGATTCCTTCGCCTCACCGGGGAAGAACCGGGCAGACAGCGCCTCCCGGATTCCCTCGGCCGAAGCATCGGCGTCGTCCGGCAACAGGCAAACGATGTCCGGCGCCACGTTCGAGGCATCGACCCCGGCATTCGCGCAGATGAACCCATGCTTCGTCTGCGCAATGATCAGCCCTCGCACCATACGCACGATCCGGACCGATTCCCGCAGCACAACTTCGACCTGTCGCGCATCCTTGCCCCAGTCCGAAGCGATCTGGCTCGCCAGGACCGACGGTTCGATCGTCCGGAGATCGATCAGCTTGCCCTCGGCCTTGCTCACGACCTTCTGCGTCACGGTGACGATGTCACCCTCCTGCAACGATCCAATCGATGCCGCGATCGCGTCACCGACAATCGCGCCGAGGTTATCGCCCGGCCGGATTTCCGGAATGCCGCCGACCGGCAGGATCTGGATCGTCCCCTCGGGAAATGAATTCGGTGAAAATGCGGGCACTGGTGTGGAACTCCTACGTTCGCGCGTGAGACAGGACCGGCGCAAGACCAATGCGCGGGCCGGGATACGGGAGGTCGGCATCCAGAGCACGGCGAAGCTCTGAGGGCAGCAGGTTCCAGTCACCGAGCGTGTCGAGGTCGAGTTCAGTTCCCGGCTGGAGCACGGTCACCGGAACGAATCCCGACTGGACGGCCTCGGCGCGATGCGCGCGAAAGCTGTCCTCGCCGAACCGGAAGCGAAAGCCATCGGCCCGGCGCAAGGAGGCGGGATCGGCACGGTCCCAGCGCATGAGCAGGGCATTCGTTCCGACATGATGCCGGTCCGCCGCAATCACGAGATCCGACGATGACTGCGCCTGGTCGACGATTTCCTCGATATCGGGAACGGCGAGCAGCGGCAGGTCGGCGTGGAGGATCAGGATGCCGCCCGAACCGGAGTCGGCCATTGCCCACGCCCGCCCAAGCGCCAACGCCCCATTGAGACCGATCACGGGGTCAGGTTGCTGGATGACCGTCGCCATACAACCGGCAAGCACTGCCTCGACGTACGGGACATCCCGCGTCACGACGAGCACGGTTCCGACCGACGGCGCCGCCGACGCGATGTCGACGACGTGGCGGGCCATCGCGGCGATCAGGTTCGCGCGCCGGGTCTCGTCGAAGCCGGGCGCGAGCCGCGACTTGCCATGATGCCCGTCGCGCAACGGGATGACCGCGGTCAGCCGGCTCACGATCGCATACCCACGCCGTCCAAAACGCGATCGAGCACCTCCGCAGCGAGCCGTTCGCGGTCCTCGGGGCCACCCATGATCGTGTTCGTCACGATCGTCCGAATGCCAAGCGCCTCGATCGAAGGCGCCTGATCGGCATCAACGGTGTCGATCGCCAGCACATCGATCAAACCGGCGTAGATCCGCGCCACGCCGAGTGCGGAGACCTCATGCCCGAGCGTCGCCAGCATCCGGTCCGCCGGTCCCTTGAGCGCTTTGCCCCCGACGATCGGGCTGACCGCAATCCGCACGCCGTTCGCCGAGGCGAGCGCATCGCGGACACCAGGCACCGCGAGGATCGGGCCGACGCTCACAATCGGGTTCGACGGCGCAATCACGACGATATCCGCCTGCACCAACGCGTCGAGCACACCCGGCGCAGGCGTAGCCGACTCGATACCCGCGAAGCGGACACCGAGCACGTCGTCCGCCTGCCGGCGCGCCACGAAATAGTCCTGGAACTCCAGGGACCCCTCCGGAGTCTCCAGCACGGTCGCGACCGGCTGGTCCGTCATCGGCAGGATTCGGGGACCGATCCCCAACGCGTGGGCGAAGTCGCCCGTGATCCGGCTCAGCGCATCGCCCCGCTGCAGCCGCTGCGTGCGCAGGATGTGCGTGGCGAAATCCCGATCGCCAAGTAGGAACCACGACTCGCCGCCCAGACGCGCGATCGCATCCAGCGTGTGCCGCGTGTCATCGGCAATGCCCCAGCCCTGGACAGGATTCGCCATGCCGGCCAGCGTATACGTCACGGTATCGATATCGGGGCTGATCGCGAGACCGTAGAGGTGAAAATCGTCCGCCGTATTGACGATGATCTGCAACCGGGGATCGGGCAGAAGCCGGGCGAATCCCTGGGCGAGCTTCGCTCCTCCCACTCCCCCCGCCAGCATGGTGACGGTTTTCCCCGCCTGTGCCAAACTCACGTCACGACCTCGTTCAACGTCCTGCGAAAACGCCCGCCAGCGCGGACCGCCTGGACCTGAGCGTAGCATACGGGTCGTCATTGCAGAGTTGGACGTTCGGGTAGTTCCCGATCCATCCAATCGCCCCAGTCGCTGAAAGGCCTCGATGCCCGACATTGCCCTCGACCGCGCCCGCCATCCCCTCGCGATTGCCATCGACATCGGATCGTCCTCGGTCCGCTGCCTCGCCTATGACGCGGATGGACGCCAGATCGCCGACACCGAGACGCAGATCGGTCATGCGCTTCGGGCCGATCGTTTCGGCGCGTCGGAAGCCGATCCCCGCCATCTTTTCGACCTGGTCGTCGTCTGCGTCGATGGAACCATCGGAAGGCTCGGCCGGCACATCGACGCAGCCGGCGCAATCGGGATGTCCTGCTTCTGGCACGGACTGCTCGGCCTGAACGATCGCGGCGAGCCGACGACACCGGTCCTGATGTGGGCGGACAAGCGATCCGGCCGCTTCGTGACTCCCCTTGCTGCGGCCTTTCCTCCACCTGAAGCGATCGCCGCCACCGGTTGCCGCATCCATTCGAGCTATTGGCCCGCGAAACTGTGCTGGCTGGACGAGACCGAACCAGAGACGTTCGCCCGCACGGCCCGGTGGGTTTCGTTGCCCGATTACATCGAGCTTCGCCTGACGGGACACCTGAGCACCTCTGTCTCGATGGCATCCGGCACGGGCCTTCTCGGGCTTGATGATGTCGACTGGTACGCTCCGATGCTCGATGCGGTCGGTATACGCCACGACCAGCTTCCCGCCATCGTCGACCGCACGGAAGCATTGCCGCCGCTGCTCCCGGAATACGCGAACCGATGGCCTGCCCTGGCAACTATTCCCCGGTTCGCGGCGATCGGCGATGGCGCCGCCGCGAATGTCGGCGCCGGCTGCGTCGGCGCCGACCGCATCGCGCTCACGGTTGGCACCTCCGGCGCGATGCGCACCGTCGTCCCCGACGAGGCGCTGATGGCCCAGGGAACGCCTCCGGGACAGTTGTGGATCTACCGGCTCGACCGCAATCATCGCGTCCTCGGCGGCGCGCTGAGCAACGGCGGCAACGTCACGGGCTGGGTCGCGGGCCACTTCGCCGGCGGGAATTTCGATCGCCTCACGTCGGAGGCCGAACGCATGCAACCGGATAGCCACGGCCTCACCGTCCTGCCGTTCCTTGCCGGAGAGCGTTCGCCCAGCTGGGACGACACCGCAACGGGCACGATCACCGGCCTGAGGCTCGCCACAACGCCGGGGGAGGTCTTCCGCGCGACGCTGGAAGCGTCCGCCTACCGGTTTACCGCCATCTACGACGACCTCCGCGCCGTCGTGACGCCGGACCATGAGATCCACGCAAACGGAGCAGCGGTCCTCGCATCGCCGCTATGGCTGCAGATCCTCGCGGATGTGCTCGGGCACCGGATCGACGCCCTCGACGCGGAGGCCGAAGCATCCGCCTGCGGTGCGGCCATCTGCGCGCTGGAGACCATCGGCGCCCGGCCGTCGCGACGTTCGACACACGACGAGATCATCCGCACGTACGATCCGGACAACACGACGCGCGACGCGTACATCGCCGGACGAACGAGACACCTCGCCCTGGAACGCGCGCTCGCGCCGTTCAACCACCCCGGCCAGCACACCTCCCCGGAAAGCCGGTAGCACGTACCGCCGGAGGATGGCATGATGCCGCCCAAGGTTCCGTTTCGCACGTCGCATCACGATGGAGAGGCTTCTCGATGAATATTCTCTGGATCCTGGCCCACCCCGACGACGAGTCGTTCGGCGGTGCGGGGACGCTCGCCTGGGCGCACGACGCCGGCCTGACCACCGGACTCGTCTGCGCCACACGCGGCGAAGTTGGCGAGATCAACGACCCCTCGCGCGGCACCCCGGAGATCCTCGGCGCGGTCCGCGAGCGTGAACTCCGCCGCGCGATGGACGCCGTGCAACTCACCACGCTGCGACTGCTGCCCTACCGCGATTCCGGTATGGCCGGAACGCCGGAGAATGACGATCCGCGCTCACTCTTCCAGGCGCCCTTCGAGGAGGCGCTTGCCCACGTCGTGTTCCAGATTCGCGACCTGAAACCGGAGACGGTCATCACGTTCGGGCCTGATGGCGGATATGGCCATCCCGATCATGTCCGTATCAGCGAGCTCGCAACGGAAGCAGTGGAGCGTGCCGCACGAGATGAGACGCCAGGACTCGGCGAGCCGTGGCAGGTGATGTCGCTCTACCACACAGCGATTCCGCGCGAGGTGATGGCGCAATTCCGCGAACGCGCGGGCGGTCTTTTCGAAGCGATGAGCGAGGAGGAATTCGCCAACCTCGGTACGCCTTCTGCCGAAATCACCCATTGGGCGGACACCATCGACCACCTCGACGTTGCCCGAAAGGCGATCGTCGAACACCGCACGCAGATCAAGGATGTCAACGACTTTCTCGCGGATACGCCAGCGGTGCGGTCCCGCCTGCGATATCAGCAGTACAAGCGCATTCCCCTGCCCTGGGACCCGACGATGGGGCACCGCGACGCCCTCGACCGGCTGGTGGAGGAACACCCGAACACGGACCGGCTGACGATGACGCTCCCTGATCCGGATGATCTCCCAGTCGAGGCCGATGTCTGAACGCAACACGGCCCCTCGGGACATCCCGAGGGGCCGCGCTCCGGGTATCGCCGGGGACTTCCACTACCCGGCGATAGCAGCTGCCGCAGCCTTCGCAACCTCTTCGTCCCGCCGCTCGACCCGACACCACCAACCAGCACTGAGCCAACCATCAACGGCACACCACCGCCCATCAACACCAGATCCGGATGTTGCATCAGGGCCGCCGCGAGCACCAGGTCCTGCCCGACACTCGCAGCCACCTGCGACGTTGGAGCACCGAGCGCCGCCGCTGTATAGGCCTTCAACGGCGCGAACGTGAGCGACACCAGCGGCGATCCATCCTGCCGCACCATCGCCTTCTGGTTGCCTGCGGTATCGGTGATGACGATCGTCATCGCCACACAGATTTCGTCCGCCTTGGCGAGTCCTGCAGCGATAACCGCCTGCGCGGCCTCCAGCGTCAACGTCTCGATGGCACCGTGAACGATCCGCGCGGTGTCGCTCCCGCATCAGGCGTGGAATCCTGTGCCAATGCCTCAGTGGCCGCGAGCGCTGCCACACCGGAAACACCAGCGATGGAAGCACGAACGGCATTCCGGCGGGAGATATTGCGTAGCGATGCGTTTGTCATGGACAGCCAGCTCCTTTCACGACGCGATGACGGGGTTCAGGATTGCTCAAACGGAACGTCTTTCCGCCAACCAGTGCAGCCGGGTCTCATCAGGTATTGATGTGCGATCTGTTCGACGCTCGCCATATCCTGCACAGAGCATGCACCCCAGCGTCTGCGGCCGACCGGAGAATCCTGTGTCATCCATGCTCGCAGTATAGCGACGATTCGGAACCGTCGTTCCATTTCTCGATCCAAGAGAGACGATATTTGTTCATCAGCACCCGAGTCCTGTCACCCCCCTCGCCTGGACGCGTATTCTGTCCCACCAGATCGTCGGGGCCGTCCGGCGCACCGTCGACCAATCCACCTGCGAATGAGACGCATGGCATTTCACGACCAAACTTACTTATAATCAGGTTCACTGTTCGCCATTCCCCTTCCGCGCCGTACCGTAACCCATTGGTATCACTGGGATTCTACGCTACTCCGCTAGGGCCAGCGGAGGCCCTGTAGCAATCTCTGTAGCAATATGCCCAAAATCGGTTGGAAAGATATCCTCCAGGAGCGCCGTCGTCTCTTCCTTCGAGGCCGTCGAGGTGTGGACGTAGAGTTGCAGAGTCGTGGTGATATGCGAATGACCGGCAATCGCCTTCAGCGTCGCTGGGGGAGCGCCTCGGTCTGCCATCAGCGACAGGGCCGTATGGCGCAGGTCATGGAAACGGACCGTTTCGCTCAGCCCCGCGGCTTCCTTGGTGGCCACCCACTGCTTCCGGAACTGCCCTGGATGGATCGGGAGTCCGGTCTGGGTGCAAAACACCAGCCCCCATTCGTTGCCCTTCCAGCGTGCTCCTGCCTTCAGCTGCTCGAGGTCCTGGGCATCCTTGTGTGCTCGCAGCTTCTCGACGAGGGCGTGACGAATCGGAAGCACCCGACTTCCGCTTGCCGTCTTCGGCGATGACATCACCCATTCCCGGTTGATGTGCTGAAGCTGGTGCTGGACGTGGATCACCGCACCATCGAGATCGACATCCGCCCATCGGAGACCGAACAGCTCGCTTACCCGCAGCCCCAGCGATAACGCGACCCAGTACAGCGCCTCCAGCCGATCACCCTTCACCGCCTTGAAGATCGCCTCCACCTGGTCCGGGGTCAGCGCACTGCCACGCTCTGGCGTCATCTTCACAGAGTCGGTGAGCGTGACGACGTTCCGCACGACGAGATCCCAGCGCATGGCCTGGTTGAGCGCGGCCCGGAGAATGCGGCGAATACCGGCCACCGTCCCGTCCGAGAGCTTGGACGCTCGCTTTTCCGCGAACATCTGCTCAACGTGGCGCTGCGTGAGCTTTTCCAGGCGGTGCTTCCCGATCGATGGCTTGATATGCACCCGAACCATGTATTCGTAGTTCAGGTACGTCTTCGGCGCCTTCGTCGGCTTGACGATCTCTTCGAGCCACTGATCAAGGAACTTCGCCACCGTGGGTGTGGACGTGACCATAGGGAGGCCACGGTCCAGGTCCGCCTTGACGCGTGTCAGCTTCCGGTTCGCCTCAACTCGCGTCTTCCCCGAAACCGCCTTGCGCTTTCCCTCGACCATGATCGCGCCGATCCAACGCCCATCACTGGCACGCTGGTACACGCTCCCTTCGCCGTGGCTCTTCTTCTTTCGGGGGGGATCGGTCACGGTTGGGATTCTCTCTTTATATATCTATCTCTCTGAAAACGGTCCAATTGGTCCAACGAGGGAGAATGCCTAGCAACGGCGCGGAAACAGGGTGGCCCGAAGTATGTTTTCGTTCGGACCACCTCCGGGCCAACTGGACCACTCACCCCAGGTCAGGGGACCAGGCGGCCACCGAGGTACGCCTCGATCTCCGCGATCAGGTCCTGCACATCTCGAGCGTGAAGAGGAACCCAAGTTTCAGGAATGTCAGCGTAGAACCGGTCGATCATCGTCGAGGCGAAGGCCTGCTGCTCCGGTGTTCTGCCGTAAGGGTTGAATCGGTCAGGACGGAGCAAGTTCGCAAGCATCTCGTCCTTGGGTACCACGAGATAGAACACGCGGGTGAAGAGGTGGTCCATGGTCTTGTCGTTCCAGGCACCGCCGCAGATGATCACTCGCTCCGTGGAGCCGAGGTACGCGCGAAGCACCTGCTCGTCCCACGACCAGAAGTGCGTTTCCAGCCAATCCGTTCCGCCATCATGGTCATACTCATGGACGTTCCCATCACGATCCAGAAACCGACCCAGCCCCTCGATGACATCGGCATCGATCGCCGGATACCCGAGTTCGGCTAGCCGGTCGGCCATGTACGTCTTGCCCGAACCCGATGGACCCGTGATGCGGATCTGGTATCGGTCGAACGTGGTCATCCCCTGCCTCCATTCCAGGCCCAGCCCAATCTGCTGCACTCTTGGGTCTAGCGTCATCCCTTCCCGGCCTTCATCCGGCACCGCTCGATGCGCTTCTCCCAGTCGCCGGCCGTATCTCGATCTGGGCTCGGCATAGTGGCTCCCTGACTAAACCACCGGGCGCGACGCAACGAGCTGGACTGCAAAATCGGAAGCCGAGTGCCCGAATTTGAACGGATCGTACGGCACGATCGTCTTGAATCCGGCATCACAGGTGAATTTTGCCCATTTCCCCGGATCGATCGGCGCCATGACTGCATCCCACGTTGAGCCGAGGAAGTCCCCGCCATGGTCTCGCACAATGGCGACTACCCGCACGTTTGATTGGGGCGTCGCGGTGTCGTTGGTTACTTTGCCAGAGATGCTCCAAGCACGCTCCTCGGATTTCTCGGCGGTCTCGCTGATAACGAGCCCATCCGAGGTCGCGTATTCGTCGTATGGCCAAGTTCCCTGGACCATCACTCCTATGGTTGACCATCCAAGGGTGTCGGGATCCTCCCCATAGAACTCAACGATAAACGGGGTGAGTTCGCCAGGTAGCATCGAGTCGAGAAGCGCCCCAGCGATCTCCTCTCCAAGGATGTTGCCAGCGTCATCGAAGAACGTGAGAGTGAGGGTGGGTGAAGACGATACGAGATCAGTTTCATTCCGGATGTCTAGCACCCAGGCGTGAACGAGAGGGTCAGGGCGGTCATAAACCTGCTCAAGGACCA